>NZ_RPOH01000009.1 GCF_003818135.1 Buttiauxella warmboldiae | reverse complement strand
GGGTGAAAATCAGAATGATCCCCAGACCCACGTAAGCTCCCGCCATTGCGGAACTGATCCAGAAACCAAGCGGGTTGTTTGACGACAATCGGGCAATGCGCGCGGCATTCGCCGCACATTTATTAATGGTATCGGTGAACATTTGTGTTATCCCAATAAAGTGAAAGAAAAGTAAATAAGTGAGATTTTTGACAAAGAAGGAAAAAGCGTGGTTTTTCCTTCTTTGTGGTTATCAGCCGAAAATCAATAAATTGATTTTCCTTGTTTTTTATTAATGGTCTATGTGCGTTTTGCGAAACTCATGGGGTTTGTCATCAGTCTGCGCCACCCTTTGCGGGTGGCTTATTGCTAGATCGCTATCCACAGCACTATCATCACGACTATCAGCGCGGTCAATGCCATGGCTGGCCGGGCGCTTACCGCTTTCAATGGCTCGATAAACGGTGCCCAGATTGGGTTGAAAATCGGCTGCGGATTCAGTACTTCATGCTTTACGGGCAGACGCTCCGCGCGTTTTAAGAACACCTGATTGAGAATATCCAACACCTGTGCGGTGGTGAGTAACGTCTGGGGTGCCGCCTGAAAGCGCTGCTGGGAATAGTCCGTTATCTCTTTCCACTCTCCCGCCTCAAGCGGCTGTTTAAGCGCCGCCTGGATGGTATGCAGCGTCGGGGCACTCTGATGGCTCAGGGTCTGGCGCGCCTGTAACCAGGTGGTGAGTAGCGTGAAGTGTTTGGCCGGGATAAGCTCGCCCGATTTGACCCCGGAAAGCTCCAGCATCGACTGCCAGATTAATTTTCCTGACTCGCCGGTTGTTGCGGCGAGCCTGGCTACCTGTTTATTTAACGAATTATGTTCGGCAGGCAGCAGCGGACGGTCGGTCGCCGGGCGCTGCTGCGGCTGTGGGATCGCCAGCTGGTTATTTTGCAGCAGCGTCAGTACGCTTTTTAATTGTTCGGGCGTGAGCTGGCCGAGCGCGGTCTGACCAAACTGCTGGCGGATGTAATCGCTCACGGCCTGGCGATTATTGCCCTGTGGCAGAAGGTCACTGAGCTGCTGAATCACCTGGCGCGTGGCGTGGGTGGTTTGTGCCAGGCTCAGGCGCTGATTGAGATTTTGCTCAGCCGCGGGGAAGTGACGCGATAATAAAGGCGTCTCACCTTTTAGCCCGAGATCGTGTTTGAGTCCGGCCCACACTTCGGCGCTTTGCTGCAGGCTTTGGGCAACAATACGCGTGATCAAACGTTCCAGAACGGTACGTTGCTGAGTGGAAAGCGGAAGCTCGCCTGCCGCAGAAAGGGGGGAGGACGGTTCCCCCGGAGGGCGTGCTGTGGCCCCCTGAATGGGTTGCATAAGCTAAAATCCTTTGTCGATCCCCGGCTCAAGTATGCCAGGACGCCAGATTATGGCACACTATCGGGCTTATTCTCGACGATTAACCGAACAGGTAGCTAACGTGAAAATCCTCGTTGACGAAAATATGCCCTATGCACGCGAATTGTTTAGTCGCCTTGGCGATGTTACTGCGGTTGCCGGGCGTCCTATTCCCGTATCCGAACTGGCTGATGCCGATGCGCTAATGGTGCGTTCGGTCACCAAAGTGAATGCTGATTTACTTGATGGCAAAGGGATTAAATTTGTCGGTACGGCAACGGCGGGCACCGACCACGTTGATGAAAATTACCTTAATCAGGCAGGCATCGCTTTTTCAGCGGCTCCTGGCTGTAACGCTATCGCGGTGGTTGAGTACGTCTTTTCCGCGCTACTAATGCTTGCGGAACGCGACGGTTTCCAGCTTGCCGACCGCACGGTGGGCATTGTTGGCGTCGGTAACGTAGGTTCACGCCTGCAGGCTCGCCTGGAAGCTTTTGGCGTTCGCACGCTGCTTTGCGATCCTCCGCGCGCTGACCGTGGTGATGAAGGTGATTTCCAGCCGCTGGAAACCCTGGTACGTGAAGCCGATGTGCTGACGTTCCATACGCCGCTGTTTAAAGACGGCCCTTACCAATCGCTGCATCTTGCCGATGAAAAGCTTATCTCCAGCCTCAAACCCGGTGCGATTCTGATTAACGCCTGCCGTGGCCCGGTGGTGGATAACGCCGCGTTGCTGAAATGTCTGGAGAACGGGCAGGACTTGAGCGTGGTGCTGGATGTCTGGGAGCCGGAGCCTGAACTCAATGTGGCGCTGCTCAATAAAGTCGATATCGGGACTGCGCACATCGCGGGCTATACGCTGGAAGGCAAAGCGCGCGGCACCACGCAGGTGTTTGAAGCATTTAGCGCGTTTATCGGCCAGAAACAGCAGGTGGCATTAGACACTTTGCTGCCAGCCCCTGAGTTTGGCCGCATCACCCTGCACGGCGCGCTCGATCAGGCGACACTCAAAAGACTGGTTCATCTGGTGTATGATGTGCGCCGCGACGATGCCCCGCTGCGTAAAGTCGCGGCCATTGCGGGCGAGTTTGACAAGCTACGCAAAAATTATCTGGAGCGCCGTGAATGGTCATCGCTCTATATTCAGTGCGATGATGAAGCTGCCGCGGCAATGCTGCAAAAGCTGGGCTTTAACGCCATCTATCAAGCAGGACGTTAATACAATCCTTTTTATCGTCCCGGTATATCGCCGGGGCGATACTGCTATCAAAGTCTGGAGTAAACCAACATGTCTGAAGGCTGGAATATTGCCGTTTTAGGTGCCACGGGTGCCGTAGGCGCAGCTGTGATTGAACTGCTTGCCGAACGCCAGTTCCCGGTTGGTGAATTGTATGCGCTGGCGCGCAACGAAAGCGCCGGTGAAAATATCCGTTACGAAGGCAAAACCGTGATGGTTCAGGATGCGGAAGCATTCGACTGGACGCAGGTTCAACTGGCATTCTTTGTGGCAGGCGCTGAAGCGTCCGCGCGTTATATCGAAGAAGCCACCAACGCGGGCTGCCTGGTTATTGACTCCAGCGGCCTGTTTGCGATGGAGCACGATGTGCCGCTGGTGGTGCCTGACGTGAACCCATTTGTGCTGGGCGAATACCGCAATCGTAACCTGGTGGCCGTTGCTGACAGTCTGACCAGCCAGCTACTGAGCGCGCTAAAGCCGCTTATCGAGCAGGGGGGATTATCGCGTATTCAGGTCACTAACCTACTGGCTGCGTCCGGGCGCGGCAAAACGGCGGTAGATGCGTTGGCAGGGCAGAGCGCCCGCCTGCTTAACGGTTTGCCTATCGAAGAGGCTGACCTGTTTGGCCGCCAGTTGGCCTTTAACATGCTGCCGTTAGTCCCAGATGCACAAGGTAGCGTGCCTGTAGAGCGCCGCCTGGTGAACGAAGTGCGTAAGGTGCTGCAAGACGAAGGCGTGATGATTTCTGCGAGCTTCGTTCAGGCTCCGGTATTTTACGGCCACGCGCAGATGGTTAACTTTGAAGCGATGCGCCCGCTTGCCGCTGAAGAAGCGCGTGATGCGTATATGCAGTTTGAAGATATCGAGCTTTCCGAAGCAGGCGAGTTCCCGACTCAGGTTGCTGATGCTTCCGGTAGCGCACATCTTTCCATCGGCTGTATCCACAACGATTACGGCATGCCAGAACAGATCCAGTTCTGGTCTGTTGCCGATAACGTTCGCTTTGGCGGCGCGCTGATGGCGGTGAAAACCGCTGAAAAATTAGTGCAGGAGTATATGTACTAATGTCCGAGGAGTTGCCCGATCTTTCCAGAACCAGCCCTCTTTATAAAATTGCGCTCGGCATTGAATACGACGGCAGCAAATATTACGGCTGGCAGCGCCAGAATGAAGTGCGCAGCGTGCAGGAGAAGCTTGAAAAAGCGCTCTCCAAAGTGGCGGACGAGCCGATCGGCGTCTTCTGCGCCGGGCGCACCGACGCAGGTGTTCATGCCACCGGCCAGGTGGTGCACTTTGAAACGCGCGTGCAGCGTAAAGATGCGGCATGGACGCTGGGGGTAAATGCGAATTTACCTGGCGACATTGCCGTGCGTTGGGTCAAAAATGTGCCCGATGATTTTCACGCGCGCTTCAGCGCGACGGCGCGGCGCTATCGCTATGTGATTTATAACCAGCGTCTGCGCCCGGCGGTGATGTCACAGGGGGTAACGCATTTTTACCATCCTCTGGATGCTGAGCGTATGCATCGTGCGGCACAGTGTTTGCTGGGCGAAAACGATTTTACTTCGTTCCGCGCGGTGCAATGCCAGTCGCGCACGCCGTGGCGTAACCTGATGCATATCAACGTCACGCGTTACGGTGCTTACGTGGTGGTGGATATTAAAGCCAACGCTTTTGTGCATCACATGGTGCGCAATATTGTCGGCAGCCTGATGGAAATCGGCTGTGGCAACCAGGCAGAAGACTGGATGGCTCAATTGCTGGCGGCAAAAGATCGCAAGCTGGCAGCTGCAACCGGTAAAGCAGAAGGCTTGTACTTAGTTTCTGTGGACTACCCTGAACATTTTGCGTTGCCTAAACCCCCGATGGGACCCCTTTTTTTGGCAGACTGACTCCGGTCGACAAAGGTAGATAACTATGGATTTTATCCACTTTATTATTGATTTTATTCTGCACATTGATGTGCACCTGGCGGAGTTGGTCGCGCAGTATGGCGTCTGGGTTTATGCCATTCTGTTTTTGATTCTGTTTTGCGAGACGGGTCTGGTGGTGACGCCGTTCCTGCCGGGTGATTCGTTGCTGTTTGTGGCGGGCGCGCTGGCGGCATTGCCAACCAACGATCTGAACGTTCATACCATGGTGATTTTGATGGTTATCGCCGCTATTGTGGGTGATGCGGTGAACTACACTATTGGGCGGATGTTTGGCGAAAAGTTGTTCAGCAACCCGGACTCAAAAATTTTCCGTCGCAGTTATCTTGATAAAACACACGCTTTTTACGAGCGTCATGGCGGAAAAACGATTATCCTCGCGCGCTTCGTACCGATTGTGCGAACTTTCGCACCGTTTGTTGCCGGCATGGGGCATATGTCCTATCGCCACTTTGCGCTGTATAACGTGGGCGGTGCGTTGCTGTGGGTATTGTTGTTCACCTACGCAGGTTACCTGTTCGGCGATCTACCCATCGTGCAGGAAAACCTGAAATTACTGATTGTGGCGATTATTTTACTGTCGATATTGCCGGGCGTGGTTGAGATCCTCCGCCATAAACGCGCGGCCAAACGCCTGCAAAAGTAATCCTGTCGCGCGGTTCGACCACTTTTTTATCCAAAGTCGCGGGCCGTTATGTTTTAATGAGCACCATTTATGGTCTGGGGCAGGTATTGACTGCCTCAGAAAAACTGGCATCGACCAGGTTCAAGCAGAAAGGTCATCAATGAGCTGGATTGAACGAATTCTCAATAAGAGCAATATCACCCCTACCCGTAAGGCGAGTATCCCTGAAGGGGTGTGGACAAAATGCGACAGCTGTGGCCAGGTTCTGTACCGTGCCGAACTGGAACGCAATCTTGAAGTCTGCCCAAAGTGCGATCACCACATGCGCATGTCCGCGCGCGATCGCCTGCATAGCCTGTTAGATGAAGGCTCGCTGTTTGAGCTGGGTAGCGAGCTTGAGCCAAAAGATATTCTCAAGTTTAAAGACTCGAAAAAATACAAAGATCGTCTGGCATCCGCCCAGAAAGAGACCGGCGAGAAAGATGCGCTGGTGGTGATGAAAGGCACGCTTTATAACATGCCAATTGTGGCGGTGGCGTTTGAGTTTGCTTTCATGGGCGGTTCCATGGGTTCTGTGGTGGGCGCGCGTTTTGTGCGTGCCGTGGAACAGGCTCTGGAAGATAACTGCCCGCTGATCTGCTTCTCAGCGTCCGGTGGCGCGCGTATGCAGGAAGCGCTGATGTCGCTGATGCAGATGGCGAAAACCAGCGCGGCGCTGGCAAAAATGCAGGAGCGCGGTTTGCCGTATATTTCGGTGCTGACTGACCCAACCATGGGCGGCGTGTCGGCAAGCTTCGCCATGCTGGGCGATCTGAACATTGCTGAACCAAAAGCGCTGATCGGCTTTGCAGGCCCGCGCGTGATTGAACAGACCGTGCGTGAAAAACTGCCGCCGGGCTTCCAGCGCAGCGAGTTCCTGATCGAAAAAGGGGCGATCGATATGATCGTTCGCCGCCCGGAAATGCGCCTGAAACTGGCAAGCATTCTGGCAAAACTGACCAATCAGCCCGCGCCGAATCCGGAAGCGCCGCGTGAACCGATTGTGGTTCCGGCCGCACCGGAAGAAGGTCACGAGGCCTGATAGTTAATAAGGGCAGGCCAAACAGGTCCTGCCCTTTTTCTTGAACCGTAGGTAGAGCGGGCATCATGGAAAAAACTCAAACTCCTCAAGCCACGTCGCCCCTGGCCACGTGGCTTTGTTATCTCGAAAACCTTCACTCTAAAACCATTGAGCTTGGCCTTGAGCGGGTAAAGAAAGTTGCCACGACGCTTGAGGTACTAAAACCGGCGCCCACGGTGTTTACGATTGCCGGAACCAACGGCAAGGGTACAACGTGCCGCACGCTGGAAAAAGTGTTGATGGCGGCGGGATATAGCGTTGGCGTCTATAGTTCACCGCACCTGGTGCGCTATACCGAACGCGTACGCGTGCAAAGCGAAGAGCTGGACGAGGCTTATCACACGGCGGCATTTGCCCAAATTGAGGCCGCGCGCGGCGAAACTTCACTGACCTATTTTGAGTACAGCACCCTGTCGGCGCTCCTGTTGTTTAAGCAACTGGCGGTGGATGTGGCGATCCTTGAAGTGGGCCTGGGCGGGCGTCTGGATGCGACCAATATTGTCGATGCCGACGTGGCTGTGGTTACCAGTATCGCGCTGGATCACACCGACTGGCTGGGGCCAGACCGCGAAAGCATCGGGCGTGAAAAAGCGGGCGTGTTCCGCGGTGGGAAACCGGCCATCGTCGGCGAGCCAGATATGCCACACACCATTGCCGATGTGGCGGCGGAAAAGGGCGCTCGGTTGCTGCGCCGTGATGTGGATTGGTCATATCAAGTGGATGAAGAAAGCTGGAGCTTTAAAGATGCTCAGGGTGAGCTACATGATTTACCGCTGCCGCTGGTTCCACAACCGAATGCCGCAACGGCACTTGCCGCATTGCGGGCAAGCGAACTAAACGTCAGTCATGCCGCTATGATTCAAGGCATTGAAGAGGCGACGTTGCCGGGGAGATTCCAGGTGATTTCGCAAGAGCCGTTGGTTATTCTCGATGTGGCGCACAACCCTCATGCGGCAGGGTATCTGGCCGGGCGTATCGCGCAGCTTCCGAAACGTGGGCGCGTGCTGGCGGTTATCGGCATGCTGCATGACAAAGACATCGCCGGTACGCTGGCCTGTTTGTCGCCTCAGGTTGATAGCTGGTATTGTGCTCCATTAGAAGGCCCGCGTGGTGCGACGGCGGAACAGCTGATTGAACATCTCGGTCAGGGCGAAGTCTATGGCAGCGTGGCGCAGGCCTGGCGTGCCGCAATGAAGGCCGCCACGGAAAATGATACCGTGCTGGTATGTGGTTCATTTCATACTGTAGCCCACGTAATGGAAGCGTTGGACGCGGAGAAAGCTGGTGGCGAGTAAGTTTCAGAATCGATTAGTCGGAACCATTATTCTGGTCGCATTGGGGGTGATTATCCTGCCAGGGCTGCTTGATGGTCAGAAAAAGTACTATCAGGATCAGTTTGCCGCTATCCCTCTGGTGCCAAAACCGGGTGACACCGACGAGCTGGATATGCTGCCTGCGGCGACTCAGGCGCTGCCTTCGCAGCCACCGGAAGGCGCGGCAGAAGAGGTAAGGGCGGGTACGGCAGCGGCACCCGGGCTGGATATTGCCTCACTGCCAGGCGATAACGGTGCGGGTATTGACGAAGTCCCCCTTACCCGCGAGCAGCCCAGGCTGAAGCCGGCGATTGAGAAGCCAAAACCTAAACCAGCAGCAAAACCGCACGGCAGGGCGGAGGTCGATCAAACCGAAGAACGCCTGGCGATGATGAGTGAAGAGCCGCCTGCGCCTGCAAAACCTGCCCAGCAAGAAACGGCCGAGCAGGCCCCCGTCGGGAAAGCTTACGTGGTGCAGCTCGGTGCCTTGAAGAATGCCGATAAAGTCAATGAAATTGTTGGTAAACTACGCGGCGCCGGGTTCCGTGTTTACACTTCACCGTCGACGCCAGTTCAGGGTAAAGTCACCCGAATTCTGGTAGGGCCGGATGCTTCGAAAGACAAGCTGAAATCGTCTCTGGGTGAGCTGAGTGCAATTTCCGGTTTGAACGGTGTGGTCATGAATTATACGGCTCGCTAGAGAGTTTTAACCCTCACCCCTCCCCTCTCTCTGCAAAGAAGAGGGGGGAAAGACAGCGCCCTCGCCCCACTGGGGAGAGGGACAGAATGAGGGGAAAATTCTGCGGCAATAGGGCAAAAAACCAATGGCGTTGAGCCTTTTTTCAACGCCATTATTTATTTACGCGGGGGAAGGAAATCCCTACGCAAACGTTTTCTTTTTCTGTTAGAATGCGCCCCGAACTGGACGTCAGGGCGATTTGTCGTGGGATTTGTTCATGGTCTGGATAGATTACGCCATTATTGCGGTCATCGGCTTTTCGGCTCTGATTAGCGTTATTCGTGGGTTTGTGCGTGAAGCGTTATCGCTGGTAACCTGGGGCTGTGCTTTCTTTGTCGCCAGTCATTACTACACTTACCTGTCAGTCTGGTTCACCGGCTTTGAAGACGAACTGGTACGTAATGGAATAGCTATCGCGATACTGTTTATCGCGACACTCATCGTCGGGGCGATAGTCAATTATGTGATTAGCGCGCTGGTTGAGAAAACCGGCCTGTCGGGTACAGACAGGGTGTTGGGGATCTGTTTTGGTGCGTTACGTGGCGCACTGATCGTCGCCGCCATTCTGTTCTTTCTTGATACGTTTACTGGTTTTTCGAAGAGTGACGACTGGCAAAAGTCGCAGCTTATTCCGCAATTCAGTTTCATCATCAGATGGTTCTTTGACTATCTGCAAAGCTCGTCAAGTTTCTTGCCCCGGCCGTAGCGCGGGGGTTATGGCTTAATGAGGAAAAGACAACATGTGCGGTATTGTCGGGATCGCCGGTTTTATGCCGGTAAACCAGTCTATTTATGACGCGTTAACGGTGCTTCAGCATCGCGGGCAGGATGCCGCAGGCATCGTCACTATTGATGCCTTAAACTGTTTCCGTCTGCGTAAAGCTAACGGTCTGGTGAGCGATGTGTTTGGCGCTATTCACATGCAGCGCCTGCAGGGAAATATGGGGATCGGCCATGTGCGATACCCCACGGCAGGCAGCTCCAGCGCTTCTGAAGCCCAGCCTTTCTACGTTAACTCCCCGTATGGTATTACCCTTGCACACAACGGTAATCTGACTAACGCCCACGAACTGCGCCAGAAGCTGTTCGAAGAAAAGCGTCGCCACATTAACACCACTTCCGATTCTGAAATCCTGCTTAATATTTTCGCCAGCGAGCTGGATAATTTCCGCAATTACCCGCTGGAAGCAGACAATATTTTTGCCGCTATTGCCGCAACCAACCGCCAGATTCGCGGCGCGTATGCTTGTGTGGCGATGATTATCGGCCACGGTATGGTGGCGTTCCGCGATCCGAACGGGATTCGCCCGCTGGTGATGGGCAAGCGTGATTTAAATGATGGCCGCACCGAATACATGGTGGCCTCCGAAAGCGTGGCGCTTGATACGCTGGGCTTCGAATTCCTGCGCGATATCGCACCGGGCGAAGCGGTGTACATCACCGAAAAAGGGCAGCTGTTTACCCGCCAGTGTGCTGACAACCCAACCAGCAACCCATGCCTGTTCGAGTACGTTTACTTTGCGCGCCCGGACTCGTTCATCGACAAAATTTCCGTTTACAGCGCCCGTGTGGAAATGGGTAAAAAGCTCGGTGAGAAAATTGCTCGCGAGTGGGAAGATTTGGATATCGACGTGGTTATCCCGATTCCAGAAACCTCGTGCGACATCGCGCTGGAAATCGCCCGTATTCTCGACAAGCCGTACCGTCAGGGTTTTGTGAAAAACCGCTACGTGGGCCGCACGTTTATCATGCCGGGCCAGCAGCTGCGCCGTAAATCGGTGCGTCGTAAACTCAACGCCAACCGCGCCGAATTCCGTGATAAAAACGTGCTGCTGGTGGATGACTCCATCGTGCGCGGGACCACTTCTGAGCAGATTATCGAAATGGCGCGTGAAGCCGGTGCGAAGAAAGTCTATCTTGCCTCCGCGGCGCCAGAGATCCGCTTCCCGAACGTTTACGGTATTGATATGCCCAGCGCCAACGAACTGATTGCTCACGGTCGTGAAGTTGATGAGATCCGTCAGCTGATCGGTGCAGACGGTCTGATTTTCCAGGATCTGAACGATCTGATTGAGGCGGTTCGGGTGGAGAATCCGGATATCACGCAGTTTGAATGTTCGGTGTTCAACGGTATCTACGTGACCAAAGATGTGGATCACGAATACCTTGAGTATCTTGAGTCGCTGCGTAATGACGATTCACAAGCGATTGCCCGTCAGAACGAAGTGGAAAACTTAGAGATGCATAACGAGGGTTAAAGCCATCCTCACCGTCACCCTCTCCCGGAAGGAGAGGGTGACCATTTCTTGCATCCCTGCCCATCTTGCGGCAAAGTCAGCCCAGATAAACTCCACGGGCGAATGAAAAATATGAAACGGTTAATTGTTGGGATTTCAGGTGCCAGTGGCGCAACTTACGGTGTGCGACTGCTTCAGGTACTGCAACAATTACCGGACATCGAAACGCATCTTATCCTGAGCAATGCAGCCCGCCAGACACTCGCGTTGGAAACCGATATTTCCTTACGAGAAGTTCAGGCCTTTGCCGATGTGGTTCACGACTCGCGTGATATCGCCGCCAGCCTTTCCTCTGGCTCTTTTAAGACCCACGGCATGGTCATATTGCCTTGCTCAATCAAAACCCTTTCAGGCATTGTGCATAGCTATACCGATGGTCTGCTAACGCGTGCGGCAGATGTGGTGCTAAAAGAGCGGCGCCCGCTGGTGCTCTGCGTGCGTGAAACGCCGCTGCATCTTGGCCATTTGCGTTTAATGACCCAGGCTGCCGAGTTGGGGGCGGTGATTATGCCGCCAATGCCAGCGTTTTATCATCGTCCGCAAAGCGTGCAGGATATCATTGACCAGACGGTCAACCGGGTGCTCGATCAGTTTGATATTGAGCTGCCAGAAGACTTGTTCGCTCGCTGGAGTGGAGCATAAGCTCTGCGCCAGCGTGGTGCATCACAAAACCCTGCGCCTCATCATGGGGCGATTTTGCAATCCCGATCACTTCCAGAACATTTATCCGTTATTTTCCACCGTTAATGCTTTTTCCTCATACCAGACCTGCTATCTTTCATTCTTGTGACGGAGTTGTAACTTTTATTTAACACAAAAATGCACACTTTCTTTCACGCAGGAAAAAGTGGCATAAGAACTGCAACTCTGGTCTGCAACACAAAACAAACACAACACGACATCACACATAATAAGATCCGTAAACCTGGGAGTTACGCATGAAAAAGCAAGTTCTCGCTCTGTCTTTGCTGCTTGGCCTGAGCACCACCGCAAGCGTCTTCGCAGCACTTCCACAGAGTCTTCGTCTGGGTACGGACACCACCTACGCGCCGTTTTCTTCTAAAGATGCAAAAGGGGATTTTGTTGGTTTCGATATCGATCTCGGCAATGAGCTTTGTAAACGCATTAATACCCAATGCACGTGGGTAGCAAGTGACTTTGACGCGCTGATCCCTTCGCTGAAAGCAAAGAAAATTGATGGCATTATCTCTTCACTGTCGATCACGGAAAAGCGCCAGCAAGAGATCGCTTTCTCAGACAAACTCTATGCGGCCGATCCCCGCCTGATCGCGGTCAAAGGTTCGCCGATTAAACCGACGCTGGATTCCCTGAAAGGCAAGCACATCGGGGTATTGCAGGGATCTACTCAGGAAGCGTATGCCAATGCTGAATGGCGTACCAAAGGTGTTGATGTTGTGGCTTATGCCAACCAGGATCTGATCTATTCTGATCTGGCGGCGGGGCGTCTGGATGCAGCATTCCAGGATGAAACCGCCGCAAGTGAAGGCTTCCTGAAACAGCCTGCGGGAGCAGGCTATGAGTTTGCAGGCCCGTCTGTGAAAAACAAACAGTACTTTGGTGACGGCACCGGTATTGGCTTGCGTAAGGACGATACCGAGCTGAAAGCGGCTTTCGACAAAGCGCTGGCAGAGATGCGTAAAGACGGCACTTACGACAAATTTGCGAAGAAGTACTTCGACTTTAATGTTTACGGTCAA
Organism: Buttiauxella warmboldiae; assembly: GCF_003818135.1. Lineage (GTDB taxonomy): Bacteria > Pseudomonadota > Gammaproteobacteria > Enterobacterales > Enterobacteriaceae > Buttiauxella > Buttiauxella warmboldiae. Next base: position 103,025 of record NZ_RPOH01000009.1, on the reverse strand, counting down.
TAAGGTTATCCCGTAGTCTGTAGCCCGGCTGCGCTTCAGGGCCGCCGGGCTGAATAGAATTGCAATCCAGTTTTCGCTGATTGCACCTGCCTGGTGCGCAAATGCAGGATTGCACCAAAATGGTGTGCTGCATGCATCCTATTGGTGCATGGTGTTTTTCCTGTTTAAGGATGCGTCATTAATGTCGCGCTATAGCGGGCGAAAAACACTATATTAATATGCATAAATTGGCATGAAACATGCAATTTTATCCGGTTGAAAATCAATCGCGTATAAAAACAGTGACTTCGAGGATAATTATGAACAAGCCGATCATCGCGCTTTCTTTGGTGCTGGCATTTTCCAGTGTTTCCACAGCGTTTGCCGCTATTCCTGAGAACTTACGCATTGGTACTGACCCGACTTATGCACCGTTCGAGTCGAAAAATGCGCAGGGCGAATTAGTCGGATTTGATATCGATCTGGCAAAAGAACTCTGCAAACGCATCCAGACTAACTGTACCTTCGTAGAAAACCCACTTGATGCGCTGATCCCCTCGTTAAAAGCGAAAAAGATCGACGCGATTATGTCGTCCCTTTCAATTACGGAAAAACGCCAGCAAGAGATTGCCTTCACCGATAAACTTTACGCCGCAGACTCGCGTTTAGTGGTGGCAAAAGGCTCTCCTGTTCAACCCACTATTGAGTCCCTTAAAGGTAAGCGCGTCGGCGTTCTGCAAGGCACGACTCAGGAAACCTTTGGTAATGAGCACTGGGCGCCTAAAGGCATCGAAATTGTCTCTTACCAGGGCCAGGATTCTATCTACGCAGACCTGACGGCGGGCCGTATCGACGCTGCATTCCAGGATGAAGTTGCGGCCAGCGAAGGCTTCCTGAAACAGCCGGTGGGTAAAAATTACCAGTTCGGCGGCCCGTCGATTAAAGACGAAAAGCTGTTTGGCGTCGGTACCGGTATGGGCCTGCGTAAAGACGACACTGAATTACGCGCAGCGCTGAATAAAGCGTTTGCCGAAATGCGTAACGACGGAACCTACGAGAAGTTAGCGAAGAAATACTTCGATTTTGACGTTTACGGTGGTTAACAGTCACCAGTGGTTAAACCTGCCCGCCTGGGCAGGTTAAGTTTGTGCAGACGCTGACGACAGGATACGCACCATGCTGTACGGTTTTTCAGAAGTCATTTTTAGAGGAGCGATCGTCACGCTGGAACTGGCGCTGAGCTCCGTTATCCTCGCCGTTATTATTGGCCTGGCGGGAGCCGGGGCCAAATTATCTAAAAATCGCCCGTTGGCCATGCTGTTTGAAGGCTACACTACCCTGATTCGCGGCGTTCCCGATCTGGTGCTGATGCTGCTGATTTTCTATGGCCTGCAAATGGCGCTTAACGTATTAACGGACTCGCTTGGTGTCGCACAATTTGATATCGACCCGATGGTTGCGGGTATCATTACGCTCGGTTTTATCTACGGCGCCTATTTTACCGAAACCTTCCGCGGGGCTTTTATGGCCGTGCCTCGTGGGCATATCGAAGCGGCTACCGCCTTCGGTTTTACCGGTTCGCAAACTTTCCGCCGTATTCTCTTCCCGGCCATGATGCGCTATGCGTTACCCGGTATTGGGAATAACTGGCAGGTTATTTTAAAGGCCACCGCGCTGGTTTCGTTGTTAGGCCTGGAGGATGTGGTTAAGGCCACGCAGCTGGCCGGGAAAAGTACCTGGCAGCCATTCTACTTTGCGATTGTCGCAGGCTTAATCTACCTGTTCTTCACCACGGTATCGAATGGGGTATTGCTCTGGCTTGAACGCCGTTACTCCGTTGGCGTGAAGAGGGCCGAGCTATGATCGACATTATTCAGGAATACTGGAAAGCGCTGCTGTGGACCGACGGCTATCGCTTTACCGGCGTTGCCATCACGCTGTGGCTGCTGATTTCATCGGTAGTGATGGGCGGCATCCTGGCGCTGTTTTTGGCGATTGGCCGCGTGTCCAGCAACAGGTTTATTGCGTTCCCCATCTGGCTGTTTACCTATATTTTCCGTGGCACGCCGCTGTATGTGCAGCTGCTGGTGTTTTACTCGGGCATGTACACGCTTGAAGTGGTGAAAGGAACCGTGCTGCTAAATGAATTTTTCCGCAGCGGCCTGAACTGCACGGTGCTGGCGCTGACGTTAAACACCTGCGCGTATACCACTGAAATCTTCGCCGGGGCGATTCGCTCAGTCCCACATGGCGAAATTGAGGCCGGGCGGGCTTACGGTTTCTCGCCATTCAAAATGTATCGCTGCATTATTTTGCCTTCGGCGTTACGCATCGCGCTGCCTGCTTACAGCAACGAAGTGATTCTGATGCTGCACTCCACGGCGCTGGCGTTCACCGCCACGGTACCGGATCTGCTAAAAATCGCCCGCGATATCAACTCCGCGACCTACCAGCCGTTTACCGCCTTTGGCATTGCGGCGGTGTTATACCTGTGTATTTCTTATGTGCTGATTAGATTGTTCCGCAAGGCTGAGCAGCGCTGGCTGCAGCATGTTAAACCCAGCTCTTCGCATTGAGTGTTCAAGATGACTGATAAAAAATTAAGCGTTACCGACCTGCACAAGCGCTACGGCCAACATGAAGTGTTGAAGGGCGTCTCATTACAAGCCAACGCCGGCGATGTGATAAGCATTATTGGTTCTTCGGGCTCCGGGAAAAGTACCTTTTTGCGCTGCATCAACTTCCTCGAAAAGCCGAGTGAAGGCACGATTATCGTCAATAACCAGAACATTAATCTGGTACGCGACGGGGACGGGCAGTTGAAAGTGGCCGATAAAAACCAGCTCCGTTTGCTGCGCACGCGCCTGACCATGGTGTTCCAGCATTTCAACCTGTGGAGCCACATGACGGTACTGGAAAACGTGATGGAAGCGCCGATTCAGGTGCTGGGCCTGAGCAAGCAGGAAGCGAAAGAGCGGGCGGTTAAATACCTGGCGAAAGTCGGTATTGATGAGCGCCAGCAGGTGAAATACCCGGTGCATCTTTCCGGCGGCCAGCAGCAGCGCGTTTCTATTGCGCGCGCGCTTGCCATGGAGCCTGAAGTGTTGCTGTTCGACGAGCCGACCTCGGCGCTTGATCCTGAGCTGGTAGGCGAAGTGCTGCGTATTATGCAGAAGCTGGCCGAAGAGGGAAAAACCATGGTGGTGGTAACCCATGAGATGGATTTTGCGCGCCACGTATCCAACCATGTGATTTTCCTGCACCAGGGGTTAATCGAAGAAGAAGGCACGCCGGAAGAGCTGTTTGGCAACCCGAAAAGTGCGCGTTTGCAGCAGTTTTTGTCGGGATCGCTGAAGTAGTTTTCCCTCACCTATCCCCTTTCCCTGAAGGAAAGGGGATAGAACGGTTTTCTCCTTCTGCAGGGGAAGAAGGCCGGGATAAGGGCGCGTTCTAGCGCACCACATCCCCCAGCGCTTCCTCCAGATCGTACCAGCGAAAGCCAAACCCAGACTCCTCAAGCCGTTTGGGCAGCGCTCGTTGCCCGCCTAATACCAGCACCGAGGATTCCCCCATCATTAACCTGACCGCCGCGGCGGGTACGCGTATAAATGCCGGACGCTTCAGTACATGGCACAACGCGTGGGAGAACTGTTCGTTACGAACCGGGTAGGGTGAAACCATATTAAACGGCCCGCGCAGGTCGTTATCGAGCAGCCACAAAATGCCATTCACCATATCGTCGATATGGATCCACGCCAGATACTGCCGCCCGTCGCCCATCGGCCCGCCCAGGCCTAAGCGGAATATCGGCAGCAGCTTCGCCAGGATGCCGCCTTTGGGGGCCAGTACCACGCCGGTACGCAGCAGACAAACGCGAGTCTGCTCACTCTGCGCGCCACAGGCGATTTGTTCCCAGCGGGCGCACAGCTTGTGGGTAAATTCATTGTGCGGCGGCTCATCTTCATTGACGACGACTTCGCCGAGGTTGCCGTAGTAACCAGCAGCAGAACCGGAAATCAACACGGCAGGGGGCGTCTGGCTTGCTTTAAACATCTCAACCAGGCGTTCGGTTATCTGCCAGCGGCTTTGGCACAGACGCTGTTTCTGCACTTGCGTCCAGCGTTTATCGGCGATGGGTTCCCCTGCCAGGTTGATGACCGCAGCAAAACCATCGAGATTAGGATGATCGTGAAGCCCTTTCCAGAGCGTCACTGTTGAGCCCAGCAGCCTGCGGGCCTTATCGGGGTTGCGGGTGACGACGGTGACGTCGTGTCCTAACTCCTGCAAGCGTGGAATCAGATGGCTGCCAATCAGGCCGGTTCCACCGGTAATCAGTATCTGCATGCTTGTCTCCTGCCGTTTGCTTACCTGCGCCAGCTCAGCGTCATGGATACCGAGTCGGCGTAACGTAGCGCGTGAAGTTTATCAATCTCTACCTCAGCATAAGATACCCACGGGTGGTCACATGCGATATTGAGCACATCCTGAGTTAATTTTTCCAGTAAAGAGAAGCGGCTATTCTCAACCAACTGAATGATTTGTTTGGTGATGGTGCGGTAGTTCAACGCATCGTTGATGTCTTCACTGGCGCGGGCTTTATCTGCCGGATAATGAATGGCAACGTTAATCACGATATCCTGGCGGTTGGCAATCTCTTCTTCCTTGATGCCAATAAAGGTGCGCAGGCGTAAGTTCTTGATGCGAATAATCGCGTCTGGCTGTGGGGATGGCATTGCAGGTTTCCTCCATGTATTAATTTCCCGTCCCAGAATACACGAGGAATAACGTAGCGCCCATGCCGGGCGCTCAGGAGTTAAATTTTTTGCGCCTGGCCATATGCTCGTTCGGTTGCCGGGCGTGAATGAATGCGCTCAAACCAGTTTTGCACGGCGGGGAAATTTGCCAGATTAATGCGCTGGCGCTCGTGAGAAACCGTCCACGGATAAGTTGCAATATCGGCAATACTGTATTTATTGCCGCCCAGCCACGGGGTTTTCTCTAGCTGTTTATTCAGCACGCCGTACAGACGCTGGGTTTCTACCTGATAACGTTCGATAGCGTAAGGAACCGGCTGTGGGGCAAAGTGGTTGAAATGATGATTTTGCCCAAGCATCGGGCCGAAGCCACCCACCTGCCAGAACAGCCATTGCAGCGTTTGGGCGCGTTCACGCGGCTCTTTGCTTAATAGCTCGTTAGTCTTTTCCGCCAGATAAAGCAGGATTGCGCCAGACTCAAATAAACTCAGCGGGCCCCCGCCATCCGTTGGCTGGTGGTCAATAATGGCCGGAATTTTATTGTTGGGGGAAATCGCTAAAAAGGCAGGCTGAAACTGCTCTCCTTTGCCAATATCAATACGATGAAGCGTATATTCCAGACCCGCCTCTTCCAGAAACAACGCGATCTTATGCCCGTTGGGTGTGGGTGCATAGTAAAGGTCAATCATGGGATGCCCATCCTGATGTCAGCATTTTTCATCAACCTATCGAGTATAGACTTTTTCAAAAAATTGCCTTGAGGATAAGTTTTGTTTAAGTGACAGGGGGTATTTTCCCCTCTATGTTCAATATCCTGGAAAGCTAATTTATGGGGATGCTATGAGCCAGCCGACAATAACGCTGTGGTCCGACGCCAATTTTTTTAGCCCGTATGTGATGTCTGTTTATGTCGCTCTCAAAGAGAAAGGCCTGAGTTTTACTCTGCAAACTGTTGATCTTAATAGTGGGCAGCATCTGCAGCCCGGCTGGAAAGGGTATCAGCTGACGCGGCGCGTTCCGGTGCTTGCGGTCGATGACTTTTTGCTGACGGAATCCTCCGCCATTGCCGAGTATCTTGAAGAGCGCTTTGCGCCTCCGACCTGGGAGCGTATTTATCCCCATAACCTCGAAAAACGCGCCCGTGCCCGGCAAATTCAGGCGTGGCTGCGCAGCGATTTAGTGCCGATTCGTGAAGAGCGGGCAACGGATGTGGTGTTCGTGGGGGTGAAGAAGCCGCCATTGACGGAGAAAGGAGCGGCGGCGGCGCAAAAACTTATCACGACGGTAGAAAATTTATTACCTGCCGGTCAGCAAAATCTTTTTGCTGAATGGTCGCTTGCTGACACCGACCTCGCGCTGATGCTTAACCGCCTGATACTCAATGGTGATGACGTGCCTGAACGCCTGCAAGAGTACGCCGCATTTCAGTGGCAGCGCGCGTCGGTGCAGCGTTTCCTGGCACTTTGTGCAAAGCATTCTGGCTGATTAGCCCCATAATTCGCTATGATAATTTCGCTTATCATTAACAGGAATAGGGTTTTATGAAGCTGATGTTTGCCTCGGATATCCACGGTTCGCTACCCGCTACCGAGCAGGTGCTGGCGCACTTTGAGCGCAGTGGTGCTAATTGGCTGATATTGCTGGGAGATTTACTAAATCACGGGCCGCGTAATGCGCTTCCCGTGGGGTATAATCCAGCCGCCGTGGCCGAGCGGTTTAACAGCATGGCTGAAAGCATTATTGCGGTGCGGGGGAACTGCGATAGTGAAGTTGATCAGATGCTGCTCGAATTCCCCATTACCGCACCCTGGCAGCAGATATTGCTGGCAGAGCAACGTTTATTTATTACCCACGGCCATCTGTATCACCCGGATAAACTGCCGCCGCTGGCAGATAACGACGTGCTGGTTTTTGGTCACACGCATCTGCCGGTGGCGAAGAAGCAAGAATCGGTTTATCTGTTTAATCCCGGCTCGGTGAGCATTCCGAAAGGTGGGTTTGCCGCGAGTTACGGTATGCTAAACGACGGTGTTCTGAGCATTCACGCACTGAATAACGCTGGGGTTATTGCGCAGGTGGAGATTACCCCGTAACTTACCGTGAATTAAACCGATAACGCGCCAAAGAGCGCCCTGAATAAGGTTTCCCTAATGGCGGAACAGAGTCATTTTATTGGCACGGAATGGGTAGATATTGTCAATGAAGACAATGAAGTGATCGCGCAAGCGAGCCGTGAGCAAATGCGTGCGCAGCGTTTACGCCATCGCGCGACCTATATCGTGGTTCACGACGGTATGGGTAAGATTTTGGTGCAGCGCCGGACTGAAACCAAAGATTTTATGCCGGGCATGCTGGATGCCACCGCAGGCGGCGTGGTGCAGGCCGACGAGCAACTGCTTGACTCTGCACGCCGCGAGGCTGAAGAAGAGCTGGGGATTGCCGGTGTGCCATTTGCCGAACACGGGCAGTTCTATTTTGAAGATACCCACTGCCGGGTGTGGGGAAGCCTGTTTAGCTGTGTTTCTCACGGCCCCTTTGCCCTGCAGGAAGCAGAGGTCAGCGAAGTCTGCTGGATGTCCCCTGAAGAGATTACGGCCCGCTGTGACGACTTCACGCCTGATTCGCTCAAAGCGCTGGCGCTGTGGATGACGCGCAATGCTAAAAATGAGTCTCAGCATACGGCTGTAGCGGATTAATTCATTCAGACTCCAGCCCCGGGTAATTTTCGGGGCAGCAGCAATAAAAAAGGCCGCACATCAATGCGGCCTTTTTGCTTCTCAGAAAACGTTAGTCTTGTTGAGAAGACTGGATCGCGGTCAGTGCGATGGTGTAAACGATATCGTCTACCAGCGCGCCACGAGACAGGTCGTTAACCGGTTTACGCATGCCTTGCAGCATTGGCCCGATAGAGATCAGGTCCGCTGAGCGCTGTACCGCTTTATAGGTGGTGTTACCGGTGTTCAGATCCGGGAAGATGAACACGGTAGCACGGCCCGCAACCGGTGAGTTTGGCGCTTTGGACTTAGCCACATCAGCCATAACCGCGGCGTCATACTGCAATGGACCGTCGATCATCAGGTCAGGGCGTTTTTCCTGAGCCAGGCGAGTCGCTTCGCGAACTTTCTCTACATCGCTACCTGCACCAGAAGTACCGGTGGAGTAGGAGAGCATCGCAACGCGTGGCTCGATGCCGAATGCAGCAGCGGAATCCGCAGACTGAATGGCGATCTCTGCCAGCTGCTCAGCAGTTGGGTCCGGGTTGATCGCGCAGTCGCCGTAAACGTAAACCTGTTCAGGCAGCAGCATAAAGAACACAGAAGAAACCAGAGAGCTACCCGGAGCGGTTTTGATCAGCTGCAACGGAGGACGAATGGTGTTCGCCGTGGTGTGAACCGCACCGGAAACCAGGCCGTCAACTTCGTCCTGCTCAAGCATCAGCGTGCCCAGCACTACGTTGTCTTCCAGTTGCTCACGAGCAACGGCTTCGGTCATGCCTTTGCTCTTACGCAGCTCAACCAGACGCGCCACGTAGCTTTCGCGAACCACTTCTGGATCGACGATTTCGATGCCAGCGCTCAGCTCAACGCCCTGTGCTGCGGCAACACGGGTGATTTCATCCGGGTTACCCAATAGTACGCAAGTTGCGATACCACGTTCAGCACAAATCGCGGCGGCTTTCACCGTACGCGGCTCGTTACCTTCCGGCAGAACCACACGCTTACCGGCTTTACGTGCCAGCTCGGTGAGCTGATAACGGAACGCTGGTGGAGACAGGCGGCGGCTGCGCTCAGAAGTTGCCGTCAGTGATTCGATCCAGCCCGCATCAATGTGGCTTGCCACATATTCCTGCACTTTTTCGATGCGCTGATGGTCGTCCGTTGGCACTTCCAGGTTGAAGCTTTGCAGGCTCAGGGAGGTCTGCCAGGTGTTGGTGTCAACCATGAACAGCGGCAGGCCGGTGGCGAATGCTCGCTCGCACAGTTTGCTCACGCGTGGGTCCATTTCGTAACCACCGGTCAGCAGGATCGCACCGATCTCCACGCCGTTCATGGCGGCCAGGCACGCTGCAACCAGCACGTCTGGACGGTCTGCGGAGGTTACCAGCAGGGAACCTGGGCGGAAGTGCTCCAGCATGTGCGGAATGCTGCGCGCACAGAAGGTCACAGACTTCACGCGACGCGTTTTGATGTCGCCTTCGTTGATGATGGTGGCGTTCAGGTGACGTGCCATATCGATGGCGCGTGTCGCTATCAGATCGAAGCTCCACGGCACACAGCCCAGAACGGGCAGCGGGCTGTCAGCAAACAGCTCTTTAGGATCGATATTGGCGATGCTCGCTTTAGTCGAGTCATCGAAAATCTCAGACAGGTCAGGGCGGGTACGGCCTTGTTCATCAACCGGGGCGTTGAGTTTGTTAATGATAACGCCGGTGATGTTGGTGTTTTTGCTGCCGCCAAAGCTGCTACGAGCCAGCTCGATACGCTCTTTCATCTGCTGCGGGGAGTTGTTACCCAGAGACATCACGAAGACGATTTCAGCATTCAGCGTTTTGGCAATCTCATAGTTCAGAGACTGGGCGAACTGATGCTTGCGGGTAGGGACCAGACCTTCAACCAGCACCACTTCAGCATCTTTGCTGCTGGCGTGGTAGTTAGCGATGATCTCTTCCATCAGCACGTCTTGTTGGTTGCTCGACAGCAGCGTCTCAACGTGATGCATATGCAGCGGCTCGGCAGCTGGAATGCTGGAGTTGGCGCGCACGATGCTGGTGGTTTGGTCAGGAGTATCGCCACCGGTACGTGGTTGAGCGATAGGTTTGAAAACGCTTAGGCGAACGCCTTTTTGTTCCATAGCACGGATAACACCAAGGCTGACGCTGGTCAGGCCGACGCTGGTTCCGGTAGGGATCAACATAATAGTACGGGACACGGTATAACCTCTTTCGTATTCGTAAGGATTCGCTTACGAGGACTCAGAAAACAACACCGCCAGCTTGCGCTGGCGGTAAGGAGAATCAAGCGGTCAGGCGAGATGCATCCTGAGCGATAACCAGTTCTTCGTTGGTCGGAATGACCATCGCAGGAACGGTACCCTCTTTGTTAATGTAGCCTGATTTACCAAAACGCGCAGCCAGGTTACGTTCATGGTCAACTTCAAAGCCCAGAACGCCCAGTTTGCCCAGAGACAGTTCACGTACCATTGCGGCGTTCTCACCGATACCGCCGGTGAATACCACGCCGTCCAGGCGACCGTCCATCAGCGCAGTGTATGAGCCGATGTATTTTGCCAGGCGGTGGCAGAAGACGTCCATTGCACGCCTGGCATCGGCTTTGGTCTGGTAGTTATCTTCAACATAACGGCAGTCGCTGGTGACTTCAGTCAGACCCAGCAGGCCAGACTCTTTGGTCAGCATTTTGTTGATGTCATCAACGCTCATGCCCAGAGAGTCATGCAGGTGGAAGATGATAGCCGGGTCGATGTCACCAGAACGGGTGCCCATCACCAGGCCTTCCAGCGGAGTCAGACCCATAGAGGTGTCAACGCACTGGCCGTTACGAATAGCAGAAACGGAACCGCCGTTCCCCAGGTGGCAAGTGATAATATTCACTTCTTCCACCGGCTTGTTCAGCATTTTCGCGGCTTCCTGAGTCACATAGTAGTGGCTGGTGCCGTGTGCGCCGTAGCGACGAACGCCGTGCTCTTTGTACAGTTTGTACGGCAGAGCATAGAGATAAGATTCTTCTGGCATGGTCTGGTGGAACGCGGTGTCAAACACAGCAACGTTTTTATCAGCCAGTTTAGGGAAGGATTTCAGTGCTTCCGCGATACCGATCAGGTGCGCCGGGTTATGTAATGGTGCAAAAGAAGCGGTATCTTTGATACCCTGAATCACGGTCTCGTCGATAATTACAGAGCTGGTGTATTTCTCGCCGCCGTGAACAACACGGTGGCCGATAGCGGTCAGCTGCTCGGACAATTCAGGTTTTTGTGCCAGAATGGTATTAACCATAAAGTTAAGAGCTTCGCTGTGAGCGGCGCCTGCACCCAAAGCCGCTTCTTGTTTACCGCCATCCATTTTCCACTTGATACGCGCTTCTGGAAGATGGAAACATTCGGCTAAACCAGAAAGGTATTCGTCACCGTTGAGTGCATCAATGATTGCAAATTTCAGTGAAGAGCTACCGCAGTTCAGAACCAGTACTAACTTACTCGACATGGAAGTACCTACTATTAATATGTGGCTAAAAAAACGTCAGTTAGTCTCTCAGCGTAGCGCATGATGAGCCTGACATTTATGATTAACGTCATGCCAGAAGCGTTTTTTTGGCACGACAAACAAATACTCTTGAGTTTACGCCATGTTGCGTGATTTTCTGGCAACGGCTAACTAAGTAAAAATTGACAACCTGCGGTTTCCCTTCTACGGCCATCAAGGCCGGCACAGGATACCCGATTGCGGCAGCTAAAGACAAAAGATTTTGAACCATGTAATTTAGAGTTGCTGTTTTGCACGAAAATTTTATTTTTTATCTGTGAAGTTGAGGTAGAGCCATGTCGACACCCCAAAATAGCCACGTAAGCTGGTTTAGCCTGTTCAGCCGTGGACAACACTATTCGAAGACCTGGCCTGTCGATAAACGCCTCGCCCCGGTCTTTATTGAAAATCGAGTTATCCGCGCCACGCGCTTTGCCATTCGCTTTATGCCGCCTCTCGCGGTGTTCACGCTGAGCTGGCAAATTGCTCTTGGTGGCCAATTAGGCCCCGCCGTCGCTACCGCTTTATTCGCCTGTAGTCTGCCAATGCAGGGATTATGGTGGCTGGGCAAACGTTCCGTGACGCCGCTGCCGCCGACGATTTTGAGTTGGTTTTACGAAGTGCGCGGTAAATTACAGGATGCCGGGCAGGCGTTAACGCCTGTCGAAGGCAAGCCAGATTACCAGGCGCTGGCCGACGTTCTGAAGCGTGCTTTTAAGCAGCTGGATAAAACTTTTCTTGATGATTTGTAAAATCCCTGCCGTTACGCCTATATAGAAAGGATATTTTTTCGCGGGCTCACTCACCCCGCGCAACAGGAGCTAAGAAATGGAAATGACTCACGCCCAGCGTCTGATTTTATCGAATCAGTACAAAATGATGACCATGCTCGATCCGGATAATGCCGAGCGCTATCGCCGCCTGCAAACCATCATCGAGCGTGGCTACGGCCTGCAAATGCGCGAACTGGATCGTGAGTTTGGTGAGCTGACGGAAGAAACCTGCCGCACCGTTATCGATATTATGGAGATGTACCACGCGCTGCATGTCTGCTGGACTAACCTGAAAGATAACCAGCAAATTGACGAACGCCGCGTAACTTTCCTCGGCTTTGATGCGGCCACAGAAGCTCGCTTGCTGGGCTATGTTCGCTTTATGGTGAATATTGAAGGCCGTTACACCCATTTTGATGCGGGTACTCATGGCTTTAATGCGCAAACTCCAATGTGGGAAAAATACCAGCGGATGTTGAAAGTATGGCATTCCTGCCCGCGTCAGTATCATCTAAGCGCCAACGAGATTGCGCAAATCATTAATGCCTGAGGGGAGAGTCGTCTTGAAGTGCAAAGGTTTTTTGTTTGATTTGGACGGGACTCTGGTCGACTCCCTGCCTGCCGTTGAGCGTGCCTGGATTAACTGGGCTAAACGCTTCGATATTTCACCGCAGGAAGTTTTAGGCTTCATTCATGGCAAACAGGCGATGACTTCGCTGCGTCATTTTATGGCGGGTGCCCCTGAGGAAGCTATTCAGCAGGAATTCTTGCGCCTCGAAAAAATCGAGTCAGAAGATACCGACGGTATCGTGGCTTTGCCTGGCGCCGCTGAACTGCTGGCCCATTTGAGCGAAGCGGGCATTCCGTGGGCTATCGTCACTTCGGGTTCACTGCCGGTTGCCTCTGCTCGCCGTGCAGCGGGAGGATTACCGGCTCCGGAAGTGCTGGTGACTGCTGAACGTGTGGCTCGGGGCAAACCTGAGCCGGATGCTTACCTGCTCGGCGCTCAACTACTCGGGCTTGAGCCTGAAGAGTGCGTGGTGGTGGAAGATGCGCCAGCAGGCGTGCTTTCAGGCCTTGCTGCGGGTTGCCATGTGATTGCGGTAAACGCTCCGGCCGAGACACCTCGCCTTGAACATGTCGATTATGCGCTGCATTCATTAACCGAATTGCTGGTGCAGAAGTTGCCAGACGGCAGCGTTGAAGTATTCAGAAAACACTAAACACATGATTTAGCCCCGCGATAGCGGGGCTTTTTTATGGCATGATTTTTCCCCCAGAGACAACTCACAAGGACTTGTTTTGAACTCGGAACTCGTTTGGGTTTTATCGCTGTTAGCGGTAGCGGTGGTACTGTTTGCCACTGGAAAAGTACGTATGGACGCGGTAGCACTGCTTGTCATCATTGCATTTGTCCTCAGCGGCACCCTCACTCTTAGCGAAGCCTTTTCTGGCTTTAGCGATCCCAACGTTATTTTGATTGCCGCGCTGTTTATTATTGGCGACGGCCTCGTGCGCACCGGCGTTGCCACAAAAATGGGCGCCTGGCTGGTAGATGTCGCAGGCAGCAGTGAAACTAAAATGCTGGTTTTGCTGATGCTAACCGTGGCAGGTCTTGGCGCGTTTATGAGCTCCACGGGCGTTGTCGCGATATTTATTCCGGTGGTTTTAAGCGTTTCCATGCGAATGAAAACCTCACCGTCGCGCCTGATGATGCCGCTGAGTTTTGCTGGCCTGATTAGCGGCATGATGACGTTGGTCGCCACGCCGCCAAATCTGGTGGTCAATAGTGAACTATTGCGTGAAGGTCTTCAGGGTTTCCACTTCTTCAGCGTGACGCCGATTGGCCTGGTGATTTTGCTGTTGGGCATTATTTATATGCTGTTCGCCCGCTTTGCGCTAAACGGCCAGCATAAAGAAGACGGTAAACAAGACTGGCGCCGCCGCACGTTCCGCGATTTGATCAAAGAATACCGTCTGACCGGCCGGGCGCGCCGCCTGACAATCCGCCCGGGCTCTCCAATGGTAGGCCGCCGTCTGGATGATTTAAAGCTGCGCGAGCGCTATGGTGCGAACGTTATTGGTCTTGAGCGCTGGCGCAAATTCCGTCGGGTGATTGTTAATGTCACTGGAGTCACCGAATTTCGCGCGCGCGATGTTTTGTTGATTGATATGTCTGCATCAGAGGTCGATCTGCGTGAATTTTGTCGCGAGCAGATGCTTGAACCTATGGTGCTGCGCGGCGAGTATTTTTCGGACCAGGCGCTGGACGTTGGCATGGCTGAGGTTTCGCTGATCCCCGAGTCAGAACTCATTGGGCAAACGCTGCGCGAAATAGCCTTCCGCACGCGTTACGGCCTGAACGTGGTAGGGCTGCGCCGCAATGGGGAAGCGATGGAAGGGGTGCTGGTGGATGAAGCCCTGCAGCTTGGCGATATCTTGCTGGTGGTGGGCGACTGGAAACTGATTAGCCAGCTGCAATTGAAAGGCCGTGATTTCCTGGTGCTTAATTTGCCCGTGGAGGAAGGGGAGGCGTCGCCTGCCCATAGTCAGGCACCACATGCGGTCTTCTGTCTTGCGTTAATGGTCGCATTGATGCTGACCGACGAAATTCCCAATCCCATTGCCGCGATGATTGCCTGCCTGCTGATGGGTAAATTCCGCTGTATTGACATGGAAAGCGCCTATAAAGCGGTGCACTGGCCAAGCATTATTTTAATTGTCGGCATGATGCCGTTTGCCCTTGCGCTGCAAAAAACGGGCGGCGTTGATCTGATCGTCAATGGATTAATGCAGCTGGGCGGGGGCTATGGCCCGCATCTGATGTTGATTTGCCTGTTTGTGATGTGCGCGGCAATTGGGCTGTTTATTTCCAATACGGCGACCGCCGTCTTAATGGCGCCTATTGCGCTGGCCGCCGCGAAGACGATGGGGGTTTCACCTTACCCGTTCGCCATGATCGTCGCACTTGCCGCCTCTGCTGCATTTATGACCCCGGTCTCGTCCCCTGTAAACACGCTAGTTCTGGGGCCGGGGAACTATAAGTTCAGCGACTTTGTGAAGATGGGCGTGCCGTTCACCATCATTGTGATGGTGGTGAGCGTAGTGATGGTGCCGATGCTATTTCCGTTTTAGTTTATGGTATAGACAGCCCTCTGCCTGAGGGAGCAAAGATAGATCCCCACTCCTGCGGGAGGGGGCGGTCTCACCAAACTACAGCGGTGAATCCTGGCTTATCTCATCAAGCGACAGCTGGAAGCTTGGCACAAAGACATTCATAAAATAGTCCATCTCTTCGCTGTGCCTGTCCGCCAGGGTCTTCTCAAGGCGGCTTTTCGCCAGCAGAAACTCATTATTCCCGGCCGACAGCTCTTCAAGGCATTTCAGATAGGCGCATAGTGCATCAGCCTGCTTCACAATGGCTCTTTCTTCATCGCTACTCTGATGTTCATCGATCAGCGGCGCCCAGATATCCCGCAGCTCTTCGGGCACCATATCAATCAGTTTCTGCTGGGCGATTTTTTCGATGGCTTTGTATTCATGAGCGATTTGCGAGTTGAAATACTTCACCGGCGTCGGCAGATCCCCGGTCAGCACTTCACTGGCATCGTGATACATGGCCAGCAGAGCAACGCGCTCGGCGTTAATCTGCCCGTTAAATTTGCGGTTTTTAATCACCGCCAGCGCATGAGCGACCATCGCAACTTGCAGACTATGCTCTGAAACATTCTCGGTACGCACATTGCGCATCAGCGGCCAGCGATTGATTAATTTCAGGCGTGAAAGGTGGGCGAAGAAATGGCTCTGGCTCATAGGTACACTCGGTCTCTACTACAAAGAAAACCATTGTGCAGGGGGGCAGGGGAAGATGCAAACATCTCCCCCTCAAGCTTTACTGGTGGTAGTGTCCGAGGAAACGGCCAAATTTATTGATCGCCATTTCCAGCTCATCAACCCGTGGTAAGGTCACGATACGTACGTGATCGGGCCACGGCCAGTTAAACGCCGTTCCCTGAACCAACAGCACTTTTTCTTGCAGCAAGAAATCCAGCACCATTTTCTGGTCATCGTGGATATTAAAGCGCCTGGCGTCAATTTTCGGGAACATATACAGCGCGCCGCGCGGCTTCACGCAAGAGACGCCGGGAATATCGTTAATCAGCTCCCATGCGCGATTACGCTGTTCGTAGAGGCGGCCCCCAGGCGCGATAAACTCGCTAATACTTTGGTAGCCACCCAGCGCGGTCTGAATAGCATGCTGAGCCGGAACGTTGGCGCAAAGACGCATGGAGGCCAGCATTTCCAGACCTTCAATATACCCTTTAGCGTGTTTTTTCGGCCCGTTCAGCACCATCCAGCCCTGGCGGAATCCGGCAACGCGATAAGTTTTCGATAAGCCATTAAAGGTAATGGTCAGCAGGTCGGGTGCCAGCGCGGCAATGGAGTGGTGCTGGGCTTCGTCGTACAAAATTTTGTCGTAAATTTCATCCGCGAAAATGATCAAATTATGCTGACGCGCAATTTCAACCACTTCTAACAGTAACTCTTTAGAGTAGACCGCACCCGTTGGGTTGTTTGGGTTAATAATCACGATACCGCGCGTGCGGGGGGTGATTTTGGCGCGAATATCATCCAGGTCCGGGAACCAGTCAGCGGACTCATCACATAAATAGTGCACCGCCTTGCCGCCTGAAAGCGACACCGCTGCGGTCCACAGAGGATAATCCGGTGCCGGAACCAGCATCTCATCGCCGCTATTGAGCAGCGCCTGCATTGACTGAACGATCAGTTCAGAGACCCCGTTGCCGATGTAGATATCCTCAACCGTCACATCCCGCATCTCCCGCGCCTGATAATGCTGCATGATGGCTTTGCGTGCGGAGTAGAGCCCTTTCGAGTCGCAGTAGCCCTGCGCCGTTGGCAGGTTACGAATCACATCGACAAGGATTTCATCCGGGGCGTCAAAGCCAAAAGGGGCCGGGTTGCCAATATTGAGCTTGAGGACTTTATTCCCTTCTTCTTCAAGGCGTTTCGCCTCTTTGAGCACCGGGCCACGGATGTCATAACAGACGTTATCAAGTTTGCTGGATTTTTCGATAGGGGACATGAACCTGACCTTAAATGTTAGCGCCACTTCCTGCCGTGGAAGCGACCAGGCAACAATGTACTCCTGCTACGCGCAGATTTGAAGGTCATCGAAGCGTCAGAAGGTCATTTATCTTTGATTTTAAGGTAAGGTTAGAAAAACGAATCAATGGATTTTTTTTAGAATAATATATCGTTAAGTATTGGTTTTTAATTAAAAATATGGAAATTAAATTTAGACTCAATTTCATTAACTATCTGGCTGGTGAGTGTTGGTAGGTCATGCTAATCCGTTAGCAAATTAAACTGAGTAATAGTTAAGGAAAACTGAATATTCATGCTGAAGATAAAAGGAGCGTATTGGTGTGAGTTAATAATATGTATATAAAAATAACCGGGAGTGTGATTAATATAAGTAGAAAAAGAGTTAAACGGCTTCTCTTTGGTTTTAAGTTGCTTCAAAAATCTTTATCAATAAGCCACTGAGCCGTGAATTAAAAAAGAGAATGGGATCAGATAATCCACAACAAAATCTAGGGATTGGTATCATTTGCGGTAAGATATGTTAGTCAAAAATGGCTAATGTCTTTTTTTGGCTATTGTGAAAGTCTATGTTTTATCGCAGGTTAGTATATAGCCACTGTACTTTGATATTTGTCCGCGCAGCGAAAGCGACAGAGCGAAGATTTTCATCGCGCTGACCTCTGCAACCGCAGGGAGTTGAATAAATAAAACGCAGTGCTGAAGAAGCCGTTTGATCATCATTGCTCAGTTTTAATTTCAGTGACTGGTACGATAAGACGAATGTTTGTATGTTGGTTATGGCGGTATAATCTTGCCCGGAATACGTGTTTCGCATAATTGATGCGCGTGGGACAGGATGTATGAGAATAAAAAAATCAGAACGACTGTCAGGATGACGGCATGGCCCCTCGGGAGGCGTTCTGTAAAAGGGAATTGCTTTATCTTTTTGATAAATCACAGCAATAAAACTAAGGCAGACTCGTAAGAGCAACCTGGTAGTGAAAAATTATGATTAACGCAAATCGTCCGATACTTAATCTCGACCTCGATCTGTTAAGGACTTTTGTCGCCGTAGCGGATCTGAATACTTTTGCAGCAGCAGCCGTCGCGGTTTGTCGTACGCAATCGGCTGTTAGTCAGCAGATGCAGCGTCTTGAACAGTTAGTAGGGAAAGAGCTTTTTGCCCGTCATGGCCGTAATAAGCTGCTGACCGAGCATGGCATTCAGCTCCTGGGGTATGCGCGAAAAATCCTGCGTTTTAATGATGAAGCCTGTACTTCACTGATGTTTAGTAATTTGCAGGGGGTACTCACCATTGGTGCCTCTGACGAAACAGCGGACACCATTCTTCCCTTCCTGCTTAACCGGATAAGTTCGGTTTATCCTAAGCTGGCGCTGGACGTGCGCGTCAAACGCAATCCGTTTATTGAGGAGATGCTTAACCAGCAGGAAGTTGATCTGGTGGTGACCACCTCAAAACCCGCACATTGTGAATCCATTGTATTACGGACTTCGCCAACCTTATGGTATTGCGCCTCGGATTATCTCTTCCAGAAAGGGGAAACCGTGCCTTTAGTGATGCTTGACGATCCTAGCCCGTACCGGGATATGATGCTTGAGCACTTAAATGCAGAGCGTATTCCGTGGCGCATTGCCTATGTAGCTTCAACGCTTTCCGCGGTGCGGGCGGCGGTGAAAGCGGGCCTGGGCATTACCGCGCGCCCGGTGGAAATGATGAGTCCTGAACTCCGCGTGCTGGGGAATGCCGACGGCTTACCGGTAATGCCGGAGACGCAATATCTGCTGTGCCGTAATTTGCACAGCGGCAATGATTTGGCTCAGGCTATTTTCAGCGCCCTTGAATCCAATCCCAGCCCTTATCGCTACATGGCCTCGCCAGATGAAGATGACGGCACTGTGTTAATGGAACGTGATTTCGAGTAGTAATCCGCGAAGGTTAGTAACAAAGCGGGAAAGTCAAAAACGGGTCACTGAAGATGTTTCTTGTTTCAGTGGCTCGTTTTTTAATCACTGCCCGATGCGTGAATAATTAATTTGTAAAAACATGTTTTAAAACAAACAGCTTTCTCTCCCCTATCCAGCCTGCCTTTTGTGCCTGTCTCATCAATTAACCTGCGTCAGATTGTTAATAAATAGGATGTAATGTTGTTGGTTTTCTCGGTGAGTTAACAAAAGCGTGTCTCAGATCAAGAAAATACTCCCTCTTGGGGGGATGAATAGTTGAGATTTCCTGCCAGAATAGAACTGTATAAGATTTTTCCTCCTTAACGGACACGATTCACTTCATTAAAAAGAGTTAGTCACGTGACGTTACAACTTGTAGCGCACTAAATGTTAATGACGTTGGATTGATGTAAATTAATGTGTGGATACTTTTGTTAAAGTTGACAAAAGGTTATAGAAAGGAGTAAAAAACCCCATCAATTTGCCGGTAAAGATTTGATTCCGGCAGTTATTGTAAGGTTTATTGTTCCTCCCCATGAATCGATGTGGTGTTCATCTGCCAGCAAGAGCAGAGACTCTGGCGCCACTTTTGATGAGTAAGCAATGAGTATGTCAACATCCACTGAAGTTATCGCTCACCATTGGGCGTTCGCAGTCTTTCTTATTGTTGCCATAGGCCTGTGTTGCGTAATGCTTCTCGGGGCCTGGTTCCTTGGCGGGAGAGCTAAGGGTCGGCACAAAAACACCCCCTTCGAGTCAGGTATCGACTCAGTTGGTACCGCGCGCTTACGTCTTTCCGCCAAGTTTTACCTGGTCGCCATGTTCTTCGTTATCTTCGACGTGGAAGCCTTGTATCTCTATGCGTGGTCAGTCTCTATCCGTGAAAGCGGGTGGGTAGGCTTTGTCGAGGCCGCAATTTTCATTTTAGTGTTACTGGCAGGCCTGGTGTATCTGGTGCGCATTGGCGCGCTTGACTGGACTCCTGCGCGTTCGCGCCGCGCCCAAATCAACCCGGAAACCGACAGTCTCACTAACCGTCAGCAGTAATAGCGAGGCAATAAGATGGACTATACGCTCACCCGCATAGACCCCAACGGTGAGAACGACCGTTATCCCCTGCAAAAGCAGGAGATCGTAACCGACCCTCTCGATCAAGAAATCAACCGTAGCGTGTACATGGGCAAACTCGAACATGCCATGCACGATATGGTGAACTGGGGGCGTAAAAACTCAATCTGGCCTTATAACTTTGGCCTTTCTTGCTGCTACGTTGAGATGGTGACCTCGTTTACCGCCGTACATGACGTGGCACGTTTTGGTGCTGAAGTTCTGCGTGCCTCTCCGCGCCAGGCAGACCTGATGGTGATTGCCGGGACCTGCTTTACCAAAATGGCTCCCGTTATTCAGCGCCTTTATGACCAGATGCTCGAACCAAAGTGGGTCATCTCGATGGGGGCCTGTGCCAACTCAGGCGGCATGTACGACATCTATTCGGTAGTACAAGGCGTGGATAAATTCCTGCCGGTTGATGTTTACATCCCGGGCTGCCCGCCGCGTCCGGAAGCTTATATGCAGGCTCTGATGCTGCTGCAGGAATCCATTGGTAAAGAACGTCGCCCGCTCTCGTGGGTGGTTGGCGACCAGGGTGTGTATCGCGCCAATATGCAATCAGAGCGCGAGCGCAAACGTGGCGAGCGTATTGCCGTCACCAATTTGCGCACGCCAGACGAGATTTAACTTTAATTTGCGCCTGTGGTCGGCGTGAGTTTACTTCGCATATCAATAATATTAGCGCGAAGCCGTTGACCAACAGTCACCACAGTACCATTTGCAATGGTGAGAATTATGACCGATTTAACCGCGCATGATGCCAACCAGCACGCCTGGCAAACCCGTGACCATTTAGACGATCCGGTTATTGGCGAACTGCGTAACCGTTTTGGGCCGGATGCCTTCACTGTTCAGCCAACCCGTACCGGTGTTCCGGTGGCGTGGGTTAAGCGCGAGCAATTACTGGAAGTGGTCGATTTCTTAAAGAGATTACCCCAGCCCTACGTCATGCTGTTCGATTTACACGGCATGGACGAACGTCTCCGTACCCACCGCAACGGCTTACCGGCGGCGGATTTTTCCGTTTTCTACCACCTGCTATCCATCGATCGCAACCGCGACATTATGCTCAAGGTGGCGCTGTCTGAAAACGATCTGAACCTTCCCACCCTCACCAAACTGTTCCCGAATGCGAACTGGTACGAGCGTGAAACCTGGGAAATGTTTGGCATCACCTTTAATGGTCACCCGCACCTGACGCGCATCATGATGCCGCCAACCTGGGAAGGCCATCCGCTGCGTAAAGACTACCCGGCGCGCGCCACCGAGTTCGATCCGTTTGAATTGACTAAACAGAAAGAAGACCTCGAGATGGAGGCGTTGACCTTCAAGCCTGAAGACTGGGGCATGAAGCGCAGCAGTGAACATGAAGACTTCATGTTCCTTAACCTCGGTCCTAACCACCCCTCCGCGCACGGTGCGTTCCGTATTGTCCTGCAACTCGACGGTGAAGAGATTGTTGATTGCGTACCAGATATCGGTTACCACCACCGTGGCGCTGAGAAAATGGGCGAGCGCCAGTCCTGGCACAGCTACATTCCGTATACCGACCGTATCGAGTACCTCGGCGGCTGCGTCAACGAAATGCCATACGTGCTGGCGGTGGAAAAACTGGCGGGCATCAAGGTTCCTGAGCGTGTAGACGTTATCCGCGTGATGCTGTCTGAGCTGTTCCGTATCAACAGTCACCTGCTTTACATCTCTACGTTTATTCAGGACGTGGGGGCGATGACGCCGGTGTTCTTCGCCTTTACCGACCGTCAGAAAATCTATGATCTCGTCGAAGCGATTACCGGTTTCCGTATGCATCCAGCCTGGTTCCGCATCGGCGGTGTGGCCCACGACCTGCCAAACGGCTGGGAACGCCTGCTTAAAGAGTTCCTCGACTGGATGCCGAAACGTCTGGATTCCTACGAAAAAGCGGCGCTGCGCAACACTATCCTGAAAGGTCGTTCTCAGGGCGTTGCGGCGTACGGTAAAAAAGAAGCGCTGGAGTGGGGCACCACCGGTGCAGGCCTGCGTGCCACCGGTATCGACTTCGATATCCGTAAAGCGCGTCCTTATTCTGGCTATGAGAACTTCGACTTCGAAATCCCGGTTGGCGGTGGCGTTAGTGACTGCTACACCCGCGTGATGCTGAAAGTAGAAGAGCTGCGCCAGAGCTTGCGCATTCTTGATCAGTGCCTGAAAAACATGCCTGCCGGCCCGTTCAAAGCTGACCATCCGCTGACCACGCCGCCGCCGAAAGAACGCACGCTGCAACATATCGAAACCCTGATCACTCACTTCCTGCAGGTTTCGTGGGGCCCGGTGATGCCGGCTAACGAATCCTTCCAGATGATTGAAGCGACGAAAGGGATTAACAGTTACTACCTGACCAGCGACGGCAGCACCATGAGCTACCGCACCCGTATTCGCACCCCGAGCTTTGCGCACCTGCAGCAAATCCCGTCGGCGATCCGTGGCAGCCTGGTCTCTGACCTGATTGTCTACCTGGGTAGTATCGATTTTGTAATGTCTGATGTGGATCGCTAACTATGCACGATAAACAACAACCCCAGGCAGAAGCCTTTGAGCTGAGTCAATTCGAGCGTGATGCGATTGAGCACGAAAAACATCATTACGAAGATGCTCGCGCAGCGTCTATCGAAGCGCTGAAAATCGTACAGAAACAGCGTGGCTGGGTGCCAGACGGCGCTATTTATGCCATCGCTGAGGTGCTGGGCATTCCGGCCAGTGATGTCGAAGGCGTTGCCACATTCTATAGCCAGATTTTCCGCCAGCCGGTGGGCCGCCACGTGATTCGCTACTGCGATAGCGTGGTTTGCCATATTACGGGCTACCAGGGTATTCAGTCGGCTATCGAAGCAAAACTAAACATCAAACCGGGTCAAACCACGTTTGATGGTCGCTTTACCCTGCTGCCTACCTGCTGTCTGGGCAACTGCGACAAAGGGCCGACCATGATGATTGATGAGGACACTCACAGCTATCTCACGCCGGAAGCGATCCCTGATTTGCTGGAGCAGTACAAATGAAAACCGTTATCGTGACTTCTGAAACCCATCCGCTGACCTGGCGGCTGCGCGATGACAAACAGCCGGTCTGGCTGGATGAATATCGCAGCAAAAACGGCTACGAAGGTGCACGTCTGGCATTGACTGGTCTTGCACCAGATGAAGTCGTTAACCGTGTTAAAGACGCAGGCCTGAAAGGGCGCGGCGGTGCGGGCTTCTCCACCGGTTTGAAGTGGAGCCTGATGCCAAAAGACGAGTCCATGAACATCCGTTACCTGCTGTGTAACGCCGATGAAATGGAACCCGGTACTTACAAAGACCGCCTGCTGATGGAGCAACTGCCGCACCTTCTGGTTGAAGGTATGCTGATCTCTGCTTTCGCCCTCAAAGCGTATCGCGGCTACATCTTCCTGCGTGGCGAATACATCGAAGCGGCTGTGCATTTGCGCCGCGCGATTGCGGAAGCTACCGAAGCGGGCCTGCTTGGCAAAAATATTCTCGGTTCTGGTTTTGATTTTGAACTGATCGTGCACACCGGTGCCGGGCGTTATATCTGTGGTGAAGAAACCGCGCTGATTAACTCCCTCGAAGGCCGCCGCGCAAACCCACGTTCAAAACCACCATTCCCGGCTTCAAGCGGCGTCTGGGGTAAGCCGACCTGCGTTAACAACGTCGAAACGCTGTGTAACGTGCCAGCGATTCTGGCTAATGGCGTGGAGTGGTATCAGGGTATTTCAACCAGCAAAGATGCCGGGACTAAGCTTATGGGCTTCTCGGGTCGCGTAAAAAACCCTGGCGTCTGGGAATTACCGTTCGGCACCACGGCCCGTGAAATCCTCGAAGATTATGCGGGTGGCATGCGCGATGGCCTGAAATTCAAAGCCTGGCAGCCGGGCGGGGCGGGGACAGACTTCCTGACCGAATCGCACCTCGATCTGCCGATGGAATTTGAAAGCATCGGCAAAGCAGGCAGCCGTTTAGGCACCGCGCTGGCGATGGCCGTAGACCACGAAATTGGTATGGTCCCGCTGGTCCGTAACCTGGAAGAGTTCTTTGCCCGTGAGTCCTGCGGCTGGTGTACGCCGTGCCGTGACGGCCTGCCGTGGAGCGTAAAAATTCTGCGTGCGCTGGAACGTGGCGAAGGGCAGCCGGGGGATATCGAAACGCTTGAGCAACTGTGTCGTTTCCTCGGGCCGGGTAAAACCTTCTGTGCGCATGCGCCAGGTGCGGTTGAGCCATTGCAGAGCGCGATTAAATATTTCCGCGAAGAATTCGAAGCAGGCATTGCCAGACAAGATTTCGGTAATACCCGTGCCATTAGTGGCATTCAGCCGAACTTGTTAAAAGCACGCTGGTGATATCTGCGCCGATAAAGGTGCAGGTAAGAAAAATTTTATAATTAACTGGAAGCATGCTGACTATGGCTACGATTCATGTAGACGGCAAAGAATATGAGGTCAACGGGTCAGACAACCTGCTACAAGCCTGTCTGTCACTCGGCCTCGATATTCCTTATTTTTGCTGGCACCCGGCGCTAGGCAGCGTCGGTGCTTGCCGCCAGTGCGCGGTGAAGCAATATCAGAACGCAGAAGATCTTCGTGGTCGCCTGGTGATGTCCTGTATGACACCGGCCGCTGACGGCACGTTCATCTCGATTGAAGATGGCGAAGCAAAAGAATTTCGCGAAAGCGTGGTGGAATGGTTGATGACCAACCACCCGCATGATTGCCCGGTTTGTGAAGAAGGCGGCAACTGCCATTTGCAGGATATGACGGTCATGACCGGTCATAGCTTCCGCCGCTATCGCTTCACCAAACGTACTCACCGTAATCAGGATCTCGGCCCGTTCATCTCTCACGAAATGAACCGCTGTATCGCCTGTTACCGCTGCGTGCGTTATTACAAAGATTACGCTGACGGCACCGACTTAGGTGTTTATGGCGCGCACGATAACGTCTACTTCGGTCGCCCGGAAGACGGCACGCTTGAGAGCGAATTCTCCGGTAACCTGGTAGAAATCTGCCCGACCGGCGTGTTCACGGACAAAACTCACTCCGAGCGTTATAACCGTAAGTGGGATATGCAGTTTGCACCGAGCATTTGCCAGCAGTGCAGCATCGGCTGTAACACCAGCCCTGGCGAACGCTACGGTGAATTGCGTCGTATCGAAAACCGCTACAACGGCACCGTGAACCACTACTTCCTGTGTGACCGTGGTCGTTTCGGTTATGGCTACGTCAACCTGAAGGATCGTCCACGTCAGCCGATCCAACGTCGTGGCGACGATCTGATCGCTCTGAACGCTGAACAAGCGATGCAGGGCGCGGCAGATATTCTGCGCCAGTCGAAGAAAGTGATCGGTATCGGATCTCCACGGGCCAGCGTAGAAAGCAACTTTGCGCTGCGCGAGCTGGTCGGTGCGGACAACTTCTACACCGGTATTGCAACCGGTGAGCAAGCACGTCTGCAACTGATGCTTAAAGTGCTGCAAGAGAGCGGCATTCATACCCCGGCGCTGCGTGAAATCGAATCTTACGATGCGGTTCTGGTGCTCGGTGAAGATATTACCCAAACCGGCGCGCGCGTAGCGCTGGCTGTGCGTCAGGCGGTGAAAGGCAAAGCGCGTGAAATGGCGGCGGCCCAGAAAGTGGCTGACTGGCAGATTGCGGCCATCCTGAACATCGGCCAGCACGCCAAACATCCGCTGTTTGTGACCAACATCGACAGCACTCGTCTGGACGACATCGCCGCGTGGACTTATCGTGCGCCGGTTGAAGATCAGGCGCGTCTGGGCTTCGCAATCGCCAACGCGCTGGACAGCAACTCTCCGGCGGTTGAACTGGATCGCGACCTGAAAAACAAAGTCGATGTTATCGTGCAGGCGCTGGCGGGTGCGAAAAAACCCTTGATCGTTTCTGGTACTAACGCCGGTAGCGAAGCGGTGATTCAGGCGGCAGCCAACGTGGCTAAAGCACTGAAAGGCCGTGGTGCCGATGTCGGTATCACCATGGTTGCTCGTGCAGTCAACAGTGTTGGGCTAGGCCTTATCGGCGGTGGTTCTCTTGAAGAAGCACTGAGCGAACTGGAAAGCGGTTCTGCCGATGCGGTAGTCGTGCTGGAAAACGATCTGCATCGCCATGCCTCTGCGGCACGGGTTGATGCCGCACTCAGTAAAGCTCCGCTGGTGATGGTTATTGACCATCAGCGCACCGCGATTATGGACAAAGCCCACCTGGTGCTGTCCACCGCAAGCTTTGCTGAAAGCGACGGTACGGTCATCAATAACGAAGGCCGCGCACAGCGTTTCTTCCAGGTTTATGACCCGGCGTATTACGACCATTCCGTGGTGATGCTTGAAAGCTGGCGCTGGCTGCACTCCCTGCACAGCACGGTTCTAAGCCGTGAAGTGGACTGGACGCAGCTTGACCATGTTATCGACGCCTGCGTGAAAGCGCTGCCACAGCTGGCTGGAATTAAGGATGCGGCACCAGATGCCAGCTTCCGTATTCGTGGTCAGAAACTGTCGCGTTCACCAATCCGCTCCAGTGGTCGTACCGCAATGCGTGCCAACATCAGCGTGCACGAACCTCGTCAGCCGCAGGATAAAGACACCATGTTCGCCTTCTCTATGGAAGGGAACAACAGCCCGTCGGCAAACCGTCAGCAAATTCCATTTGCATGGGCGCCAGGCTGGAACTCACCGCAGGCATGGAACAAATTCCAGGCCGAAGTGGGTGGCAAACTGCGTCACGGCGACCCGGGCGTGCGTCTGATTGAAGCCTCCGAAACGGGGATTGATTACTTCACCGAGGTGCCGGAAATCTTCCACGCCGAAGAAGGGAAATGGCGTATTGCGCCTTACTACCATCTGTTTGGCAGCGATGAAATGTCCCAGCGCTCTCCGATATTCCAGAGCCGCATGGCCGAGCCGTACATCAAGCTTAATCCGGCAGACGCTGCGAAACTGGGCGTGAATGCGGGAAGCCTGATTTCGTTTAGTTACGAAGGCCAGACGTTGAGTCTGCCACTGCAACTTTCCGAAGGTCTGGCAGCAGGGCAGGTTGGTTTACCGATGGGTATGCCTGGCATTGCTCCGGTACTGGCGGGTGCGCGTCTTGAAAATCTCCAGGAGGCTGGCCAATGAGTTGGTTAACACCGGATATTATCGACATCCTGCTGAGCATTCTCAAAGCGGTGGTGATCCTGCTGGTGGTGGTAACCTGCGGCGCGTTCATGAGCTTCGGTGAGCGTCGTTTGCTGGGCCTGTTCCAGAATCGTTACGGACCTAACCGCGTTGGCTGGGGCGGCTCGCTCCAGCTGGTCGCCGACATGATCAAAATGTTCTTTAAAGAAGACTGGACCCCGCGCTTTGCGGATCGCGTCATCTTTACTCTGGCCCCGATGATTGCCTTCACCTCGATGCTGCTGGCCTTTGCGATTGTGCCGGTCAGCCCGAGCTGGGTGGTTGCCGACCTGAACATCGGTATTTTGTTCTTCCTGATGCTGGCGGGGCTTGCGGTTTACGCGGTGCTGTTCGCCGGCTGGTCAAGTAACAATAAATACTCGCTGCTCGGTGCGATGCGTGCGTCTGCGCAAACGCTCAGCTACGAAGTGTTCCTCGGTCTTTCCCTGATGGGGGTTGTGGCGCAGGCGGGGTCGTTCAATATGGGCGATATCGTTGATAACCAGGCCAATTTGTGGAACGTGATCCCGCAGTTCTTTGGCTTCGTGACCTTTGCGATTGCAGGCGTTGCGGTTTGTCACCGTCACCCGTTTGACCAACCGGAAGCTGAGCAAGAGCTGGCTGATGGTTATCACATCGAATATTCAGGCATGAAATTCGGCCTGTTCTTCGTCGGTGAATACATCGGTATCGTCACCGTTTCCGCGATGATCGTGACCCTGTTCTTTGGTGGCTGGCATGGCCCGTGGTTACCGCCGTTCATCTGGTTCGCGCTGAAAACCGCGTTCTTTATGATGATGTTCATTTTGATTCGTGCCTCATTACCTCGTCCGCGTTATGACCAGGTGATGTCCTTCGGCTGGAAAGTTTGCCTGCCGTTGACGCTGATCAATCTGCTGGTGACCGCCGCGGTCATTCTCTATCAGGCACCATAAGGGGTGAAAAAACCATGACGTTAAAAGAGTTAGTGGTTGGTTTCGGCACCCAGGTACGCAGTATCTGGATGATCGGTCTGCACGCGTTTGCCAAACGCGAAACGCAGATGTATCCGGAAGAGCCAGTCTATTTACCGCCGCGCTACCGTGGCCGCATCGTGCTGACGCGCGACCCGGACGGCTCCGAGCGCTGCGTTGCCTGTAACCTGTGTGCGGTAGCCTGCCCGGTAGCCTGTATCTCTTTGCAAAAAGCAGAAACCAAAGATGGCCGCTGGTATCCAGAATTCTTCCGCATTAACTTCTCGCGCTGCATCTTCTGCGGCCTGTGCGAAGAAGCGTGCCCCACCACTGCGATTCAGCTCACCCCAGATTTCGAGCTGGGCGAGTTTAAGCGCCAGGATTTGGTGTACGAAAAAGAGGACCTGCTGATCTCCGGTCCGGGCAAATACCCGGAATATAACTTCTACCGGATGGCAGGTATGGCAATCGACGGCAAAGATAAAGGTGAGGCGGAAAACGAAGCCAGGCCTATCGACGTCAAAGGCCTATTACCTTAAAGGAGCAGGGCAATGGAATTCGCTTTTTATATTTGCGCAATCATCGCGGTCGGGACCACCCTGCGGGTGATCACCCACACCAACCCGGTGCATGCCTTGCTGTATCTGATTATCTCGCTGTTGGCGATCTCCGGGGTGTTCTTCTCCCTGGGGGCGTACTTTGCCGCCGCGCTTGAGATCATCGTTTACGCCGGTGCCATCATGGTGCTGTTCGTCTTTGTGGTGATGATGCTTAACCTTGGCGGTGCGGTCGTGGAGCAAGAGCGTAACTGGCTGAAGCCGCAGCTATGGATTGGCCCAGGCATTTTGTCTGCCATCCTGCTTGCGGTGCTGGTGTACGCGATTCTGGGTCTCAATGACCAGGGTATCGACGGCACATCCGTCAGCGCTAAAGAGGTGGGTATCGCGCTGTTTGGGCCTTATGTCCTGGCGGTGGAGTTAGCTTCAATGCTGCTGCTGGCAGGGCTGGTTGTGGCCTTCCACCTGGGGCGTGAAGACCGTCCGGGGGACGTGCTGAGCAACCGCCAGGCCGATCAGGCTGCGAAAAGAAAAACGGAGGAGCACCTATGATTCCGCTGCAACATGGATTAATCCTCGCGGCCATTTTGTTCGTTCTTGGGCTGACTGGTCTGGTGATTCGTCGCAACCTGCTTTTTATGCTGATAAGCCTGGAAGTGATGATCAACGCCGCGGCCCTCGCGTTCGTGGTCGCCGGGAGTTACTGGGGCCAGGCCGATGGCCAGGTGATGTATATCCTCGCGATTAGCTTAGCTGCTGCCGAAGCCAGTATTGGACTTGCGCTGTTACTGCAGCTTCATCGTCGTCGCCAGAGCCTGAATATCGATTCAGTAAGTGAGATGCGTGGATGAACCTTCTCTGGTTAACCATTCTTTTGCCGTTTGTGGGCTTTTTATTGCTGGCGTTCTCGCGTGGCCGCTGGTCAGAAAACCTTTCTGCCACGGTTGGCGTGGGCTCGATTGGCCTTGCGGCGTTAGTGACCGCCATAGCCGGCGTTGATTTCTTCAACAACGGGCAACAAGCGTTTACTCAACCGCTGTGGACGTGGATGTCAGTAGGCGATTTTAATATCGGCTTCAACCTGATCCTCGACGGTTTGTCGCTGACCATGCTGTCCGTGGTCACCGGCGTTGGCTTCCTGATCCACATGTACGCTTCCTGGTATATGCGTGGAGAAGAGGGCTATTCCCGCTTCTTCGCCTACACCAACCTGTTTATCGCCAGCATGGTGATTCTGGTTCTCGGCGACAACCTGTTGCTGATGTACCTCGGCTGGGAAGGCGTGGGCCTGTGTTCGTATCTGCTGATTGGCTTCTACTACACCGATCCGAAGAACGGCGCGGCGGCGATGAAAGCCTTTGTGGTGACCCGTGTGGGCGACGTGTTCCTCGCGTTTGCGCTGTTCATCCTTTACAACGAACTGGGCACGCTGAACTTCCGTGAAATGGTTGAACTGGCTCCGCAGCACTTTGCAGCTGGCAACCAGATGCTGACCTGGGCAACCCTGATGCTGCTGGGCGGTGCGGTCGGTAAATCTGCTCAGCTGCCGTTGCAGACCTGGCTTGCGGATGCGATGGCAGGCCCAACGCCTGTTTCAGCGCTGATCCACGCGGCGACGATGGTTACCGCGGGTGTCTATCTGATTGCCCGTACTCACGGCCTGTTCCTGTTAACGCCTGAAGTACTGCATTTAGTGGGCATTGTGGGGGCGGTAACGCTGGTGATGGCAGGCTTTGCCGCGCTGGTGCAAACCGATATCAAACGTGTGCTGGCGTACTCGACCATGAGCCAGATTGGCTACATGTTCCTGGCGCTGGGCGTACAGGCCTGGGATGCCGCAATCTTCCACCTGATGACGCACGCTTTCTTCAAGGCGCTGTTGTTCCTGTCATCCGGTTCGGTGATCCTTGCCTGCCACCACGAACAGAACATCTTCAAAATGGGTGGCCTGCGTAAGTCCATTCCGCTGGTGTACATCTGCTTCCTGGTCGGCGGCGCGGCGTTGTCTGCCCTGCCATTGATCACCGCAGGCTTCTTCAGTAAAGATGAGATTCTGGCCGGTGCATTGGCGAATGGTCATATCAACCTGATGGTTGCGGGTCTGGTCGGTGCGTTTATGACCTCCCTGTATACTTTCCGCATGATCTTCATCGTCTTCCACGGTAAAGAGCAGATTCACGCTCACGCGCTGAAAGGCATTACTCACCACCTGCCGCTGATAGTGCTGCTGGTGCTGTCCACCTTTGTGGGCGCAATGATTGTTCCGCCACTGGCGGGCGTGCTGCCAGCAACAACAGAGCTTGCGCACGGTAGCGTGTTGACGCTGGAGATCACTTCTGGTGTGGTCGCCATCGCGGGCATCCTGATTGCCGCATGGCTGTGGCTGGGCAAACGCACTCTGGTGACCTCCATTGCTAACAGCGCACCGGGCCGCTTCTTCGGTACCTGGTGGTTCCATGCCTGGGGCTTCGACTGGCTGTATGACAAAATCTTTGTTAAGCCATTCCTCGGTATCGCCTGGTTGATTAAGAGCGATCCGCTGAATTCACTGATGAACATTCCGGCGATTGTTTCTCGCTTCGCAGGCCGCGGCCTGCTGGTGAGTGAAAACGGTCATCTGCGCTGGTATGTGGCATCAATGAGTATCGGTGCTGTCGTGGTGCTGGGCTTGCTGCTGGTCTTGCGCTAATTCAACGCTTCCTCCTCTGCATAAGGGGAGGGAATGTGAGTGATGTTTTGGTTTATTTTGACTTAGGGACACAAATGCCATGCTATTACCCTGGCTGATACTCATCCCCTTTATTGGCGGCTTCTTCTGCTGGCAGACCGAGCGCTTCGGCGTAAAAGTGCCGCGTTGGATTGCGCTGGTAACGATGGGACTGACACTGGCGCTCTCGCTGCAACTGTGGTTAGCCGGCGGCTACTCGCTGACGCAATCCGCAGGTTTGCCGCAGTGGCAGTCTGAATTTGTTTTGCCGTGGATCCCACGCTTTGGGATTGAAATCCACTTAGCCCTTGACGGCCTGTCGCTGCTGATGGTGGTCCTGACCGGTCTGCTCGGCGTGCTGGCGGTACTCTGTTCCTGGAATGAAATCGAAAAATATCAGGGCTTCTTCCACCTCAACCTGATGTGGATCCTCGGCGGCGTGATCGGCGTGTTCCTTGCCATCGACATGTTCCTGTTCTTCTTCTTCTGGGAAATGATGCTGGTGCCGATGTACTTCCTGATTGCGCTGTGGGGCCACAAAGCCTCCGACGGGAAGACGCGTATCACCGCTGCGACCAAGTTCTTCATCTACACCCAGGCAAGCGGTCTGGTGATGTTGATTGCCATTCTTGGCCTGGTATTCGTGCATTACAACTCAACCGGCGTCTGGACATTTAACTACGAGCAATTGCTGCATACTGAAATGTCCAGCAGCGTTCAATGGCTGCTGATGCTCGGCTTCTTCATCGCCTTTGCGGTGAAAATGCCGGTAGTTCCATTGCACGGTTGGCTACCTGATGCGCACTCGCAAGCACCAACCGCGGGTTCGGTTGACCTCGCCGGTATCCTGCTGAAAACCGCCGCTTACGGCCTGCTGCGTTTTGCTCTGCCGCTGTTCCCGGAAGCCTCCGCTGAATTTGCCCCAATCGCCATGTGGCTGGGCGTCATCGGTATCTTCTACGGCGCATGGATGGCCTTCGCGCAGACCGATATCAAACGCCTGATCGCTTACACCTCCGTTTCCCACATGGGCTTTGTGTTGATTGCCATTTATACCGGCAGCCAGCTGGCTTACCAGGGGGCGGTGATTCAGATGATTGCGCACGGTCTTTCCGCGGCGGGGATGTTCATCATCTGCGGCCAGCTCTACGAGCGTCTGCACACGCGTGATATGCGCCTGATGGGCGGCCTGTGGAACAAAATCAAATGGTTGCCGGGTCTGTCGATGTTTTTCGCCGTGGCAACGCTTGGCATGCCGGGTACCGGTAACTTTGTGGGCGAGTTTATGATCCTGTTCGGCAGCTACCACATCGTGCCGATGATTACGATTATCTCGACCTTCGGTCTGGTATTTGCCTCGGTTTATTCGCTGGCGATGCTGCACCGTGCTTACTTCGGTAAAGCGAAAAGTGAAATCAGTGATAAACAGCTGCCAGGCATGTCGCCGCGCGAGTTCTTTATCATCCTGTTGCTGGTGGTGCTGTTAGTCCTGCTGGGCTTCTACCCGCAGCCAATTCTGGATACTTCGCATTCCGCGATGAGCAATATTCAGCAGTGGTTTACCAGTTCAATTCCAACTACAAGGCCGTAATTCGCCATGACTATAACTCCTCAACACTTGATCGCGCTGCTACCGCTGCTCGTCGTCGGATTGACGGTGGTGGTTGTGATGCTCTCCATAGCGTGGCGACGCGACCATTTTGTCAATGCAACCCTGGCAGTCATCGGCCTGAACGCAGCACTCGTTTCTCTGTGGTTTGTCGGCCAGGCCGGCGCTATGGACGTCACGCCGCTGATGCGCGTCGATGGCTATGCGATGCTCTACACCGGGCTGGTTTTGCTGGCGAGCCTGGCAACCTGTACCTTTGCCTATCCGTGGCTTGAGGGCTACACCGACAACCGCGAAGAGTTTTACCTGCTGGTGCTGATTGCCGCTCTCGGCGGTATTCTGCTGGCAAACGCTAACCACCTGGCGGCGCTGTTCCTCGGTATTGAGCTGATTTCGCTGCCGCTATTTGGTTTGATTGGCTACGCTTTCCGCCAGAAACGCTCGCTTGAAGCCAGTATCAAATACACGATTCTTTCTGCCGCAGCCTCTTCATTCCTGCTGTTCGGTATGGCGCTGGTGTATGCGGAATCTGGTGACCTGTCGTTTGTGAGCCTGGGTCAAAGCCTGGCAGACAACATGCTGCACGAGCCGTTGCTGCTGGCCGGTCTGGGCCTGATGATTGTTGGTCTTGGTTTTAAACTGTCGCTGGTTCCGTTCCACCTGTGGACGCCAGATGTCTATCAGGGCGCGCCGGCTCCGGTTTCTACCTTCCTTGCCACCGCCAGCAAAATCGCCATCTTTGGCGTAGTGATGCGTCTGTTCCTCTACGCGCCGGTTGGCGATAGCGAAGCGGTGCGCGTGGTGCTGGGGATTATCGCCTTTATCTCCATTATCTTCGGTAACCTGATGGCGCTGAGTCAGACCAATATCAAGCGTCTGCTGGGCTACTCGTCTATTTCGCACCTCGGTTATCTGCTGGTGGCGCTGATTGCCCTGCAAAGCGGCGATATGTCGATGGAGGCCGTTGGCGTCTATCTGGCCGGTTACCTGTTCAGCAGCCTTGGCGCATTCGGCGTGGTTAGCCTGATGTCCAGCCCGTATCGCGGCCCGGATGCCGATTCGCTGTACTCCTACCGTGGTCTGTTCTGGCACAAGCCGATCCTTTCCGCGGTGATGACGGTGATGATGCTGTCGCTGGCGGGTATCCCAATGACGCTGGGCTTCATCGGCAAGTTCTACATTATCGCGGTTGGCGTTCAGTCCCAGCTGTGGTGGCTGACCGGGGCCGTGGTGCTGGGAAGTGCGATTGGCCTGTATTACTACCTGCGTGTGACGGTGAGTTTGTATCTGAACGCACCACAGCAGCCAGGCCGTGATGCGCCGACTAACTGGGCGTTCACTGCGGGCGGCGTGGTGGTGCTGATCTCTGCCGTGCTGGTACTGTTGCTGGGGGTTTATCCGCAACCGCTGATTACGCTGGTGCGTATGGCGACACCGATGATGTAGTGCCAACCCGACCTGTGAAAGGGCTGCCCAACAGGGTGGCCCTTTTTGTTTTACGGGCTTGCTACACTTATGCGAGCACATTCAAACGTGCGGATACGGTAATTAAATATGGAGTTTTATGGCCACGCATCTGGTCTGGTTTCGCAATGATTTACGGGTCAATGACAACCTGGCGCTGGCGGCAGCGTGCCGTTCGTCTGAGGTCCGCGTCATCGGCATTTTTCTCGCCACCCCGCAGCAATGGCGCCAGCACGATATGGCACCGCGTCAGGCGGAGTTTATCTGGCAGCACGTACAAGGCCTGCGTGCTGCGCTTGCGGAGCGCGGCATTGAGCTGTTGGTCCGTGAGGTCGGTGACTTTAATGACTGTGCGCAATTCCTGAAAAATTTCTGCGAACAGCAGCAGGTTGAGGCGCTGTTTTATAACTACCAATACGAGCTTAATGAACGCCAGCGTGACGCGGCGGTTGAAAAGGCGCTGGGCCGTGAAGTGGTTTGCCAGGGTTTTGATGACAGTGTGTTATTGCCGCCAGCGAGCGTCATCACGGGCAATCAAGAGATGTACAAAGTTTTTACGCCCTTTAGCAAAGCATTTATCAAACGGCTTCACGAAGGGCTACCCGAATGTGTTTCAGCCCCGAAAGCGCGTGGCGCATCCCTTTGGGAAATACCACCGCTCCACGAGTTTGATTATCCCCGCCAGCCAATAGATGAAAGTTTGTTCCCCATCGGTGAACCGCAGGCCATTAATCAGCTGCGCCAGTTCTGCCGCCAGTCAGCGGCTGATTACGAACAACGGCGCGATTTTCCCGCCGTCGATGGCACCAGCCGCCTGTCGGCGTACCTGGCAATTGGCGTGCTGTCGCCGCGCCAGTGTTTACACCGTTTATTGAAAGAGCATCCACAGGTGCTGGACGGTGGGAGCGGAAGCGTGTGGTTAAATGAATTAATCTGGCGGGAGTTCTATCGCCATTTGCTGGTGGCGTATCCGAAACTTTGCCGCCATCAGCCATTTATCTCATGGACAGATAAGGTTGTCTGGCGACAAGATGAGGCGCAGTTTATCGCCTGGCAGCAAGGGAAAACGGGGTTCCCGATTGTGGATGCGGCTATGCGCCAGCTCAACACCACTGGCTGGATGCTCAACCGTTTACGCATGGTGGCGGCGAGTTTTCTGGTCAAAGATTTATTGTGTGACTGGCGGCGTGGTGAACGCTACTTTATGTCACAGCTGGTGGATGGCGATCTCGCGGCAAACAATGGCGGCTGGCAATGGGCTGCTTCGACAGGCACCGACGCCGCGCCTTATTTTCGCATCTTCAACCCGACGACCCAGGGCGAGCGATTTGATGCGCAAGGGGAATTTATCCGCCAGTGGTTGCCAGAACTGGTGGCTGTACCCGATAAATATATTCATACGCCCTGGCTCTGGGCAGAAAAACAGCAATTGGAGCTGGACTATCCACGTCCAATTGTTGAACATAAACAAGCACGTATCGCGACACTTGCCGCTTATGAAGCGGCCCGTAAATCCTGAGAGAAAGAAGATGAAAAATAGCGAGCTTGAACGTCTGATTAACGAGAAGCTTAACAGTGCCGCGATAAGCGACTATGCGCCGAATGGGCTGCAGGTGGAAGGGCGCGAAGAGATACGCAAAATTGTGACCGGCGTGACCGCAAGCCAGGCGCTGATTGATGAGGCTGTGCGCCAGCAGGCAGACGCCATTATTGTGCACCACGGTTATTTCTGGAAAGGCGAATCGCCGGTGATTCGCGGCATGAAACGCAGGCGCCTGAAAGCGCTGCTGGCTAACGATATCAATCTCTTCGGCTGGCATCTGCCGCTTGATGCCCATCCGCAACTCGGTAATAACGCGCAGCTTGGTGCGTTGCTGGGCATTGAAACCAAAGGTGAAATTGAGCCGCTGGTGCCCTGGGGAGAGTTCCCCACGCCGCTTTCAGGCGTTGAACTGGCGTCATGGATTGAAATGCGTCTGGGACGCACGCCGTTGTGGTGCGGCGATACGGGGCCTGAGCAGATCCGTCGCATCGCCTGGTGTACCGGTGGGGGCCAAAGCTTTATTGATAGCGCGGCCCGTTTTGGCGTGGATGCGTTTATTAGCGGTGAAGTTTCAGAACAGACCATTCATTCTGCACGCGAGCAGGGCCTGCATTTTTATGCGGCTGGACACCACGCCACGGAGCGCGGCGGCATTCAGGCGCTGAGTGACTGGCTGAACAGCGAAACCGATTTAGACGTGACCTTTATTGATATTCCGAACCCGGCATAACGCAAGACCGAGGAGAAAAAGTGCAAAGAGCACGCTGTTATCTATTAGGCGAAAGCGCAGTGGTTCTGGAACTGGAGCCGCCATTATCATTGAAAAGTCAGCAACGTATCTGGGGATTGACCCAACGCTTGCTGGAAGCGCCTTCAGTCCTGGAAGTCATCCCCGGGATGAACAACATCACCGTCGTATTACGTGAGCCGCAGAGCCTGGCGCTGGATGGCATTGAACGCATTCAACGCTGGTGGGAAGAGAGCGAGGCCATGATCCCCACCTCGCGCTGCGTGGAAATTCCGGTGATTTACGGCGGCAGCCACGGCCCAGATTTGGCAGAAGTGGCCGGGCATTGCGGTTTATCGGTAAGCCAGGTGGTGGAACAACACGCGGCGGTTGATTACGTGGTCTATTTTCTCGGCTTTCAGCCGGGCTTTGCGTATCTTGCAGGGCTTGCGCCTACGCTTGTCACCCCGCGCCGTGCTGAACCGCGGTTGATGGTACCGGCCGGATCGGTTGGGATTGGCGGCAGCCAGACCGGAATTTACCCGCTGGCAACGCCGGGCGGCTGGCAGATTATCGGCCAGACGTCGTGGAAATTATTCAATCCGGCAGCAGAGCAACCAACATTATTAACTCCGGGTGATACCGTGCGTTTTGTGCCTCAAAAGGAGGGCGTGTGCTGAAAATTATTCGTGCCGGGATGCACATGTCGGTGCAAGACACCGGGCGCTATGGCTACCGCCAATTAGGCGTGAGCCGCTGCGGCGCGCTGGATACCCCTGCGTTACAAATTGCCAATTTGCTGGTAGGCAATGCCCCGGAAAGCGCGGCGCTGGAAATCACGCTCGGCCACTGCGTGGTGGAATTTACCAAAGATGGCTGGTTTGCCTTAACCGGCGCCGGTTGTCATGCTGAACTCGATGGCCGTGCAGTGTGGACCGGCTGGCGTTTGCCGGTGAAAGCGGGCCAGCAATTAAAGCTCAAAACCCCCGAGCGTGGCATGCGGAGTTATCTTGCTGTTGCGGGTGGTCTGGATGTGCCGGAGGTTCTGGGGTCGTACAGTACCGATCTTAAAGCGCAGGTGGGTGGCCTTGAAGGACGCTTAGTGAAAGATGGCGATGAGATCCCCGTGCTACCCGCCACACGCCATTTCCGTGAGGCGCGCGGCGTGAAACAGCTGCTATGGGGAAACCGCATCCGTGCGCTGGCGGGGCCGGAATATCATGAATTTACGCAAACTTCGCAAGATGAATTCTGGCGTCTGCCGTGGCAGTTAAGCCCGCAAAGTAACCGCATGGGCTATCGCCTGCAGGGGCAGCGCCTGGAACGCACCACCGAGCGCGAATTGCTGTCCCATGGTTTGTTACCCGGCGTGGTGCAGGTGCCGCATAACGGGCAGCCTATCGTGCTGATGAACGATGCTCAGACAACCGGCGGCTATCCAAGAATCGCCTGCGTAATTGAAGCCGATATGTTTAACCTGGCGCAAATACGACTCGGCGAACCGGTGCATTTTGTGCCATGCACGCTTGAAGAAGCGCTGAAGGCGCGTCGCGAACAGCATATTTATCTGGAACAGCTGGCCTGGCGGCTGAATAACGAAGATTAATTTTCAGGAATAAAGAGATGCCAGAAGGCCCGGAAATAAGGCGAGCCGCAGATATGCTTGAGGCCGCCGTTTTAGCTCAGCCGCTAACCGACGTGTGGTTTGCTTTTCCCGCGTTGAAAGCGTTTGAGCAGGCGCTAATTGGTGAGCAAGTCAATCGCCTCGAAACGCGCGGTAAGGCATTGCTTACGCATTTTTCCAATGGGCTAACTTTGTACAGCCACAACCAGCTGTACGGCGTGTGGCGCGTGATAAATGCAGGGGAAATGCCGGACACCACTCGGGTGCTGCGCGTTAAGTTGCAAACGGCTGAGAAAGCCATTTTGCTGTATAGCGCGTCGGATATTGAAATGCTCGACGCCGATGGAGTAACAAATCACCCGTTTTTGCTGCGCGTTGGCCCGGATGTGTTGGATCTCACACTCAGCGCTGAGCAAGTTAAGGCACGCTTATTATCAGCAAAGTTCCGTAAACGCCAATTCAGCGGGTTATTGCTGGATCAGGCCTTTCTGGCCGGTTTAGGAAACTATCTGCGCGTTGAGATCCTTTGGGCCGTGGGGCTGCTGGCGCACCATAAGGCGCAGGATTTATCGCCGCAGCAACTCGATAAACTCGCGTACGCGCTGCTGGATATTCCGCGACACTCCTACAATACGCGCGGAACTGTGAATGAAAACAAACATCACGGCGCGATTTTTAGCTTTAAGGTGTTCCACCGCGCAGGGCAGAAGTGCGAACGCTGCGGCGGGGTAATCGAGAAAACAATGCTTTCATCCCGGCCGTTTTATTGGTGCCCGGGCTGTCAGCATTAAACAATCCTGAAGATTGCGTTTATCTCACAGGCCGGAGATGGGGTATATTGGGATGCCGATCACAAAAAAACCTTAAAGGAAGACCTCGTACTATGAGTTATCGTTTCACCCTGACCGCCGTCACAGCCGTTTTAGCCCTGACAGGATGCGCAGCATCGAAAACTGCCGACCCGGCACCGGCTTTCGATTTCGGCTCCTCGCGGGTGGCCGTGACGCATATCCCGACGAAAACCGACGATGGCACCGAAATATACGTCACCATTGATGGTAAGGACGCCGGTATGCTGGGGACCGGTGAGAAGATTGAGGTCCAGCTGCCAGAAGGCAAGCATAAAGTCGGCGGCTATGCCCGTACGCTGATTGGTCGCGTCACCATTTCGCCTGTTGAAATATCGACAGCGCGCGACGTTATCAGCCACGTGACCTATTCTGTGACCAACCATAAACCGACATTTGTCGTCCGCGCGTCCACTCCGGTTCCGCAACCGAAGGCAGAATCGATTCCGGCAGAACCCGTTCCGGTGATACCTGAGCAAATTGAAGCTCCCGCGACGGTCGAACAGATGCCGCCTGCCACGCCTGCCGAGCCAGTAGCGGTACCGGAAATACAGATGCCGGAAATCACCGAGCTGGCGCCAACGGCTCAGCCGCAGGCT
Source organism: Buttiauxella warmboldiae (assembly GCF_003818135.1). Lineage (GTDB taxonomy): Bacteria > Pseudomonadota > Gammaproteobacteria > Enterobacterales > Enterobacteriaceae > Buttiauxella > Buttiauxella warmboldiae. The sequence continues at coordinate 63,248 of NZ_RPOH01000009.1, read as the reverse complement.
GAAACGCAAACCTCGACGCCGCAGGGCGTGAATATCACGAATCTGACGGCTGCCCCGCAGGCATAATCTCGGGGAAATCAGCACTTTTAAGCATAAAAAAACGCGCCAGCCAGCGCGTTTTTGTTTTTTCCAGAAGCGAACTTATTTTTTCAAATCAGACTGGAAATCACGCTGTTCGTAGCCGGTATACAGCTGGCGTGGACGGGCAATTTTAATGCCGTCGTCGTGCATTTCGTTCCAGTGCGCAATCCAGCCCACGGTACGCGCCATCGCGAAGATAACGGTAAACATGGAAGATGGAATTCCCATCGCTTTCAGGATGATACCGGAGTAGAAGTCCACGTTCGGGTAGAGTTTCTTCTCGATGAAGTACGGGTCGTTAAGCGCAATATGCTCAAGCTCCATGGCCACTTCCAGCAGATTATTATCTTTCAGATTCAGCTCTTTGAGCACTTCATGGCAGGTTTCACGCATCACCGTGGCGCGCGGGTCGTAGTTTTTGTACACGCGATGGCCAAAGCCCATCAGGCGGAAAGAGTCATTCTTGTCTTTCGCACGACGCACGAATTCCGGGATGTGCTCAACGCTGCTGATCTCTTCGAGCATTTTCAGTGCGGCTTCGTTAGCGCCACCGTGAGCAGGCCCCCACAAAGAGGCAATGCCCGCGGCGATACAGGCGAACGGGTTAGCGCCAGAAGAACCGGCGGTACGCACCGTAGAGGTAGACGCATTTTGTTCGTGGTCGGCGTGCAGGATCAAAATACGGTCCATGGCACGTTCCAGAATAGGGTTAACTTCGTATTTCTCACACGGCGTGGAGAACATCATATTCAGGAAATTACCGGCGTAGGAGAGGTCGTTACGTGGGTAAACGAACGGCTGGCCAATGGAATATTTATAACACATGGCTGCCATGGTCGGCATTTTGGACAGCAGGCGGAACGCGGCGATTTCACGATGGCGCGGGTTATTCACATCCATGGAGTCATGATAAAACGCCGCCAGCGCGCCGGTCACGCCGCACATCACCGCCATCGGGTGCGAGTCACGACGGAAACCGTGGAACAAACGGGTGATTTGTTCGTGGATCATGGTGTGGCGGGTGACAATGGTTTTGAACTCTTCGTACTGCTGTTGGGTCGGTTTTTCACCGTTTAGCAGGATGTAGCAAACTTCAAGGTAATTGGAGTGGGTTGCCAGCTGATCGATAGGGAAACCACGGTGCAGTAAGATACCTTCATCACCGTCGATAAAGGTGATTTTTGATTCACATGATGCGGTAGAGGTAAAACCCGGGTCAAAAGTAAACACACCTTTAGAACCAAGACTACGAATATCAATGACATCCTGACCAAGGGTGCCTTTTAGCACATTCAGTTCCAGAGCATCATCACCATTGTAGGTAAGCGTTGCTTTTTTATCAGCCATTTACGGTCTCCTTAGCGCCTTATTTCATCAGACTGCGGGTCCGTGATTTGCATTCAAACACAACCGTGTCCGTTACCCGTTTTAATTTGCTCGTGGCTCTGTTTTGATTGTGTAGCCAGGGTACAGAGCGATGGGCGCTTGCAGGTAACTGGTGCCACGTAGGCGAAAATTCAGCAAATCAGACCCTTTGCAGTCCATATCATTCAAACCTGTGTATCACTAATAACTGGCCTTATCGACTGGGTCAATACCATCACACTGTTACATAACTTATTCTCAGGTGAAAGGTTCACCCTATAACTTTTGCGAATTATACGGCTTTTTCGGCCTCGTTTGTAACAATAATGTTTAAGTTTTGTCAAATCAGATGATTAAAAATTAAAATAATGTTGTTATCGTGATCCTGCTCACTGTTCCGAGCAAAACCCTTCAAACTATATGTAGGTTAATTGTAATGAATTTGTGAAGCGCCTATACTGCCGCCAGGTCTCCGGAATACCCTGCCACCGGGCGCCACCCAGCGTTGTAGCCAGCTTTTTGGCATCTGGATGTAGCTGTTTTTGCATGACGCACAGTTATAGAAAGTTCACGCTGTCTGACCCCGCCTGCAGACCCGGAGGAAGGAAACTATAAGAACAGCATGTGGGCGCTATTCATGATAAAAAATGCAAAAAAACAAAGACCTGTAAATCTTGATCTCTCAACGATCAGGTTCCCCGTCACTGCCATTGCTTCCATCCTCCACCGTGTATCCGGCGTGATCACCTTTGTGGCTGTTGGCATTCTCCTGTGGTTATTAGGCCAGTCACTCTCCTCTCCGGAAGGCTTCCTCGTTGCTCATGCAATCATGAGCGGCTTGTTGGCCAAATTCATTCTGTGGGGCATCCTCACCGCGCTGGCTTATCACGTGGTGGTGGGCATTCGCCATATGCTGATGGACACCGGTTTGCTGGATGAAACCCTGATAGCGGGCAAACGATCCGCGATGATTTCCTTTGTATTGACTTTCGTGCTTTCACTTCTCGCAGGAGTCCTCGTATGGTAAGCAATGCCTCCGCATTAGGTCGCAATGGTGTGCATGACTATATTCTGGTTCGTGCCTCCGCCATTGTTATTACCCTGTATATCCTCTATATGATTGGGTTCTTCGCTGTTACCGGCGATTTAACCTACGAGGTCTGGAGTGGTTTCTTCGGCTCCGCCTTCACCAAAGTGTTCACCCTGCTGACATTGTTCTCAATTTTGATCCATGCCTGGATTGGCATGTGGCAGGTGTTGACCGACTACGTTAAACCAGTGGCGATGCGTCTTGGGCTACAGCTCGTGATTGTGGTGGCACTGCTGGTTTACGTCATTTATGGATTCGTTGTGGTGTGGGGTGTGTAATGAGTTTACCAGTCAGAGAATTTGATGCAGTCGTCATTGGTGCAGGTGGCGCAGGTATGCGCGCCGCACTGCAGATTTCACAAAGCGGCCAGACCTGTGCCTTGCTGTCGAAAGTTTTCCCAACCCGTTCCCATACCGTGTCTGCGCAGGGTGGCATTACCGTGGCTCTCGGCAATACCCATGAAGACAACTGGGAATGGCATATGTATGACACGGTAAAAGGTTCCGATTACATCGGCGACCAGGATGCCATTGAATATATGTGTAAAACCGGCCCGGAAGCGATTCTTGAGCTGGAGCACATGGGTCTGCCGTTCTCCCGCCTTGATGATGGCACTATTTATCAGCGTCCGTTTGGCGGCCAGTCGAAGAACTTCGGCGGCGAGCAGGCGGCGCGAACTGCTGCGGCAGCGGACCGTACCGGTCACGCATTGTTGCACACGCTGTACCAACAAAACCTGAAAAACAAAACTACCATTTTCTCCGAATGGTACGCGCTGGATCTGGTGAAAAATGCCGATGGTGCCGTGGTCGGTACCACCGCGCTGTGCATCGAAACTGGCGAAGTGGTTTACTTCAAAGCGAAAGCGACCATTCTGGCAACGGGCGGCGCGGGCCGTATTTATCAGTCCACCACTAACGCCCATATCAATACCGGCGACGGTGTTGGTATGGCGCTGCGTGCAGGCGTGCCTGTACAAGATATGGAAATGTGGCAGTTCCACCCAACCGGTATCGCCGGTGCGGGTGTGCTGGTCACCGAAGGTTGCCGTGGCGAAGGCGGTTATCTGCTGAACAAGCACGGTGAGCGCTTTATGGAGCGCTATGCGCCAAACGCGAAAGATCTGGCAGGCCGTGACGTGGTTGCGCGTTCTATCATGATTGAAATCCGCGAAGGCCGCGGCTGCGATGGCCCGTGGGGTCCACATGCCAAACTGAAACTTGATCACCTGGGTAAAGAAGTTCTCGAATCCCGTCTGCCGGGCATTCTGGAGCTGTCTCGTACCTTTGCACACGTTGACCCGGTTAAAGAGCCGATTCCGGTTATCCCTACCTGCCACTATATGATGGGCGGTATTCCGACCAAAGTTACCGGCCAGGCATTAACGGTGAACGAGCAGGGCGAAGATGTGCTGATTCCTGGCCTGTTCGCGGTGGGGGAAATTGCCTGCGTCTCCGTTCACGGCGCTAACCGCCTGGGCGGCAACTCGCTGCTGGATCTGGTGGTGTTTGGCCGTGCGGCGGGCCTGCATCTGCTGGAGTCTATCGCAGAGCAGGGCGAGCTGCGTGACGCGACCGAAGATGAAATTAATGTCGCGCTGGAGCGCCTGAATCGCTGGAACGGCAACCGCAACGGCGAAGATCCGGTGCAAATCCGTAAAGCACTTCAGGAATGTATGCAGCACAACTTCTCGGTATTCCGTGAAGGTGACGCGATGGCAAAAGGCCTTGAGCAGCTGAAACAGATCCGCGAACGCCTGAAAAACGCCCGCCTGGATGATACTTCCAGCGAGTTCAACACCCAGCGCGTTGAGTGCCTGGAGCTGGATAACCTGATGGAAACCGCTTATGCGACCGCTGTTTCCGCTAACTTCCGCACCGAAAGCCGTGGCGCCCATAGCCGCTTCGACTATCCGGACCGTGACGATGCCAACTGGCTGTGCCACAGCCTGTATCTGCCTGAGTCGGAAAGCATGACGCGCCGTGAGGTGAACATGCAGCCGAAGCTGCGTCCGGCATTCCCACCGAAAGTGCGTACTTATTAATAGCGGAGCAAAGTGATGAAACTCGAATTCTCTATTTATCGCTACAACCCGGATGTTGACGATGCTCCGCGTATGCAGGAGTACACCCTGGAAGGGGAAGAAGGGCGCGATATGATGCTGCTTGACGCGCTGATGCAGCTGAAAGAAAAAGATCCGACCCTCTCTTTCCGTCGCTCCTGCCGTGAAGGAGTTTGCGGCTCCGACGGCGTGAACATGAACGGCAAGAATGGTCTGGCCTGTATTACGCCAATCTCCGCCCTGGGGAATGGCAAGCAAAAGATAGTCGTCCGTCCTCTGCCTGGATTGCCGGTGGTGCGCGATCTGGTGGTAGACATGGGACAATTCTATGCCCAATATGAGAAGATTAAGCCTTACCTGTTGAATAATGGGCAAAATCCACCTGCTCGTGAGCATTTACAATCACCTGAGCAACGTGAAAAACTGGATGGTCTGTACGAGTGCATCCTTTGCGCCTGCTGCTCGACCTCCTGCCCGTCGTTCTGGTGGAACCCGGATAAGTTCATCGGCCCGGCAGGTTTACTGGCAGCGTACCGCTTCCTGATTGACAGCCGTGATACTGAAACCGCCAGCCGTCTTGACGGGATCAGCGACGCTTTCAGCGTATTCCGCTGCCATAGCATCATGAATTGCGTCAGTGTTTGTCCTAAGGGATTGAACCCGACGAAAGCCATCGGCCACATTAAGTCGATGCTGCTGCAAAAGAGTGCCTAGCTTTTCGTTCCCTCTCCTTCGGGAGAGGGGAAAATTTGCAGGAAACCTTTAAAAACTGCCCTGTTGCGACAGTTTTTAAAGGTTCCTTCTCGAGCCGCCTGGAAAGGAAAAAGGCTCGTAGTTGTGAACCCCGGTAATGTGTACCACCTGTGTACGCAATAGTTATTCACGGCGAAATAAGCATATAAATGCTTAAGGGATCACGATGCAGAACGGCGAAATGAAAGCCTGGCTGGATTCCTCTTACCTGGCGGGTGCAAACCAGTCCTGGATAGAGCAGCTCTATGAAGACTTCTTAACCGATCCTGACTCTGTTGATGCGCACTGGCGCTCAATGTTCCAGCAATTACCTGGAACCGGGGCCAGACCGGATCAATTCCATTCCAAAACACGTGATTATTTCCGTCGTCTGGCGAAGGATGCCTCACGTTACTCCACCGCAATTACCGACCCTGACACTGACGTTAAGCAAGTCAAAGTGTTGCAGCTGATCAACGCCTGGCGTTTCCGTGGCCATCAGGCCGCAAACCTCGATCCGCTTGGCTTGTGGAAGCAGGACGCGGTTCCCGATCTTGATCCAGCCTTCCATAATCTGACGGACGCCGATCTTCAGGAAACCTTCAACGTCGGTTCTTTTGCCAGCGGCAAAGAGACCATGAAGCTTGCTGACCTGATCGATGCGCTGAAGCAGACTTACGGCGGTTCAATCGGTGCGGAATATATGCACATCACCAACACCGAAGAAAAACGCTGGATCCAGCAGCGCATCGAATCGGTGGTGGGCCACTCAACGTTTACCGTTGATGAGAAAAAACGCTTCCTCAGCGAACTGACCGCAGCAGAAGGCCTTGAGCGTTACCTGGGGGCGAAATTCCCGGGCGCGAAACGCTTCTCGCTGGAAGGCGGTGATGCACTGGTGCCGATGCTCAAAGAGATGATCCGCCATGCGGGCAAGAGCGGCACGCGCGAAGTGGTGCTGGGCATGGCACACCGCGGCCGCCTGAACGTGTTGATCAACGTACTCGGCAAGAAACCGCAGGAACTGTTCGACGAATTCGCCGGTAAGCATAAAGAACATCTCGGCACCGGCGATGTGAAGTACCACATGGGCTTCTCATCAGACGTGGAAACCGAAGGCGGCCTGGTTCACCTGGCGCTGGCGTTTAACCCGTCGCACCTCGAAATCGTAAGCCCGGTGGTTATCGGTTCTGTGCGTGCGCGTCTGGATCGTTTAGATAAACCCGGCAGCAACCAGGTTCTGCCAATCACCATTCACGGTGACGCCGCGGTAGCGGGCCAGGGCGTAGTTCAGGAAACCCTGAATATGTCTAAAGCGCGTGGTTACGAAGTGGGTGGCACCGTTCGCATCGTTATCAACAACCAGATTGGTTTCACCACCTCTAACCCGCTGGATGCGCGTTCCACGCCGTACTGTACCGATATCGGTAAGATGGTGATGGCACCGATTTTCCACGTCAATGCCGATGACCCGGAAGCGGTGGCGTTTGTCACTCGCCTGGCGCTGGATTTCCGTAACACCTTTAAGCGCGACGTATTTATCGACCTGGTTTGCTACCGTCGCCACGGTCATAATGAAGCTGACGAGCCAAGCGCCACCCAGCCCGTGATGTACCAGAAAATCAAAAAGCACCCGACGCCGCGTAAGATTTATGCAGACCGTCTGGAGCAGGAAAAAATCGCCACCCTCGAAGATGCCACCGAAATGGTGAACCTCTACCGTGACGCGCTTGATGCCGGTGAATGCGTGGTGAAAGAGTACCGCCCAATGAACATGCACTCCTTCACCTGGTCGCCGTACCTCAACCACGAGTGGGATGAGAGCTACCCGAATAAGGTCGAAGTGAAGCGTTTGCAGGAGCTGGCTAAACGTATCAGCAGCGCGCCTGAAAGCGTTGAAATGCAGTCCCGCGTGGCGAAAATCTACAGCGACCGTCAGGAAATGGCGAACGGCGCGAAGAAATTCGACTGGGGCGCGGCTGAAAACCTGGCGTACGCCACTCTGGTGGATGAAGGCGTTTCCGTGCGTCTGTCCGGTGAAGACGTGGGCCGTGGCACCTTCTTCCACCGTCACGCTGTGATCCACAACCAGACCAACGGTTCGACTTACACGCCGCTGCAACACGTGCACAACAGCCAGGGCGAGTTCAAAGTCTGGGACTCGGTGCTGTCTGAAGAAGCGGTACTGGCATTCGAATACGGCTATGCCACTGCGGAGCCTCGCACCCTGACTATCTGGGAAGCGCAGTTTGGCGACTTCGCCAACGGCGCTCAGGTGGTTATCGACCAGTTCATCAGCTCCGGCGAGCAGAAATGGGGCCGTATGTGTGGCCTGGTGATGCTGCTGCCGCACGGTTACGAAGGCCAGGGTCCGGAGCACTCCTCCGCGCGTCTGGAGCGTTACCTCCAGCTGTGTGCCGAACAGAACATGCAGGTTTGCGTACCTTCCACGCCTGCGCAGGTTTACCACATGCTGCGTCGCCAGGCGCTGCGCGGTATGCGTCGTCCGCTGGTGGTGATGTCGCCGAAATCTCTGCTGCGCCATCCGCTGGCGGTTTCCACTATGGAAGAGCTGGCAAACGGCACCTTCCTGCCGGCGATTGGCGAAGTTGACGAGCTGGATCCGGCTGGCGTGAAACGCGTGGTAATGTGTTCGGGTAAGGTTTATTACGATTTGCTGGAACAGCGTCGTAAGAACGATCAAAAAGATGTGGCGATTGTGCGCATCGAACAGCTGTATCCGTTCCCGCACCAGGCGGTGCAGGAAGCGTTGAAACCTTTTGCTCACGTACATGATTTTGTCTGGTGCCAGGAAGAGCCGCTTAACCAGGGCGCATGGTATTGCAGCCAGCACCATTTCCGTGAAGTAGTTCCATTTGGATCGGGTCTGCGTTACGCAGGTCGTCCAGCCTCCGCATCACCTGCGGTAGGGTACTTGTCCGTTCACCAGAAACAGCAGCAAGATCTGGTTAATGACGCGCTGAACGTCGATTAATTAAAGGATAAAAAATGAGTAGCGTAGATATTCTAGTTCCTGACCTGCCTGAGTCCGTTGCCGATGCGACCGTTGCCACCTGGCATAAAAAACCGGGCGACACCGTGACCCGTGATGAAGTGCTGGTGGAAATCGAAACTGACAAAGTGGTACTGGAAGTACCGGCGTCGGCTGATGGCATTCTGGATGCCGTGCTGGAAGATGAAGGGACCACCGTCACGTCTCGTCAAATCCTGGGCCGCCTGCGTGAAGGCAACAGCTCCGGTAAAGAAACCACGGCGAAAGCGGACAGCAAAGAGTCAACGCCTGCACAGCGCCAGCAGGCTTCTCTGGAAGAGCAGAGCAATGACGCGCTCAGCCCGGCGATCCGCCGCCTGATTGCCGAGCACTCTCTGGATGCCAACGCCATTAAAGGCAGCGGCGTTGGTGGCCGTATCACCCGTGAAGATGTGGATAAGCATCTGACGCAGGCGAAGGCGGCTCAGCCTGCTCAGGCTAAAGCGCCGGAAGAAACTAAAGCAGCGGTTGCGCCACTGGCTGGCCGCAGCGAAAAACGCGTGCCGATGACGCGCCTGCGCAAACGCGTTGCCGAGCGTCTGCTGGAAGCGAAAAACTCCACCGCCATGCTCACCACGTTTAACGAAGTGAACATGAAGCCAATCATGGAACTGCGTAAGCAGTACGGCGAATCTTTCGAGAAACGCCACGGCGTGCGTCTGGGCTTCATGTCTTTCTACATTAAAGCGGTAGTAGAAGCGCTGAAGCGCTATCCGGAAGTGAATGCTTCTATCGATGGCGAAGATGTGGTTTACCATAATTATTTCGATGTGAGCATCGCGGTTTCTACCCCGCGTGGCCTGGTGACGCCAGTGCTGCGTGATGTGGATACCCTGGGTATGGCTGACATCGAAAAACGCATTAAAGAACTGGCCGTGAAAGGCCGTGACGGCAAGCTGACCGTTGAAGATCTGACGGGCGGTAACTTCACCATCACTAACGGTGGCGTGTTTGGCTCCCTGATGTCGACGCCGATCATCAACCCGCCGCAGAGCGCGATCCTCGGTATGCACGCCATCAAAGACCGCCCGATGGCGGTGGACGGTAAAGTTGAGATCCTGCCGATGATGTATCTGGCGCTCTCTTACGATCACCGTCTGATCGATGGTCGCGAGTCCGTCGGTTATCTGGTAGCAATCAAAGAATTGCTCGAAGATCCTACTCGTCTGCTGCTGGACGTTTAGTCGTAAGGTTTCACCTGCACTGTAGGCCGAAAGCTGCGCGCCATCTGGCATGAATAGCGCACCGGCCTACAGGTTTATAACGATTACCCTGAAGGATGGATAGAACTCATGAACTTACACGAGTATCAGGCGAAACAGTTGTTTGCTCGATATGGCCTACCGGCTCCCGTCGGTTACGCCTGCACCACGCCACGTGAAGCGGAAGAAGCAGCCTCTAAAATTGGCGCAGGTCCGTGGGTGGTAAAATGTCAGGTTCATGCCGGTGGCCGCGGTAAAGCGGGCGGCGTGAAAGTGGTCAACAGCAAAGAAGATATTCGTGCTTTTGCTGAACACTGGCTGGGCAAACGCCTGGTCACCTATCAAACAGATGCCAATGGCCAGCCGGTTCACCAGATTCTGGTGGAAGCGGCGACGGACATTGATAAAGAACTGTATCTCGGCGCGGTAGTCGATCGCAGCTCCCGTCGCGTCGTGTTTATGGCGTCCACCGAAGGTGGCGTAGAAATTGAGAAAGTGGCGGAAGAAACCCCGCACCTGATCCATAAAGTGGCGCTGGATCCGCTGTCAGGCCCAATGCCTTATCAGGGCCGTGAACTGGCGTTCAAACTGGGCCTGGAAGGTAAGCAGGTTCAGCAGTTCACCAAAATCTTTATGGGTCTGGCGAACATCTTCCTTGAGCGCGACCTGGCGCTGATCGAAATCAACCCGCTGGTGATCACAAAGCAGGGGGATCTGGTCTGCCTCGACGGCAAACTGGGCGCTGACGGCAACGCGCTGTTCCGCCAGCCGGAGCTGCGCGAAATGCGTGACCCAAGCCAGGAAGATGCGCGTGAATCTCAGGCTGCTCAGTGGGAACTGAACTACGTTGCGCTTGATGGCAACATCGGCTGCATGGTAAACGGTGCGGGCCTGGCAATGGGCACCATGGACATCGTGAAACTGCACGGCGGCGAACCAGCAAACTTCCTGGACGTGGGCGGCGGTGCCACCAAAGAACGCGTAACCGAAGCATTCAAAATCATTCTGTCCGACGACAAAGTGAAGGCCGTTCTGGTTAACATCTTCGGCGGCATCGTGCGCTGCGACCTGATCGCAGACGGCATCATCGGTGCGGTGGCAGAAGTCGGTGTTAACGTTCCGGTGGTTGTCCGTCTGGAAGGTAACAACGCGGAACTGGGTGCGAAGAAACTGGCTGATAGCGGCCTGAATATTATTGCTGCGACTAGTTTGACGGATGCAGCACAGCAGGTAGTTGCTGCCGTGGAGGGGAAATAATGTCCATTTTGATCGATAAAAACACCAGGGTGATTTGCCAGGGCTTTACCGGCAGCCAGGGGACTTTCCACTCCGAGCAGGCGATTGCCTACGGTACGCAAATGGTTGGCGGCGTGACGCCAGGCAAAGGCGGCACCGAGCATCTCGGCCTGCCAGTATTTAATACCGTGCGTGAAGCGGTAGAAGCAACGGGCGCTACCGCATCTGTTATCTACGTTCCGGCACCGTTCTGCAAAGATTCCATTCTGGAAGCCATCGATGCAGGCATTAAGCTGATTATCACCATCACCGAAGGCATCCCGACGCTGGATATGCTGACGGTGAAAGTGAAACTGGACGAAGCCGGCGTGCGCATGATTGGGCCAAACTGCCCGGGCGTTATCACTCCGGGCGAGTGCAAAATCGGCATTATGCCGGGCCATATTCACCTGCCGGGCAAAGTGGGCATCGTTTCCCGTTCTGGTACGCTGACCTATGAAGCGGTTAAGCAGACCACAGATATCGGTCTGGGCCAGTCGACTTGTGTAGGCATCGGCGGCGATCCGATCCCGGGATCTAACTTTATCGATATCCTGAAGCTGTTCGAAGAAGATCCGAAAACTGAAGCTATTGTGATGATCGGTGAGATCGGTGGTAGCGCGGAAGAAGAAGCCGCAGCCTACATCAAAGACCACGTCACCAAGCCTGTTGTGGGCTACATCGCAGGTGTGACCGCGCCGAAAGGCAAGCGTATGGGCCACGCGGGCGCTATCATCGCGGGCGGTAAAGGCACTGCGGATGAGAAATTCGCAGCGCTGGAAGCCGCAGGCGTGAAAACCGTTCGCAGCCTGGCTGATATCGGTGATGCACTGAAAGCTATTTTGCCTCAGTAAGCAGAACTAATAATAATTGTTCGACATGGTTGGCCGCTCTTTTGAGCGGCCTTTTTTATGGCTAATGCTTACGCCGCGCCACCAGCGTAAATTTGTAATCGTCACTTTTAAAGATATTGCGGCTAAATTCAAACACTCGTCCATCCTTCAAATAGCCACAGGAAACCTTCTCCAGAATGGGTTTACTGGCGTCGATTCCCAACGCTTTCGCTACCTCTTCTGACGGCATCACGGGGATGATTTCTTGTTCGCTGCGGTCGATAACCATCTTTTTCACCTTCTCAATAAAGTGATATTTGGAGTTTTCCATCACTTCCCAGGTGAGATCGGGAAATAGCGTGAGCGGCATCCAGGTTTCTTCCAGCGTGACCGGCTTTTGCTTGATAAAACGCACGCGTTTTACATGCCAGACTTTGTCATCAATGGTGAGCTGCAGCCGGGCTGCCAACAACGCATCGGCTTTTGTCACTTCAAACACTTGTACTTCGCTATGGGTTTCAACGTTACGATCGGCCAGTTTTTCATACAAGCTGGTGAGCTGATAAATATCGTAGTTAACCTTTTCTTCTTTGACGTAAGAACCGCTGCCTTGAATGCTCTCAATGATTTGCTGTTCAGTCAGCTGCTTTAGCGCCTGGCGAACCGTGACCCGACTTACGGAAAACTGAGCCTGAAGCGTAGATTCGGTCGGTAGTGCGTCACCCGGTTTCAGCTCGCCGCTTTCAATCTGTTGACGGATAGCATCGGCTATCTGGCGATACATTGGTTTTTTCCCCACCACGCACTCCTCTGAGAACGTTAGTCATCATGGGCAGATAATAGCGCTATTCATCATCGCTGTTAACAGATAAGTATTAATACAAATTAAATACAAATATGGATTAAGGTGAAATTGATCACATAAAGGTATTGTTTTACTGTGTAAACTTCCGGCAACCAGCACCGACTCCTGACGAGGGAATGATGAACCTGACGGCTTTAACGCATCCTGATTTGCTAACGCTACAAACGACGTTCGTTAGTCGTGATGAAGCAATAAACGCGATGGCGCAGCAACTTGCGGCTCTTGGAAAATTACATAATCTGGAACAATTTCTGGCGGAGGTTTTTGCTCGTGAAGCACAGGGACCAACCGCGCTGGGCGAAGGGCTGGCCGTACCACACGGCAAAACCAACGCCGTAAAAGAAGCGGCATTCGCAGCCGCAACGCTTACCACTCCGATTGACTGGGAAGGGGTCGACGGGCCGGAGGCAGTACAGATGATTTTCTTGCTGGCAATCCCTGAAGGGGAAGCCGGCTCTACGCATATGCAGCTCCTGACTTCGCTAACCACGGCTCTGGTGGATGATGAAGTGCGTGAAAAAGTGATGCGGGCCAGAACTGTTGACGAATTTATGTCGCTGCTGAATCGCGAGCCGGAAAGTGTTGCCGCCCAGGAAGATCTCACGCGTCCTACTATCGTTTGCGTAACGGCCTGTCCGGCTGGCATTGCGCATACCTATATGGCCGCTGAGTATCTGGAAAAAGCCGGACGCAAACTCGGTATTAATGTTTACGTTGAAAAGCAGGGGGCAAACGGGGTTGAAGGGCGTTTGACCGCCGCTCAGATTAACCAGGCGCACGCCTGTATTTTTGCGGCAGAAGTCGCGATTAAAGAAATCGAAAGATTCAAAGGCATCCCGTCCATCACTACGCCGGTTGCTGAACCCATCAAACACGCCGAGCGTATTTTGCAGCAGGCTCTGGCTCTGAAACCTCTGACGGAAGAGCGGGTGCAGCAACAGGACGCGCCTGCGGCTAAACCCAGTGTTAAAACAGAATTAAAGCAGGCACTGCTGAGTGGGATTTCCTTCGCCGTTCCGTTGATTGTCGCGGGCGGTACCGTGTTAGCCGTAGCCGTTTTGCTGGCGCAGATTTTCGGCCTGCAGCATTTGTTTGATCTCGAAAACTCCTGGCTGTGGATGTACCGCAAACTTGGTGGAGGCATGCTGGGCACATTGATGGTGCCGGTCCTTGCAGCCTATACCGCTTATTCTCTGGCGGATAAACCCGCTCTCGGCCCGGGGTTCGCCGCAGGGCTTGCCGCCAACATGATCGGTTCGGGTTTTCTGGGCGGCGTGGTCGGAGGATTAATTGCGGGTTACCTGATGCGCTGGGTAAAACAGCACATCCGCCTGAGTGCAAACTTCAATGGTTTCCTGACGTTCTATCTTTATCCGGTGATTGGTACGCTGGTCGCAGGCAGCCTGATGCTGTTCGTGGTCGGCGAACCTGTTGCGTGGCTCAATACCTCATTAACCCACTGGCTTAATGGGTTATCCGGTAGCAATGCATTGCTGCTGGGCGCCATTCTCGGCTTTATGTGTTCCTTCGATCTCGGCGGACCGGTGAATAAAGCCTCCTACGCATTTTGCCTGGGGGCGATGGCAAACGGCGTATACGGGCCTTATGCCATTTTTGCTTCCGTTAAAATGGTTTCCGCTTTTACCGTAACGGCTTCGACGCTGATGGCGCCTCGTTTGTTTAAAGACTTCGAAATTGAAACGGGAAAATCGACCTGGCTACTCGGACTTGCGGGGATCACCGAAGGGGCGATCCCAATGGCGATTGAAGATCCGATCCGTGTGATTGGCTCTTTCCTGGTGGGATCGGTGGTGACTGGTGCGATGGTTGGGGCAATGAATATTGGGTTATCAACGCCGGGCGCAGGCATTTTCTCTCTGTTCTTGCTGCATCCTGGCGACCATAGCGGCATGACGGCGGCGGCGGCCTGGTTTGGGGCGGCGTTGATTGGCACCGCTATTTCAACCCTGGTGCTGATTTTGTGGCGTAGGCATGCGGTTAAGCAGGGCAAATACTCCCCTGACAGCGTTTTATCGTAATCACTCAGACGTTAAGGCAGACAAGAATGAAAGCTGTATCTCGTGTTCATATAACTCCCCATATGCATTGGGACCGTGAATGGTATTTCACGACTGAAGAATCACGCATCCTGTTGATTAATAACATGGAGGAGATTCTGACACGCCTTGAGTGTGATGCTGAATATCAATATTATGTGCTTGATGGGCAAACCGCAGTGCTGGAAGATTACTTTGCGATTAAGCCGGAAAATAAGCCGCGAGTAAAAGCGCTGGTGGCAGCGGGCAAGCTGATTATCGGCCCGTGGTATACGCAAACCGACACCACTATTGTTTCTGGCGAATCCATCGTTCGTAACCTGATGTACGGAATGCGCGACTGCCTGGCGTTTGGCGAGCCGATGAAAATCGGCTATCTGCCGGACTCGTTTGGAATGTCTGCGCAATTGCCGCATATCTTTAACGGTTTTGGAATCAAGCGCGCAATGTTCTGGCGGGGTTGTTCCGAACGCCACGGCACTGACCGAACGGAATTTTTATGGCAAAGCAACGATGGCAGCGAAGTGACAGCCCAGGTGCTGCCGCTGGGTTATGCGATTGGTAAATATTTGCCAGCAGACGAAGCGGGCTTACGTAAGCGCCTCGACAGCTATTTTGAGGTGCTGGAAAAGGCCTCCGCAACGCAGGAAATCTTACTGCCAAACGGCCATGACCAGATGCCGCTGCAGCAAAATATCTTTGCGGTCATCGACAAGCTGCGTGAAATATACCCGCAGCGTGAGTTTGTCATGAGCCGCTACGAAGAAGTGTTCGAGAAGATTGAAGCATTACGCGACAAACTTGCCACGCTAAAAGGCGAGTTTGTCGATGGCAAGTACATGCGTGTGCACCGCACCATCAGCTCGACGCGCATGGACATTAAAATTGCTCACGCGCAGATTGAGAACAAAATCGTCAATATTCTCGAGCCGCTGGCCTCTATCGCGTGGTCGCTAGGCTTTGAATATCACCACGGCTTGCTGGAAAAAATGTGGAAAGAGATCCTGAAAAATCATGCACACGACAGTATCGGCTGCTGCTGTAGCGATAAGGTTCACCAGGAAATCATGACCCGTTTTGTGCTGGCAGACGACATGGCGGAAAACCTGATTCGATTCTACATGCGCAAAATTGTCGACAATATGCCCTCTACCACCGCGGATAAGCTGACCTTTTTCAACATGATGCCTTACCCGCGTGAAGAGGTCATCAACACCACTATACGTATTCGTGCCGGCCAGTTTTCGCTTAAAGATGAGCAGGGCAATGAAGTGGAATATTTCATTCGTGAAGCACGTGAAATCGATCCGGGGCTGATCGACAGGCAAATTGTGCATTACGGCAATTACGATCCGTTTATGGAATATGATATTCAGCTCAGCCAGGTACTGCCAGCGATGGGTTATTGCACGCTGTATGTGGAAGGGAAAAAACCAGGGGTTCAGCGCAGCGCAGCGGAAAGCACAGAAGCTTTATTGGAAAACAATTTCTACCGTATCGCGCTGAACCAGAATGGCACGCTGCATATCACTGATAAGCAAAGCGGCCTGACCTACGACCAGGTTCTGCAACTGGAAGATGGGTCGGATGATGGCGATGAATATGACTATTCACCTGCCAAAGCCGAATGGCTGATTTACTCGACCGCCAGCGCGCATGTTTGTGAAGTGAAACGCGAAGCCTGGCAAAGTACGGCTTTGCTGAAACTGCGTATGGCATTACCGGAAAATTTGCAACAGCGCGCGGAGCGCCAGACTGGCGGGTATCTGGACGTAGCATGCCATATCACGCTTGCCCACCATAGCCGCCGCATTGATATCGAAATGCAACTCGACAACCAGGCCGACGACCACCGGGTGCGCGTGCTGATTCCTACTCCGTTCGCGTCTAAAACCGTTTTGGCTGATAACCAGTTCGGCACTATTACACGCCCGGTTGATGACACGGCGATGGAAAACTGGCAGGAAGAGGGTTGGAAAGAAGCGCCGATCCCGGTATGGAATCTACTGAACTACGCCGCGTTACATGATGGTAAGAAAGGCATGGCGCTGTTTACCGAAGGGCTGCGCGAGTTTGAAATCATCGGTGAGAAAAAAGACACCTTCGCGTTGACGCTATTCCGTTCGGTGGGGGTTCTGGGCAAAGAAGAGCTGGTGTTACGCCCGGGGCGCCCATCCGGCATCAAATTACCTACTCCTGATTCCCAGCTCCGCGGAAAGCTGAGCTGCCGTTTTAGCCTGATGGCATTTAGCGGCTCACCCACTACGGCGAATATTGCTCAACATGCGCGCGCATGGCTAACGCCGGTTCAGTGTTACAATAAAATTCCGTTTGATGCGATGAAGCTGAACAGAGCTGATTTTATAACGCCGGGCACATTTAGTTTGCTTACGCTGCCTGCAACGGGATGTGCGCTCAGCGTGCTTAAAAAAGCGGAAGACCGCGATGCATTAATTATTCGCCTCTTTAACCCTGATGAGCAGCAGTCCAGCGAAGGAGCCGTGGTTTGTTCGCTGCCTGTGGTTGACTGGCATGAGACGGGAATGGATGAACAATCGCTGTTACAGCCCTCAGCAAGTACAGGGCAGTTTGCTCAGCTAAAACCTTGCCAGTCACGCACTTTTAACCTGGCAATAGATCGTTCAAAATAACGTTATTGTTTTAATCCTCTACTTCAGGGCCACGTAAAACGTGGCCCTTCTGTTTTTTAGTCAGGCATATAGTGTCAATTACCATGCAAAAAATAAGGATTTATTTAAAAGCTGCGGTCACTACTGGACGGGCGTTTATTTTTTTATTTATCGCCAGAAGATAGTTTTTTCTCCAGGTAATGTTTTTATTAACGCAATCTTTACCTGGAGTCATGATTGATAACAATCCATTCACTTTTATCCGTAACGATAAACTAAATTAACAGCAAGCGAATAAATTGCGCTAGATCAATATTTAAAATTAGCAAGCAGTGTGCTTAATTGCGTAAATTGTTGCAGATCAAGATGGCGGTAAAGCGGTATTTTCGCTATAAATTGATCACTGTCGAGAAACGTAAATATCTCTAAGCAATTACCTGTTTATTGTGGGGAAATTGCAGGGTAATATATTTGCGGATTATTTTTTGGTTTTTTTAACGTGTTTGTAACCTTTCACCTTTCTTCGTTACATGTAAATGAAATGACGAAGGGATGAAGTCTGGAAGCGAATGTTTTTGTATTAAGGCATGCGTTGTGGTTTACCCGTGGGTGAACCATGGTCGGAGTCTTCATGCGAAGAGCAAGGAGTCAAGATGTTTGATATTGTCGAACTGTCGCGCTTACAGTTTGCCTTGACCGCGATGTACCACTTTCTGTTTGTGCCACTAACGCTCGGTATGGCGTTCCTGTTGGCTATTATGGAAACGGTGTACGTGCTGTCAGGTAAGCAAATTTATAAAGATATGACCAAGTTCTGGGGCAAGTTGTTTGGTATCAACTTTGCTTTGGGCGTGGCCACCGGTTTAACTATGGAGTTCCAGTTCGGCACAAACTGGTCTTATTACTCGCACTACGTGGGTGATATTTTTGGTGCCCCTCTGGCCATTGAAGGCCTGATGGCATTCTTCCTTGAATCCACCTTCGTGGGTCTGTTCTTCTTCGGTTGGGATCGCCTCGGCAAAGTCCAACACATGGCGGTAACCTGGCTGGTGGCGCTTGGCTCCAACCTTTCCGCGCTGTGGATTCTGGTGGCGAACGGCTGGATGCAGAACCCGATTGCTTCCGACTTTAACTTCGAAACCATGCGTATGGAGATGGTCAGCTTCTCCGAGCTGGTGCTGAACCCGGTTGCGCAGGTGAAATTCGTTCACACAGTGGCTTCTGGCTATGTGTGTGGCGCGATGTTTATCCTCGGTGTGAGCTCTTACTATCTGCTTAAAGGCCGTGACGTCGCATTTGCCAAACGTTCATTCGCCATCGCAGCGAGCTTTGGTATGGCGGCAATCCTGTCTGTTATCGTGCTGGGCGATGAGTCCGGCTACGAAATGGGTGACGTGCAGAAAACCAAGCTGGCCGCCATTGAAGCCGAGTGGGAAACCCAACCGGCTCCGGCCTCGTTTACGCTGTTTGGTATCCCGGATCAGGACAAGCAAGAGAATCATTTTGCGATTCAAATTCCGTATGCGCTGGGCATCATTGCTACCCGTTCGGTAGATACGCCCGTTATCGGTCTGAAAGATCTGATGGTGCAGCATGAAGAACGTATTCGTAACGGGATGAAGGCCTACAGCCTGCTGGAACAGCTACGCGCAGGTTCTAACGACCAGGCGGTTCGCGATGACTTTAACGCCATCAAGAAAGACCTGGGTTACGGTTTGTTGCTTAAACGCTATACCCCGAACGTCGCTGACGCTACGGAAGCGCAAATTCAGCAAGCAACCAAAGATTCTATTCCACGCGTAGCTCCGCTGTACTTTGCTTTCCGTATCATGGTGGGCTGTGGCTTCCTGATGCTGTTTATCATTGCGGTTTCGTTCTGGACCGTGACGCGTAATGCCATCGGCTCGAAAAAATGGCTGTTGCGTGCGGCGCTCTATGGTATCCCGCTGCCGTGGATTGCGATTGAATCCGGCTGGTTTGTTGCCGAATACGGTCGTCAGCCATGGGCCGTTGGCGAGGTATTGCCAACTGCGGTGGCTAACTCCTCGCTGACCGTGGGCGATCTGATCTTCTCCATGGTGCTGATTTGCGGCCTTTACACGCTGTTTATGGTGGCGGAACTGTTCCTGATGTTCAAATTTGCTCGCCTTGGGCCGAGCAGTCTGAAAACAGGTCGCTATCACTTTGAGCAGTCCAATGTGACCTCTCAGCCGGCACGCTAAGACAGGAGTCGTCAAATGATCGATTATGAAGTATTGCGTTTTATCTGGTGGCTGCTGGTTGGCATTCTGCTGATTGGTTTTGCCGTTACCGATGGCTTTGATATGGGCGTGGGCATGCTGTCACGCATCATTGGCAAGTCTGACGTTGAACGCCGCATTATGGTGAACTCCATCGCCCCGCACTGGGATGGTAACCAGGTATGGCTTATCACGGCGGGCGGCGCGTTGTTTGCTGCCTGGCCGATGGTTTATGCCGCTGCGTTCTCCGGCTTCTATGTGGCGATGATCCTGGTGCTGGCTTCCTTGTTCTTCCGTCCGGTAGGTTTCGACTACCGTTCGAAGATTGAAGACATGCGCTGGCGTAACATGTGGGACTGGGGCATTTTCATCGGCAGCTTTGTGCCGCCGTTGGTTATTGGTGTGGCGTTTGGCAACCTGCTGCAGGGTGTACCGTTCCACGTTGATGAGTATCTGCGTCTGTACTACACCGGTAACTTCTTCCAGTTGCTCAATCCGTTTGGCCTGTTGGCGGGTATCGTGAGCGTTTCTATGATCCTCGCTCAGGGGGCAACTTACCTGCAAATGCGTACGGTGGGTGAACTGCATCTGCGCGCCAAAGCTGCGGCACAAATTGCAGCGCTGGTGATGATGGTGTGCTTCGCGCTGGCTGGCGTTTGGGTGATTTACGGTATCGATGGCTACGTTGTGACTTCAGAATTGAATCACCATGCAGCTTCTAACCCGCTGACCAAAGAAGTGGCTCGTCAGGCAGGCGCCTGGATGGTGAACTTCAACGCGATGCCAATTCTGTGGCTTATCCCGGCGCTGGGTGTGGTGCTGCCGCTGCTGACGGTGCTGATGTCACGTCTGGAAAAAGGGGCCATGGCATTTGTCTTCTCCTCACTGACGCTGGCCTGTGTGATTCTGACTGCCGGTGTGGCGCTGTTCCCGTTCGTGATGCCTTCCAGCACCATGCTGAACGCGAGCCTGACCATGTGGGATGCGACATCCAGCCAGCTGACGCTGAACGTGATGACCTATGTAGCTGCGGTGTTCGTACCGATTATTCTTATCTACACCACCTGGTGTTACTGGAAGATGTTCGGTCGAATCACTAAAGAACACATTGAAAGCAACACCCACTCTCTGTACTAAGTAAGGAGCTGATTATGTGGTACTTTGCATGGATTCTGGGGACGCTTCTTGCCTGTGCATTTGGCATCATTACCGCCCTGGCACTTGAGCACGTAGAAGCTGCCAAAGCCGGTAAAGAAGATATTTAATGGAAGCAATTATCGCAAAGCTGTATGCGGTAATGGATAAGAGCCCTTTAAGGGCTCTTTCCTTGATCATGGCACTAATACTTGCCGGGTGTATCTTTTGGGACCCGTCCCGCTTTGCGGCAAAAACCAGTGAGCTGGCAATATGGCATGGTTTTTTGTTGATGTGGGCTGTGTGTACCGGTGTGATACACGGCGTGGGCTTTCGTCCACGTAAAGTGCTGTGGCAGGGCGTTTTTAGTCCGTTGCCTGCGCTATTAGTCCTGCTGGCAGGACTGGCTATTTTTTTCTTCTGATGCTTCTTTAACCGCGAAGTTTTTTACACAGATTTTATGGGCTTTAACAAGCCCATAAATATTTACCTAACGTTTAATGCAACCCATTCCCAACCCCCATCCTCTTGCGTATAGTAGCAACGTTTAATTGCATTACCGGGATGTCCTGTGAGTACAACGCTGTTTCGATGGCCGGTTCGTGTCTACTATGAAGATACTGACGCCGGTGGTGTGGTATACCACGCCAGTTATGTTGCTTTTTATGAAAGAGCACGCACAGAGATGTTGCGCCATCACAACTTCAGTCAGCAAAATTTGTTGGCACAGCGCGTCGCCTTTGTTGTTCGCAGAATGACGGTGGATTATCTGGCGCCGGCCAGACTCGACGATTTACTCGAAATCCAAAGTGAAATTACATCGATGCGTGGTACCTCTATGGTATTTACACAGCGAATCGTCAATGCCGATAATCAGGTTCTCAACGAAGCTGAGGTTCTGATCGTCTGTGTTGATCCACACCTAATGAAGCCTCGTGCGCTTCCCAAGTCTATTGTCGCGGAGTTCAAGCAGTGACTGACATGAATATCCTTGATTTGTTCCTGAAGGCAAGCCTTCTGGTCAAATTTATCATGTTGATTTTGATTGGTTTTTCCATTGCATCATGGGCAATCATTATTCAGCGAACGCGAATCCTCAATGCTGCCACTCGTGAAGCAGAAGCGTTTGAAGATAAGTTCTGGTCGGGCATTGAATTGTCCCGTCTCTATCAGGAAAGCCAGGGCCGCCGTGACAGTCTTTCCGGCTCTGAACAGATTTTCTATTCGGGCTTCAAAGAGTTTGCCCGTCTGCATCGTGCGAACACGCATGCGCCTGAGGCGGTAGTGGAAGGGGCTTCCCGCGCCATGCGTATTTCCATGAGCCGGGAGCTGGAAACCCTGGAAACCCATATTCCATTCCTCGGAACGGTCGGTTCCATCAGCCCATATATTGGTCTGTTTGGTACAGTTTGGGGGATCATGCACGCTTTTATTGCACTCGGTGCGGTAAAACAAGCGACATTGCAGATGGTGGCACCGGGTATCGCAGAAGCACTGATTGCCACGGCAATCGGTCTGTTCGCTGCAATTCCTGCGGTTATGGCGTATAACCGCCTCAACCAACGTGTGAACAAACTGGAATTGAATTACGACAACTTCATGGAAGAGTTCACGGCTATCCTGCACCGTCAGGCTTTTACCAGCAGCGATAAGCAGTAAGGGGTAAGTCATGGCCAGACGTGGACGTGGTCGTCGGGAATTAAAATCAGAAATTAACATCGTTCCTCTACTGGACGTGCTGTTGGTGCTGTTGCTTATTTTTATGGCAACCGCGCCGATCATCACGCAGAGCGTTGAGGTTGATTTGCCGGATGCGACCGATTCGCAAACCGTAAGCAATAACGATGAACCGCCGGTCATTATTGAAGTGTCCGGGGTAGGGCAATACAGCGTGGTGGTTGAGAAGGACCGTCTGGAGCAGTTGCCGTCTGAACAAGTTGTTGCGGAAGCGCAGCGTCGTTTGCAGGCAAATCCGAAAACGGTCTTTTTGATCGGTGGTGCTAAAGATGTTCCTTATGAGGAGATTATCAAAGCACTTAACCTGCTGCATAGCGCAGGTGTGAAATCCGTCGGTCTGATGACGCAGCCAATCTGATCTACCTCGTGATAGCTATATTTGGGAACCGATAGTGTCAAAGGCAACCATAGAAAACGATAAGCTCAAGCGTGCGATAATCGTCTCAGTGATCCTGCATATCATTTTGATTGCAGTCCTGATTTGGAGTTCGTTTGACGAGCACATCGACGCCAGTGCTGGTGGCGGTGGGGGTTCGGCTATTGACGCGGTCATGGTCGACCCAGGTGCGGTTGTGCAGCAGTACAATCGCCAGCAACAACAGCAGGCGAGCAGTAAACGTGCGGCTGAGCTTCGCGAGAAACAAGCGCAACAACAGGCGGAAGAGCTTCAGGAAAAACAGGCGGCTGAACAACAGCGCCTGAAACAGCTGGAGAAAGAACGCCTGGAAGCGCAGGAACAAGTGAAGCAGCAGGCAGAACAGCAAAAACAGGCGCAGCAAGCGGCTAAAGAAGCGCAAGAGCAGCAGAAGCAGGCCGAAGCGGCAGCGGCGAAAGCCAAAGCGGAGGCTAAAGCACAAGCTGATGCGCAGGCGAAGGCTGCGGAAGAAGCTGCGAAGAAAGCGGCGGCTGACGCACAGAAAAAAGCTGTGGAAGAAGCTGCCGTAGCGGCTAAAAAAGCGCAGCAGGAAGCTGAGAAGAAAGCTGCGGCTGAAGCGGCCAAAAAGGCTGCAGAGGCAGAGAAAAAAGCCGCTGCGCAAGCTGTAGCCGCAGAAAAAGCAGCCTCTGAAAAAGCGGCTGCCGATAAGGCTGCTGCGGCAAAAGCAGCCGCTGATAAAAAAGCGGCTGCGGATGCGAAGAAAAAGGCTGCTGCAGAAAAAGCGGCAGCTGATAAAGCCGCAGCCCAGGGCGTTGACGATCTGTTTGGCGACCTGAGCGACGGTAAGAATGCACCGAAAACTGGCGCAGGGGCGAAAGGTAATAGCGCAGCTGCGGCAGGGAAAGGGAATAATAAAAATAATGGCGCTTCTGGTGCCGAAATCAGTGGTTACGCAGGTCAGATAAAAGCCGCAATTGAAAGTAAGTTTTATCAGGACCCTGCCTTTAGTGGCAAGACCTGCACATTGCGCATAAAACTGGCTCCTGACGGTTTACTGCTTGATATCAAATCAGAAGGTGGCGACCCGGCTCTGTGTCAGGCTGCCATCGCGGCAGCGCGTCTGGCGAAGATTCCGAAGCCGCCAAGCCAGGACGTTTATGAAGTTTTCAAAAACGCGCCTATCGACTTTAAGCCATAGTGAAATTTCCTCGCGAAAGTGGGGAAAACTAACCAGGCTGAGTCACAGGGTTTTGGTAGTTTTGTGTATTTGAGTTTGTTAACATTCTGCTAAATTATCGTGGGCTTTGGGTCCAGATAAGGGAGATATGATGAAGCAGGCATTTCGAGTTGCATTAAGTTTCTTGATGCTGTGGGCAGCCGTGCTGCACGCAGAAGTTCGTATTGAAATCACCCAAGGGGTGGATTCAGCACGTCCGATTGGTGTGGCGCCGTTCAAATGGGCAGGCCCGGGTGCAGCACCGGAAGATATTGGTGGCATCGTTGCCGCTGATTTACGGAACAGTGGCAAATTCAATCCATTGGATCGTTCGCGTTTACCGCAGCAGCCTGGCTCCGCTCAGGAAGTGCAGCCGGCCGCGTGGACCGCATTGGGTATTGATGCCGTTGTTGTAGGCCAGGTCACACCAAATGGTGACGGCAGCTATACCGTGGCTTACCAACTGGTGGATACTTCTGGCGCCCCAGGTACTGTGCTGGCGCAAAATTCCTACAAAGTGAACAAACAGTGGCTGCGCTATGCCGGTCATACCGCCAGCGACGAAGTGTTTGAAAAGCTGACAGGTATCAAAGGCGCGTTCCGTACTCGTATCGCCTACGTGGTGCAGACCAACGGCGGCCAGTTCCCGTATGAGCTGCGCGTGTCCGATTATGATGGCTACAACCAGTTTGTGGTTCACCGTTCTCCGCAGCCGTTGATGTCACCGGCCTGGTCTCCAGACGGTAGCAAAGTGGCTTATGTGACGTTTGAAAGCGGTCGTTCAGCGCTGGTTATCCAGACGCTGGCGAATGGCGCGGTGCGTCAGGTTGCTTCTTTCCCACGTCATAACGGTGCGCCGACCTTCTCTCCAGACGGCAGCAAGCTGGCCTTCGCATTGTCGAAAACCGGTAGCCTGAACCTGTATGTGATGGACATTGGCTCGGGTCAGATTCGTCAGGTGACTGATGGTCGTAGCAACAATACTGAACCTACCTGGTTCCCGGATAGCCAGAACCTGGCTTACACTTCCGATCAGGCCGGTCGTCCACAGATTTATAAAGTGAATGTCAATGGCGGCGCTCCGCAACGTATCTCCTGGGAAGGTTCTCAGAACCAGGATGCGGATGTGAGTACCGACGGCAAGTTTATGGTGATGGTGAGCTCCAACGGTGGGCAACAGCATATCGCCAAACAGGATCTGGTAGCGGGTGGCGTACAAACTTTATCGTCAACGTTCCTGGATGAAACGCCAAGTCTGGCACCTAACGGCACGATGGTAATCTACAGCTCTTCTCAGGGGATGGGATCTGTGCTGAATCTGGTCTCAACAGATGGGCGTTTCAAAGCGCGTCTTCCGGCAACCGATGGTCAGGTTAAATTCCCTGCCTGGTCGCCGTATCTGTGATAATAAAATCTAAAGGATCAAAGAAATGCAACTGAACAAAGTGCTGAAAGGGCTGATGCTGGCACTGCCTGTTATGGCAATCGCTGCGTGTAGTTCTAACAAGAGCGCCAACAACGAGAGCGGCGAAGGTATGCTGGGCGCCGGCACTGGTATGGACGCTAACGGTAGCAATGGCAACATGTCATCTGAAGAACAGGCTCGCCTGCAGATGCAACAGCTGCAGCAGAACAACATCGTCTACTTCGGTCTGGACAAATATGATGTTTCTTCTGAATTCGCTGCCATGCTGGATGCGCACGCTAACTTCCTGCGTAGCAACCCATCTTACAAAGTGACTGTAGAAGGTCATGCGGACGAACGTGGTACTCCGGAATACAACATTTCCCTGGGTGAGCGTCGTGCGAGCGCAGTTAAGATGTACCTGCAGGGTAAAGGCGTTTCTGCAGACCAGATCTCCATCGTTTCTTACGGTAAAGAAAAACCAGCCGTTCTGGGTCATGACGAAGCGGCTTACGCTAAAAACCGTCGTGCCGTTCTGGTTTACTAAGAGAACAGTATGAACAGTAACCTCAGACATCACTTGTTGAGTCTGTCGTTACTGGTTGGCATAGCGGCCCCCTGGGCCGCTACTGCTCAGGCGCCAATCAGTAGTGTCGGCTCAGGCTCGGTCGAAGACCGTGTCACCCAACTCGAGCGTATTTCCAACGCTCACAGTCAACTCTTAACCCAACTCCAACAACAACTCGCTGATAACCAACGTGATATTGATTCCCTGCGCGGCCAGATTCAGGAAAACCAATATCAACTGAATCAGGTTGTTGAGCGCCAGAAGCAAGTTTTATTGCAGATAGACAGCCTCGGTAGCGGCGCTGCTGCAGGGCAAGCTGCGGGTGTAACCGATCAGGGTGCTGCTGCGACAGCAGCACCTGATGCTGGTGCGTCAGCCAGCACTCCGGCGGCCCCAGTGCAGGGAGGCGATGCCAACAGCGACTACAATGCTGCTATTGCTATGGTGCAGGATAAGTCCCGTCAGGACGAAGCCATCGCTGCATTTCAGAGCTTTGTTAAGAAGTACCCGGATTCAACCTATCAGCCAAATGCCAATTACTGGCTGGGTCAGTTGAATTACAACAAGGGGAAAAAGGATGATGCGGCATTTTATTTTGCCTCGGTGGTGAAAAACTACCCAAAATCACCTAAAGCCCCGGATGCTATGTTTAAAGTCGGTGTGATCATGCAGGACAAAGGCGATAGCGCAAAAGCGAAAGCCGTGTATCAACAGGTGATCAAACAATTCCCGAATACCGATGGCGCAAAGCAGGCGCAAAAACGTCTGAATGCCATGTAATGAGTGCGGCCTGACCAGATATTGCTGCTTTTCTGGCCGGGTCGAACGAAATGCAAGCCATTAGGTGATCTTGATCGAAATTCTTGTTGCGTCAAAATCTTAAATCAGTAATATATGCCGCCGTTGCCAGGGGATATCAAACAAACCCAAAGTGACGCGAAATTGGGGCGTTAGCTCAGTTGGTAGAGCAGTTGACTTTTAATCAATTGGTCGCAGGTTCGAATCCTGCACGCCCCACCAATTTCGATGTAGTACGAAGAAAGTGAACGTGTAGGGTTTGAACCTGTAGCAGGTTCGACAAAATCGTCGGGAACGATTTTGAACGCCATTTGTGGCGGCCCGGAGGGCGAGTCTCAGGATGAGACGAGTCATTATCCTGCACGCCCCACCAATTTCGATGTAGTACGTGTTTGAAGAAGCAGTAAACCGCATTGCGGGGCGTTAGCTCAGTTGGTAGAGCAGTTGACTTTTAATCAATTGGTCGCAGGTTCGAATCCTGCACGCCCCACCAATTATGATGTAGTGCGAAGTAAGTGAGTCGTGTTTATAGCAGTACCGAAGTTTGGGTGATTAGCTCAGTTGGTAGAGCACCTCCTTTACACGGAGGGGGTCGGCGGTTCGAGCCCGTCATCACCCACCATTCGGGGCGTTAGCTCAGTTGGTAGAGCAGTTGACTTTTAATCAATTGGTCGCAGGTTCGAATCCTGCACGCCCCACCAATTTCGATGTAGTAAGTATGTGAAGAAGCAGTAAACCGCATAGCGGGGCGTTAGCTCAGTTGGTAGAGCAGTTGACTTTTAATCAATTGGTCGCAGGTTCGAATCCTGCACGCCCCACCAAATTTAGACTAAGGCGCCTTTACGGCGCCTTAGTTGTTTCTGAAGATTCAAATTCCTCACGACAATCCCGCCATAATTCGCTATCTTGTTTAGCATACAAAACAACCTTAGCCATTTCTGGTCGGTCTTTAGCAGAAAAGCGCTAATTTGGTTAAGTCAGTCAAACGAGAAAGCACTATGAGCGTAATGTTCGATCCAGAAGCCGCGATTTATCCCTTCCCACCTAAGCCACAGCCTTTGAGCGCGGACGAAAAGCAATTTTACCGCGAGAAAATCAAGCGTCTGCTGAAAGAGCGGAATGCTGTCATGGTGGCTCACTACTACACCGACCCTGAAATTCAGGCTCTGGCGGAGGAGACTGGCGGCTGTATTTCTGATTCTCTCGAGATGGCGCGTTTTGGGGCAAATCATCCCGCAACCACGCTCCTGGTGGCAGGCGTGCGTTTTATGGGCGAAACCTCGAAAATTCTGAGCCCGGAAAAGACCGTTCTGATGCCAACGCTGAATGCGGAGTGCTCTTTGGATCTCGGCTGCCCAATCGAAGAGTTCAACGCCTTCTGCGATCAACACCCCGATCGCACAGTGGTGGTCTATGCTAATACTTCCGCAGCGGTAAAAGCGCGTGCGGATTGGGTTGTGACTTCCAGTATTGCAGTTGAATTAATTGAACATCTGGACAGTCTGGGCGAGAAAATCATCTGGGCGCCGGACCGCCATTTGGGGAACTACGTCCAGAAGCAAACGGGTGCTGATGTATTGTGCTGGCAGGGCGCGTGTATCGTGCATGACGAGTTTAAAACTCAAGCCCTGACCCGCATGAAGGCGCTTTACCCGGATGCTGCGGTACTGGTTCATCCTGAGTCACCACAAGCGATTGTGGATTTAGCCGATGCAGTCGGTTCTACCAGCCAGTTGATTGCCGCGGCGCAAACACTGCCGAACAAGCAGTTGATCGTCGCGACCGACCGCGGCATTTTCTACAAAATGCAGCAGGCGTGCCCGGACAAAGAATTGTTCGAAGCGCCGACAGCAGGCGAGGGCGCAACATGCCGTACCTGCGCACATTGCCCGTGGATGGCGATGAACGGCCTTAAAGCTATCGCTGAGGGACTTGAGAACGGCGGAGCGGCTCATGAGATTCATGTTGATGCTGCGCTGCGTGAGGGCGCTCTGGTTCCTTTAAATCGAATGTTAGATTTTGCCGCCGAGTTGCGACGCAATATTAAAGGTAATGCATAAGGAAATTATGCTCAGGAGCGAATATGGATTTTTTTAGCACGCAGAACATTTTAGTCCACATCCCAATCGGGGCGGGCGGGTACGATTTATCGTGGATTGAAGCTATCGGAACCGTGGCGGGCTTGCTGTGCATCTGGTTAGCGAGTCTTGAAAAGATCAGCAATTACGCGTTCGGTTTAATTAACGTTACGCTCTTTGCGATTATTTTCTTTCAGATTCAACTGTACGCCAGCTTGCTGCTCCAATTGTTCTTCTTTGTGGCCAATATTTACGGATGGTATGCCTGGTCCCGACAAACAAGCGACAATCAAACGGCTCTTCAGATTCGCTGGCTGCCATTGCCTAAAGCGATTGCCTGGATTGCGGTTTGTATCGGTGCGATTGGTTTGATGACGGTATTCATCGACCCGGTTTTTGCTTTCCTGACCCGCATTGCGGTTTCCGTGATGCAGGGGCTGGGGATAAATGTGGCCATGCCTGAGCTTCAGCCTGATGCTTTCCCATTCTGGGACTCTTGCATGATGGTGCTGTCGATTGCGGCAATGATCCTGATGACCCGTAAATATGTGGAAAACTGGCTGCTGTGGGCGATCATTAATGTGATTAGCGTGGTGATTTTTGCCTTGCAGGGCGTCTATGCGATGTCGCTTGAGTATCTGATTCTGACGTTTATTGCGCTCAACGGCAGCCGTATGTGGATTAAAAGTGCGCACCAACGGGGTTCACGCGCCTTATCTTAATCAGTGATGATGATGAGCATGGTCGTGCTGACCATGCTCATTTAAATCGCAGTCCTGCCCGTGGCAAAGCTGATACTCCATCTGCACCGTCGCATGTTCAATCTGATACTCATCGTGGAGAAAACGGTGAATGCGATCCAGCAGGGCATCATGATCGTGTGGCGGCACAACCTGCGCGTGTAACGTCATGAGCGGCTTTTCGCCCACCAGCCAGATATGCACATGATGGACGTTACGCACTTCCGGAATGGTTCTGGCTAGTTTTCGCTTCAGCAGCGCGATATCAATGCTGTGGGGTGCCCCTTCGAGCAGCTCATTCACGCTCTCTTTGAGCAAATGCCACGCGCTACGCAGTACCAGGCACGAAACCAGAATCGAAAGGATGGGGTCAATGGGCGTCCAGCCGGTCGACAAAATAATCAGCGCCGCGGCAATCGCCCCCACCGAACCTAATAAATCACCCAGAACATGCAGGGCTGCGGCACGCACGTTAATATTCTTTTCTTCATTGCCGCGATGCAAAATCCAGAACGAAAACAGATTCGCCAGCAGTCCTGCAAAGGCGATCATCAGCATTGTCCAGCCCGCGACAGGCTGCGGGTGATAAAAACGGATTATCGCTTCCCAGACAATCAGTACCGTAATCACTACCAGAGCAATGGCATTCACAAATGCGGCAAGGGTCGTTAGCCTTAGCCATCCGAACGTATGGCGAGCATTCGGCGGGCGGCGGGCAAAATGCACGGCCAGCAAGGCCACTAACAGCGCTGCGGCATCCGTCAGCATATGCCCTGCATCAGCCAGTAGGGCGAGCGAGCCTGACAGCACACCGCCGATGACTTCAGCCACCATAAAGAGGGCGGTGACGGCAAAAGCCCAGAACAGGCGTCTGGCATTGGAATCAGCTGAAGCGTGTTGATGTGTATGCGCCATGGTTTCTTCTGTTTTCTGAAACAACGATGCGCTAATTATAACCACTAATGCTGATTAACTTATTGAATAAAACTCATAAAAAAGGGGAGCCTTAGCTCCCCTGTTTAGCGGTATTTCTTTTACTGCGAAGTGCCGTCCACTTTTGTATTGACGTCATCACCGCTACCGGTTTCAACCTTTTGGTTGGTATCCGGGCATTTACCGTCTTTACACATCGAATTTTTATGGATTTCATCTTTGCTCATCCCGTCGCTGGTGATACCGCTACTGCTGGTTGAGCCATTTGGATGAAGCATAGTGCCGCCATTATTGATATTGCTGTTATCAACGCCTTTAGGCGCAAGGTTCTGATTCGCATCCGGCGCGACCTGGCCTGCTGATGCTGCAGCATTAGCCTGGCCATTATTGTCTGCAGCCGTATCTGCAGCCATTGCCATGCCGCTGGCGACGGAAAGGGTTGCTGTCAGGAAAAGCGCGGTTAATTTTTTCATCATCATGCTCCTGTTCTGGCGGTTATTGCTGGATAACTTCTTCCAACAGTTGCACTGGCTTATTCTGAGTTGCAGGCCTTTATCGGTTAAATATCTCACCAATGAAAGCCCTGTCAGAATACAATTTTGCAAAATGGCTATTTTTTAGGGTTAACAGTTAAAAATTGTAGCCGAAAAGGGTGGTTTTACCATTTTTTGACGCTTTTTAGGCCATTTCCAGGAATATTCCGCCGGAAGTGTAAAAGCCCGTTTACACTTCCGGCCTGAAGAGATAGATTGAAGAGATTGCAACTCGGTTAAATCTCAAGGCCATTCCCGGAAATATCATGAATTATCAGAACGACGACTTACGCATCAAAGAAATCAACGAACTTTTACCGCCAGTAGCGCTGCTTGAAAAATTCCCAGCCACTGAAAAAGCCGCCGCCACCGTTTCTGGCGCGCGCAAAGCGATTCACAAAATCCTGAAAGGCAATGACGATCGTCTGCTGGTGGTGATTGGTCCTTGCTCCATTCACGACGTGAAAGCGGCGAAAGAATATGGCGCTCGTTTACTCAAACTGCGTGAAGAGCTGCATGGCGAGCTGGAAATCGTGATGCGTGTTTACTTTGAAAAACCGCGTACCACGGTGGGCTGGAAAGGCCTGATCAACGATCCTGAGATGGATAACAGTTTTAAAATCAACGATGGCCTGCGCATTGCCCGTAAGCTGTTGTTAGATATCAACGACTCCGGCCTGCCTGCAGCGGGTGAGTTCCTGGATATGATCACCCCGCAGTACCTGGCGGATTTGATGAGCTGGGGGGCTATCGGCGCACGTACTACCGAATCCCAGGTTCACCGTGAACTGGCCTCTGGCCTGTCTTGTCCGGTCGGTTTCAAGAATGGTACCGATGGCACCATGAAAGTCGCGATTGATGCGATTAACGCGGCTGGCGCGCCTCATAGCTTCCTGTCCGTGACCAAATGGGGCCACTCCGCCATCGTCACTACCAGCGGCAATGGCGACTGCCACATCATTCTGCGTGGCGGTAAAGAGCCAAACTACAGCGCCGCTCACGTAGCCCAGGTGAAGACTGACTTACAGAAAGCGGGTCTGCCGGCGCAGGTGATGATCGATTTCAGCCATGCGAACAGCAGCAAGCAATTTAAAAAGCAAATTGAGGTGTGTGCCGATGTTTGCCAGCAAATTTCAGGCGGCGATAAAGCGATTACCGGCGTGATGATCGAAAGTCACCTGGTGGAAGGAAATCAAAACCTGGAGAGCGGCGAACCGCTGGTGTACGGCAAAAGCGTAACCGATGCCTGTATTGGCTGGGAAGATACTGAAGCTGTGCTGCGCCAGTTGGCCGACGCGGTAAAAGTCCGCCGCGGCTAAATCTCGAATCAGCAGTATAAAAAAGGCGTGGTGAAAACCGCGCCTTTTTCACTGCTAGCGGCGCTTTACTTCGCTTTACCCTGGTTGGCAACGGCTGCGGCTTTTGCCGCGATTTCATCCGCATTACCCAGATAGTAGCGTTTCAGCGGTTTGAAGTTCTCGTCGAACTCGTAGACCAGCGGCACGCCGGTTGGGATATTCAGCTCAAGAATTTCTTCTTCGCTCAGGTTATCGAGGAATTTAACCAGGGCACGCAGGGAGTTACCATGAGCGGCAACAATCACGCGCTCGCCGCTTTTCATGCGTGGCAGAATGGTTTCGTTCCAGTAAGGGATCACGCGGTCAATAGTCAGCGCCAGGCTTTCAGTCGTCGGCAGCTCTTTGTCGCTCAGGCTTGCATAACGCGGGTCATGCCCCGGGAAACGCTCATCATCACGGGTTAATTCTGGTGGCGTCACAGCAAAACCACGACGCCATTGTTTAACCTGTTCGTCACCGTATTTCTCTGCGGTTTCAGCTTTGTTCAGACCCTGCAGCGCACCGTAGTGACGCTCATTGAGCTTCCAGGATTTCTCAACCGGCAGCCAGGCCTGATCCAGCTCATCAAGGATGTTCCACAGGGTATGGATGGCACGTTTCAGCACTGAAGTGTAAGCAAAATCGAAGGCGTAGCCTTCGTCTTTCAGCAGCTTACCCGCCGCTTTTGCCTCAGTTTTACCTTTTTCAGACAGGTCAACATCATACCAACCGGTAAAGCGGTTTTCGTTGTTCCACTGGCTTTCACCGTGACGAACCAGAACCAGCTTAGTAACAGCCATAGTTTACTCCTCAATAAGCTCATGGTTAATGATAACGATTATCATTATATTGCCGCAGCGGGGCCCGCGGCAATGCCAAACGTTTAACATAGCGAAAAAGAGGGAGAAGTGTAAGGTGGATGTGAATGGTTGTTATATTTTTGTCGATAAATGGCGGGAAATCCAGCGGTTTGCATAATAATCGCCCTTCGCAAAGAAGGGCGAAAACTTAAAGCGCAATAAATTCGTATTGCGTAATGCTCAGATACTCATCGTCCGGCTGTAGCCAGCAATCGGGCTGTGGCCATTCCGGGTGATTTGGGCTGTCGGGCAGAAACTCGCTCTCAAGCGCCAGCCCCTGGTACGCGCTGTAGCACCCTTGTTCCCTGGCAGGCGTTCCGTCGAGATAGTTTCCGCTATAAAACTGCAACGCGGGTGCCGTAGTGTAGACCGTCATTTGCAGCCTGTTGTCGCTCGACCAGACGTGAGCCGCAGGCAGGCTGGCATCGCCCTGCGCCTGGAGCAGAAAAGCATGATCGTAGCCTTTTACCAGCTGCTGGTCGGCATCGCTCAGAAAATCATCGGCGATAGTTTTTGGCCTGCGGAAATCAAAGCTGGTGCCATCCACCGCTTTAAGCCCGGTCCTGGGGATGCCGCTGCTGTCTACCGGCAAATAGCTATCTGCCAGCAATTGCAGGCGATGCTGGCGAATATCGTTCTGCTGGCCGTCGAGGTTGAAATAAGCGTGATTGGTCAGGTTCACCGGGCACGGCCTGCTGGTTCTGGCGCGAAACTCAACGGTGATGCAGTTATCTTCGGTGAGCGCATAACGCGCGGTGGCGCATAACTCACCCGGGAAGCCCTGGTCACCGTCAGGCGAATCAAGCGTATACAGCACCTCCTGCTCGTTCTGGCGCACAATACGCCAGCGGCGTTTATCAAAGCCGTCCGGGCCGCCGTGCAACTGGTGCGCCCCCTGGTTTGCGCTAACCTTGACGGTGACGCCATCGCGTTCAAACTGGCTATTGGCAATGCGGTTGGCATAACGCCCAACCGTTGCGCCCAGATAAGCCGACTGATTGAGATAATCTTCCGGCGTTTCGCAGCCGAGCAGCGTTTCGCGCACGCTGCCGTCTTTCATCGGCACGCGGCACGACAGCAAAGTTGCGCCCCAGTCCATCACGGTGACCACCAGCCCCGCGCTATTGCGCAGGGTGGAGAGGCGGAAAGGTTGCCCGTCTGGTGCGAGCTGTGGAGTCTCTTTTAGCATTGGCCAGCGCCCTCCGAAGGTTTGCAAACGTAGAAGGTTTCTTTGATACCGGTTTTCGCTTCGTACTGTTTTTCGACCGCTTGTTTAACCGCTGGAACCAAATCTTCCGGGATAAGCGCCACGATGCAGCCGCCGAAGCCGCCACCTGTCATACGTACACCGCCTTTATCGCCGATAGTTGCTTTCACGATTTCAACCAGCGTATCGATTTGCGGCACGGTAATTTCAAAATCGTCGCGCATTGAAGCGTGAGATTCAGCCATCAATTCGCCCATACGTTGCAAATCGCCTTTTGCCAGCGCGTCAGCCGCTTCAACGGTACGGATGT
Organism: Buttiauxella warmboldiae; assembly: GCF_003818135.1. Classification (GTDB taxonomy): domain Bacteria; phylum Pseudomonadota; class Gammaproteobacteria; order Enterobacterales; family Enterobacteriaceae; genus Buttiauxella; species Buttiauxella warmboldiae. Next base: position 28,532 of record NZ_RPOH01000009.1, on the reverse strand, counting down.
TTTCCGTCAGAACGTGGCGCACGCGTTTAGCCACAACCGGGTCAAGCTCATGAGCCACTTCATTGAATTTGGCCAGCTCAACGTCGCGCAGCGCTTTCTGGCTGAAGAAACGTGCTCCAGTTTCACATTGTTGGCGGCGGGTGTTGTATTCACTACCGACCAGCGTGCGTTTGAAATTGCTGTTGATGATGACAACTGCCACGCCTTTTGGCATCGAAACGGCTTTGGTGCCCAGCGTGCGGCAGTCGATCAGTAATGCGTGATCTTTTTTGCCTAACGCTGAAATCAGCTGATCCATAATTCCACAGTTACAGCCGACGAACTGGTTCTCTGCTTCCTGGCCATTCAACGCAATTTGCGAACCATCAAGGGACAGATGATAAAGCTGCTGAAATACCGTGCCGACCGCCACTTCCAGAGAGGCTGATGAACTCAAGCCCGCGCCCTGGGGTACGTTGCCGCTAATCACCAAATCCGCACCACCAAAATTCTTATCACGCTTTTGCAGATGCTTCACCACGCCGCGAACGTAGTTAGACCACTGTTGGGTATCGTGGCTCAGGATAGGTTTATCCAGCGAGAACTCATCAACCTGGTTGTCATAATCCGCCGCAATAACGCGCACCATGCGGTCGCCACGTTTTGCACAGCTGATGACCGTCTGGTAGTCGATCGCGCAAGGCAGCACGAAGCCGTCGTTGTAATCGGTATGTTCGCCAATCAGGTTTACGCGCCCCGGAGCCTGAAGGGTATGGGTCGCCGGATAGCCAAATTTCTCGGCAAAGAGGTGTTGGGTATTATCTTTCAGACTCATTTTTAAACTCCTGATTGGCGAAAGTGGATATCGGATACTGCACGCAAGCGTTCTGCGGCCTGCTCTGCGGTTAAATCACGTTGGGTTTCAGCCAGCATTTCATAGCCGACCATAAATTTACGCACCGTCGCGCTGCGCAGCAGCGGCGGATAGAAGTGGGCATGTAACTGCCAGTGGTCATTTTCCTCGCCGTTAAACGGTGCGCCGTGCCAGCCCATGGAATAGGGGAAGGAGCACTGGAACAGATTGTCATAACGGCTGGTCAGTTTTTTCAGCGCTACGGCTAAATCACGGCTCTGTTCTGGCGTTAAATCGGTGATGCGCAGGACAGGCGTTTTTGGCAACAGCAGCGTTTCGAACGGCCAGGCCGCCCAGTAAGGCACCACCGCAATCCAGTGTTCGGTTTCAACCACCGTGCGGCTGCCGTCTTTAAGCTCACGCCGTGCGTAATCGACCAGCATTGGCGAGCCATTTTCAGCAAAGTATTCGCGCTGCAATAGATCTTCACGCGCCACTTCATTGGGCAGGAAGCTGTTTGCCCAGACCTGACCGTGCGGATGCGGGTTGGAGCAACCCATCGCCGCGCCTTTATTTTCAAAAACCTGCACCCACGGGTAGCTTTTACCCAACTCCGCCGTTTGTTCTTGCCAGGTTTTCACCACTTCTTCCAGGGCGGTGACGGAAAGCTGCGGTAGCGTTTTGCTGTGGTCAGGAGAGAAACAGATAACCCGGCTGGTACCGCGTGCGCTTTCACAACGCATTAGCGGGTCGCTGCTTTGTGGGGCGTCCGGGGTGTCCGTCATCAGGGCGGCAAAGTCATTAGTAAAAACAAAAGTGCCGGTATAGTGCGGATTTTTATCACCGGTAACGCGCGTATTGCCCGGGCACAAGAAACAATCCGCATCGTGCGGCGGTAAAGTTTCTTGCGCCGGTGTTTCCTGCGCCCCTTGCCACGGGCGCTTAGCCCGATGCGGAGAGACCAGGATCCATTGTCCGGTCAGCGGGTTGTAACGACGATGTGGATGATCCACCGGGTTAAACTGCTCCATTACATTTCCTTAGTCTGGATAACCTTGAGGATGGCGGGACTGCCAGCGCCAGGTATCATCTGCCATTTCTTGCAGCGTGCGGCTGACACGCCAGTTAAGTTCTTTATCGGCTTTGCTGGCATCTGCCCAATAAGCGGGGAGATCGCCGTCACGACGCGGAGCGAAGTGGTAATTCACCGGCTTTCCGCAGGCGGCGCTGAAAGCGTTAATCACATCCAGCACGCTGCTGCCAATACCGGCGCCGAGGTTATAGATGTGGACGCCGGGTTTGCCCTGTAGCGTTTGCATGGCTGCAACATGACCATCGGCTAAATCCATCACATGAATATAGTCGCGGACACCTGTGCCATCTGCGGTTGGATAATCGTTGCCAAAGACCGCCAGTGAATCACGACGCCCAACCGCAACCTGCGCGATGTACGGCATTAGATTGTTTGGAATACCTTGCGGATCTTCGCCCATATCTCCTGACGGATGGGCGCCAACCGGGTTGAAGTAACGCAGCAGCGCCACGCTCCAGTCCGGCTGGGCTTTTTGTAAATCAGCGAGGATCTGTTCAACCATCAGCTTGCTGCGGCCATATGGGCTTGCAGGCGTGCCGGTCGGGAAGCTTTCAACGTAAGGGATTTGTGGCTGATCGCCATAGACCGTGGCGGAAGAGCTGAAGATAAAGTTGGTGACGTTGGCGGCGCGCATCGCAGAAATCAGGCGCAAAGTACCGGTGACGTTGTTGTCGTAATATTCCAGTGGCTTGCTGACTGATTCGCCTACGGCTTTCAGCCCGGCAAAATGGATAACAGCATCAATTTGATGGTCGTGGAAAATTTCAGCCAGTAAGGCTTCATCACGAATATCGCCGTCAATAAACAGCGGGTGTTTTCCACCAAGGCGTTCAATCACCGGCAGCACGCTGCGTTTACTGTTGCAGAGGTTATCCAGAATGACGACATCGTGACCGTTTTGCAGCAGCTGGACGCAGGTATGACTACCAATGTAACCGCTACCACCTGTAACCAATACTCTCATTTTGCTCTCCATTAGGCGTATGGTATGTGTTAAACATAGCATAACAGAGATGGCAAAAGTGTGACATGGGCTAAATTAGTGGAATCGTTTACACTGACGTTTCAGGCACGGCGAACAGTGGGGAAAATGATTATAAAACAAATGATAGCGGTGTCGATGCTGCGGGTTGTCTGAAAGTCTTGCGGTGAGGTTAGCCTCACCGCCGGATAGAAAGTTTTTAGCGCGCAGCCGCCAGGTCTTCACAGTCGTAACGGTAAATATCGCCATCGGCCACAAAGCTCAGCCGTTTAGTAATGCACTTCGGCGCGTCTTCCGCATGGTGGGAGACGAACAGCAGCTGCGTTTCCCCTTCACCGATCAAAATATCAATGAAACGGCGTACTAGCTGGCGATTTAGCGGGTCCAGCCCCTGCAGCGGTTCGTCAAGAATCAGCAGCGTCGGGTGTTTAACCAGCGCGCGGGCAATCAGCGCCAGGCGTTGCTGACCCCAGGAGAGGCTGTGGAAGGGCGCATCAGCGATAGCGTTATCCATGCCGAGCATATTCAGCCATTCCCGGGCGAGTTTCTGCTGGCGATCGGAAACGGCCTGGTAAATGCCAATTGAATCAAAGTAGCCTGAGAGCACCACGTTTCGCACCGTGGTGCTGACGCGATAATCGAGATGCAAATTGCTGCTGACGTAGCCGATATGCTTTTTGATATCCCAGATGGTTTCGCCGCTGCCGCGCCGACGGCCAAACAGCGTCAGATCGTTGCTGTACCCTTGCGGGTGATCGCCCGTCACCAGGCTTAATAACGTCGATTTCCCTGCACCGTTCGGGCCGACGATTTGCCAGTGTTCCCCAGGGTTTACCGTCCAGGAAAGTTTGTGCAGGATAGGGCGATCGTTGTACTCCACCACGCCATCGCGCAGCACAATACGCGGTTCATTTTCAGGGAGCGTATAGCGTGCACTCGGATCGTCTGCCTCCGGCAGCGCGACGCCTGCCAGTTTTTCGCTGTGAGCCAGTTGGGCAATCAGCGCCTGCTCAAGCAGCTTTTGTTTTTCACCGACTTCAATCAGCGCGCAATCGGCCAGTACGCCAGCGTGCTGGATAAAATCAGGGATCTCATCAAAGCGGTTAAGCACCAACACCACGGTGTAGCCCTGCGTGCTCAGTTCACCTAATAGTGCGGCTAGCTGCTCGCGGGATTTCACATCTAAGCCGTCAAACGGCTCATCAAAAATAAGCAAATCAGGCTGTGGCATCAGTGCCTGGCACAGCAGCGTCTTGCGCGTTTCGCCGGTGGAAAGGTATTTAAAACGGCGATTTAACAGCGGCGCGATGCCGAAAAGTTCCGCCAGCTGCCGGCAGCGGGCTTCATCTTTGATTTCATCCTGAATCATTTCCGCGGTGGTGCGGCCGGTATCGTCTTCATCAGGACTTAATAAATCGGTGTTATTGCGCTGCCACTCATCGCTGACTAATTTTTGCAGTTGTTCAAATGAGAGGTGTGCGATGCGGGAAAATGTGCACTGGCGCGTGCCTTGTTGCAGCGCCAGGTAGCCTGCGAGCGCGCGGGCAAGCGCGGATTTACCGCTGCCGTTGGCCCCCACAAACGCCCAGCTTTCACCGGCGTGAATGGTTAAATTATTGAGGGTAAGAGGTCGGGTATCGCTCAGACGGAATATCCCTTGCGAAATTTGCAACACAGACATAGAACATCCCATTTTTTGCCGTGGTTAACGCCAGATTTAAGGATTGTCTGCCGCTTGTCAATCCGCCGCGCGGTTTTAGCACAGCGTGGCGACAATCACGCGATCGGCATTAAAAAATGCTATGACTTCAGCACCTTCTACCAGTTTTTGCTCTTCTACTACGCTATTAGGCACGGTGGCGCACAGCGTTTGCCCATCGGGTAATTGCACCAGAACTTCGCTTTGCTCAGCGTCTTGCTCAATATTGCAGAGGGTGCCGCAAAGTTGGTTGTCGGCACGGCTGGCACGTTTCGCCTCGGTGGTGATTTCCACCCATGGTGCTTTAATCAGTACCAGGACTTCTTTACCTTCACCTAGCCCCAAACGCTCGGCGCTCTGGCGGGTAATGGCGGCCTGCAGGCGTGTGCAGCCATCCGCCAGTAAAATATCAATATGCTGCTGCACCTGCTCACCATCGCGATGCACAACCGTGCCGAAAAGCTGGTTGCGGGCGCTGGTTTGCAGGGAAAAACGTGAGATTGCGGCGAGCAGGCTGTCGAGTGGCAGGGCATCGTCACGCAGCACATCAAAGGCTTTTTGCTGGATTTGCGCGAGCAATTCATACAGCTGGATCAGGCGTTCACCATAGGGGGTAATGAGCGCACCCCCTCCGCCTTTGCCGCCGGTTGCGCGTTCAACTAATGTCTCATCGCTGAGCTGATTCATCTCATTGATGGCATCCCAGGCACTTTTGTAGCTGATGCCAGCGAGCTTTGCTCCCTGGCTAATTGAGCCGGTATGCTGTATTTGTTTAAGTAGCGCGATACGACGTGGATCGGCGAACAGCCGCTGCTGGAGTTTCAGCGTCAGTAGAATTTCAGCTTGCATAACCGCTCCGCGAGAAAGAAAACGCCATTTTCCTCTATTGCGCGGGGTTGGGCAAATCGCACAAAAGGAGAGTGCGTTTTTCTGTCAGCTCGTTAGAATAGCCGTTCTCACTTTTGTTGGAGGCATCCATGTTAGAGTTATTGAAAAGCTTGGTGTTTGCCGTGATCATGGTGCCAATCGTTATGGCGCTGATCCTCGGCCTTATCTATGGATTGGGTGAAGTCTTTAACGTCTTCTCAAAAGTCGGTCATAACGACCAGCCAAAACAAAACCATTGATTCCCTGGCGCCCGCAAATGCGGGCGTTGCTTTATGCTACTCGCCTCATTCATCTCTTCTTCACCAGTTCAGCAACGGCAGCGCCGCGGGTAGCTGTGACAGCAGATACAGCAGCAACCCGATAGTGCCGCCAACCAGCGTGCCGTTAATGCGGATAAACTGTAAATCTTTGCCGATATTCAGCTCAATTTGCCGCGACATATCCTGCGCATCCCAGCTTTTAACCGTATCGCTAATATGGCGTGTCAGAAACGTGGCGAAGTCGGGGGCCACTTTTTGTACCGCCTGCTCCAGATGCTCATTCAACGAAGCGCGCAGCGCGCTATCGGCAACCAGCGTCTCCCCCAGCCACTGCCCGGCTTCTGCGATGCGTTTTTTCATGAGCGAATCTTCAGAATTAACATCCACTTTCAACCATTCGCGCAAATCGCCCCACAGTTCGCCCAGATAGCGGTTAAAGGCCTCATCCTCTTGCAGATAACGTTTAATACCGTCGGCCTTTTCAGCCATTTGCGGCGAGCGTTTGAGATTTTCAATGAGCTTTAGCGTGGCACGATCGAAAGCCTGGCGGATCTGGTGCCCTCGATCGTGGCTGACGTCATCAAGAAATGAGTTTACCGCATTAGAAACCATGTCGGCGCTGTGTTCCCCGAGCCATTCTATTGGCAGGATTTTTGCTTTGCGTGGGTGTTCGGTTTCCAGCCAACGCACTATCTGACGGGCAATTAACGCCCGTGTGCTTTCACGTTTTAATAGCATCAGCATCTGTGCAATAACCGAGTCGAGCAGCTCCTGATGGCGGTTATTTTTAGTCAGGCTTTCCAGCAGCAGGGCGCTTGAATGGGTCAAATCGACTTTATCGATAGCCTTATGAACGGCCTTGCGGATTAAGCGCTGAATGCGCGCATCGTCGGTTAAGTCTAAAAATGCGCTCATCACCTGCAACAGATGTTGCCCAACGCGCCGGGCATTGTCAGGTTTGCTGAACCACTGGCCAATAAGGTTTGCCGGTTCATGGCGGCGAATCAGGGAGATCAGCGATTGGGCGTCGAGAAACTTCTCTTGCACAAAAATGCCAAGATTTTCGCCAATTCTGTCTTTATTACGCGGGATTATCGCCGTATGGCGAGAGATAAAGGGGATTGGCAGGCGATGAAACAACGCCGCCACGGCAAACCAGTCAGCGAGCGCTCCCACCATCGCGGCTTCGGCGATAGCTTTTAAGCCACTCACCCAGAATCCCGGGGGCAACAAGAGGGTTATCACAAAGGTTACAGCGGCAATCAGCAGTAAGGACAGCGCAAGGCGCTTGGCGCGTTTTAATTCAGCTATTTTCTCCATCCGCTAAGCATAGAACGCCGGGTCGTGAAGCGGTAGGGCAAATTTGAACAGCGATAAAACCCGCTCGGTCTGCGCCAGCTAAATTCTCCTGTGCTTCAAATTGTTATAAAAATCTTTCTGTCGGCAGCTTGATTGGCATCTTTGTTTAGCAATGCTGTGTATTCATACAGTTTTTTTGTAAGAGATTCACAATATCGCTAACCTATTTTATTTTTTGCCAATCAACCACGTATGGAGCATGACTATGGCAGCCTTTCCATCACCGGCACAGGATTATGCTGAAAAGAGCATCGACCTTCATGAACTGCTGGTTAAATATCCTGCTGCTACATACTTTGTGCGTGCAGCGGATGATTCGATGCAAGAGGGAGGGATCGGCACTGGCGATTTGCTAGTGGTCGACACCACTATCAAAAAGCCGGGATTATGCTGGGTAATGCCAGTCAGTTAAGGAATCGAGGCCCTAATTTAGTGGGCTCCGATGAAGGTAAACAGGGCTACAACCCTGATTCCTTCGTTATCCGTCTAAGCAAAAGTATGAATATTAATTCACAAAAATGCTTATCTGATTGGCATTACGGGATTATGCTGGGCGACTTTTTTAGCCGCGGGAGGGGGCAACTCAATCATCTTTGATGAGACCCCCAAAGATTAACAGCGAAGCGTTGATGCAGGCGATAGATAGCATTAATAAGAAGAGCAGAGGAACGCTCTACTTTGCAGAGCAAGGGATTGAACAACCATGTCAGATGAAGAGGGCTATGTTATCCCCGTGCTACACCACCCGCGTTTGCGAACCTCATGAGGTTTGTCATCAGTCTGAATACTCTTGTTTTGTTCGGCACAACCGCTGACTTTTTCGGTTTTCATACCAGCTTCTGTATACAGGCTAATGAGTGCGCCGCCGGGAGAGCACCACCTGCTCGATTCTTTCCAGCGAAACGCCTTTAGTTTCAGGGATGAAACGGTGGATTAACCATAAAGCGAGCAGCATAAAGCCCACGAAAATCCACAGTGGGAATGCGCCGTGGAATGTCTCTTTCAACCAGACGTTTTCGCTAATCATCGGGAAGAGCTGGGCGACAATGAAGGCGGCAATCCACTGGCAGCCTATGGCGATCCCCATCCCGGCAGAGCGCATACGGTTAGGGAAAATTTCTGCAACCAGTGCCCAGGAGGCAACGCCCCAGCCGACAGAAAACGCCACCAAAAACAGCATCATCCCCGCCACCGCAAGGTAACCATGCGTTTCGGTGTAGAGGCTGAAAGAGGCGATCAGCAGACCCAGTGCGCAGCCTGAAGAACTGGTATACATCAGCTTTACGCGCCCGGTTTTATCAATCAGCCACAGCCCCAGCGCATTTCCGGCAACGAACACCGCGCCCAACAACGAGGTTTGCAGCAGCGCGCTTTCCATGGAACCCATCACATTTTTCAGTATTTCCGGCGCGTAGTACATAATGGCGTTGATGCCGGTAAGCTGGTTAAAAACGGCGATCGTGCAGCCCACCATCAGGATAAAAAAGAGATCCGGTGAGCGAAAATTAATTTTCTTCCCGCCAGTCTGTTGCTCAACCGCCAGGGTGCGCTTGATATCGTTGACCAGGTGGCTGGCGTGCGAGGCGTCTGAAATGCGCTCAAAGGTTTTAAAAGCACGATTATCAAAGCCTTTCATTACATTCCAGCGTGGGGATTCCGGGATCAAAAATACCGTGATGAGAAAGGCGATGCAGGGAATGATGCCGACACAGAACATCCAGCGCCAGCCGGTGTTGACAATCCACTCCTGGGGCATGCCGCGGGCAATCAGATAGTTGGTGAAAAACACCACGCTCTGGCCTAAAACGATGGCAAACTGCTGCATGCCAACGGCGCGACCGCGCATATCTTTTGGCGCCACTTCAGACATATACATAGGTGAGACAACCGATGCCAGGCCTACCGCCACGCCGCCAATCATCCGGTAGCTAACGAAAGCGCTGAACGAGTAGCTGAGCGCGACGCCCACAATAGAAACAATAAACAGGATAGCGGCAATGCAAAGCGCTTTTTTGCGCCCCAACGAACCGGCTATTTTACCCGCCAGCAGCGCACCGATAACACAGCCTATCACGACGTTGGATACTGCCCATCCGGTCTGTGCCGGGGTGAGCGCAAACAACGTGTTCAGGGCATCAATGGACCCGGAGATTACCGCGGTGTCAAAGCCAAACAGAAAGCCGCCGAGCGCGGCAACAAAGCAGATGCGTAATACATACCAGATATCATGGTGGACCTTGCGCGGATCGTAAGTTCCTTCTTCGGGTGAACAGTGAGGGACAGAAACGGCCATGGTGTTAACTCCTTCTTTAATAACTGACTCATTTATTTAAAGAATCGATAACTCATCGGTCTGAGGTCAATGCTCAGTGAGGAAACGCTTTCCCCGAAAAGAGCGTTAATAGCAGGATAATCAGGTCCTGAAATGAAATATATATTTCATATTTAAGTAAAGTGGCTAATTTATTTTATGTGCGAGAGATCGCAAAGTGTGTTTATTTTTATTTGATAATCAGTGGATTACAGTTTTACGGTGACCATGCGTAGGCGTAGGCGTAGGCGTAGGCGTAGGCGTAGGCGTAGGCGTAGGCGTAGGCGTAGGCGTAGGCGTAGGGTGAAAATGACGTAATGAATTGAAACGCTGGTTGACGATTGGCTAGCAATAGTCAGGAAATTTGTAGATTTGGGGCGAAGCCGCGTTTAAAGAGGGATTAAGTCGCAGCGGATGCAAAACGGGTTAGAGCTTTTAAGCTCTAACCCGCTGTAGAATTGGTCGGCACGGAGAGATTCGAACTCTCGACCCTCGCCACCCCATGACGATGCGCTACCAGGCTGCGCTACGCGCCGAATGAAAATAATACTACCTTTTTTACCATCGTTTGCAAGATGGGTTACTGCTAACTGATTCATAAATAAACAATCAGTTGGCGATAAAACGCTTCTCGTCGGTCAGCACCTGTAGCAACAGCCCAAGCTGTGGCCGGGTTTCTTTGATGCCTTCACCCTGTAAATCATACATCCGATAATTGCCGTTGTTATCGAGCACCAGCGTCATCGTCGGTAGGGTAATCGCCAGACTATTATTATCCGCACCCACTACCCAATTATTACGACGCGTCGCCGCGAACAGATCTTCACCTTGTGAATACTCGTTTGCCGGATTTTTAACGTGCAGCAGGCGCTGCATCAGCGTGGTCATAACATCCTGATGGTCGGTAAGCTTCGAGATGGTTTGCGCCGGAGTCCCTGGCCAGTGGATAACCAGCGGGACCTGAATGCGCGAGCGCGACCAGGCGAAAGTGTTCTGCGCTTTGCCAGGAGGCACACCGTGTCCGGCGGTAATAATGACCACCGTGTTCTGGAGTTTCCCTGAGGCTTCCAGCGCCTCAAGCACGCGTTTGATTTGTTCATCAACATTGCTGGCGGCTCGAGCATAGCGACGAGTAAAGGCTTGCTGATTGCTGTCTGCGGTAATAGTGGTGCCGTTAAAGGCCACCCACGAGAACCAGCGATTATCTTCTGATGCGTACTGCGTCAACCAGTTAATCCACTGCGAAGCCGTTTGCCCGTCAGACTGGCTGCGTGCGGAAGGCAAAGAGAAGTCAGACAGCAGGGCCTGGCGGTACATTGATGAGTCAAAGCCATCGGAGGCGAACAGCCCCAGCTGATAGCCTTGCTGATTAAGGGCGGTAATCAGGGCTGCTGGGATCCTGGCGGATAACACGCCATCCATATAGGCTGGCGAAATGCCATAGAACAGACCAAAAATGCCGTTATCAGTAGCGTTACCGGCGCTCATATGCTGCGTGAAGTTAATGTTGCTGGTGGCAAACTGGCTGAGGTTGGGCAGATCTTTCTGCACGTGTTCAGCATTCAGGCCATCCACGGTAATCAACAGCACATTGTGACCGGTACCCATGTCGCGGAACTGCAGTTCGCTGAGCGGATACTGCACCGATACCGCCTCAGGATTTCCCTGTTCCACAAGACGACGCTGGTACTCTTTTGCATCCAGCAAACCGTGTTTTTCGAGGAAGCGGCGGGCCGTCATTGGATAAGACAGGGGCAGGTTGGCGCGCTGCATGGTAATCGGGCGATAGAAGTTTGCATCTGCCCAGATATACATAATATGGCTGCTGAAAAACGCCACGAAGAACAGCACCACGACGGGTCGGGCATAGTGCTTGCGCCGTCCGAGACTGCGTAGTTTCTGCCAGCTCCAGGTGGCAAACAGCATTTCAAGCAGGAAAATGACCGGCACGCTGATAAACATCAGCTGCCAGTCTCGCGCCATTTCGCTCTGGTCGGGGTTGATCACCAGTTCCCAGACGATCGGATTAAGATGGAGATGGAAGCGAGTAAAGACTTCGCTGTCGATAAGCAGCAGCGTCATGCCGGCGGTAGCAAGGGCCGCCGAGACAAAGCGCATCAGACGTTGCGACATCACAACGAAGGTCAGCGGGAAGAGGATCAGCAGATAGGCGGCGAACACCACAAAGCTGAAATGGCCGATGACGCTCAACCAGGAGTAGAGACGGCCCGTGAGCGTTGCCGGCCAGTCAGCGACAAACAGATAGCGGCTACCCAGCAGCGTTGCCAGCAGGATATTGAACAGGGCGAACCAGTGTCCCCAGCTGACCATCTGGGAAACTTTTTCGCGGTAGCGCTGACGGTTAGTCACCATAACGTGTTGCTACAATCCCTTAATGAGCTTTGTCTTCGCTCACGGAGGCCTGCAGCGCCTGCGCAAATGAGCGAGCCAGCGACTGGCGTTGAGCAGAAGCTACGCTGGTATTAATCAGGTTGGTGACCATATTTCCCAGCACCATCAGGGAAAGATCGGTAGGCGTCTGGTGCTTTTCCAGCACGGCCGCCAGTTCACTCAACAGTTCTTCGACGCGTTCGTCACTATAACGGGATATTTGTGGCATAAATTAACAGTCAATTAGATTCGGGAAAGGGCGATATCTTACCGTAGAAGCCGCTGTTTTTCTGCTTTTTTATCTTCGGTTGCACAAGGCTTCCGGCAATGGTTGAATACCGCCAAGTCTAAAAGGAGAGTTTATCATGAGTCTGGATATCAACCAGATTGCCTTACACCAGTTGATCAAGCGCGGCGAACAGACACTTGAGGTCGTGCTGCGTGATTCTCTGTTGGCAACCAACGGTGCCGTAGAAGAAATGATGGCCGAATTGCACCGCGTTTATAGTGCAAAAAATAAAGCATATGGTCTGTTTAGCGAAGAGAGCGAACTGGCAGACGCGCTGCGTTCGCAGCGTAAGGGGAACGAGGATTTCCTCGCCTTTAGCCGCGCGGCGACAGGGCGCTTACGTGATGAGCTGGCGAAATATCCGTTTGCAGACGGCGGTATCGTACTGTTCTGCCAGTATCGTTATCTGGCGGTGGAGTATCTGCTGGTGGCGGTACTGAATAATTTAAGCAGCATGCGCGTTAATGAAGAGCTGGATATCAGTTCCACGCATCACCTGGATATTAACCATGCGGATATCGTGGCGCGTATTGATTTGACCGAGTGGGAAACCAACCCGGAGTCCACGCGTTACCTGACTTTCCTCAAAGGGCGCGTCGGGCGCAAAGTTGCCGATTTCTTTATGGATTTTTTGGGTGCCAGCGAAGGCTTAAACGCCAAAGCGCAAAACAAAGGTCTGCTGCAGGCGCTGGATGACTTCACCAGCGAAGCGCAGCTGGATAAAAACGAGCGCCAGGCGGCGCGTCAGCAGGTTTACGCCTACTGCAACGAACAGCTTCAGGCGGGCGAAGAGATTGAGCTTTCGTCCCTTGCAGAGGAGCTGCCGTGGGCGGTTGATGATAAAAACTTCCAGCAGTTCACCGCGGAGAAAGGTTATCAGCTCGAAGAGAGCTTCCCGGCCGATCGCAGCACGCTGCGCCAGTTAACCAAATTTTCCGGTAGCGGCGGTGGGTTGACGATTAGCTTTGATGCCATGCTGTTGGGCGAGCGTATTTTCTGGGACCCGGCGACCGATACGTTGACCATTAAAGGCACGCCACCGAATCTGCGCGATCAGCTCCAGCGCCGAAGCTCTGGCAAATAGCGATAAAAAAACCCGCCGCAGCGGGTTTTTTTTCGAGCTAAATTCGCGATTAAGCGCGAACGAAGTCGATGTGAGTCAGTTTTGGCTTGAACGGGTGACGCTGAACAGCCTGAACTTTAACCTTAACTTCTTTACCGTCTACAACCAGAGTCAGAACTTCTTCGTAGAAACCTGGTTTAGCTTGCAGGTTCATTACGTTGTCGTGATCCAGTTCGATTGCGATCGCAGCTTCGGAACCACCATAGATGATTGCCGGGAATTTGTTAGCTGCACGCAGGCGGCGGCTCGCACCCTTGCCCTGCTCTTTGCGTTCTACTGCATTGATAGTAAACATTAACTGTTTCTCTCTTAAATAATCCTGTTACAGGCGACCCAGCAACAGGTAAATTTCCTGCTTTGCGGATGCAAAAGCGGGCGGGATTATAGCCATATCTGACTTGCGCTTCAATGAAAAGAACCGTTAACCGCGCAATTCATTCGCGCGGCGGAAGCGTCCCTGGTAATCAAATACCTTTTCCCGCACGTTCCAGAAGTTGCCGTTCTTGCGGGCGACGACAAAATCCGGGTGACGGAGCGCCGATTGCTGCGCCACGACATCAGCCGCGTTTATCCAGCGCAGCGGCACGCCTGGGGTACGGCTATGGGGCCGAATAAATAGTTGCTCAAACGCCATGCGCTGGGCAGGCGTTTGCAGGCGAAAGCGTTCGCTGACATCTGCACCATCTTCATCAAAATAGGTGATTTTTAGCCAGTCACCTTTCTCGTCGCTGCCGTTTTGCAGCGTCATACCGCCACAACGCAGCACCAGCGCATCTTTTAATTTCAGCGCGGCTTTCAACATATCATCGGGGTCGACCAGAATGCGATCGCACTGATGGCAGCGACGCGCGGCGATATCGTTCTCTGCGTTGCACTGTGGGCAGTGCTTAAAGCGAAAGCGGAAATCGCACTGCTCGCGCGTGCCGTCGTCATCTTCAAACCAGCCCTGGCAGCGGCGGCCAAAGTGTTCAATCAGGGTGCCATCGCTGGTGGTTTTGCCCCAGAAGGTGTTGGCAAAACCGCATGCAGGGCAAAATACCTGAACAGGCACATTGTCGCTGTTGCCTTTTGCTGCCCCGACTTCTGGCGTAAACAGATCATGAGGGTTTCCGGCGTAGTCCAGAATCAGGCAGTCTTTCTTATCCGGTGCGAGGCGCAAACCACGGCCAACAATTTGCTGATAGAGGCTAACGGATTCCGTCGGGCGCAAAATAGCGATTAAATCGACGTGTGGCGCATCAAACCCCGTGGTCAGCACCGAAACGTTGACCAGAAAGCGGAACTGCTGCTTTTTGAAGGCTGCTATTAATGTATCGCGCGCGGGGCCTGGGGTATCAGCGGTAATCAGTGCTGCATCGTTCGCAGGAAGTAGCGCGGTCACCTCTTTGGCGTGTTCTACGGTGGCCGCAAAAATCATCACGCCGCGCCTGTCGGCGGCAAACTCCACGATCTGGCTGATAATATGTGGGGTAATACGCTGTTGCTGTTTTAACTCACGGTTAAGATCCGCCTCGCTGAACAGACCGTTCGCTTGCGCCTGCAAGCGGCTAAAATCGTACTGCACCACCGGCATATCCAGGCGCTCGGGCGGCGTTAAATAGCCGTGCTTAATCATATAGCGCAGCGGCAATTCGTAAATACAGTCGCGGAACAGGGCGTTTTCGTTGCCGCGCACCATGCCGTGATAGTGAAAATGGTAAATCCAGCCTTTTCCCAGCCGATAAGGAGTGGCGGTCAGCCCCAGCAGGCGCAGTTCAGGATTGGCCGCGCGTAAGTGGCTGAGAATTTGCTGATACTGGCTGTCGTCGGCATCGCCAATACGGTGGCATTCATCGACGATCAATAATGAAAACTCGCCCCGGAACTGTTCAAGGTTACGCGCAACGGACTGCACGCTACCGAAAACCACTTTGCCATGGCTCTCTTTGCGTTGCAGGCCCGCGGCGAAAATGTCGGCTTCCAGGCCAAGCGCGCAATATTTAGCATGGTTCTGCGCGACCAGCTCCTTGACGTGTGCGAGCACTAACACTCTTCCTCGCGCCACGCGTGCGAGTTCGGCGATCGCCAGGCTTTTGCCTGCGCCCGTCGGTAACACTATCACCGCCGGAGTGATGTGTTTGCGAAAATAGGCGAGCGTGGCGTCCACCGCTTCTTGTTGGTAGGGGCGTAAAGTAAAAGACATCGCTGCTCATATCAGAGAAATAACGCGCTCAATTATGCCATGGGAAACGTTTTACCTTGAGAGAGTTTTTGTTAACGCTATACTGGCAAAAGATTTATACCTTCATACATACCACGGGCCGATGCCCGGCCAGCCGTTTGCTGCTGGCACTTCTTAGATACAGGCAATTTTTTAATGCGACTCGATAAATTTATCTCTCAGCAGCTTGGCGTGAGCCGCGCTATCGCTGGCCGTGAAATCCGCGCGCAGCGCGTCACTATTGATGGCGAAATGGTGCGTGATGCCTCCTTTAAACTGCATCCGGAACACCAGGTTGAGTTTGATGGCCGCTCACTGACCCAGCAGAACGGCCCTCGCTATTTTATGCTGAATAAGCCTCAGGGTTATGTTTGCTCGACTGAAGACCCGGATCATCCAACGGTACTCTATTTTCTGGATGAGCCGATGGCGCACAAACTCCATGCTGCCGGGCGCCTGGATATCGACACCACCGGTCTGGTGCTGATGACCGATGATGGCCAGTGGTCGCATCGTATTACCTCACCGCGCCACCACTGCGAAAAAACCTATCTGGTTACGCTGGAAAACCCGGTGTCCGATGACACAGCAGAGCAATTCGCCGCAGGCGTTCAATTGCATAATGAAAAAGATCTGACGTTACCGGCGGTAATGGAAGTCATCACGCCGCTGGAAGTGCGTCTGACCATCAGCGAAGGGCGCTACCACCAGGTAAAACGCATGTTTGCCGCAGTGGGTAACCATGTGGTTGGTTTACATCGCGAACGCATTGGTGCCATTGCTATGGATGCGGATCTCGCGCCGGGTGAATACCGCCCATTAACCGCAGAAGAAGTGGCCAGCGTTGGCATGCCACCACGTTAATTTCGGGAGGAAGCGTTGAGCAGTAAGCAAAATTCGTCTGTTGGCATTGTGGTGATACTTGGCCTGCTGGCCATGTTAATGCCGTTATCCATTGATATGTACCTGCCGGCACTGCCGGTTATTGCCTCCGAATTTGGCGTGCCGGCCGGCAGCGCGCAAATGACGTTAAGTACCTACATTCTTGGCTTTGCTATCGGTCAGCTCTTTTATGGCCCAATGGCGGACAGTATTGGCCGCAAGCCGGTGGTGCTGGGCGGGACGCTAATCTTTGCGGCGGCGGCGATAGCCTGTGCGCTGTCACAAACCATCGACCACCTGATTGCCATGCGCTTCCTGCACGGTCTTTCGGCAGCGGCGGCAAGCGTGGTGATTAACGCCCTGATGCGCGATATTTATCCGAAAGAAGAGTTTTCGCGCATGATGTCCTTTGTGATGCTGATAACCACCATTGCGCCGCTGGTTGCGCCAATGGTCGGCGGCGCGGTACTGGTGTGGTTTAGCTGGCACGCCATCTTCTGGATCCTCGCCCTGGCGGCGCTGCTGGCATCGGCGATGATTTTCTTCCTGATCCATGAAACCTTACCCGTTGAGCGTCGGCAGAAGTTTCATTTGCGCACCACCATCGGTAACTTTGCGACGCTGTTCCGCCATAAACGTGTGTTGAGCTATATGCTGGCGAGCGGTTTTAGTTTTGCGGCGATGTTCTCATTCTTGAGCGCTGGCCCGTTTGTGTACATTGAGCTGAACCACGTGGCGCCGCAGCATTTTGGTTACTACTTCGCGCTAAATATTCTGTTTTTGATCGTGATGACGCTTATCAACAGCCGCTTTGTGCGCCGTTTTGGCCCGCTGGCGATGTTCCGCTGCGGACTGTTCGTGCAGTTTGCGATGGCCATCTGGCTGGTGCTCAGCACCGCTCTGGGCTTAGGTTTCTGGTCGATGGTGCTGGGGGTTGCGGCGTTTGTGGGCTGCGTGTCGATGGTGTCGTCTAACGCAATGGCGGTTATTCTCGATGAGTTTCCGCATATGGCGGGGACGGCTTCTTCGCTGGCGGGGACCTTCCGTTTCGGTATCGGTGCATTAACCGGAGCGCTGCTCTCGTTTGCCACCTTCACCTCTGCGTGGCCAATGATTTGCTCGATTGCGGTATGTGCAACCTGCTCAATCGTTTTTTATCTCTACGCCAGCCGTCCGCGCTTAGCCGCTAAAAAATCCTGAAGTTGTGAAACGGGTAGCGCCAGCTGCCCGTTTTTTTAATCCAAATCAACGAAAATTTCCCGCCAGCGCCTACAATTTGTTTCTCAAATGTAAATTTAACAACAATAAAAAGTCATGCTCTTGTGGTTAAAAAGGTTGAGTTACATCGCATAAAGCGTTACATATAGCGCCGAAATGTGTGCGGCAGCACAAAAATAAACCTTTAAATATGAAATGGTAGACAAACATTTACATTGGATGTAAGCGGTTTCGAGGTTGTTTACACACAAATCATCAACATTGTGTTAACCTTTTGATGTAAATCATTTGTGAAATAATTTTGGCTTTTTTTTGGGGATACCACAGTGAATACCTTACAGCTTTCTATCGTCCATCGTTTACCGCATCGCTATCGCTGGCTGGCGGGTTTTGCAGGCTCCAGAGTTGAACCGATTCCGCAAAACGGGCAGAGCGCTGAAAATTGCCTGATTGGCCTGAAATTACTGAGCGACAGCAACAGCGATTCCGCCTGGCCGACGATGCAAAAGTTAAGCCTCGCGCTAAGAGATATTGAGGTGGATTCGGCGATCGTTGAGTGTGAAGGGCAGCCGTGCCTGTTTGTGAATCGCCAGGATGAACAAACGGCAACCTGTCGCCTGAAGAATTTCGGCGTCGCTATTGCTGAATCCTTCTCCAGCACTAACCCTTTTTGATGCTGAGGTTTGCCGTTCAGGCAAGCGCAAGTAACTGGCGTGTGTATTCCGCCTGAGGCGCGGCAAAAATTTGCTGGCATGCCCCTTGTTCCACCACTTCCCCCTGCCGCAGCACCACCACCTGATGGCATAAAGACTTCACCACCCGCAAATCATGGCTGATAAAAATATAGGCCAGCTGATGCTTTTGCTGGAGAGACTTCAGCAGCGCAAGAATCTGCGCCTGTACTGAACGGTCGAGCGAAGAGGTCGGCTCATCCAGAATAATTAATTCAGGCTGTAAGATAAGCGCTCTGGCAATGGCGATACGCTGACGTTGTCCGCCGGAAAACTCAGCCGGATAACGATGCCTTGTCTGCGGATCTAACCCCACTTCCTGCATTGCGACGATCGCTTTTTGTTCGCGTTGCGCCGCACTTAACGCGGGCTGATGGACGCGCAAACCTTCTTCAATTATCTGTAAAACATCAAGTCGCGGATTGAGCGAGGAATTCGGGTCCTGGAAAACAACCTGTATGCGGCTACGCAGCGGCAACAGCTGTTTGCGGTTAAGCTCATGCAGCGGTTTGCCAGCGAACCAAATCTCCCCGCTGGAGTGAATCAAGCGTAATAGCGCAAGCCCGGTGGTGCTTTTGCCCGATCCTGACTCGCCAACCAGGCCGATACTTTCACCCGCGCGTAGCGTAAAGCTCAGATCTTTAATTCCATAGCGGTAGCCGATGGTTTTCTTTAGGAAACCCCGACGAACAGGGAAGGCGACCTGTAAATCACGAACCGTAAGCAGCGGGGCGCGAGATTCGTCAACCGGGCGTGGGCGGCCCGCGGGTTCTGCGGCCAGCAATTGCTGAGTATAGGAGTGTTGTGGCGCCGATAATAATTTTGCCGCCGAATTTTGCTCAACGCATTTTCCGTTGCGCATCACCGCCACATTATCCGCCAGCTTTTGCACGATACCCAGGTTATGAGTGATGAACAGCAGCCCCATATTCAGCTCTTGCCTGAGCTCTTTGAGCAGCTGCAGAATTTGCGCCTGAACGGTGACATCCAGCGCGGTGGTAGGCTCGTCGGCAATTAGCAGTTCCGGGCGCGTGAGCAGCGCCATCGCAATCATTACGCGCTGACGTTCGCCGCCAGAAAGCTGATGCGGAAAGTCATTTAAACGGTTTATTGCGTTGCGGATCCCGACTCTGTCAAGGCAGGTGAGCATTTCAGCACGCGCTGCTTCACGGCGCATGCCACGGTGCAGCGATAGCACTTCATAAAGCTGTTTTTCGATATTGTGCAACGGGTTGAGCGAAACCATCGGCTCCTGGAAAATCATGGCGATTTTATTGCCGCGCACCGTGCGAAGCGTGCGTTCGGGCGCATGTAATAATTCCTCGCCTTTAAAGAAAATTTCGCCTGAGGGGTAAACCACCGGCGGCGCTGGAAGCAAACGCAAAACGGACAGCGCCGTGACGCTTTTCCCTGAGCCAGACTCGCCCACCAGCGCCAGCGTTTCACCCGCGTTTACCTCAAGTGATAAGTCATCCACCACTTGCCGGACGGTATCGCCGCTGCGAAAGGCCACGGATAAATTCTTAATCGAAAGCAGAGAGGTTGTCATATCAGAGCGCCTTGCTCGGGTCGAAGGCGTCGCGCACTGCTTCGCCGATAAAAATAAGTAACGTCAGCAAAATGGCCAGCGAGAAAAATGCGGTAATCCCAAGCCACGGTGCCTGGAGGTTATTTTTGCCCTGTAGCAGCAATTCCCCGAGGGAAGGGGAGCCCAGCGGTAAACCAAAGCCTAAGAAATCCAGCGAGGTGAGGGTGGTTATGGAGCCGCAAAGTATAAACGGTAAAAATGTGAGCGTGGCGACCATCGCGTTTGGCAGCATATGACGCAGAATAATCGACCGGTCACTCACTCCCATTGCCTGAGCGGCGCGAATATAGTCGAAATTCCGGGTGCGCAGAAACTCTGCGCGCACCACGCCGACCAGACTCATCCAGCCAAACAGCACCGTAATGCCGAGCAGCCACCAGAAGTTCGGCTGGATAACGCTTGAAAGCAGGATTATCAGGAATAACGTTGGCATCCCTGACCATACTTCGATCAGGCGTTGCCCCCATAAATCGATGCGCCCGCCGTAGTAACCCTGTACCGCACCCGCAACAATGCCAATCATGCTGGAAAGGAGGGTCAACATCAGGCCGAACAGAATTGAAATACGCGTACCGTAGAGGATGCGCGCCAGCACATCACCGCCGTTAGCGTCGGTTCCCAGCCAGTTCTGACGGCTTGGGGGGGAAGGGAAGGGGTGAGATGCGGCAAAGTTAATAGCATTCGCCCCAAAGCGAATCGGCGCCCAAAGGACCCAGCCTTTTTGGCTCAGGCGCTGGGCAAGCCAGGGGTCCTGGTAATCTGCCGCAGTCGCCAGCGGCCCGCCAAAATCGCTTTCGCTGTAAGCGGTGATAAACGGGAAGTAGAGGCGATCCTGATAGTGGACGATCAGCGGCCGATCGTTGGCGATAAGCTCAGATCCGAGCGTTAGTAAAAACAGGACGGCGAAAATCCACAATGACCAGTAGCCGCGTTTATGGTGGCGAAAACGCGCCCAGCGGGCCTGATTGACCGGACTTAACTGGCTCATCCTCGCCCCTCGAAATCAATACGCGGATCGACCAGCGTGTAGGTTATATCGCTCAGAATATTAAGCAGCAGGCCTATCAGGGTGAAAATGTAAAGCGTACCAAACATCACCGGATAGTCGCGTGAAATCGTCGACTCATAGCCGAGTAATCCTAGCCCGTTAAGTGAAAACATCACTTCAATGAGCAGCGAGCCGGTAAAAAACATGCTGATGAAGGTGGCAGGAAAACCGGCAATCACCAGAAGCATGGCGTTGCGGAACACGTGGTGATAGAGAATTTTCTTTTCACTCAGCCCCTTGGCGCGCGCGGTGACCACGTACTGCTTACGAACCTCATCAAGAAACGAGTTTTTTGTCAGCATCGTTAAAGTCGCAAAGCCGCCGACCACGGTTGCCAGCACCGGCAAGGTGATATGCCACAGGTAATCCACTATTTTGCCGTACCAGGGCAGGGTGTCGAAATGCGTCGATACCAGGCCGCGTAGCGGGAACCAGTCCAGATAGCTGCCGCCGGCAAACACCACAATCAGCAGGATGGCGAATAAAAATGCCGGGATGGCGTAGCCAATGATAATAAAGGTGCTGCTCCAGATATCAAAACTGCTGCCGTTGTTGACGGCTTTGCGTATGCCGAGCGGAATGGACACCATGTAGATAATTAAGGTGCTCCACAGGCCAATCGAGACAGAAACGGGCAGGCTTTCCTTAATAAGATTTAAAACCGAAGAGCTGCGAAACAGGCTGTCGCCAAAATCAAAGCGCAGATAGTCGCCGAGCATATTGAAATAGCGCTCATGAATCGGTTTATCAAAGCCGTAGCGGTGGGTGATTTCAGCAATCACTTCCGGGTCGAGGCCACGCGCGCCGCGGTACTGGCTGTCCGTTGCGTTGCCGACGCCAACACGGGCGTGTCCGCTCCCCATGGTGTCTGTAGCCATTCCCGGAATGCCTGCACCATGCCCAAACTGAATAGCAGCGATGGCCTGATCGACGGGCCCGCCGGGCGCAATCTGCACGATGAAAAAATTGAGGGTGATAATCGCCCATAAGGTGGGGATGATGAGCAGCAAACGGCGTAACAGATAGCTTCCCATCTGTGCCCCTAACGTCTATTTTCTGGTAGTTGAGCGGCTTTGTTTACGTCATACCACCAGGTGTCAAACCCGGTGGCATATAGCGGATGAACCACCGGTTTTGAGAATTTGTTCCACCAGGCGAAGCGGTCTGCGGCCATGTACCACATTGGGATCATGTAATAATTCCAGGTCAACACACGGTCCAGCGCGCGGCCTAATGGCAGCAGTTTTTGTTTATCACCCTGATTAGCCACAATCTGAGAAACCAGTTTATCGATAACCGGGCTTTTCACACCCGGGGCATTATAGCTGGAGTCGACATATTCTGAAGCCCAGCTGATTTGCACATCGGCGCTGGGATAAGGCATGGCGCTGTAAAGGGTTGGCATCATGTCATAATCACGGTTACGCAAACGGTTAGTGAGCTGTGAGTTATCGACCTGGCGGATCTCCATCGTCACCCCCAGGCGTTGTAGATTGTGCCTGAAGGGTAAAACCCATTGGGTATTCCCGGTGCTACCTGTCAGCACTTCAAAGATGAAGGGCTTTCCCGTTTTCACATTGGTGAGTTTCCGGTCTTTAATCTCCCAGCCCGCTTCTTTAAGTAGCGCCAGCGCTTTGAGCAGGTTCTCCCGGTCAAAGCCATTGCCGCTGGTTGTCGGCGGGGTGTAGATAGTGGTGAAGACTTCCGGCGGTAAATCCTTTTTCATCGGCGCCAGCAGCGTCAGCTCATCGGCATCCGGATAATTTCGCGCCGCATACTCGGTATTCTGGAAATAGCTGTTGGCCCGTTTATAAGAGCCATAAAACAGCGCCTTGTTCATCCATTCAAAATCAAAGGCCAGGCCGATGGCCTCGCGAACTTTTCGGTCGGCAAAGAGGGGGCGCTGAACGTTAAACGCCAGCCAGCGCGCGTCCTGTGCCGCATCGTTGGGCTGTTCTTCTTTTACGATGTGATGGTTGGCAAAGTTTTTGCCGATATAACGCGTGGCCCAGTTTTTGGCGGATGCTTCGTGGCGAAAATCGAACGCCCCGGCTTTAAAGGCTTCAAAAGCGACATTGTCATCAAGGTAATAGTCGTAGCGGATGGTGTCAAAGTTCCAGCTGCCACGGTTTACCGGCAGGTTGGCAGCCCAATAATCCCTGACGCGCGAGTAGGTAATGTACTGCCCCATACGCCATGCGGTTATTTTATAGGGACCGCTGGCCGGCGGTGGCGCGGAGAGAGGATCGCTGAGTTTATGATCTTTCCAGAATGTTTCAGGAAACACCGGCAGCGAGAACAGCCCCAGCATACGTTCTTTACTCGGTTCAGCCAGCTCAATACGTAGCGTTAAAGGTGCGATAGCCTTTACCTTTGCACCTTTATAAATCTGGCGAAACTGCGGCACGCCCTCGGCCATGAATTTATTAAAGGTGAAGGCAACGTCGCGGGCTTTGATCGGGGTTCCATCATGAAAACGTGCGCGCGGGTTAATTTCGATTTCGGCCCAGGCAAAATTTTCCGGATAGCGGGCCATTTCAGCAATCAGCGGGTAGTAGCTACCGGGTTCATCATCAGAGGTGGTAAACAGCCTGTCATAAAGGGCTTCTGTACGCACGCCCGGGTTGCCACGCAGGGCATAGCGGTTGAAATTATCAAAGGTGCCAATGGCTGAGAGGGTGATGTTCCCCCCCTTTGGGGCCGCGGGATTGACGTAGTCGAAATGGGTGAAGCTGATGGCGTATTTCGGTTCACCTAAAACGGCAAATGAATAACTTTCCCTGATGTTTTCGGCCAGGCTCTGGAAGGCCACCAGGCACAGGCTGAGCAGAGCGAAGGCGCGGGCTAACATCGTTTGGGCCAATCCTTATAACGTCGTGATGATAAATCATAAGTTATCCTCATGATACTTCAAGCGCTACCTGTGTGGGGCAGGCCGGGTTAGTCCGCAACCACCGGGCTTCTAAGCTCTTCGTATGCTTTCGGCTGTTCTTTCCATTGTCTGAGTTGCTCAAAGGTGAGCGGGCGCGCGAAGTAAAAACCCTGCAGGTAATTGACGCCCTGGTCAATCAGCCATCTGGCCTGCTCTGGTGTTTCTACGCCTTCTGCAACGGTGGTCATACTCAGTTTTCGGGCAAGCGTTAACACCGCATCAAGCACCGGGGAGGTGACCGTTTCCAGACCAATGGAGTTCACAAAGCCCCTGTCTATCTTGAGATAGTCAAGCCTGAAGCGTTCAAGATAAATCAGTGCGCTATGTCCGGTGCCAAAATCATCAACCGCAATTTCAAAGCCTTGCTCATGCATCCAGTTAAACAGGGAGCTGGCTTCGTTTGCCTTGACCATATCGCGCTCGGTAATTTCAAACATCAGCTGGAAATAGCGAGCGGGCAATGAGGCGACAAAAGCCTGAATATCTTCTTTAAATCCAGGCGCGTGCAGATGGCTGGGGGCCAGATTGACGCCAAGCCGCGCGCCTGCGGGTAAAATTTGCTGCAGCCTTCTGGCATCGCGTGCGATGAGCTCAAACAAATGACGGGTGAGAGGAACGATGAGCTGCTGCGCTTCGGCGAAGGCGATAAAGGCGTCTGGAGGGATAGAGCCCGCGCTCGGGTGGTTCCAGCGCATCAAGACTTCTACGCCCGAAATTTTTAAGCTTTTGGCATCGATAATTGGCTGATAGACCACGTAAAACTGGCCGCGTTTAATACCGGTCAGGATCTCTTTCCCGGAGCGCAGGCGTACCACCAGGAACCAGGCACATAGCGCTCCGCCGAGAATGCCAAAGATAAGGCCTGTCAGAATAGCGATTTGAATATCGACCGCAGGCCAGGTTTTGCCGTACAGGGCTATCTTAATCGGATAACCCTGAATTGAGACGATGCGCGTGGGATGCTGCGGCAACTCAGATACATTCATCACGTTGCTGGAAAGGGTGGTGAGCGCCTTATCGCCGGCGATTATCGCCATTGAGGCCACATCGCTTTGGCGGGTGGAAAAAAGCAAATAAGGCGTGAGGTTAACATTCAGCGTAGCGAAAACCCCTTTGTCCGGGTTTTGCGGATTTTTAAACCAAGCGGCAATCGTTGGCTTGCCCGGCATCATCGAGGTGCCATGCAGAATATTAATATCAATGCTGGAATGGATGTCGATATCCGCAACAAGCTGATGCATATCAAGCATCATGCTGCCCGTTGCAGAAGAGCAGTAGGCAAAACCGTCCTGAACTAATATAAACGCGCGCACATTGGCATTAAAGGCGGCGCTAGCTGTCAGTTCGCCAGAAACCTGGTGGCAATCAGCAAGAGTTAAGGGCTGAACCGTGTTGGTCGTGGACTGAAGCTCGTGAAAAAAATCACTAATGTAAGCGAGGATGTTTTCAGACAGCACGTCATAGCTTGCCTCACGCTTGCTGTGGAGCGTCAGGCTGGTGATGCCACCCATCAGCAGTGCGGTAAGTATGCCTGCCACAATGCTAAAGGTGACAATTTGTCGGACCGAGGTGACGTGCTGTGAAAAAAGTGTTTTTGAAAACATGGGCATGGTGCCTGTACTAGCAAGAGATTTATTGTTTATATGCGTTTTTTCCGACTATAACGCAAAAGTTGCAGCAGTGTTATAAGGTTTCAGATGTAAATTATAAATTTCGTTAAAATGAAGCGGCGGATGCTGGCTAAGGTGAATTTAAGCCAATAAAAAACGCTGCCTGGGCAGCGTTTTTTGGTAACCATCGTTGATACTTGCTTTGCAGTACAGCCAAGGGAGTCGCCGTCTGCAAATAAGCGCATTAGCTGCGGCTCAACACGCGGCGCGCTTCGTTATAGCGCTTTTTCCAGTACGGCTCGTCCATGCTCGAAATAGTCACGCCGCTGCTGGTGGAGGCGTGGACAAACTGGTTATTACCGATGTAAATACCAACGTGTCGTCCCGTTGAACCCGCGCGGAACAGAACCAAATCGCCCGTACGTAATTTATTACGCGAAATGGATTTACCGGAACCCTGCTGTTCAGAAGTTGAACGCGGTAATTCTAAACCAAATTGTTCGCGGAACGTACGCTGCACGAAGGCAGAACAATCAATGCCGCTTTTATTGCTGCCGCCAAGGCGATAACGCACGCCTTTCCAGCTTGCATATTGATCCATGAGACGTGATTTCACATCTACATTACGGACCATCTCTTCGAATTCATCCTGAGAAGCTTGCAGTAAAAAACTATCTTTATTGCCGACTGCATGCGTCTCAGAATGCATATTTGCGGTGTTTGTCGAACTACAGGCTGACAGCATTACTGCCACAGCAACGGCGGGAATGGCCCGCAAGATATATCTCAAAATAGGCTGAGATTTGACCATTATGTTTGTTATCCCTTGATGTCCTTAACGATAAATATCGTTATACAAAATACCAACGTGGCGAGACTAATTACCTGAGCGCAATGAAACAATGGCTTATGAGCAAAACTGTGGCATGACGCACAAATTTATGCACATTGCTAAGCAACTGGCTTAAAGCACAAAACGTCTTCGAGATTACCTTATCAACACAGGTGTGGCGAGTGGTTTTGGTGGTTTTTTTATAAGAAATTGTGATGTTAAATGACAACAATAAATATTGCGCGATGGTTAATCACAAGTGGTGTTTTTATGTGCAGGTGATTCATTTACCTGGAGAAGGTGAAAAGTTATCGCTGTGGTTGCCCGGAAGGGGAGATAAAAAAACATCAGGGATCGTTTCCAAACCCTGATGATTGGCGGTAAGTGATGTTTATTTGATGTTAATTAATGGCTTGGTTTTTGCCGGGTAAATAGCGATCCAGCAGGTTAATTAACCCATCGCTTACCGGGGTTAATAGCGCCCAGGGCAGGCAAACAAGCGCAATAGATAACGACCCCACAAAGATATCCGTGAACCAATGTGCGCCAATCATCATGCGCGGCATGATGAAGACCAGGAAAATAATCATGGCAATAAAGAAGGCTTTTTTGCCGCAATAGCGCAACATGAAGCCGGTGAAAATCAGCAGCATTAACCCATGGTCGCCAGGAAAACTGTCAGTTGAGGCATCCTTGGTCGGGAAATGCAGCAATTCACTGACGCGATAAATATCGCTGAAATAAAGCGTAGGGCTGACGTGAGATTCCGGAATTAAATGGCCGAGCTGATTAATGATAATTGCGCAAAATAGCATCACAATTCCCATGATAACCCTGTGACGACGCCCGGTAGCTGACTCTTTGCGCCAATACCAGAAAAACAGCGAGCCCATCGCTAATAGCGAAATGCCGTCGAACACCCGATTATTGGTTACGGCAACCAGCACCAGAAAGGTATGGCTTTTAATCAGTGCCTGGTTGAAAAAATAGAAGATGCTGGCATCAAGGGTAAACCAGAAACCATGCCCCTCGGGCAGGTACCAACTAAAAAACAGTGCAAATCCCAGCGCGTTCAGCATCAGGATAAAAGGCCAGCGGATATTATTCATACAAATTCATCAGGTATTTTAACAAAAGGGAAAGGGTAGACCTACAGACTTAAACGTAGCTTCAACAGTGAGGTTTGCAATGCGTTCCAGTCAACGTCACCGCTGTGAATGAGTTCGATGCGGCTGTCTGGCGGGGCGACATTCTGCGTTTCGATATGGAAATCATGGCCCTGGCGGTTAATTCGCACCAGACCTTCCGCGATACGCAGCACGCCTTTAACGCGATCCACCGGTGCCAGCCTGGCCCACTCGAGAAGGCCAACGGTATCAAATTGCGTCTCAGCAGCAAAAATCCAGCCGCAGCCCACATAGCCCTGGCCGCTATTAATGCTGCGTCTCCAGTTCTGGTGCTCGGGCAGGCTTAAAGCGGCAAGACCGCGGGTGGCGGCATGGCTATGATGGTGCTCGGGGCTGGATGGCAGCTCGCGCAGGTTTTGACGAGGCCTGTCGAGCAGACTGAGGTCAATATCGCCATTTTGCGCAGCGATCACGGCGCGCCCGTCACCTTCACGCTGTTGCCATTCACGCAAAGCGTTACGGCTCTCGTCACCGGCGCGGTCTGCTTTATTGGCAATGATAATATCGGCAGCGGCCAGCTGATCGCGGAAGTTGTCATTAGCGATGGCCCGCTCATCAAGCAGCTGGCGCGGGTCCAGCAAGCAAAGCGTCGCGTTGAGTTCAATCCACGGCTGGTAAACTTCCGCGGTGAGCATATCGAGAATTTGTTTTGGATGACCCAGGCCGGTTGGCTCGATAAGCAGGCGGTCAGGCTTGCCCTGACGCAGCAAAGTATTCAGGCCAACCTGCATCGGCAAGCCATTGACACAACACATGCAGCCGCCGGGGATTTCCTTCAATAATGCGCCGCTGTCGGCTAACAGCGCGCCATCGATACCCACCTCACCAAACTCGTTGACCAGCACCGCCCATTTTTCATGCTCGGGTTTGTTGGCCAGCAGATGCAAAATAGTGGTGGTTTTTCCACTACCGAGAAAACCGGTAATCAAATTAGTTTTAGTCACAGGCGCTCCGGACAGGTTAACTGAATCCTTAATTATCCCTATCCTGAACCACATTTACCATCAATTGAAGCATTCACATCCCTGTGAAGAACGGTTGTGGTTATCAACCGAAAATCAATAAATTGATTTTCCT
>NZ_RPOH01000008.1 GCF_003818135.1 Buttiauxella warmboldiae | reverse complement strand
ATAAAAAACAAGGAAAATCAATTTATTGATTTTCGGCCGATCATCACAAAGAAGGAAAAACCACGCTTTTTCCTTCTTTGTCAGCAAACTAAGCCAGCAATCGCTGGCTTTTTCAGGGGGATGCAGAATCAGTATTTACGGCGGGTACGCAGCGCCAGCAGGACAGAGGCGAAACCAAACGCCAGGGTGACAATCCACAATGGCCAATCACTGAAGCGGGCATACGGTGTGATGCCGCGCGTTGGCGTGACCTTCGCTTCCAGCACTTCGCGGGTGAACTGGGGGATCATCGCCTCGATATCGCCACTGGCGTTAATCACGGCGGTAATTCCATTATTGGTGCTGCGCAGCAGCGGGCGGCCCAGCTCCAGCGAGCGCATACGCGCCATCTGGAAATGCTGCCACGGGCCAATCGACTTACCGAACCACGCATCGTTTGAAATCGTCAGCAGGAAATCAGTATCCGGGCGGAAGTTATCGCGCACCTGTTTACCGAGGATAATTTCATAGCAAATGGCCGGCGTCAGCTTTATGCCGTTGGCTTCCAGCTGTGGCTGTAAGTAGGGGCCGCGGCTGAAGGACGACATGGGCAAATCAAAGAACGGCGCCAGCGGGCGCAGGATAGACTCCAGCGGCACAAATTCACCAAACGGCACCAGGTGGTTCTTGTTGTAACGATCGGCGCTGCTGTAGCTGTACGGGTTGCCTTCACCCAGCGTGATGATGGTGTTGTAGGTATCGTAGCGGTTCTCCTGATTCAAACGCGCATCAACAATACCGGTGATCAATGAGCTGTGCTTAGAGCGCAGCAGATCGTCCATCGTCGCCAGGAAGCGTTGCTGGTTAATCTCCAGATCCGGGATCGCGGATTCAGGCCAGATAATCAGCTGGGATTTGCCCATCTGCGGCTGAGTTTTATCGAGATAAATTTTCAGCGTATTGAGCAGCTGATTCTCATCCCATTTAAGCGACTGCGGAATATCCCCCTGAACCATCGCCACACCAATCGTGCGCTCGGCCTGCGGCTGATACCACTCAATGGAGCGTAGCGGCCATGGCGCGGCCAGCAACAGGGCGGCAATAGCGGCAGGTCGCCAGCGGCGCTCGTGCAGCGCATAGGCCAACAGACCGCCGATCATCATCAGCAGGAAGGTCACGCTTTCGACCCCCAGAATTGGCGCAATGCCCTTGAGCGGGCCGTCAATCTGGCTATAGCCAAACTGCAGCCACGGGAAGCCGGTTAATATCCAGCCGCGCAGGAACTCCGTCAGCTGCCATAACGCTGGCGCTGCGATCGCTACGCGCCACCACGTGGTTTTCGGGCAAAGCTTACCGAGGAGTCCGCCAAATAAACCGGTATATAACGATAAATAAGCGGCAAGCAGCACCACCAGAAAGACATTAACCGGGCCGGGCATCCCGCCAAACTGCGCGATGCTGACGTATACCCAGTTAATGCCGGAGCCAAATAGCCCTAACCCCCAAAAGAAACCAATCCACGCGCTGTGGATCGCACGCCGGTTGAGCGTCAGCCCCTGAAGCCCTGCTAAAGAGACAATCGCCGCAGGCCAGAAATCGTAAGGGGAGAAAGCCAGCGTTCCGCAGGCACCAAAAAGCAGCGCCAGCAGCAGACGCACACGCTGGCGTTGAAGGACCGGGGTAATAGACATCTTTGAATTAATCTTCCAGTTTCGGTTGTGGCGAGTCGTCCGGAATTCTGACATGAACCTGGATAACACGGCGGCTGTCTGCCATCGCGACTTTAAATTGATAACCATCTATTTCAATGGTTTCGCCACGGGCCGGCAGGTGACCAAAGGCCTGCATCACCAGACCACCGATGGTGTCCACTTCATCATCGTTAAAACGGGTGGCAAAGGTGTCGTTAAAATCTTCGATCGAGGCCAGCGCGCGCACCGTCCAGGTGTGGCGGCTTAGCTGGCGGAAATCGCCGTCTTCCTCGTCGTCGTACTCATCTTCAATTTCCCCGACGATCAGTTCGAGAATATCTTCGATGGTGACAAGCCCGGAGACGCCGCCAAACTCATCAATCACAATCGCCATGTGGTAGCGCTGCTGACGAAACTCTTTGAGCATGCGGTCAACACGCTTACTTTCCGGCACAACAACCGCCTGACGTAACACTTTTTCCATGCTGAATGGCTCAGTATCGCTGCGCATAAACGGCAGCAGATCTTTAGCCATCAGGATCCCTTCGATATGATCTTTGTCTTCACTGATCACCGGGAAGCGGGAGTGTGCGGATTCGATGATGACATCGAGGCATTCGTCCAGCGTCTGGTTGTGTTTGAGCGTAACCATCTGCGAGCGCGGGATCATGATGTCGCGGACGCGTTGGTCAGCAATATCCATCACGCCTTCGAGCATGTCGCGGGTGTCCTGATCGATAAGATCGTTTTGCTCAGAATCACGGATGAGTGTCAGCAGATCGTCGCGGTTTTTGGGTTCACCGTGGAATAGCTGGTTGAGAATCAGGGAGAAGAATCCCTTCTTACTGGCAGGCGTATCACTGTTTTGTGAGTTGTCGTCGCTCATGGCGTTAGGTTTGTGGCCCCTCGGTTAATAATAGATAGCAGGCGGTTCAATGGTTCGCCGCCTGCACCTGGCGCTGCGCGCTCTTTAACGACTGCGCAGACTACTCTTTCTCGGCAATGTACGGATCGGCATACCCAAGAGCAAGCATTATCTCTGTTTCCAGGGATTCCATCTCTTCGGCCTCTTCATCTACGATGTGATCGTAGCCAAGCAGATGCAGACTGCCGTGGATAACCATATGCGCCCAGTGCGCATCTAATGGTTTTTGCTGCTCTTTCGCTTCCTGTTCCACCACCTGACGGCAAATAATCAGGTCGCCCAGCAGCGGCAGCTCAATGCCCGGAGGGGCTTCAAACGGGAACGAAAGCACATTTGTGGATTTATCTTTCCCACGGTAAGTGAGGTTCAGATCGTGGCTCTCAGCGTCGTCCACCAGGCGAATCGTGACTTCTGATTCTTCCTGAAATGGCGGAATGACCGCATCCAGCCATTTCTGAAATTGCACTTCCGTTGGCAGGCCGCTTGCTTCTTCACATGCAACCTGTAAATCCAGTATTACCTGACTCATTTACTCTCCTGGGCGGCGGCGCTAATCGCCATCGCTTCTCGCTTGCGCTCTGCTGCGAGTTCATCTTTACGAACCTGTTCCGCGTTTTCCCACGCTTCATAGGCATTGACAATCCGTGCCACAACCGGGTGGCGTACTACGTCTTCGCTATTAAGGAAGTTAAAGCTGATTTCATCGACTTCGGCCAGCACGTCAATGGCGTGGCGCAGGCCGGACTTCATGGTGCGCGGCAGGTCAATCTGGGTGACGTCGCCGGTAATCACCGCTTTGGAATTAAACCCAATACGCGTCAGGAACATCTTCATCTGCTCAATGGTGGTGTTCTGGCTTTCATCCAGAATGATAAAGGCGTCGTTGAGCGTGCGGCCACGCATATAGGCCAGCGGGGCCACTTCAATCACGTTGCGCTCCATCAGCTTTTCCACGCGCTCAAAGCCGAGCATTTCAAACAAAGCGTCATACAGCGGGCGCAGATAAGGGTCGACTTTCTGGCTTAAATCACCCGGCAGGAAGCCCAGCTTTTCACCGGCTTCAACCGCCGGACGGGTCAGTAAAATGCGGCGGATATCCTGGCGTTCCAGCGCATCAACAGCCGCGGCCACGGCGAGATAGGTTTTCCCTGTTCCCGCAGGGCCCACGCCAAAGGTGATGTCGTGGTCCAGAATATTAGCGATGTACTGCGCCTGGTTCGGCGTACGCGGCTTGATAACGCCACGTTTGGTTTTGATGTTGACCGCTTTGCCATAATCAGGAACGCTTTCTGCTGACTGTTCCAGCACCCGGGCTTCTTTGATGGCAAGGTGGATCTGTTCAGGCGTGATGTCCTGAATCTCGCCACGCATTGGCGCGGTATCAACGTATAAATCGCGCAGAATATCTGCGGCGGCGTTCACCAGAATCGGGCGACCTGTAAGCCTGAAGCGATAGTCGCGACGGTTGATTTCGATCCCCAGCCGGCGTTCCAGCTGCTTGATGTTGTCATCAAATGGGCCACACAGGCTTAGCAGACGCGCATTGTCTGCGGGTTCCAGCGTCATTTCACGTGTTTCGATATTCAAACTTATCCTCGGGGTCGCACAGGGCCAGTTGAAGGTGTTGCTGCATTAACGCAGAGCATAAAAAA
Source organism: Buttiauxella warmboldiae (assembly GCF_003818135.1). Classification (GTDB taxonomy): domain Bacteria; phylum Pseudomonadota; class Gammaproteobacteria; order Enterobacterales; family Enterobacteriaceae; genus Buttiauxella; species Buttiauxella warmboldiae. The sequence goes on along the minus strand of NZ_RPOH01000008.1, from coordinate 41,707 downwards.
GATTATTTACGGCGTGGGCAGATGGCGCAAGCCTGGCTCTTGATATTTGGGTAGCTGGTTAAGAATGCAAGCATAAACGATGAAAAAACCAGCGGAACATGTGCTTAGCGAACCGCTGGCTGTGAAGCTCTGAGCTATGGCTGGTAAATACCGACGCCAAGCTCGTTCTCTTTACGGGTACGGGCAATCACCGACTCAGGAGACTGTGCGATACGCAGCCCCATCTCTTCCTCGGTGCGTACGACTCTACCGCGCAGCGAGTTGTTAGTTGCCACTTCCGTAATCTCGACATCAACAAACTTACCGACCATATCCGGGGTACCTTCGAAGTTCACCCCGCGGTTGTTTTCCGAGCGGCCGGTGAATTCCATGATGTTTCTGCGAGAGGTTCCCTCAACCAGCACGCGTTGAATGGTACCGACCATTTTACGGCTCCACTCCATGGCCTGCTGGTTGATGCGGTCCTGCAGAATATACAGACGCTGCTTCTTCTCTTCTTCCGTTACGTCATCCACCATATCGGCGGCCGGGGTTCCCGGGCGGGCTGAGAAGATAAAACTAAAGCTGACGTCAAAATTAACGTCCGCAATCACTTTCATGGTCTGCTCAAAGTCCTGCTGGGTTTCGCCCGGGAAGCCAACGATAAAGTCTGAGCTAATCTGGATATCGGGGCGCGCGGCGCGCAGCTTGCGAATAATCGATTTATATTCAAGCGCGGTATGGGTGCGGCCCATCAAATTCAGGATGCGGTCAGAACCACACTGAATCGGCAGGTGCAGGAAACTCACCAGCTCTGGGGTGTCGCGATAAACATCGATGATATCGTCAGTAAATTCAATCGGGTGGCTGGTGGTGAAGCGAATGCGGTCAATACCGTCAATGGCCGCCACCAGGCGCAGCAGCTCGGAGAAAGAGCAAATGCCGCCGTCGAAAGCCGGGCCACGGTAAGCATTCACATTCTGACCCAGCAGGTTAACTTCGCGCACGCCCTGCGCGGCGAGCTGGGCGATTTCAAACAGCACGTCGTCGCAGGGGCGGCTCACTTCTTCACCGCGGGTGTATGGCACCACGCAGTAAGTACAATATTTGTTGCAGCCTTCCATAATCGAGACGAAAGCGGTTGGGCCGTCAGCTTTAGGCTCCGGCAGGCGGTCAAACTTTTCGATTTCCGGGAAGCTGACGTCAACAATCGGGCTGCGATTGCCGCGCACCTGGTTGATCATCTCAGGCAGGCGATGCAGCGTCTGCGGCCCGAAAACGATATCAACATAGTGCGCGCGGCTGCGAATCAGCTTGCCTTCCTGGGAGGCAACACAACCGCCGACGCCGATAATCAGCTCGGGGTTTTTGCGCTTTAAGAGTTTCCAGCGGCCCAGCAGATGGAAAACTTTTTCCTGGGCTTTTTCACGGATCGAGCAGGTATTGAGCAGCAATACGTCGGCTTCTTTTGGGTTATCCGTCAGCGTATAGCCGTGCGTGCTGTTCAGCAGATCGGCCATCTTCGATGAATCATATTCGTTCATCTGACAGCCCCAGGTTTTGATATGGAGTTTTTTTGTCATCGACTTGCCATTGCTCAGTTAAAGCCAGGAATTCAGGCAGAGTATTGTAATGCTTTGGCCTTGATGTGACCAGCCTACGAAACTGGCGTAAAAATCCGGTAGAATCAGGATAGACAATTTAAGGACCAAATCATCATGTTGAACCACTCAATTGAGGTTGCGATCGTCGGCGGCGGCATGGTCGGTGCGGCTGCCGCACTCGGTCTGGCGCAAAACGGTTTCCAGGTGGCGCTAATCGAGCATCAGGTTCCGCCGGCATTCGATCCTGCAAGCCAACCGGATGTGCGCATTTCCGCCATTAGCAGCGCTTCTGTCGGGTTACTGAAATCGCTCGGCGTCTGGGATGCGGTGCGCACCAGGCGTTGCCACGCTTATCGCCAGCTTGAAACCTGGGAGTGGGAGAGCGCACGGGTCAGCTTTAAGGCGCAGGAGCTGGGTTTGCCGGAGCTTGGCTACATGGTTGAGAACCCGGTGCTACAACTCGCATTGTGGCAGGCATTGCAGGCGCATCCCAATGTCACACTGCTTTGCCCGGCGCAGATCGCCAGTCTGCATCACGATAAAGATCGATGGACGCTACAATTTGCTGATGAGCAGACGCTGACGGTGCCGATGGTGATTGGCGCAGACGGTGCAAACTCGCAGGTTCGCCGTTGGGCCGGGATGGGTATTCACGCCTGGCAGTACCGCCAGTCATGCATGCTGATCACGGTGCAGTGCGCGCAGGCTCCCGGTGATAGCACCTGGCAGCATTTTACGCCGAGCGGCCCGCACGCGTTTTTACCGCTATTTGATAACTGGGCGTCGCTGGTGTGGTACGACTCACCCGCACGTATTCGTCAGTTGCAAAATATGTCGATGCCACAGCTGCAAAAAGCGATAGCGGACAGTTTCCCGGAACGTTTAGGCCAAGTGACGCCTGTTGCCCGCGGCGCCTTCCCTCTGACGCGCCGCCATGCATTGCAATACACACAGCAAGGGCTGGCGTTGATTGGTGATGCTGCTCATACCATTCATCCATTGGCCGGGCAGGGAGTGAATCTCGGGTATCGCGATGTGGAAGCCCTGCTTGAGGTGATGATTAATGCGCGCAGCTATGGTGAAAACTGGGCGGACGCTCGCGTCTTAAAACGCTACCAGACGCGCAGGCAGGCAGATAACTTCTTGATGCAAAGCGGCATGGATCTTTTTTACGCCGGTTTTAGCAATAGTTTAGGGCCGCTGCGGGTGATTCGTAACTTAGGATTAATGGCAGCCGAGCGCGGTGGCGTGCTTAAACGGCAGGCGTTGAAGTATGCATTAGGATTATGAATTTCGGAGAAGGGCGGGAAACCGCTCTTTTTTTATTTGAATATTTCTAAACGCAGAAAAGCAAAAAGCTCGCCGGAGCGAGCTTTTCATTTTGGCTGGGGTACGAGGATTCGAACCTCGGAATGCTGGTATCAGAAACCAGAGCCTTACCGCTTGGCGATACCCCAAAAATATGGTGGCTACTACGGGAATCGAACCTGTGACCCCATCATTATGAGTGATGTGCTCTAACCAGCTGAGCTAAGTAGCCAAATTGTAATGCTTATTTTTCGACTGGCTGGGGTACCTGGATTCGAACCAGGGAATGCCGGTATCAAAAACCGGTGCCTTACCGCTTGGCGATACCCCAACTAAGGGCGCACAAAACTGCCGTGCTATGTCGAAACTGCTAGGTCAAAAAAGTGGCTGGGGTACCTGGATTCGAACCAGGGAATGCCGGTATCAAAAACCGGTGCCTTACCGCTTGGCGATACCCCATCCGTGCAACGCTATAAAATGGTGCGGGAGGCGAGACTTGAACTCGCACACCTTGCGGCGCCAGAACCTAAATCTGGTGCGTCTACCAATTTCGCCACTCCCGCGCTAAAAAAAGAATTAATGGTGGCTACTACGGGAATCGAACCTGTGACCCCATCATTATGAGTGATGTGCTCTAACCAGCTGAGCTAAGTAGCCTTCTTTTTTCTGCGTCACCTTATCGGCGTTGCGGGGCGCATTATGCGGAGTTGGCCTGCGAGCGTCAACAAATTTTTTCCCGAAAAGTGGCGGGAATTGTCTGTTTGACTAGCTTACGAACAGCTTGCTGCAATATTCGGCAATTATCGGTTATTTCGTGGTTTTATGTGAGGGAAAAGCCCGGATAAGCGATAAGGAATCTTGCAGAAACAAAAACGGGCCCGTAGGCCCGTGTCATTAATTTTGTTCGCTTATTTGTAAGCAGACTGGTGAACGCCCACCGCACGGCCTGATGGATCGTTCATGGTTTTGAAGGCTTCATCCCATTCAATGGCTTTAGCAGAAGAACAGGCAACCGATGGACCGCCAGGAACGCACTGTGCGGCATCTGGCAGCGGGAATAACTCTTCAAAGATCTCGCGGTACAGATAGGCTTCTTTTGAGCCTGGCGTATTGTACGGGAAGCGGTAGCTTGCGGTTGCCAGCTGTTGATCGCTGACCTGTTCTGCTGCCACTTCTTTCAGGGTATCAATCCAGCTGTAACCGACGCCGTCAGAAAACTGCTCTTTCTGACGCCATGCAACGCTTGCCGGCAGATAGGATTCAAAACATTCACGCAGGATATGTTTTTCCATTTTGCCGTTACCGCACATTTTGTCTTTCGGGTTGATGCGCATCGCAACATCAAGGAATTTCTTATCCAGGAACGGTACGCGAGCTTCCACGCCCCAGGCCGACATCGCTTTGTTAGCGCGAGCGCAGTCAAACATATGCAGCGCTTGCAGCTTGCGCACGGTCTCTTCATGCAGCTCTTTATCGTTCGGCGCCTTATGGAAGTACAGATAGCCGCCAAACACTTCATCAGAACCTTCACCGGACAGCACCATTTTGATGCCCATCGCTTTGATTTTACGTGACATCAGGTACATCGGGGTGGAGGCGCGAATGGTGGTCACATCATAGGTTTCAATATGATAGATAACGTCGCGAATCGCATCCAGCCCTTCCTGCACGGTAAAATGGATTTCGTGGTGCACGGTGCCTAAGTGGTTTGCCACTTCCTGCGCGGCTTTCAGATCCGGCGAGCCGACCAGACCCACGGCAAATGAGTGCAACTGCGGCCACCAGGCTTCAGAACGCTCTTCATCTTCTACGCGGCGCGCGGCAAATTTCTTGGTGATGGCAGAGATAACGGACGAATCCAGACCGCCGGAGAGCAGTACGCCGTAAGGAACGTCGGACATCAGGTGGCTTTTCACCGCCTCTTCCAGCGCCTGACGCAATTCGTTTTTGTCAGTGACGTTGTCTTTTACCGCATCGTATTCGAACCAGTCACGCTGGTAGTAGCTGCGGATTTCACCGTCTTTGCTCCACAGGTAGCTACCTGCCGGGAACTCTTTAATGGTGCGGCACACCGGAACCAGCGCCTTCATTTCAGAAGCCACATACAGGTTGCCGTGCTCGTCATGGCCCATATACAACGGGATGATACCGATATGGTCGCGGCCAATCAGATAAGCATCCTGCACTTCGTCATACAGAACGAAGGCAAACATGCCCTGCAGATCATCGAGGAACTCCGGGCCTTTTTCCTGGTAAAGCGCCAGGATAACTTCGCAGTCAGAGCCGGTCTGGAATTCGTAGCGGTCGCCGTATTCAGCACGCAGCGCCTGGTGGTTGTAGATTTCGCCGTTAACGGCCAGCGCGTGAGTTTTGGCTTTGTTATAAAGCGGCTGTGCGCCGGCGTTGACATCAACAATAGAGAGGCGTTCGTGAGAAAGGATGGCTTTTTCATGCGCATAAACGCCCGACCAGTCTGGGCCACGGTGGCGCATCAGGCGAGATAACTCGAGCGCTTTCTTACGCAATTCGACCGCATCGGTCTTGATATCCAGAACACCAAAAATTGAACACATAGAACTCTCTCCGTAATGCTTCTGTGAGCCATTAAATTGTTTTGTTGCATTGCATGACTATGAAAATGCGCAATCATTGACGGGAATGCAAGACCTTTAGCCCTGAAGGGATAAATAGTTCAGCGCTGATTGTTGATTACTGAAAAATGGTGATGAAATAAGCACAATTATTAGCGGATCGACAATTTTTAAAGAAATTGCCAGGCAGGCATTCAGAGAGAAGAGCAATGAGTGTTGAATCGGCAAAACGCCCGGCGAAAACCGGGCGAATCATTAATTAGATGATATCGACTTCTGCAACCGACGGGTAAATCCAGGAAGGGCGGAACGGCATGGCATCAATGTCATTTAGCGTCGATACGCCAGAAAGCACCAGAATCGTTTCTAACCCTGCCTGGAAACCGGCAAGAATATCGGTACGCAGGTTATCGCCAACAATTACCGTGTGCTCAGAATGCGCCTGCATCTTGTTCAGTGCGGCACGGATAATCCACGGGCTTGGCTTACCTACGCAGAACGGCTTGCGGCCGGAAATTTTCTCAATGCCTGCACAAAGCGCGCCGCAGGCGGGGTAGTAACCGCGGCCGTGGGTATCCGGGTTGGTTGCGATAAAGCGCGCGCCGTTTGCCACAAAATAAGCCGCCTTATGCATCATTTCCCAGTTATAGGAGCGCGTTTCACCGACGATAACAAAGTCAGGGTTAATATCCGTAATGGTGAAACCGGCTTTATACAGCTCATGGATCAACGCCCCTTCACCCACCACATAGGCTTTTTTCCCTTCCTGACGACGCAGGAAGTCGGCGGTGGCCATGGCTGAGGTATAAAACACGCTATCAGGAACATCAATGCCTGAAGAGGCAAAACGGTTGGCCAGATCCTGTCCTGTTTGCGACGGGTAATTGGTCAGCAGGACCAGCGGCATCCCCTTTTCCATAATGCGTGCCAGAAATTCATTAGCACCGGGTACGGCGACGTTGTCGTGCATCAGCACGCCGTCAATATCACAAATTACATTCTGAATGGTCATTGACTACTCTGGCTCACCTGAAAAGAAGGCGTCACTATAACGTAAAAAGCGGCTGATTTGGGTTAACTTTCCAGCAAACGTTGCAGCAGAACGCCGTTCAGCATCGCACGTTTTACCAACGCAAAGGCGCCAATGGCGGAGCGGTCATTCAGTTTGGAGCGCACCACCGGCAGATTTTTACGGAAGGCTTTTAACACCTGGGTGTTGATGCAGCTTTCGATGGCGGGCAGCAGCACTTTTTCCGCTTCGATAATTTCCCCGGCAATCACCACTTTTTGCGGGTTAAACAGATTAATCGCAATTGAGATAGCCTTGCCTAAATGGCGGCCCACATGTTCAATCACCTCGCAGGCCAGCGCGTCACCTTTATTTGCCGCTTTGCAAATTGCGGTGATATCGCATTCTTCAGGGGTAAGGCGGCTGTGGTAACCCTGTTCAAGCAGATGGCGCACGCGCTGTTCGATAGCCGCATTGGCAGCAATCGTTTCCAGGCAGCCAAAGTTTCCGCAGTGGCAGCGTTCGCCTAAAGGGTCAACCTGGATATGGCCAATCTCGCCGACGTTACCGTTACGGCCAATAAAAATGCGCCCGTTAGAGAGAATACCGGCCCCGGTACCGCGGTGCACACGCACTAAAATGGAGTCATCGCAGTCGTGCGTTGCACCAAAATAGTGTTCAGCAAGGGCCAGGCTGCGGATATCGTGGCCGACATAGCAGGTCACCTGGAAGCGTTTTTCCAGGCTATCAACCAGCGACCAGTCATTCACCTGAATATGCGGCATGTAACGAATGACGCCGCTTTCCGGGTCGACAAGGCCCGGCAGGATCACGGAAATCGCGATCAGCTCCCGCATTTTGCGCGTGTTTTGCTCAATAAACTGGCTAATGGCGTTAAGCAGCGCGTATTCGAGCGTCTCCTGAGTTCGTTCAGGAAGGGCGTAATGCTCTTCGGCCAGCGGCTTCGCGCTGAGATCAAACAGGGTGATGGTTGCGTCGTGGCGGCCAAGGCGCACGCCAATCGCATGGAAATTGCGGGTTTCGGTGATAATGGAGATAGCGCGGCGGCCCCCGGTGGAGGCCTGCTGATCGACTTCTTTGATCAATCCACGCTCGATGAGCTGGCGCGTAATTTTGGTGACGCTGGCTGGCGCAAGCTGGCTGTGTTCAGCAATCTGAATGCGAGAGATTGGCCCGTGTTGGTCAATCAGGCGATATACCGCCGCGCTATTGAGTTGTTTTACCAGATCAACATTGCCAATTTGAGCCTGTCTGCCAGTCGTCATGCCTTAATTACTCAGTTACGACCTCGTTACCATTAACAAAGGTCTTGGTGATTTTATAATCGCGGGTAAAGGTCGTCAGGTTGGCGACTTTCCCTGCGGCGATTGTACCTAATTGCTTCTCAACGCCCATCGCGCGGGCAGGGTAGAGGGTGGCCATACGCAGCGCTTCGTCTAAGGCGATACCGGCATGTTCCACCAGGTTACGAACCCCTTCAATCATCGTCAGGGCCGAACCGCTCAGGGTGCCGTTCTCATCTACACAGAGACCATCACGGTAGTATATTGTTTTTCCTGCAAAAATGAACTCATCGATATTGGCTCCCGCCGGCGCGGTGGCATCCGTCACCAGGCAAAGCTTATCGCCTTTAACTTTTTTCGCAGTACGAACGTTGGCGTAGTCCACGTGTAAACCATCGGCAATAATACCGCAGTAAACATCCGGCTCATCAAAAATTGCCCCCGCAAGCCCTGGTTCGCGGCCCGTAATATAGGGCATGGCGTTGAAAAGGTGGGTGGCGAAGGTGATTCCGGCACGGAAACCGACTTTTGCTTCTTTAACCGTGGCATTGGAGTGCCCGGCGGAAACAATAATGCCGGAGGCTACCAGTTTACTGATGACCTCGGGTGCCACCATTTCTGGCGCCAGCGTCACTTTGGTGATGACATCGGCGTTTTCGCATAAGAAATCGACCAGTTCAGCGTCTGGTTTACGCACGAAGTTTGGGTTGTGCGTCCCTTTTTTCACTATGTTCAGCCATGGGCCTTCAAGGTGCAGGCCGAGCGCCTGGTGCTGATGCAGCGCCAGGTATTCGCGCATCACTTTCACGCCTTGCTTCATCAGGTCGTCGCTGCTGGTGATAAGGGTCGGCAGGTAGCTGGTACAGCCAGAACGCTCGTTGGCTTTCTGCATGATTGTCAGCGTTTCAACGCTCACCGCCTCAGCGGAATCATTAAACTGCACGCCGCCGCAGCCATTGAGCTGTACATCAATAAAACCGGGGGCAATGATTGCACCGCCAACATCGCGAGTCTCAATACCCGCAGGGAGATCTGAGCGCGGGCAAACGCGTTCAATCAGGCCGTTCGCGATAATAACCGCGTGATCGTCAAGAATTTCATGGCCGGTATAAATCCGACCCTGAGTTAATGCAAACATAGTTACCCCCGGCTATACCCGTCATACTTCAAGTTGCAGCGGTGTTGGCTGCAACTCGAACTATTTAGGGTATAAATTAGTATTTAAAGATCTTTGATGTTTTCTGCTTCGAGCTCATTGAAGTACTTCAGCGTCTTCACTTTGAGTTCCATCGTCGAGGGTTCATCACAAACCACGACGGCTTTAGGGTGCAGTTGCAGACAGCTAATGGTCCACATGTGATTCACGTTACCTTCCACAGCGGCCTGCAGCGCTTGCGCTTTCAGATGGCCGAGCACCAAAATCATCACTTCTTCAGCGTCAAGCAGCGTGCCTACGCCGACGGTCAGCGCATATTTTGGCACCTGAGAAACATCACCATCAAAGAAACGGGAGTTGGCAACACGCGTGTCATGAGTCAGTGTTTTGATACGGGTACGAGACGCCAGAGAAGAGGCGGGCTCGTTAAAGGCGATATGACCGTCGTTGCCCACGCCGCCCATAAACAGGTGAATTTTGCCGTATGAGCGAATTTTCTCTTCATAACGACGGCATTCTGCGTCAACATCTTCGGCGTTGCCATTGAGCAGGTTGATGTTTTCTGCCGGAATATCAACGTGGTCAAAGAAGTTGCGGTGCATAAAGGTGTAATAACTTTCTGGATGTTCTTTTGGCAGACCAACGTATTCATCCATGTTAAAGGTGACGACATTTTTAAAGCTGACCTGGCCCGCTTTATGCATCTCTACCAGCGCTTTATACGCTTCAAGAGGCGTACCGCCGGTTGGCAGGCCCAGCACGAAAGGACGATCTGCTGTTGGGTTAAACGCATTGATACGCTTAACGATATGGCGCGCTGCCCATTTGCCTACTTGAGCTGGGGTAGCCAGGGGAATCAGTCTCATCATTCACCTCATAAGTTAATAGAAAACGGAGTTCGACAGATTGGTTGTTTGACTCTTCTAAGCGTAACCCAGTTTCAAACGGGTGTTGGCCGCAGCAATCTGTGTTGATTTTTCGGATGATAAAATAAGTTTTCGCTGATAGCTAGACAAAGGGGAGTGTCATAACAATATTTGGTGATTCTAATCACAAAAAAAGGCGGTTTAATTTGCGATACGAATTAATTTTTCACACACTCAGAAGGTTGGTGAATCTTCGCCATGCTTTCAAGGTTTGTTACACAATAATAAAACGGCTTTGAACGAGCCTTAACGGGGTCTCATAGGGGGAATTAACGTGAGTATTCTAGGTTATATGCAAAAGGTTGGCCGCGCGCTGATGGTGCCGGTAGCCACGCTACCAGCCGCAGCCATATTAATGGGTGTTGGCTACTGGATTGACCCGGTTAGCTGGGGTGGTGATAGCGCATTAGCTGCGTTATTCATCAAATCTGGTGCCGCTATTATTGACAATATGGGCGTGCTGTTTGCTATTGGTGTGGCTTACGGTATGTCCAAAGATAAAGATGGTGCTGCTGCACTAACCGGCTTTGTCGGTTTCCTGGTTCTGACTACGCTCTGTTCGCCAGCGGCTGTTTCCATGATCAAACATATTCCGTTGGATCAGGTTCCGTTTGCGTTTTCTAAAATCCAAAACCAATTTGTGGGCATTCTGGTGGGGATTATTTCCGCAGAGTTGTACAACCGTTTCAGCAGCGTCGAGCTGCCAAAAGCGTTGTCCTTCTTTAGCGGCCGTCGCCTGGTGCCGATCCTCACCTCCTTCGTGATGATTGCCGTTGCCTTCATCATGATGTTTATCTGGCCGGTGGTGTTTAGCGGCCTGGTCAACTTTGGTGAGCACATCCAGAAAATGGGTTCTATCGGGGCGGGTGTGTATGCGTTCTTCAACCGTCTGCTGATTCCAGTTGGCCTGCACCACGCGCTGAACTCCGTGTTCTGGTTTGACGTTGCCGGTATCAACGATATTCCTAAATTCCTCGGCGGGGCTAAATCTATCGCTGAAGGTACCGGTATCGTGGGGATTACGGGTCGTTACCAGGCTGGCTTCTTCCCGATAATGATGTTCGGTCTTCCTGGTGCGGCGCTGGCCATCTACCACTGCGCGCGTCCGGAAAATAAAGCCAAAGTGTTGGGTATCATGATGGCGGGGGCGTTTGCTGCCTTCTTTACGGGGATCACCGAGCCGTTGGAATTCTCCTTCATGTTCGTGGCTCCGGTTCTGTATCTGATGCACGCGGTGCTGACCGGTATTTCGGTATTTATCGCTGCGAGCATGCAGTGGATTGCAGGTTTCGGCTTCAGTGCGGGCCTGGTGGATATGGTGCTTTCGTCCCGTAACCCGCTGGCAACCCACTGGTACATGCTGATCCCACAAGGCCTGGTGTTCTTCGTGTTGTACTACCTGGTGTTCCGTTTCACCATCAAAAGATTCAATCTGCTGACGCCGGGTCGTGAACTGGCGGTTACCGGTGATGAAACCGATGGTCATGACGTGAATGTTAGCGCCAACACCTCTCAGGATGTGTCTGAGCTGGCTCGTCAGTACATCGCCGCAGTTGGCGGTTCCGCTAACCTGACCGGTATTGATGCCTGTATCACTCGTCTGCGTCTGAACGTAAAAGACTCTTCATTGGTTAATGAAGCGTTGGCCAAACGTCTGGGTGCAACCGGTGTTATCCGCCTGAACAAAACCAGCGTGCAAATCATCGTCGGTTTTGTGGCTGAGAAAATTGCTAACGCCATGAAAACGGTGGGTGACGTCGCGGCCGCTCCGGTAAGCTCCGCTGCCGCTGCGCCAGTTGCCGCCGCAAAACCGCAGGCGGTGCCTAATGCGGTCACCATCGCGGCACTGGTTTCGCCAGTAACCGGCGATATCGTGGCGCTGGACCAGGTTCCTGATGAAGCCTTCGCCAGCAAAGCGGTCGGTGACGGCGTGGCGGTTAAGCCGACGGAGAAAACCGTTGTCGCGCCGGCTGCCGGTACTATCGTAAAAATCTTTAACACTAACCATGCGTTCTGCCTGGAAACCGAAAAAGGCGCTGAAATCGTGGTCCATATGGGCATTGATACCGTCGCACTGAACGGTCAGGGCTTTACTCGCCTGGTAGAAGAGGGGGCTGAAGTGGTTGCAGGCCAGCCGATTCTGGAAATGGATCTCGATTTCCTCAACGCCAATGCCCGCTCCATGATTAGCCCGGTGGTTTGCAGCAATATCGACGATTACAGCGGTCTGGTTCTTCAGGCGCAAGGTTCCGTCGTTGCAGGGCAAACGCCGCTGTACGAAATTAAAGGCAAATAATCGCTCCTGAGTCATAGATTGTGCCTTTAGCGGCTGGAGATTAATTCTTCAGCCGCTTTTTTATTGCTCCTGCCAGACCTTTCCCGATCCCCTTATTTATGCAACAAAAGGTTGTTTCCCTCGCTTGCTTATAAGATCATGTGCCGATAACTGAAGTTTTTGCACAGAGGAACCCGCGATGAGTGAGGCAGAAGCCCGCCCAACTAACTTTATCCGCCAGATTATCGATGAAGATTTGGCCAGTGGTAAGCACAACAGCATTTGCACCCGTTTTCCGCCGGAGCCGAACGGCTATCTGCATATCGGCCATGCAAAATCCATCTGCCTGAACTTTGGTATCGCCCAGGATTATCAAGGCCGGTGCAACCTGCGCTTCGATGACACCAACCCGGCAAAAGAAGATATCGAGTTCGTCGACTCCATTAAGCATGACGTTGAATGGTTAGGCTTCAAGTGGTCTGGCAATGTGCGTTATTCCTCTGATTATTTCGACCAGCTGTTTAATTACGCGCTTGAGTTAATCAATAAAGGTCTGGCGTATGTTGATGAACTGACACCGGAACAAATCCGTGAATATCGCGGCTCGTTGACGGCCCCGGGGAAAAACAGCCCATATCGCGATCGCAGCATTGAGGAAAACCTCGCGCTGTTTGAGAAAATGCGTAGCGGTGAATTTGCCGAAGGGACGGCGTGCCTGCGGGCGAAAATCGATATGGCCTCGCCATTTATCGTGATGCGCGACCCGGTGATTTATCGTATTAAGTTTGCCGAACACCACCAGACCGGTAACAAATGGTGCATCTACCCGATGTACGACTTCACCCACTGCATTTCCGATGCGCTGGAAGGAATTACGCACTCTTTATGTACGCTGGAGTTCCAGGATAACCGCCGTCTGTATGACTGGGTGTTGGATAACATCACCATTCCTGCGCATCCGCGTCAGTATGAGTTCTCACGCCTGAATCTCGAATACGCCATTATGTCTAAGCGTAAGCTGAACCAGCTGGTGACAGAGAAGGTGGTAGAAGGCTGGGATGACCCACGTATGCCGACTATTTCTGGCCTGCGCCGCCGTGGTTATACCGCAGCTTCCATTCGTGAATTCTGTAAGCGCATTGGTGTGACTAAGCAAGATAACACCGTGGAAATGGCCTCGCTGGAATCCTGTATTCGTGACGACCTCAACGAGAATGCGCCGCGTGCCATGGCGGTTCTTGATCCGGTAAAAGTTATCATTGAGAACTTCCCACAGGGTGAAGTTGAAATGGTGACTATGCCTAACCATCCTAATAAACCAGAGATGGGCAGCCGTCAGGTGCCGTTTAGCCGCGAGATTTACATCGACCGTGCTGACTTCCGTGAAGAAGCCAACAAGCAGTACAAGCGTCTGGTGCTGGGCAAAGAAGTGCGCCTGCGTAATGCCTATGTGATTAAAGCCGAGCGCGTAGAGAAAGATGAAGCAGGGAATATTACCACGCTGCATTGTTCCTACGATCCGGACACCTTAAGCAAGGACCCGGCAGATGGTCGTAAAGTCAAAGGTGTTATCCACTGGGTGAGTGCAGAACACGCATTGCCCGTGGAGATCCGCCTGTACGATCGCCTGTTCAGCGTGCCAAACCCTGGAAGCGCTGAGGATTTCCTTGCAACGATCAACCCGGAGTCGCTGGTTATCAAACAGGGTTTTGTCGAACCCGGCCTGAAAAATGCCGAGAAAGGGAAAGCCTATCAGTTCGAACGCGAAGGTTATTTCTGCCTCGACAGCCGTTATGCCAGCGCTGAAAAGCTGGTCTTTAACCGTACCGTTGGGCTGCGTGATACCTGGGCCAAAATGGGCGAATAAAAGCCGTTTGTTGATAAAAACGTCGCAAAGCGCGGCGTTTTTTTTCGCTTTATAATCATCTGTTTAATCATTTTCTTCATATTCGCGTTGCGAATTAATACGCATTCCTCGCCCCGATGTACCTGCATTTATGGTCAACCTCAGACCATAAAAAAATCTTTATTTTTTCGTTTTTACGCCTTTATTTAGATTTTTGTGTTTATATTCCCAATGTAAAAAGAATTAAAATCTGACTTTCTTGTTTGTTATAAATACGCATAAATTATGTGCTCTCTGTCATAATATCGTAATGAACTTTTATAAAATCGTTGATAATTCGCGTCGCGAAAAATAGTCTACGGGGGAGCAGTAATGCGGGGAAATAGTGATAACCGCTTTAGCCGTTAGGCATTTTTACTTTTTTCGCGACATAGCGTGTTTTAACGCCCAGCGATTATTTATACGTCAAAGAGGAATTTTATATGCGTACGTTTAGTGGCAAACGTAGTGCGCTGGCGCTTGCAATCGCAGGTGTCACGGCTCTTTCAGGACTGGCTATCATCCCTCAGGCCGCGGCTGCAGGTTTTGTTGATGATTCAACGCTGACCGGCGGCGTCTATTACTGGCAGCGTGAGCGTGACCGTAAAGACATGACCACGGGGAAATACGAAACTAACCTTGCGCACTCCACATGGAACGCCAACCTGGACTTCCAGTCAGGTTATGCCGCCGACATGTTTGGTCTGGATGTGGCGGCCTTTACTGCTATTGAAATGGCAGAAAATGGGGATAGCGGCCACCCGAATGAAATCGCCTTCTCTTCGGTAAACAAAGCTTATGATGAAGACTTCTCTGGTGATAAAAGCGGGATCAGCCTTTATAAGGCGGCAGCCAAATTCAAATACGGCCCGGTCTGGGCGCGTGCCGGTTATATTCAGCCAACCGGCCAGACCCTATTAGCACCTCACTGGAGCTTTATGCCCGGTACTTACCAGGGGGCAGAAGCCGGTGCCAACTTTGATTATGACGATGCCGGTGCCCTGAGCTTCTCCTACATGTGGACTAATCAGTATAAAGCTCCATGGCATCTGGAAATGGACAAGTTCTATCAGAACGACAAGAAGACCAAAGTCGAATATTTACATTCACTTGGTGCGAAGTATGATTTTAAAAACGATCTGATTCTTGAAGCCGCATTTGGTCAGGCGGAAGGCTATGTGGATCAGTACTTCACTAAGGCAAGTTACAAATTTGATATTGCTGGCAGCCCGTTGACCACCAGCTATCAGTTCTACGGCACGCGTGACAAAGCTTCCGATGGCAGCGTCAACGATCTATACGACGGTACCGCCTGGTTGCAGGCATTGACTCTCGGCTACAGAATCGGCCAGGTTGATCTGCGTGTTGAAGGAACCATGGTTAAGGCTGATGGTCAGCAGGGTTACTTCCTGCAGCGTATGACGCCAACCTATGCCTCTTCCAACGGTCGTCTTGATGTGTGGTGGGATAACCGTTCTGACTTTAACGCCAATGGTGAAAAAGCGGTATTTGCAGGCGCGATGTATGACCTGAGCAACTGGAACCTGCCGGGTTGGGCCGTTGGTGCTTCTTATGTTTACGCATGGGATGCTAAACCAGCTTCTAAACCAACCACCGATGGCTTCTACGACGCTGACCGTCGTCTGAAAGAGTCGGCATATAGCCTTGATGCGATGTATACCGTTCAGGATGGCCGTGCGAAGGGCACGTTATTTAAACTGCACTTTACTCAGTACGATAATCACTCCGATATCCCAAGCTGGGGCGGTGGTTATGGCAACATCTTCCAGGACGAACGCGACGTGAAATTCATGGTGATTGCACCGTTTACCATCTTCTGATTTGATTCCGGGCGCTTTGGCGCCCGGTTTTATTAAGGATATCAAGCATGAAAAACATCGTTTTGATTACGGTGATGGCGTTAGGTTTAAGCGCATGTGCACAACCTAAAACGGCTCCGGAAGATTCTAAACTGAAAGATGCTTATAGCGCCTGCATTAATACTGCGGAAGGCAACCCGGATAAAATTCAGGCCTGCCAAAGCGTGTTGAATGTGTTGGCGCAGGAAAAAGAGCACCAGGATTTTGCGAAGAAAGAAACGGTTCGTACTCTGGATTACCAGAACTGCATTCAGGCAACTCGCAGCGGTAATAACCAGGCGGTGAAAGCCAAATGCGATAAAATCTGGCAGGAAATTCGCACTAACAACCAGTGACCGTAGCGTTTTAAGCAATAAAAAAACCCGCAAGACCGTTATGATCCTGCGGGTTTTTTATTACCGGGCACCCGGGTAAGAGTGCCCGAATATGGGAATTACTTGTCGCTGATTTCGTGTGCGTTTTCGTCGCTACGGCAATCACCTTCAGCGCAGTGCCCATACAGATAGAGGCTATGGTTAGTCAGACGAATACCGTGACGAGAGGCGATTTCACGCTGGCGTGCTTCGATTGAATCATCGCTGAATTCAACCACTTTGCCGCAGTCCAGGCAAATCAGATGGTCATGGTGATGCTGTTGTGTCAGCTCGAACACGGATTTTCCGCCTTCGAAGTTATGACGGGTCACAATGCCCGCATCATCAAACTGATTCAGGACACGGTAAACGGTGGCCAGGCCAATCTCTTCGCCCATATCAATCAGACGCTTATATAAGTCTTCCGCACTGACGTGATGGTTCACCGGTCCCTGCAACACTTCAAGGATTTTTAATCGCGGAAGCGTGACTTTCAGGCCGGCCTTCTTTAATGCGGTATTGTTGTCAGTCATGCGGAAATTGTCCTGTTGCTTAACGATTCGCTCGGACTCAGGGTGAGCGTTAAGATGAATGCGTCTCATTATAGAACTGCCACTTCTAAATGGGAACCGCAAGTATTGTGCATAATCAAGTTAAAAAATTGCGGCTGAGTCGCGATTTGATTGCCTTGTTAGCGAGTAGTCAGGAATTCATTGTACAGGGACAAATTGAAAAGTTAAAAATTTGTAGCAATTATTTTAATCGAAATTATCTATCAATGTGGCGCAGCCCTATGGATGCGCCACATCTGGCATCAGGCGTTGAGGATATCGGCCAGGTTTAACTCTTCGGAAACCTGTTTCACCCATTGCTGAACGCGTTGCGCGGTAAGCTCAGGCTGGCGATCTTCGTCAATGGCCAGCCCCACAAAGTGATTGTCGTCTGCCAGACCTTTAGAGGCTTCAAAATGGTAGCCCGCGGTTGGCCAGTGCCCGACGATTGCCGCACCGCGCGGTTCGATAATGTCGCGGATGGTACCTAATGCGTCACAGAAGTATTCAGCGTAATCTTCCTGGTCGCCACAGCCGAACAGCGCAACCAGTTTGCCGTTGAAATCAACTTCTTCCAGCGTCGGGAAGAAATCATCCCAGTCGCATTGTGCTTCACCGTAGTACCACGTTGGGATGCCGAGAAGCAGAATATCGAAGCCTTCCAGGTCTTCTTTGCTGCTCTTAGCAATGTCATGCACCTCAGCAACTTCCTTACCGAGCTGTTTTTGAATCATTTTCGCGATATTTTCGGTGTTACCAGTGTCGCTGCCGAAAAAAATGCCTACGATTGCCATGAGTAAAATAACCTCTTGATACTTAATGGTATGGTGGCTGCTATTTGGCCACAGATAGGGCAATCATAGCAGAACACGTCGTGGTGCGGAAACAGCTATCGCCCCGCTGTGCACAGACTGCAACATCGTCAGTTGGGTTATAGCATCTTTACTCACTGCGATGCTGCTGCAGCTGGGCGAGAAGCATCTCTTCAATCAGTTCGCTGCGGCTGATATTGCGCGATTCAGCCAGCTGGTTGAGAGCATCTACCGCGTCATTATTGAGCTTTAGCTCCACTCGCTTCAGGCCGCGAACCTTATCACGCTTGAGCTGATTGCGTTTATTGATACGCAGCTGCTCGTCGCGCGTCAGCGGATTGGTTTTTGGTCGCCCGGGGCGACGCTCGTCCGCGAACAGATCTAATGTAGTACGGTCCGTTTGTTCTTTTGCCATGATTAGACTACTGACAGGGAATTCAGGTGGCACGGAGCGGGGTGCTCTGGCGCATTTTAGCGCGCAATCATACATCAGCATGGCTTGCGCGCCAACGCGTTAGCCACATCTTGCGGCCAGTCGGTCTGTTTTTAATCAGTTTGCCGCCGTTGCGTCGATAAAACGATGGATGGCGCGCAAAACAGCGTCTGGTTTTTCGGCATGAACCCAATGCCCGGCACCCGCAACCACATGCGCCCGCGCCTGCGGGAACTGCGCAAGCAGTTGCTCACGGTGCGATTCATTAACATAAGGAGAGTCGCCGCCACGAATAAACAGGGTGGGTTCGCGCCATGGGGGGATATTTTGCCAGCCGACAATATTTTCATACTGCTCCCACAGGACCGGCACATTGAACTTCCATTCTCCGTCGGCAAAGGATTTCAGCAGAAACTGAACTACGCCTTCTTCATTGAGCTGCTCACGCACGATCGCTGCCGCCTGTTGCCGTGTTTTCACCCCCGCAGCGCTCACCGCATTTATCGCCCTGAAGATCTCGTCATGGCGGCGAAGCTGGTAATCCACAGGCGCGATATCAATCAGCACTAGCTTGTCGATGCGTTCAGGCGCAATCGCCGTCAGTGCCATCGCCACTTTGCCGCCCATTGAGTGGCCAATAATAATGGCTCTTTCAATGCCATATTCATCAAGCGTGTCGACAACATCCTGCGCCATGGCCGGGTAGGTCATCTCCTTGCTGCGTGGCGAAAACCCGTGATTGCGCAGATCGATTTGCAGCAGGGTACGATCCTGCCCAAGATCGCGAGCCAGCACGCCGAGATTATCAAGGCTGCCAAAAAGGCCGTGGATCAGCACTACGGGCGAATGACTAGTCGATTGTTGCGCAGTTTGCAGGCGAGCATTCAATTTCATGGCAAAGTTCTTTTTTTTTACTTCGTGTGGTTAGGGTATCATAACGGCATCCTGCTGCTGTGCCGCAAATTTCCAGTTTAGTCTGACTTTGCGATGTGACAAAAGCCTGGCGCTACCCGAGGTTGGGATTTGTCCCTATAATCCCAACAACTTGTATTCAGAAAAGATATTGCACTGGATTAAGATGAAAACAATTGAAGTTGATGACGAGCTCTATCGCTATATTGCCAGCCACACGCAGCACATTGGTGAAAGCGCGTCCGACATTTTACGGCGCATGTTGAAATTTACCGCCGGCCAGACGCCAGCCACACCTGCAGCCGCCGGTGAAACGGCCGCCGCTGCGGTAAGCCCGGAAGCTAAACCTGCAAACAAAGCACGCGATCGTGTGCGTGCGGTGCGTGAACTGCTGCTTTCCGACGAATATGCGGAGCAAAAGAAAGCGGTTAACCGTTTTATGATGGTGCTTTCTACTCTGTATACCCTTGATGCGCATGCTTTTGGTGAAGCGACAGAGTCGCTGCATGGCCGTACGCGTGTCTATTTTGCCGGTAACGAGCAAACGCTGCTGCAAAACGGCAACCAGACTAAGCCGAAACATGTTCCCGGAACGCCATACTGGGTTATTACCAACACCAATACGGGTCGTAAATGCAGCATGATCGAACACATCATGCAATCAATGCAGTTCCCGGCGGAATTGATTGAAAAGGTTTGCGGCACCATTTAACACCTCGCGTCAGAAGGAAGAGCCAATGGCTAACCACCCTCGTGCAGGACAACCGGCACAACAGAGCGATTTGATTAACGTAGCCCAACTCACGGCCCAGTATTACGTGCTGAAGCCAGCGGTGGGAAATAGCGAACACGCGGTGAAGTTCGGCACTTCCGGCCACCGTGGTAGTGCGGCACGCCATAATTTTAACGAAGCGCACATTCTGGCAATCGCTCAGGCGATTGCGGAAAACCGTGCAAAAAACGGCATTACCGGGCCGTGCTACGTGGGTAAAGATACCCACGCGTTATCTGAACCGGCGTTTATCTCGGTGCTGGAAGTGTTGGCTGCAAACGGTGTGGATGTCATTGTGCAGCAGGCAAACGGCTATACGCCAACGCCGGCTATCTCGCACGCTATTCTGACGCATAATAAAAACGGCGGCGCGCTGGCCGATGGTATCGTTATCACGCCTTCCCATAACCCGCCGGAAGACGGGGGGATCAAATACAACCCGCCGAATGGCGGCCCGGCTGATACCAACGTCACCAAAGTGGTTGAAGATCGCGCCAACGCGCTGTTAGCTGCGGGCCTGAAAGAGGTAAAACGCCTCTCTCTGGATAAAGCCTGGGCAAGCGGCCACGTACAGGAACAGGAGCTGGTGCAGCCGTTTATCGAAGGGCTGGTGGATATCGTAGATATGGCTGCCATCCAGAAAGCGGGTCTGAAACTGGGCGTCGATCCGCTCGGTGGCTCCGGCATCGAATACTGGCAGCGCATCGCGAAACACTACAATCTGGATCTGACGATTGTTAACGATCATATCGATCAAACCTTCCGCTTTATGCATCTGGATAAAGACGGCGCTATCCGCATGGATTGCTCCTCCGAGTGTGCTATGGCGGGTTTGCTGGCGCTGCGTGATAAATTCGACCTGGCGTTTGCCAACGACCCGGACTATGACCGCCACGGCATCGTCACCCCTGCAGGGCTGATGAACCCGAACCACTATCTTGCGGTTGCCATTAACTACCTGTTCCAGCATCGTCCGCAGTGGGGCAAAGATGTGGCGGTTGGCAAAACGCTGGTCTCTTCGGCGATGATTGACCGCGTGGTCGACGATTTGGGGCGCAAACTGGTAGAAGTGCCGGTTGGCTTTAAATGGTTTGTTGACGGTCTGTTTGACGGCAGCTTCGGTTTTGGCGGCGAAGAGAGCGCCGGGGCATCGTTCCTGCGCTTCGACGGCACCCCGTGGTCTACCGATAAAGACGGGATTATTATGTGCCTGCTGGCGGCAGAAATTACCGCTGTAACCGGTAAAAACCCGCAGCAGCATTATGATGAACTGGCTGCCCGCTTCGGCGCGCCAAGCTACAACCGTCTGCAGGCTTCTGCCACCTCCGCGCAGAAAGCGGCGCTGTCCAGACTCTCCCCGGAAATGGTGAGCGCAAGCACGCTGGCGGGCGACCCGATTACGGCACGCTTAACGGCGGCTCCGGGTAACGGCGCGTCCATCGGTGGCCTGAAAGTGATGACTGAAAACGGCTGGTTTGCGGCGCGTCCTTCCGGTACGGAAGATGCCTACAAAATCTATTGCGAAAGTTTCTTAGGGGCTGAACACCGCCTGCAGATTGAGAAAGAAGCGGTAGAGATTGTCAGCGAAGTGCTGAAAAACGCGAAGTAATTCGCCAATGTGAAAAAGGCGCCGCAAGGCGCTTTTTTAATATTTGTGCAACCTAAAGAATAAACCGATAACCGATCCCGGTTTCGGTCAACAGATGTGCCGGGCGCGCCGGGTCGCTTTCCAGCTTCTGGCGCAAATGCCCCATATAAATCCGCAGATAGTGGCTATGTTCCACGGCATTCGGCCCCCAAACCTGGCTGAGCAACTGGCGTTGCGTCAGCACTTTTCCATGATTGTTGATCAGCGTAGCGAGCAGGCGAAATTCAATCGGCGTGAGGTGGATTTCCGCGCCGTTGCGGGTAATGCGGCGGGTCGCGAGATCAACGCTAATGTTTGAAAATTGATAAACCGGATCGGGTTGCGCAAGGCTCGCATGGCGGCGTAGCACCACGCGCAGGCGCGCTTGCAGCTCGCCAATACCAAAGGGTTTACTGAGATAGTCATCGGCACCGGCGTCCAGCGCGTCAATTTTTACTTGTTCATCGCTGCGTGCGGAAAGCACCACAATCGGCGTCTGGCTCCACTGGCGGAAATCACGGATAAAATCAATGCCGTCGCCGTCGGGTAAACCGAGGTCAAGGATCACTAAATCAGGCTTGCGTGTCGCCGCTTCCAGTAAACCGCGTTGCAGCGTATCGGCTTCGTGAACGCGTAACGATTCCGCCTCCAGCGCGGTGCGCAAGAAACGGCGGATCTCTTTTTCGTCTTCAACTATCAGAACGGATATCACTGCGTCTCATTCATCTCAGCAAGTTCTGGCGGCGGGGGAAGGGGTAAAATAACATGAAAACTGGCTCCGCCTTCCGCTCGATTAGCCGCAATAATTTTTCCGTCGTGGACTTCAACAATCGCCTGGCAAATTGCCAGCCCTAAACCCACGCCTGGGATCGCCGACTCTTTGTTACCCCTGGAGAATTTATCAAAAATCTTTTGTTGCTGGCCAACCGGAATACCCGGCCCGCTATCCCAGACTTCAACGTCCAGCTTATCAGCCAGAATTTGCGCGCGAATGCCAATTTTGGCCTGGTAACCCGCATATTTTGCCGCGTTCTCAAGCAGGTTGATCAGCACCCGTTCAAACAGCGGGCCATCAACATGAATCAATAGCAGAGGATCGGGCAAGTCCAAATCAATATGTCGCCCGCCCAGCCCAGGCTCCAGCATTTTTAACGCGCTGCCGACCACCTCTTCCAGCGTTAACCACTCTTTGCGCAGGTTAAATCCGCCGGACTGAATCCGCGCCATATCCAGCAAATTGTTGACCAGACGCGTGGTATTGAGCACGTGCTGGCGAATATCGTTGGCCTGCGGCGCATGTTTAGAGCCTTCGGCTGCGAGATTGAGCGTCAAAATTTCCGCTTGCCCAAACAGCACGGTTAACGGCGTGCGCAAATCGTGGGAAAGGGCGGCCAGCAGCGAGTTGCGGATTTGCTCGCGTTCGCTGGAAAGCCGGGCTTGCTCTTCACTTGCGGTCAACAGCAATCGCTCCAGCGCCGTCGCCGTAAGCAGGGTGAAGGTTTCCAGCAGCCGCTGCTGCTCGGGAATCATTAGCTGGCGCAAATTATCAGGCTCGACGATTAACAATCCGAGCGTTTTTTGCGAAGTCTTCAGCGGCAGAATTTGATACGGCACGCCGGGTAACGTATCGGTGCCCGCGCCCGCAGGCTGGCCTTTATCAAAGCTCCAGCGGGCAATCGCTTCGTCCCAGCTTTGCGGCTCACTCTGCCCATTGGCGCGTACTAACACACCGTTCTCGTCCGGCAGTAAAAGCTGGGCACGGGCATGAAAACTGTTTTTGAGAAACAGCTCGCTGGTGGCGGCAATCTCCTGCGGCGTGCGTTTAGCGGCGAGCGCTTTCGACATTTCATAAAGATGGCGCGTGCGTTGCTCACGATAGCGCGCGATTCGCGCCTGGTAGCGCACACCCGCGGTAAGATTGCCGATAATCAGCCCAACGCTCAGCATCACGGCAAAGGTTAATAGATACTGAATATCAGAAACCGCCAGCGTGCCGTGGGGGGCAATAAAGAACAGATCGAAGCTCAGCACGCTAATCACGGTCGCCAGTACCGAAGGCCAGCGGCCATAAAACAGCGCCACAATCACCACGCCCAACAGATAAAGCATCACCAGGTTGGCGGCATCAAACCCCATCAGCCATTGGCTGGCGATAAAAGTCGTTACTGCGCAAAGCGCGATGGCGACGCCGCAGCCGTGTAGCTGTACGCGCCATTTTTCGCTAAAGCTGCGGCTATCCTGTGGGGAAGGCGCAACAACGGCGGGTTTGTCGTCCAGCGCCACAATCACTAAATCCAGATCCGGCGCGCGGCGGGCAAGCCTGTCAGCAAAAGATTCACGGCTGAACCAGCGTTTATGACTACGACGACCGATAATAATTTTCCCGAGATTGTGTTCCCGGGCATAGCGCAAAATCGCTTTATCTTCCGCCGGGTCGGCAAGCGTGGTGGTTTCCGCTCCCAGCTCTTGTGCCAGGCGAAGCGAGGCTAAAATGGCGCGGCGCTGATGTTCGGGCAAGCGGTGCAGCTGTGGCGTTTCGACATACACCGCATGCCAGACGCTGCCTAATTTTGCCGCCAGCCGTGCGGCAGTCCGCACCAGTTTTTCATTGCCCGAACCGTGGCCGATGCACAGCAAAATCGCATCGCGCGTGTGCCAGACTTTTTCCTCGCCCTGGCTATCGCGCCAGGCGCGCATCTGGTCATCCACGCGGTCGGCGGTGCGGCGCAGGGCCAGTTCGCGTAAGGCAATCAAATTCCCTTTACGGAAAAAGTGCTCAATGGCGCGTTCCGCCTGGCCTGCGATATACACTTTCCCTTCATGCAGGCGCTGGCGTAAATCATCCGGCGGCAGGTCAACCAGCATGATTTCATCGGCGGCGTCAAAGATGGGATCGGGCACGGTTTCCCGTACCTGAATCCCCGTCACGCCGCCAACAACATCGTTCAGGCTCTCCAGATGCTGCACGTTGACGGTGGTAAATACATCGATTCCGGCGCTGAGCAGCTCTTCCACATCCTGCCAGCGTTTAGGGTGGCGTGAGCCTGGCGCGTTACTGTGCGCCAGCTCGTCCATCAAAATCAGCGCCGGGTTGCGGGCAAGCGCCGTATCGAGATCGAACTCCTGAACCCAGCGCCCACGGTGATGGAACCGTTTTGCCGGCAGGATAGTCAGCCCGTCCAGCAAAGCGGCAGTCTCCTGGCGACCGTGCGTTTCTACCACGCCAGTCAGAATATTCAGCCCTTGCGCCCGCAGGCGCTGTGCCTCCTGAAGCATGGCGAACGTTTTCCCCACCCCAGCACAAGCGCCGAAGAAAATCTTTAATTTGCCGCGCGACGGGCGCCTGGCCTGCTTTAGCAATTTATCCGGGTTGGGGCGCGGCGGTTCCTGCGTCATAACGACTCCTTCTAAGGTGCCTGGAGAGCATCCAGCGCCAGGTTAACCAGCAATACGTTCACTACCGGTTTACCGATAAAACTGACCAGCGGCTGAGCGGTGTTTTCAGCAATCAATCGCTCAACTTGCGCCTGTTGTAAGTTACGCGCTTTAGCAATACGCGGAATTTGCCAGGCTGCGCCTTCTGGTGAAATTTGTCCGTCCAGGCCACTGGCCGACGCAGTGACCAGCTCAACGGGAATCGCCGGGTTGGCTTGCGGATTTGCCTGTCTTAATGCCGCGACACGTTCGGTAATGTGTTTATCTAATTCTGGATTGCTTCCCGCCAGATTACTACCGCCGGAGGCCATTGGATTATAAGGTGTTTCTGCGGTTGCAGAAGGGCGACCTTGCAAATACTTGGCCGCGGTGAAGTTTTGCCCAATCAGCCTGGAGCCGCGTACTTCGTTGGCCTGAATAATCAACGAACCGTTGGCCTGCTCATGGAACCACCATTGGCCTAAAAGTGTGGTCAAAAGCGGGTAAAGTCCACCTGTAATCAGGGTCAGCAAAATCAGTAACAGTATAGCGGGACGTAAAATAGTCATTTGTTTTTCCTCTTAAACCAGGCCACAAACGGTCAGCAGCAGGTCGATAGCTTTGATGCCAATAAACGGCACAATTAAGCCGCCGAGCCCGTAAATCCACAGATTGCGGCGCAGCATGGCTGCGGCACTCAGCGGCTGGTAGCTCACGCCACGTAATGCCAGGGGAATCAAAAAGATGATGATCAGGGCGTTGAAAATCACCGCGCTTAAAATCGCCGAAGCCGGGGAGTGCAGGTGCATCACGTTCAGCGCATTCAACTGCGGGTAAGTCGCGGCAAACGCGGCGGGAATGATCGCGAAATACTTCGCCACATCGTTGGCGATACTGAAAGTGGTCAGCGAGCCACGGGTCATCAGCATCTGTTTGCCGATATGCACCACCTCAATCAATTTGGTGGGGTTGGAATCTAAGTCCACCATATTGCCGGCTTCTTTCGCCGCCTGGGTACCCGAGTTCATGGCCACCGCCACATCTGCCTGTGCCAGGGCCGGGGCATCGTTGGTGCCGTCGCCGGTCATCGCCACCAGGCGGCCTTCGGCCTGATACTGGCGAATCAACGCCAGCTTGGCTTCCGGCGTCGCTTCTGCCAGAAAATCATCAACGCCCGCTTCGGCGGCAATCGCTGCGGCGGTCAGGCGGTTGTCACCGGTGATCATCACGGTTTTGATGCCCATTTTGCGCAGCTGGGCAAAGCGCTCTTTAATGCCGCCTTTAACGATATCTTTCAGGGCTATCACGCCGAGCACGTTCGCCCCTTCCGCCACAACCAGCGGCGTGCCGCCTGAACGGGCAACGCCTTCGACCAGCGTCTCGACCTGCGGCGGGAAGTGGCCGCCGTTGGCTTCCACGTGGCGGCGAATGGCATCGACAGAACCTTTGCGAATCATGCGCTCCTGAATATTGATGCCGCTCATACGGGTTTGCGCGGTGAATGGCACAAACGTCGCCTGCAGATTTTGTACCTCGCGCTCGCGCAGGTTAAAGCGCTGTTTTGCCAGCACCACAATGCTGCGGCCTTCCGGCGTTTCATCGGCAAGCGACGAAAGCTGCGCGGCATCGGCCAGCGTTTTTTCATCAATCCCGGGGGCTGGCAGAAAATCGGATGCCTGGCGATTCCCAAGGGTGATGGTGCCGGTTTTATCCAGCAGCAGTACATCAACGTCGCCCGCGGCTTCCACGGCGCGCCCGCTGGTGGCAATCACGTTTGCGCCCAGCATGCGGCTCATACCCGCCACGCCAATGGCTGACAGCAGCCCGCCGATGGTGGTCGGAATCAGGCAGACCAGCAGCGCAATCAGCACCGTGGCGCTGACCGCCACGCCGCCATACTGCGAGAAAGGCCACAGCGTGGCGGTTGCCAGTAAAAAGACGATGGTGAGGGCGACCAGCAAAATGGTCAGCGCGACTTCGTTCGGCGTTTTACGGCGCTGTGCGCTTTCAACCATCGCTATCATACGGTCGAGAAAGGTTTCACCCGGGTTTACGCTGCACTGAATTACCAGCCAGTCTGAAAGGATGCGAGTGCCGCCGGTAACAGAGGCAAAGTCGCCGCCGGACTCGCGAATCACCGGCGCGGACTCGCCGGTTATCGCGCTTTCATCCACCGATGCGCCGCCTTCCAGCACCTCGCCATCGCACGGGATAATATCGCCCGCTTCAACCAGCACGATATCGCCTTTACGCAAATCGGCGGCGGGCACCCGGTCGGCTGGTGCATCATGCTGCGGGGCACGTAACTTGCGGGCAAAGCTGGTTTTCTTCACGCCTTTCAGGCTATTGGCCTGCGCCTTACTGCGGCCTTCAGCCAGCGCTTCGGCAAAGTTGGCAAACAGCACCGTAAACCATAGCCAGAGGCCGATGGCGGCGGTAAACAGCGCATCGCCCTGCAAAGAACCATTAAGCATGGCGATCGCCAGTACGCTGGTTACCACGCTGCCGACCCAGACGATAAACATCACCGGGTTGTGCCACTGCACCTGTGGCGTGAGCTTTTTAAAGGAATCTATCAGCGCCTGACGGATCAGCGATGGGTCAAATAGCGCCTGTTGCTTGCGACTCATGGAAGCCTCTTAATCACAAATTCACTACAGAAAGGTGTTCCGCAACCGGGCCTAAAGCGAGGGCGGGAATAAAGGTCAGCGCGCCGACTAACAGCACGGTGCCAATCAATAAGCCGATAAACAGCGGGCCGTGAGTGGGCAGCGTGCCGACGCCTGCGGCCTGCGGCTTTTTAGTGACCAGTGAGCCGGCAATCGCCATCACCGGGATAATCACCGCAAAGCGGCCGAACCACATGCACACCGCCAGCAACACGTTCCAGAAAGGGGTATTGGCGCTTAGCCCGGCGAATGCGCTGCCGTTGTTATTGGCAGCAGACGACACGGCATAAAGCACTTCGCTAAAGCCGTGAATACCTGGGTTAAGCATTCCGGCACGTCCCGCTTCAGTCATCATCGCCAGCGCGGTGCCGAGCAGCACCAGCGTTGGCGTCACCAAAATCGCCAGTGCGGTCATTTTCATTTCGGCCACGTCTATTTTTTTACCGAGATATTCCGGCGTGCGGCCAATCATCAGCCCGGCGATAAACACCGCCAGCAACACGAACAGCAACATACCGTAGAGGCCGGAACCCGCGCCGCCAAACACCACTTCACCCATCTGCATCAGCCACATCGGGATCATGCCGCCGAGGGCGGTGAAGGAGTCATGCATCGCGTTAACGGCCCCGCAGGAAGCCGCGGTGGTAATCACCGAAAACAGGCCGCTGACCAGAATACCGAAGCGGCTCTCTTTGCCTTCCATATTGATATTGCTGTCAGCGCCGAGCGGCATAAAATGTGTGTTCCCACGGGTTTCCGCCCACATCACCACCACGACGCAGATAACAAAAATTACCGCCATTGCCCATAAAATGGCGTGGCCCTGGCGTCTGTCTCCGACGGTTTCACCAAAGGCAAAGCACAGAGCGGTTGGGATCAAAAAGATCGCCAGCATTTGAACAAAGTTAGTGAGCGCGGTCGGGTTCTCGAACGGGTGGGAAGAGTTGGCGTTAAAGAAGCCGCCGCCGTTAGTGCCGAGCATTTTGATCGCCTCTTGCGAAGCAACCGGCCCCATCGGCAATAGCTGATGCGCGCCTTCGAGGGAGGTGAAGGGCTGATATGCCGCGAGGTTTTGCAACGTGCCCTGGCTGATAAAGAACAGCGCAATGAGCAGAGCGATGGGCAACAGGATATAGAGCGTGATACGCGTTAAATCAGCCCACGCGTTACCGAGCGTGTTAGCACTCCGGCGTGAAAATGCGCGGATAAGCGCAAATACCACTGCAATTCCGGTTGCCGCTGAGAGGAAATTTTGTACCGTCAAACCGACCATCTGGCTGAAATAGCTCAGCGTGGTTTCACCGCTGTAAGACTGCCAGTTAGTGTTGGAGACAAAACTGACCGCGGTGTTTAACGCCAGATGCCAGGACAGCCCCGGTAGCTGCTGCGGGTTAAGCGGCAAACTTCCCTGGGTTAATAAGATAACGAACAGCAACACCAGGCCAAAAACGTTGAAGGCAAGGATTGCTGCCAGATAACGCTTCCAGCTCATTTCCTGGGTGGTTTCGGTTCCCAAAACTTTCAGGAACAGCGAATCCACTTTCCCGATTATGGGCAACGGCTCGCCATCGATTAAGCGCGCCAGCACGCTTCCCAACGGTTTCGCCAACGCAAAAAGCACCAGCAGGAAACTGGCTATCAGTAACAATGCGGAGGCGGCCATCAGAATGCCTCCGCGTTGATCAGGGCATAAATTAAATATCCCAACAGCATAAACACCAGCACCACTCCGGCTATCAGACCTGCACTCACAATCCACCTCGTAGTCATAAGGAACTGGAGCGAGTGTGAAAGTTTGCGTGCAAAGATGTCGTAAAAGTCAGGGGGCGGGGTGTAAAAAAAGTATAAAAATGGCAAAGGCCATTAATTAACTAATGTTTAGTATTTATTTAACTATTTCGTAACTTAATTACGCGACGGGTGGTAAATTTGTGGCAAAAAGTGGCTTTAAGTGGTCGGAGGAGTAGTAAACTTTCAGCCAGTGCGATACTATTTTAGCCAGTTAACAACATCTGATTTCCCGGTATTTGCTGCCGGTCACATAATGGAGGGAGAAACCAATGACTCTATATAAAGACTATCCGCTGCATCAGGTCTTCCTGCGTCGTATTTGCGTGGTAGTGGTGGGCATCCTGGCCCTGCCGGTGATGCTGTTCTGGAAAGACCGCTCTCGTTTTTACAGCTACCTGCACCGCGTGTGGTCGAAAACCAGCGAAAAACCGGTGTGGATGGCGCAAGCCGAAGCGGCATCCGGTGATTTTTACTGAGTTTGCTTATCCTGAATGAAACCGCCGCTTGCCGGCGGTTTTTTTCTGCGTGAAGATAAGCTGGCACACAACGACGAGGGGCGGCAGCATGTTGATTTGGCAAGATTTACACCATTCAGAATTAAGCGTCAGCGATCTCTACGCGCTTTTGGCATTGCGCAATGAAGTGTTTGTGGTTGAGCAGAACTGCCCCTATCAGGATATTGATGGCGATGATTTAACTGGCGAGAACCGCCATATTCTCGGCTGGCAGGGCGGCAAACTGGTAGCCTATGCCCGCATCCTGAAAAGCGACAGCGAATTTGATCCGGTGGTGATTGGCCGCGTCATTATCGACAAAAGCGTGCGCGGCGAAAAGCTGGGTTACCAGTTAATGGAGCAGGCGATGGCGTCTTGCCGGCAATACTGGCCGGAAAAAACGCTCTATTTAGGCGCGCAGGCTCATTTGCAATCGTTCTACGCTCGCTTTGGTTTTACCCCGGTGACGGAGGTGTATGACGAAGATGGCATTCCCCACATCGGTATGGCGAATCATTAAGCGAAAAGCATGAGTATTGTCTATAGTTAGCGGACGAGTATTTTTTAACACGGAGAACAGTGATGCAACCGTACGAATCTCGTCTTGATGATGATTTAACCTTGCTGAGTGAAACGTTAGAAGAAGTGCTGCGTTCCTCAGGCGACCCGGCCGACCAGAAATACATTGAGCTGAAAGAACGTGCCGAACAGGCGCTCAGCGAGGTGAAAGCGCGGGTCAGTAATGCTTCAGATAATTACTATTATCGTGCCAAACAAGCTGTTTATCGCGCCGATGATTATGTCCGTGAAAAACCCTGGCAAGGAATTGGCGTGGGGGCCGCGGCGGGGCTGGTATTAGGTCTGTTACTCGCCAGACGCTAATTCAACATCGGCACATAACTTACCCGTGTGCCGATTAAAGAAAATCTTACCCACTGGGTGGGATTTTTTTTTGCCGCCATCACCACGTATAATCCGGGGTTTTCAGGGAAGGTGAGGTTGAACGTGAATTCAGTTGTCGTCGCGCTGCAGCAGTTACAGCTGGCATTGAACGCAGAATTTGCGGATGCACCGGGCTTACAGCAGCTCTCCTGTGCGGTTACCCTGAGCGATGCTTCAGATGCGCTCGCCTGGCTGACTACTCAACGTCTTTATCCCCAGTTTTACTGGCAGCAGCGCAATGGCGATGACGAAATCGCCGCCCTCGGCGCGCTGCGTCAGTTCGATACATTAGCTGCGGCCCGGGCGTTTATCGCAGACCATGCGGACCAGCCGGCTCTGCGTATTACCGGGATTAATGCCTTCTCGCCTGATAGCAGCTGCTTATTTCTCCCTCGTCTGGAATGGCGACGCACCGGCGGCGATGCCTTTGTCTATCTTCATCTGTTTAGTGAAACATCATTGCAAGAGGATGCACGGGCGGCCCAGCAATTTCTTGCACAGCTGCTGCCGGCGAAACAATTACCGATGCAGCGCCTGAATTGTGTCGGTGAACAACACATTCCTACGCAGCCCGAATGGAACCAGCTGATTGAGCGGGCAACGGCCGCCATTGAGCAGCGCGAGCTGGAGAAAGTGGTACTGGCGCGGGCAACCGACCTGCAGTTTACCTGTGGGGTTTCCGCCGCCGCATTTATGGCGTCCAGCCGCCGGGTCAACCTGAATTGCTATCATTTCCTGATGGTATTTGATGCCAGCCATGCGTTCCTTGGCTCAAGCCCGGAGCGCCTGTGGCGGCGTATCGATAGCGCGCTGCGCACCGAGGCGCTGGCCGGAACGGTCGCTAACCACCCTGACGATCATCGTGCCTGGTCTATGGGGCAATGGCTGCTAAAAGATGATAAAAACCAACGTGAAAATATGTTGGTGGTTGAAGATATCTGCCAGCGTTTGCAAAAAAACGTGGGGGCGATAGAGGTGCTGCCACCGCAGGTGGTGCGGCTGCGCAAAGTGCAGCATTTACGCCGCTGTATCTGGAGCGATCTTGCACAGCCAGACGATGCCGCCTGCCTTGCGATGCTGCAACCCACCGCCGCGGTGGCCGGTTTGCCACGCGATGCGGCGCGGGATTTTATCGCCAGCCATGAACCCTTTGAGCGCGAGTGGTACGCGGGTTCAGCCGGTTATTTATCGCAGCGCCAGGCCGAGTTCTGCGTCGCATTACGATCGGCAAAAGTAACGAATAATATTGTGCGTTTATATGCCGGAGCAGGCATAGTTGCGGGTTCTGACGCCGCGCTGGAGTGGCAGGAGATCGAGAATAAAGCCGCAGGGCTGCGAACGTTACTGACGAAAACCACGTTCTGAGTCCCGGTTTACCAACGCACATCAAAATAACCGTTCCAACAATAATTATAATGAGTCAGCAAAATTGACTCAGGACTGAACTATGTCGATAAGCTCGTTTAACCGCCGTTGGGCTACGGTAATTCTTGAAGCGCTAACCCGCCACGGTGTACGCCATGTCTGCATCGCGCCGGGTTCGCGTTCTACGCCGCTGACGCTTAGCGCGGCCGAAAACCGGGCTTTTATCTGTCATACGCACTTTGACGAACGCGGTTTGGGGCATCTGGCATTGGGTCTGGCAAAGGCCAGCCGGACGCCCGTGGCGATTATCGTCACCTCTGGCACCGCCGTCGCAAACCTCTATCCGGCAATTATTGAAGCCGGGCTGACCGGGGAAAAGCTGGTGGTGCTCAGCGCCGATCGTCCACCCGAGCTTATTGATTGCGGCGCAAACCAGGCGATCCGTCAGCCTGGCATGTTCAGCACCCATCCCACTCAATCCATTAATTTGCCGCGCCCGACGCAGGATATTCCCGCGCGTTGGTTAGTTTCGACCATCGACAACGCGCTTGGCCAACAAACGGGCGGCGCGGTTCATATCAACTGCCCCTTCGCCGAACCGCTCTATGGCGAACCTGATGAAACCGGCGTGAGCTGGCAGCAGGCGCTGGGCGACTGGTGGCAAAGCGATAAACCCTGGCTGCGAACGGGTTCCGCGCTGGAAGCAATCAAACAGCGTGACTGGTTCTTCTGGCGGCAAAAACGCGGCGTGGTGGTTGCCGGGCGTTTGAATGCCGAAGAAGGCAAACAGGTTGCTGACTGGGCGAAAATGCTGGGCTGGCCGCTGATTGGCGATGTGCTATCGCAAACCGGGCAGCCGCTGCCGAGCGCGGATCTATGGTTGGGTAACAGCCAGGCCGTCACCGAGCTTGCCGAAGCGCAAATTATTATCCAGTTTGGCAGCAGCCTGACGGGCAAACGCGTACTGCAATGGCAGGCGACCTGCGAGCCGGAAGAATACTGGCTGGTGGATAGCCTGGCAGGCCGACTTGACCCGGCGAATCATCGCGGCCGCCGCTTATCGTGCGATATCCGCCAGTGGTTGGAACTTCATCCGGCCGAAAAGCGTGTGGCATGGGATGAAAAGCTCACCACGCTGGCAAAAATCGCCCAGCAAGCGGTGAAAAAGGGCACGGCTGAATTTGGTGAAGCGCAAGTGGCTGCACGTTTGCCTGAACTGTTACCGGATGCCGGGCAGCTGTTCGTTGGCAACAGTTTGATTGTTCGCCTGGTGGACTCGTTCGCACAAATGCCCGTGGGCTATCCGGTTTATAGCAACCGTGGCGCAAGTGGTATCGACGGTTTGCTCTCAACGGCGGCCGGTGTGCAACGCGCCACCGCGCGTTCGACTCTTACCATTGTGGGCGACCTTTCAGCGCTTTACGATATGAACTCGCTGGCGCTGTTACGGGAAGTCTCCGCGCCTTTTGTCCTGCTGATTGTGAATAACAACGGCGGGCAGATTTTCTCGTTATTGCCAACGCCTGCCGCGGAACGCGAGCGTTTTTACTGTATGCCGCAGAATATCAATTTTGCCCATGCGGCGGCGATGTTCGGCCTTGGCTACCACAACCCGACAAGCTGGGACGGGTTACAAAAGGCGGTCGATAACGCCTGGCGCACTCCGCGCACCACAGTCATCGAGCTGACGGTTGGCGAAACCGACGGTGCGCAAACGTTGCAGCACCTGCTGGCGCAGGTCAGCCAGGCATGATGTTACATGGGGTTTTTCGTGCCGGGCGCGATGCAAACTTGCCATGTCTGGTCTGGCTGCACGGTTTTTTAGGCAGCCAGCAGGAATGGCAAACCCTTAGCGCCAGCTTTACCGACTGGCCGCAGTTGTATATCGATTTACCCGGTCACGGAAAATCGGCGGATATTAAGGCCGAAAGCTTTCAACAAGTTGACGCATTACTGCGTGAAACCCTGCTTAGTTACAACATCCTGAAATACTGGCTGATTGGTTACTCCCTGGGCGGGCGCGTGGCGATGTACCATGCTTGCCACGGGGAGTATGCGGGTTTGCAGGGGTTAATTGTTGAGGGAGGGCATCCGGGGCTTACGGATGAAAATGCACGTTGTGAAAGACGAATCAGCGACTTGCGTTGGGCGCAGCGATTGCGTACCGATCCCTTAAAAGCGGTGCTCACCGACTGGTATCAGCAAGCGGTGTTTCAGTCGTTAAATGACGCGCAGCGCCGCGAACTCATTGCCGTTCGCAGCCAGAATAATGCCGCAACGCTTGCCGCTATGCTTGAGGCCACATCGCTGGGCAACCAGCCCGATCTACAGGCTGCGCTCGCTCAGCTGCCGCTGCCTTTTTACTATCTATGCGGTGAGCGGGATGAAAAATTCCGCGCCGTGGCTAATAGCCTGGGACTCACACCGCATCTCATTACCGCCGCAGGCCACAATGCGCACCGGGAACATCCGGCTGCGTTCAGTGCTTGCCTGCTCAATTTATTGCGAAAACCTGGCGAGGATACACCATGATTTACCCGGATGAACAAATGCTCTATGCCCCGATTGAATGGCAGGACTGCTCGGAAGGTTACACTGATATTCGTTATCACAAATCTGCCGATGGCATTGCGAAAATCACCATTAACCGCCCGGAAGTGCGTAACGCATTCCGCCCGTTGACCGTCAAAGAGATGATTAACGCGCTGGCCGATGCCCGTTATGACGACAACATCGGCACCATCATTCTGACCGGCGAAGGTGAAAAGGCGTTCTGCGCGGGCGGCGATCAGAAAGTGCGTGGTGATTACGGCGGCTACCAGGATGCCAGCGGCACCCATCACCTGAACGTGCTGGATTTCCAGCGCCAGATTCGCACCTGTCCAAAACCTGTGGTGGCGATGGTTGCTGGCTACTCCATCGGCGGCGGCCACGTGCTGCACATGATGTGTGACCTGACGATTGCCGCTGAAAACGCAGTCTTCGGCCAGACTGGCCCGAAAGTCGGATCCTTCGACGGCGGCTGGGGCGCTTCCTACATGGCGCGTATTGTCGGCCAGAAAAAAGCCCGTGAAATCTGGTTCCTGTGCCGCCAGTACGATGCGAAAGAAGCGCTGGAGATGGGCCTGGTTAACACCGTGGTGCCGAATGCCGAACTGGAAAAAGAAACCGTGCGCTGGTGCCGCGAAATGCTGCAAAACAGCCCGATGGCGCTGCGTTGCCTGAAGGCGGCGCTGAACGCTGACTGCGACGGCCAGGCCGGTTTGCAGGAGCTGGCGGGCAATGCCACCATGCTGTTCTATATGACCGAAGAGGGCCAGGAAGGGCGCAACGCGTTTAACCAGAAACGCCAGCCGGACTTCAGCAAATTTAAACGGAATCCGTAATGCGGCGCGTCGAACTGTGGCGCTTTCAGGTGCCGATGGATGCGGGAGTGGTGCTGCGCGAGCGGCGCCTGAAAACCCGCGACGGTTTGCTGGTACGGCTGACGGATGGCGATAAACAAGGCTGCGGTGAGATTTCACCGTTGCCGGGGTTTAGCATTGAAACGGTCGAAGAAGCGCAAAGCGAAGCATTGCTCTGGCTGCAAGCCTGGCAAACGGGTAATGACACTGACTTACCCGAAATACCGTCGGTGGCGTTTGGTCTGAGTTGTGCGCTGGCAGAAATCAGTGGGGAATTGCCCCTGGCCGCAGATTACCGCGCAGCTCCGCTGTGCACCGGCGATCCGGACGAACTGTTCGAAATGCTCAGCGCTATTGATGGCGAGAAAATCGCCAAGGTGAAGGTCGGATTATACGAAGCGGTGCGCGACGGCATGGTAGTCAATTTACTGCTTGAAGCGATGCCCGATCTGCGTTTGCGTCTTGACGCTAACCGCGCGTGGACGCCGCTCAAAGCGCAGCAGTTCGCTAAATATGTGAACCCGGATTTGCGCTCGCGTATCGCCTTTATCGAAGAACCTTGTAAAACCCGCGAGCAGTCGCGCGCGTTTGCTCGTGAAACCGGGATCGCTATCGCCTGGGACGAAAGCCTGCGCGAGCCTGATTTTGAGTTTGCCGCCGAACCGGGATTAAGCGCGCTGGTTATCAAGCCCAGCTTAACCGGCAGCCTCGGGAAAGTACGCCAGCAGGTTGAGCAGGCACATGCATTAGGGTTGACGGCGGTGATAAGCTCCTCTATTGAAACAAGCCTCGGTTTGACGCAGCTGGCGCGAATTGCCGCGTGGTTAACGCCGAAAACTTTACCGGGCCTTGATACGCTTTCATTGATGCAGGCGCAGCTGGTACGCGAATGGCCTGACAGCCCTTTACCCTGCTGGCCGCTGGAGTCGCTTGAGCGAGTGTTATGATTTTTCAAGATTTCCCCTGGCAGCACTGGGCGCAGATCCGCGGCGGCGAGGCGGCTTTAACTGCGGGTAATGAAAGACTGAACTGGCGAGAGCTGTGCCAGCGCGTTGACGCGCTGGCAGGCGGCTTCCGGCAGCAGGGGGTGTTTGAAGGGCAAGGCGTTGTGCTGCGTGCGAAAAACTGCCCGGAGATGGTTTTCGCCTTTCTTGCGCTGCTGCAATGCGGCGCGCGCGTTTTACCGCTCAATCCGCAGCTCCCGGAATCGCTGCTCGAACAACTGCTTCCCGATCTGACGATCAGCCATGCGCTCACCTTAGGCGCGCCGCTTAGCCTGGCAAATATCACCCCGTTAACCCTGCTGAACAGCGAGCCTTTTCAGGGGCAATGGCAGCCAGCAAGATTTGCCTCAATGACGCTGACCTCCGGCTCCACCGGTTTACCCAAAGCCGCAGTGCATACCGCGCAGGCGCACCTGGCAAGCGCGTCTGGCGTGCTGACCGTAATGAATTATGCACCGCCTGACCGGTGGCTGCTGTCGCTGCCGCTGTTCCATGTCTCCGGCCAGGGCATTTTGTGGCGCTGGCTGCTGGCGGGCGCTGGCATGGTGGTGCGTGATTTACATCCGTTAAATGAGGCCTTGCAGGAGTGCACTCACGCTTCCCTGGTCCCGACGCAGCTCTGGCGTTTGCTGGAGCAATCGCAGCCGCTGGCACTGCGTGAAGTATTGCTCGGCGGCGCGGCGATCCCCGTTGCGTTGACGCAAGCGGCACAAGAGAAAGGCATTCATTGCTGGTGCGGTTATGGGATGACCGAGCTGGCTTCAACGGTATGCGCGAAACGCGCCGATGGCCTGCCGGACGTAGGGGAAGCGCTACCGGGGCGTGAAGTGAAAATCGTTGACGAAGAGGTGTGGGTCCGCGCCGCCAGCCTCGCCTCCGGTTACTGGAAAGCGGGGCAGCTACTGCCGCTAATCAATGCGCAAGGGTGGTATGCCACCCGTGACCGCGGCGTTATACAGGGTAAACGCCTGACGATCGTTGGCCGTCTGGATAATTTGTTTTTCAGCGGTGGAGAGGGGATCCAGCCGGAAGAGGTAGAAAGCATTATTGCCCAACACCCGGCGGTGAAACAGGCGTTCGTTGTGCCGATAAACGATGTCGAATTTGGCCAGCGTCCGGTGGGGATAGTCGAGGCCGATGAGGATTTTGACCTGGCGCAGCTAACCGAGTGGCTGCAGGGAAAAGTTGCCCGTTTTCAACAGCCGGTGCGCTGGCTGAGTTTGCCTGACGAGCTAAAACAGGGCGGGATTAAGATTTCGCGCCTGCAATTAAGGCTGTGGGTGAAAAGGGTCGCTAAGCTGTAAGGCGGATAAGCGCAAGCGTCATCCGCCATTTTTACCCGGGATATTACCCCATATCGACAGCCGCTTTTCGCTGACGGCGAACCACACGCAGAATCGGCGGCGCGGTAATGACCAGAACGGCCATGATAAGCAACCCTTTTGCCACCCCGCTTTCCCACAGAATACTCAGCCCGCCGTTACTGATAGACAGCGCGCGGCGCAGGTTCTGCTCCAGCATTTCCCCTAACACAAAGCCCAGAATTAACGGTGACATTGGGAAGTGCATTTTGCGCAGGATATGGGCTTTTTGTTCATGCTAGTTCACGGTGGTTCACTCCAGTTCACCTTGCTCAAATATGAGTAATGGTATTAAACTGCTATCAACAACTAACGTTGTACTTAGCCAAAGACCCAATCTTTGGCCTTGTGTCATAGGTGCTCCTGCATCATTAGGAGAACGTTATGCATACTATTCAAGTAGATAAAAATAATATGCCACTTTTTGATACCTTCAAAACAGCTACAGTTGTGGGTTTGCTCATGCAGCAAGTCTCATCTGTGGCTTATCATGAAGGAGATAAGAACCCTAGCAACCCGTATAGCTATCATCTTAGTAGCGAGACAACCAGCCAGATACGGGGGCTTATGATGGATGAGTCTGTAGGATTCATCAAAGAACTGACTGCGACGCTAAATCAGGCGTACTCCGTGTTGCTGCGTTCTAATGAATCAAACCAGGAAACTTTCATTAAGAAACTGGACCCAGTTCAAACCGACCTTGTAGAGCTTCAGCTTCGTGGTCTTGAAGGGGCAATTAAGAACGTTTATACGAAGTGTTCTGGCGAACAAAGCGAATTGGTCAAGCCAGCTCTGATTGCAACGGCTCAAGCCAGGGCGTCTGCTGCTAAGTTAAATCATCTGATTAGCCAGATGATCACCCATGTCGATACTTTTGAAAGTAACATCAACATGGAAGGACTCAGGGCTCTTGCAAAACACGGAACGAACGTCTTCGAATCCGGTAAATTTCACTGAGGTAAAAATTGCACATCACTGTGGATTATAATCGCGATAGTTATGGTTACTATCTATCTCCAGTCTTCGTGCAATTTCCATCGCTGGAAAAGACACTTCTGGAAGATTTTAAGTTGTACAAGGCGACAGGTAAGCTACCTGATTACTTTGGGCGAGATACTGCTTATGACCGACCTAATGATATACAAGACTCAGGGTTGTGGCATATTCACCTGTCTTTGGGGAATGACAAATTCAAGGTTAATCCCAAGTCCAGAACTGCAACTGACCAGAAGACAATGCAATGGAACCGAACATCTGATACTGCTCTCGTGTACGCGAA
Source organism: Buttiauxella warmboldiae (assembly GCF_003818135.1). Lineage (GTDB taxonomy): Bacteria > Pseudomonadota > Gammaproteobacteria > Enterobacterales > Enterobacteriaceae > Buttiauxella > Buttiauxella warmboldiae. The sequence goes on along the minus strand of NZ_RPOH01000008.1, from coordinate 2,607 downwards.
GGGGTTGCTTGATGAAAACAGCTATTCATTGATTGCTGTTTTTACACCATCTGCGCATAACAAGGCGAAAGACTACGACAGGATGAGAATACTGGCCGAGTACGCAAGAAAATTTTCAATGCAAATCTAAACCCACCACTCGGTGGGTTTTTGTATGGTGTGCCGGGCATGCTCAGCAGCGAAAGTCCTCTGTCCAGCCTGATGGTGGCGAAGGACTAGTGAAGCGCAAGGGCGTCGTCGCGAGGCGGGGTCTGAAGGAAGCGTGAATCAAAATCATGACCTGACGAACAGAAACCCGATATAAGGCCTACCCGGCTGGCAGAGCAAGCCATTGATTGCGAAGGCCATAACCATCAAGAGCCGGGGTGGTAGATTGGGCAGGTGTGTGGTGAAAGCGGCCTGAGTTATTGCGTTCGACGCTGGGTGGGCTACTGGTGAGAATGAGGTTTGCTGATACTTAGCCGCAGGTGCGTCATAAAACTCACTGTGTACCAAAATAAGTCTTTGGCAGTCACATTGGTAGCAACACGCTATTTCATCGCTGTTGGTAACGTTCCCTTCGACATTAGTATGATAATTCCTGTTGTTATCATTTTCTTACAAAGGAATGATAAAAAGCACTGCTGGCACATTGATTACCTCAATCCTGGCTGTAAAATCGGCCTCTTTTCAGGGACCTCCCTTTTTTCTGCTCAGGATTGAAAGCATGAACAAATTATTAATGGCAAGCGTTGCCGCTCTGGCACTGGTTTCGGCATCGGCAAGCGCGATTAGCCTTAGCGGCCAGGCGGGTGAAAAATACACTAACCTGTCCGTAGGTTTCGGTCAGGATTCCGCTGGCCTGACGATGAGCGGCAACTATGCGCATAACGATGATGACGGCGATGTTGCCGGCCTGGGGCTAGGTCTGAATGTGCCATTGGGTCCATTCATGGGTACCGTAGGCGGCCGTGCCGTGTATCTGAACCCTAAAAATGGCGATGAAGGTTATGCGCTGGCGGTGGGCGGCGGTCTGAGCTGGCAGGTATTCGATGGTGTTACCGTCTTCGGTGATTACTACTACTCCCCGGATTCACTTTCCAGCGGCGTAAAAGACTACCAGGAAGCCAGCGCTGGCGCGCGCTGGACCATTATGCGTCCTGTTACCGTTGAAGCAGGCTACCGCTACATTGGCGTCGAAGGTAAAAATGGCAACCGCGATAACGCCATTGCCGACGGCCCGTACGTGGGCATCAGCGCCGGCTTCTAATCTCCTTTATGCTTCAGGTCGCTGCAATGCGGCCTGTTTATTTCCCCCAGCCCCTCTCTGTTTGCGTATAAGATACCGTTAAGCTTTATCCTCCCGCGGAGCAAACTAATGATAAAAGTAGAAATGTTGTCTACCGGCGACGAAGTGCTGCATGGTCAAATTATTGATACCAACGCGGCCTGGCTTGCTGATTACTTCTTTAACCAGGGGTTACCGATGTCGCGCCGCAATACGGTGGGCGACAGGCTGGAAGATTTAATCGCGGTGCTCAAAGAGCGCAGCGAACAGGCTGATATTCTGATTGTGAACGGTGGCCTCGGGCCAACCAGCGACGATCTCAGCGCGCTTGCCGCCGCTACTGCCGCAGGCGTGGAGCTGGTTATGCATCAGGCGTGGCTGGCACATATGGAGCGTTTTTTTGCCGAACGCGGACGCGAAATGGCCCCGAGCAATCGCAAGCAGGCGTTGATTCCGGCGACCAGCGAAATGGTCGATAACCCGGTCGGCACCGCCTGTGGATTTGCGCTACGGCTGAACCGCTGCCTGATGTTTTTCACCCCGGGCGTGCCTTCCGAATTTAAGGTGATGGTGGAGCAACAAATTATGCCGCGCCTGCGTCAGCGTTTCGAGCTGCCGGAAGCGCCGGTGTGCCTGCGCCTTACCACTTTCGGGCGTTCCGAAAGCGAACTTGCCCAAAGCCTTGAGCCGATTTCTTTGCCGCAAGGCGCGGTGATGGGCTATCGCTCATCAATGCCGATTATCGAATTAAAACTTACCGGCCCCGCAAGCCAGCGCGCGGCAATGGAAGCGGTGTGGCCAGAAGTGCAGCGTGTTGCTGGCGAAAACGCCATTTTTGAAGGTACTGACGGTTTGCCTGCGCAGCTGGCACAGCGCCTGCGGGCGCAATCGCTTAACGTTGCGGTCAGCGAGCAGTTCACCGCCGGGCTGTTGTGCTTGCAGCTTTCCAGCGCACAAACGCCGCTGGGTAACAGTGAAGTGCTTGCTTCTTGCCCTGAACGCCCTGAAACACTCAGGCAGACGACTGAGCGTGCAAAAGCCTTCGCGTTGCAGGCGGGTAGCGCGCTGGCGCTGGTGGTGGGGGAGCTGGAGGACGATCGCCTGAATTTCGCGCTTCATACGCCACAAGGCAGTTACGGCCTGCAAGTGAAGTTCAGCGTCACCAGCCATGCCCTGCGTACACGCCAGGAAGTCTGCGCGATGATGGCGCTAAATATGCTGCGTCGCTGGCTCAACGGCTGGGATGTGGCGGCTGAACACGGCTGGGTGAATGTGGTTGAGGTGATTCGTGCTTAGTCAGCAACATAGCTAAATGAGCTGGCTGACAAAGAAGGAAAAGC
>NZ_RPOH01000007.1 GCF_003818135.1 Buttiauxella warmboldiae | reverse complement strand
TCTGCGCTTCCGCCAACATTCAGGCCCCAGCTTAGCAATAAGCTGGGGCTTTTTCGTTTCTGCTTTCTGTTCTTCTGCAAGTCAACGCTGGAAGCCTCTATTTCTCACTCAGCTCAGGGCGCGTCGTTAAACGAATCAGCAGCCCACAGAGTGCAGCAAAAGTTGCCAGCCCAACCATTCCCGTCCAGCCGAATATTTCCAGCGCTTTACTGCCCAGCGTGGCACCAGCCGCCATTCCAATAAATATCACCGTAAACATAATGGCATTCAGGCGGCTGCGGGCTGCCGGGTTAAGCGCATAAACAATAGTCTGATGCGCCACCAGCGAAGCCTGAATGCCGAGATCAAAACCAATCGCGCTGATAACGATGACCGTCAGCTGGGCCGGGACGGGCAGCAGCGGCAGAATAAACATCAACGCAAAGGAGATAACGACCAGCGCCGCAGCTATTTTGGTCACAAAATTTGCGCCGCGGCGGTCGGCAAGTGAACCCGCGAGTGGGGCTGCCAGTGCCCCCGCAGCCCCTGCCAGGCCAAACGCGCCGGCTACCGCACTACCAAACTGGAAGCGCTCTGCGAGCATAATCGCCAGCGTTGACCAGAAGGCGCTGAAGGCAATTGATAGTAGCCCCTGTGCCAGAGCGGCACGGCGCAGAGCGGAATACTCCATCCACAGTTTGCCCAGTGAACGCAGCAGAGCAGGGTAGCGCAGCGTCGTTTCCGGCTTGAACGTGGGCAGTATGTACCAGAGGGTCAGTGTGACGATCCAGACGCCCGCGGCTGCAATGGCATAAACGCTGCGCCAGCCCAGAAACTCCGCCACGAAGCCACTAAAAACGCGCGACAGCAGAATACCTGCCAGCAGCCCGGTCATCACCATACCAACAATTTTTCCCCGCTTGTTAGCAGAAGCAAGCGTTGCGGCGGCAGGAATAATGTCTTGTGCCACCGTCGCAACCAGGCCTATCGCCAGGCTGCTGAGCAGCAGTACATGCCACGAAGAGGCGAATCCACACAGCAGAAGCGCGAGTGAAAGCAGAGTACCTTTAATCAGGATGATACGGCGGCGGTCAAAACGGTCGCCCAGCGGGGCGAGCAATAAAATGCCGAGCGCATAACCAATTTGCGTAAGTGTCGGCACCAGGCCAACGTCCCCCACCCGGGCATGAAAGGTGCTGCCGATAATCCCGAGCATCGGCTGGCTGTAATAGATTGAGGCCACGCTCAGACCCGCGCCAAGGGCGAGGAGAAAAACAATGGTGCCAGACAGTTTACTGTCGGTAGCAGGTGGGATAACGGCGGAAAGCTGGCTCATGGCGCGCTCCAGTAAGTTTGTGTGCGGCCATTTTTATCGTTATTCGCCTCAGGTTGTAGCCCCTGATGGCGTAAAACTGTTATACACTTAGCGCATGAGAAAAAACTTTATTTTCGCTGGCGACCGTATAGCCATTTTGCAAACCTTCGTGCGTATCGTTGAAAGCGGCAGCCTTTCCGCGGCCGCCGTGCAGATGGATACCACCCAGCCCACCATCAGCCGACGCCTGCAAAGTCTCGAGCAGATGCTGGGCGTTAAGCTGATCCAGCGCACCACCCACAGCATGAAGCTAACCGACGATGGCGAGCGCTGTTATCAGCATGCGCGGCGGCTGATTGAAAACTGGCAGCTTCTGGAAGATGAGGTCAGCGGCGTGCGGGACGAGCCTGCAGGTGTATTACGAGTTCGGGCCCCCCATGCTTTTGGGCAGGATCAGCTTATCGAGCCGCTTGGGGAATACCTGCGGCGTTATCCGCAAATTAATATCGAATGGATCCTTAACGATCGTTCGCCAGACTTTATCCCCGAAGGCATTGATTGCGCGATTCACGTCGGAGCCATTACCGATCCTTCCGTCGTTGCCGTTTTGCTGGCTGAAGTGCCGCGTATTGTGGTGGCGGCCCCTTCGCTGCTTGGCTGCCACGGGGTGCTCAATCAGCCCGGTGATTTGGCGCAGCTGCCGTGGGTGGCGCTGAGTAGCTTCTATCGCAATGAAGTGACGTTAAATCAGATAGCCAACGGTGAACCCTTTCGCTTTGCTATTACGCCAAGGCTAAGCACCGATAGCCTGTATGCGGTACGCAAGGCGGCGATCAACGGGCTGGGGGTTGGAATGGTTTCTTCATGGGTGGTGAAAGAGGATCTGGAGCAGGGGAGATTGCAGCATGTTTTACCGGACTGGCAGGCAGCACCGCTGCCCATCTATCTGCTTTATCCTTACGCGAGCTATTACCCGGCGCGCTTGCGCAAATTTATTGAGCTAATGAAAGAGGTCATGCCGGGCCTTACCGGAACGCGCTCTGCGCGCTGAATAGTTCGCTACTGCCTTTACGGGCGATATTTGGAAAATACGGGTTTGGCTAACTGAATAGCATGGAACCAAACCCGGGCGCAAAGTTAGAACTGGTAGCTGTAGTTAACGCTGGTGAACCAGAGATAAGGGTGATCATAGCGCCCCTGCAGCGCCTCCGGCGACTGCACTTTGGAAGACTGCATATGCAGATACTCAACGGCGAAACCAATATTGCTCGCCGGAGTCAGCTGGTACTGCGCCCCCGTTGCAAAACGCCATTCGTCCCCGGTTGGGAGCGTCATCGCCACATCGCCTTGATCCCGATACGGTGTGCTATCAAAGGCGACACCGGCATTCAGCCGCCACAGTTCTGTTGGGCGGTACTGCACGCCCAGCGCGGTATGCCAGGTATCCTTCATCCGGCTACTATTATTAATCTGCTGGCCGACCACGGTAATCTGCGGTGCGCCAAACTGGCTCCAGTCCTGCCAGCCCAAATCGCCCATGACCGACCACTGTTTGTTAATGTCATGTACCAGGCTTAACATCAGCTGCTGCGGCGCATTAACCTGTGCGCCGATCGGCAGATCGTATTGCACATTTGGCAGGTTCGGCAAACGGGCTTTGCCGTCGAGAGTAAAGTCGTATTCGGTTTTACTGTTCCAGGTGACACCCGCACGGGTCTGGTCGGTCAACTGCATCAGTAAACCAAGGCGGTAGCCCATTGCCCAGTCATGATCTTTTTGTTTCTCATCGACACCGTCGACATGACGGGTCAATGACAAAAAACCGTAGTTAATATTGGCAGAGGCGCCGAGAGAGACGCGGTCGCTGAGCTTATAGGCCAGAGAGGGGCTGAGGGTCATCGCCATTAACGTGCTTTTCTTAATCAGACGATCGCCAGCCCAGTGGCCAAAATCAATGCCGAGACCGTAATTACCATATAGCCCGATCCCGGCGTACAGATCGTCATTGATTTTTTGACTGTAGAAGCCACTGGCGTTCGGCATCACCTTCATCACATTGCCAGGGCTCTGGCGTGCTGAATTATCCAGCTGATAGTCAATATTTCCGCCTAATGCCTGCAGGCCACCGGTAATCATCCTGTCCGGTAGACGCGTCATCCCGGCGGGGTTAGTGACAATGGTGGAGGCATCCTGAGCGCGTGCGGCCTGACCGGCTCCGGCCAGCGCGGTATCTTCAGTACCGATTTCATAAAAATAGAGCGCGCTTGCGTGTGAAAATGTAGAAAACAACAAACCAGAGCATATTATGGCGATTTTTTTCATGTGCCTGCAGCCTTACTCTTATTGATATTTATTGTTGATGTATCCAGCCTACCTGCCGTTCTCTTTGCCAGAGCAGGCAAAGTGACGGGGAATACTCTCTGCTTCATGATTATCTCCGTGCTAATAAGCCATCTTGATCCATCCGACTGCGATGTTAAGCCATCGCCATCGCAATCGGATGGATGGGGAGGCAATACTACTCAACCCCTGGCAGAGATAATGTGTTTTATTGTCACGACTCGTATAACCGCATCAGTAATAAATCGGTTGCATAATGAACGGTTTGCTAGCGTGCATTCTGGCTGGACATTACAATTTGTAGCAGCAGAAAGGCGCTTTCGCCAATTTGCAGCAGCGGCGCGGAAGTTCAGGCAACACTGCGCGTCACGCATCAGATTAATGGTGACTGAACGGAGTGAAATGTTATTGCCGGAAGGAAAAGTTTACCCGGTGTGAGATCGGATAATAAATCAGAGGGAAATCGTGACGCTCCCCCGTCGCCGACGGGGGAGCGTGAGCTAAACGTTTTTTCGCTCGATGGTTTGCTCGCCCCAAAATAGCGAATCTTTATCGGTTTTTTTAAATGCCAATAACAGCACCTCGTCGCTGCCATTTTCCCAAATTTTCTCAGCCATTTTTTCATCGTAATTTGCCACTTCAAAAATAGCCTCCGCTATTTCAGGAGAAGTGTTTCTCAAACTGGCCCATTCACCCACATGATGAATTTTTGATTGTTGATTCTGCATGTTCTCCTCCAGTATTTAACGCGATTTAACCGTTGAGTTTCACTGCCAGACCCGCCACATACTCACCCTGGTAGCGAGCAATCGAGAGTTCATCCTGACTCGGCTGGCGTGACCCATCGGCACCGGCGATAGTGGTTGCGCCATAAGGCGTGCCGCCGCGAACCTGCGAGATATCAAACAACTCTTGCGCAGCATAGCCGATTGGAACAATCACCATTCCGTGATGGGCAAGCGTTGTCCACGTTGAAGAGATCGTGTGCTCCTGGCCGCCGCCGGTGCCCGTGGAACTAAACACGCTGGCCAGCTTGCCGTGTAAACCGCCCGATGCCCATAAGCCACCGGTTTGATCGAGGAAGGTTCGCATCTGGCCGGACATATTGCCAAAGCGGGTAGGCGTGCCAAAAATAATTGCGTCGTAATCGGCAAGCTCCTGGGGAGTGGCTTGCGGGGTATCTTGCGTCTTACCCCCAGCTTTCTGGAAGGCGTCTGCTGGCATTGTTTCCGGGACTCGCTTCACGGTCACCTCTACGCCATCAACTTTTTTTGCACCTTCTGCCACAGCGCGTGCCATGGTTTCGATGTGTCCGTACATTGAGTAATAAAGCACCAGAACTTTAGCCATTTACTTCACTCCTTTCCATTGACGCAGCGATTGCCGCACTCATTTAAAGATATGTGCTGTGGCCCAGAGTGCAAACCGGCGTGCGCTTTCCTTGACCAGGATTAAATTCCTCCTTCACCGCGGATTATGTCGCATTAAGTCACATTTTCGTGCGGTGACTATTTCACTAAAAATAAGAAAGTCTTATGTATTAAGCGGCGATAAAATCACCCGCTTTGGTGATTACATGTTGCAAGATATTACCTGTGGCTGGCCGGTTATCCTGATTGCACTAAGCTTATAAGCACGTGGCAACGTTAAGTGACGTTGAGTTAAGCCACGAGGTGAAAGAATTTTCTTTGACCGAATATAGTATGATGACTTAACTATTTCACCAATCTGGAGGTTAGAAATGGCAAACCATCGTGGTGGGTCAGGTAATTTCGCTGAAGACCGTGAAAGAGCATCAGAAGCAGGTCGTAAAGGTGGCCAGCACAGCGGGGGGAACTTCAAAAATGACCCGCAGCGTGCCTCAGAAGCAGGCCAGAAAGGGGGTAAAAATAGTCATGGCAAAGGCAGTAGTAAGTAGCCAGGCTCGCGCAACAGGTTGAGTTGTCTGATGATATTTTGACAGCCTGCTGACACTCCCGGCCGCCGGTTTTTACCGGCGGTTTATTTTGCCTTTCACTTGCAGTGATTGATACCTACCCGCAAACTAGTACCTCCCTTATAGATCCCGCTTTATCCTGGTACTTTCATGTCAGCCCTATTGCGCCGTTATCAACTTTCCATCAAGCCACAAGAAGCGATCCTGATCCTTATCACCATGTTCTGGGGTGGGACTTTCCTTGCGGTACAATATGCCATGACCATGAGCGGGCCGTTCTTTTTCGTCGGTTTACGTTTTGCAACTGCCGCTCTCGCAGTGGCGCTGCTGGCGATAAAATCAATGCGCGGCCTGACCTGGCTTGAAGTAAAGGCCGGGGTGTTGATTGGCGTTTCCATTGCCCTCGGCTACAGCATGCAGACCTGGGGTTTGCAGACTATCGCCAGCAGTAAATCGGCATTTATTACCGCTATGTATGTCCCGCTGGTGCCCGTGTTGCAGTGGATCTGTCTGGGTAGAATGCCGGGCATTATGTCGTGGGTTGGCGTGGCGCTGGCATTTATCGGTTTGGTTTTCCTTGCCGGGCCTGATGGTACTTCGCTCACGCTCGGCGCCGGTGAAATCATTACGCTGATTAGCGCGCTGGCGATTGCCGCAGAAATTATTCTCATCGGCGCGTGGGCGGGCAAAGTCGATATTAAGCGCGTCACCGTCGTGCAGCTTGCCACCGCCTCGATTGTGGCTTTCACCGCGATGCTTCCGGCGGGTGAACGCGTGCCGCCCTTAACCCCAAGCCTGTTGGGGATTGCGTTAGGGCTGGGGATTTTCAGCGCCATTATTCAGGTCACCATGAACTGGGCGCAGCGCAGCGTTTCGCCAACCCGTGCCACCGTCATTTACAGCGGCGAACCAGTGTGGGCGGGTATTTTTGGCCGTATCGCCGGAGAAAGATTACCGATGCTGGCATTGCTGGGCGGCGCGTTGATCGTGCTGGGCGTACTGGTGAGCGAGTTAAAACTTAAACGTAAGAAGAAACCGGCACCTTTAGCGGTGTCAGAGCATGAATTACCACGTCAGGAATCTTGATGAAACCACTGGCACAGGGTGCGGCAGCAACGAAAGAGACCGGGCGGCGCTCTCAGGCCGTGGCGGCGAAAAGGCAGGCGATTCTGGCCGCCGGGCTGGAGTTCTTCTCCCAGTACGGCATTCATGGTACCAGTATCGAACAGGTGGCGGAGCGCGCGGCAGTATCAAAAACCAATCTGCTCTATTATTACCCGTCGAAAGAGGCGCTCTACGTCGCGGTGCTAAAACAGATCCTGGATATCTGGCTGGCACCGCTGCGGGCATTTCGTGAAGATTTACAGCCGCTGGTGGCAATAAGCGAATATATCCGCCTGAAGCTGGAAGTTTCCCGCGATTATCCGCAGGCCTCACGTTTGTTCTGTCTTGAGATGTTACAAGGCGCACCGTTGCTTAAAGAGGAGTTAAGCGGGGATTTGAAAGCGCTGGTGGATGAGAAATCCGCCATTATTGCCGGTTGGGTCGCAAGCGGGAAACTGGCAGCGGTGGAGCCGCACCATTTGATTTTCATGCTGTGGGCCACTACTCAGCACTACGCCGATTTTGCAAGCCAGGTTGAGGCCGTGGCGGGCAGTAATTTAAGCGACGAAGATTTTTTCCGCCGCACGGTGGAAAATGTGCAGCGGATGATTATCGAAGGGATTCGGGTACGTTAACGCGGCGGGAAAACACAGCTTACGTCACCTTCTTCGCAGCTGAGCGTACTTTTGAGCAGCTCAGCGCGTTCGCGGGTTTTGTCCGTCATGCATTGAGCGTGCACCATGGGGGCGATGGATGCGCCCTCAGCGCCAGATGTTAAGAATGCACAGTCGGCGTCGCGATAAGCAATCCACGCATTTTGCGCCGCTTTGAGCTGGGTTTTCTGGGTATCAGAGGCGATTTTTATCGCCTCTTTGTAAGCCTGATTAAGTAACTCATCCTGCTTTTTATATTCGTTACTGGCGCACTCGTTAAGCCCGGCCTGCGAAGTTGCCGGGTCGCAGCTATCGGCCAGAACGTTTGCACTTAGCAACATGCCCGTCATCAGTAAACAAACGCGTTTCATCTTCATTCCTCGAATAAAAAGGCTCCGCGCAGGAGCCAGTTTAGCGTAGTGAAAACTTAGCCGATTGTCATCAGGCTGGCGTTGCCGCCTGCGGCTGCGGTGTTCACGCTCAGCGAACGCTCAACGTACAAACGCTCCAGCAACAGGTTGGTTTCGCCGCGAGCAAAGCCCTGTACCGAAACAATCGCGCCATCGCGCGCCGCTACTTTTTCACACAGCGTGCGCAGCTGATCGGAATCGCCGTGGTAAATCACCGCGTCAAACGGCTGACTTAACAGCGCATCTTCTTTCGCGAAGTCGATCTGTTTTTGCACCAGCGCAGGCAGCGATTTTGCCAGCTCTCGGTGTAGCTTGTCTTCAGCCCACAAGGCGCGGCTGCCCACACTTGTCACCGCCGCCAGCTGCACTAACGCGTCTTGCTCGTTATCTGCGAGACATAACACGCGCTCACGCGGCATTAACGCATACGTGTTGCGCTCGCCCGTTGGCCCCGGCAGCTGACGCAGGGTGCCGCTTTGTGCCAGATGTGCGAAGCGTGCGCAAGTTGCGGGTAGCTCACCTTTTTTCACCGCCCATTGTGCCAGCGCCTGGTGAGCTTCCTGAAGGCTGGCTTTCAGCGTGGTATCCACCGGCAGTTCGGCATCCTGGCGGTTGAAGGTGGTTTGCAGCGCGCTGTCCGGGCGGTTTGCCAGCAGGCGATACAGATAGAGCGGGCCACCGGCTTTCGGCCCGGTGCCGGATAAACCTTCGCCGCCAAACGGCTGCACACCCACTACCGCGCCAACCATATTGCGGTTGACGTACATATTGCCGACATGGGCCGAGCCGGTCACCTGGGCAATGGTTTCGTCGATACGCGTGTGGACGCCAAGCGTCAGGCCATAACCGGCGGCGTTGATTTGGTTAATCAGCGCCTGCAGGTTGCTGCGGCTGTAGCGCACCACGTGCAGCACCGGGCCAAACACCTCTTTTTGCATCTCATCAAAGCTTTCCAGCTCAATCAGCGTCGGTGCGACAAAGGTGCCGCTGTTCCACTCTTTGGCATCAACGCTGTTATCACGCGCGGCCTGGAATACTTTGCGGCCTTTAGCGCGCAGCGTCTGAATGTGCTGCTCAATATTCTCTTTTGCCTCAGCGTCAATCACCGGGCCGATGTCGGTGGTCAGGCGGCCCGGGTTGCCCATGCGGCATTCCGCCATGGCACCGCGCAGCATTTGCAGCGTATGCTCGGCGACATCTTCCTGAATACACAACACGCGTAAGGCAGAACAGCGCTGGCCTGCGCTATCAAATGCTGATGCCACGACATCCACTACTACCTGTTCGGTAAGCGCCGAAGAATCGACAATCATCGCGTTCAGACCGCCAGTTTCGGCAATCAGCGGCGTTGGGCGACCTTGTGGATCAAGGCGATCTGCAATGTTACGCTGCAGCAGCGTGGCAACTTCGGTCGATCCGGTAAACATCACGCCGCGCACGCGTGAATCGCCCGTCAGCTGAGCGCCCACCGTTTCACCACGGCCTGGCAGCAGCTGCACCACGCCCGCCGGTACCCCGGCTTCCAGTAAAATATGAATACCCTGTGCGGCAATCAACGGCGTTTGTTCTGCCGGTTTTGCCAGCACGCTGTTGCCTGCGGCAAGGGCGGCAGCAATCTGACCGGTGAAGATGGCCAGCGGGAAGTTCCACGGGCTGATACACACTACCGGACCGAGAGGACGATGCGTTTCGTTGTCGAAATCATCACGTACCTGTCCTGCATAGTAGTGCAGGAAATCCACCGCTTCACGCACTTCGGCAATCGCGTTGCTGAAGGTTTTACCGGCCTCACGCACCAGAATGCCAATCAGCTGCTGCATCTGGCCTTCCATCAGCACTGCCGCACGTTCGAGGATCGCGGCGCGTTCTTGCGGTGGGGTGGCGAACCAGATTGGCGCGTTATTTACCGCGCTTTCTAACGCCAGTGAAACTTCATCCCGGGTGGCTTCACGAGTAAAGCCTACAATGTCGGTTGGCTCGGCCGGGTTTTTCACCACCGCCAGCTCGCCTGCGGCCACCGCATGTTCCAGAATGGGCAGCGCCTGCCATTTTTGCGCGGCACTATTGAGCAGGGCGGAAGAGAGCGACGCCAGGCGGTGTTCATTGGCCAGATCCAGCCCGCTGGAGTTGGTGCGGTTGGCGCCGTACAGCTCTTTCGGCAGCGGGATTTTGGGATGCGGTAAGCCGAGCTGGCCCTCTTTGGCCGCGATCCCTTCGATAGCGGTGACCGGGTCTGCAACCAGCTCATCAAGGGGTAAGGTGTTATCGGCAATACGGTTAACAAACGAGGTGTTCGCGCCGTTTTCCAGCAGGCGGCGTACCAGGTACGCCAGCAGCGTTTCGTGGGTACCGACCGGCGCATAAATACGGCAAGGGCGGTTAAGTTTGCCCTCGGCAATTTTGCCAACCACCTGGTCATAAAGCGGCTCGCCCATGCCGTGCAGGCACTGGAATTCATACTGGCCGGGGTAGTAGTTTTGCCCCGCCAGGTTGTAAATAGCCGCCAGCGTGTGGGCGTTGTGTGTTGCAAACTGCGGGTAAATCAGGTTTGGCACGGCCAGCAGCTTTTTGGCGCAGGCGAGATAAGAGATATCGGTGTAAACCTTGCGCGTATAAACCGGATAACCTTCAAGGCCGTCCATTTGCGCGCGTTTAATTTCGCTATCCCAGTATGCGCCCTTCACCAGGCGAATCATCAGGCGGCGACGGCTGCGGGAGGCGAGATCAACCAGGTAATCAATCACCAACGGGCAGCGTTTTTGGTAGGCCTGAATCACAAAGCCAATCCCGTTCCAGCCAGCCAGTTCAGGCTCAAAGCAGAGTTTTTCCAGCAGGTCGAGGGAGATTTCCAGGCGGTCAGCCTCTTCGGCGTCGATATTAATCCCCACGTCGTACTGGCGCGCCAGCAGGGTTAAGGATTTCAAACGCGGGTACAGTTCTTCCATCACGCGGTCGTACTGCGCGCGGCTGTAGCGCGGGTGCAGAGCCGACAGTTTGATGGAGATCCCCGGCCCTTCATAAATGCCGCGGCCATTTGAGGCTTTACCAATCGCGTGGATCGCCTGCTGGTAAGAAACCATGTATGCCTGCGCGTCGGCGGCGGTGAGTGCGGCTTCGCCCAACATATCGTAGGAGTAGCGGAAACCTTTTTCTTCCAGTTTACGGGCGTTGGCCAGCGCTTCGGAGATGGTTTCACCGGTCACAAACTGCTCGCCCATCAGGCGCATCGCCATATCCACACCTTTGCGGATTAACGGCTCGCCGCTTTTGCTGATGATGCGGTTAAGCGAATGCGAAAGGCTGGCTTCGTTATGGGTGGAAACCAGGCGGCCGGTGAACAATAAGCCCCAGGTTGCCGCGTTGACAAATAACGATGGGCTGCGGCCAATATGCGAGTGCCAGTTGCCGTTGCTGATTTTGTCGCGGATTAACGCATCGCGCGTGGCTTTGTCGGGAATACGCAGTAACGCTTCGGCCAGGCACATTAATGCCACACCTTCCTGTGAAGAAAGTGAAAATTCCTGCAATAAACCCTGTACCATGCCCGCCCGGCCTGTCGCACTCTTCTGATTGCGCAATTTATCGGCGAGTTGATAAGCCAGCCTGTGGGTTTGTTCGGCGATAGCCGGGGAGAGACGAGCCTGCTCAAGGATCATCGGCACCGCATCGGTTTCCGGGCGGCGCCAGGCGGCAGTGATGGCCGCGCGCGTTACGGACTGCGGCAGGATTTGCTCGGCAAAATCGAGGAACGGCTGGTGCGTTTCTTCAGGCTGCGGGGCGGCTTCTTCGCTTTCGTTGGCGGCACCCGCCAGCAGCGCGGGAAGTTCTGGCAATTCGTCGTTATTTTCCAGGCGTTCGAGGTAGTTAAAGATCGCCTGTTTAATCAGCCAGTGTGGGGTACGGTCAATGCGTGATGCGGCTTGTTTAATACGCTCGCGGGTGGCGTCGTCAAGTTTAACGCCCATAGTAGTCGCCATGCTCCAGCTCCAGATACCCATGAGGGCGGGTAACGAATAACAGGGTTGATAGAAATTAGCTGGCAATATCTATCATGTTGCAACTTTGTGCAACCTTGTTAAATGTGAGCTGAGTTACAAGCTGAAAAAAGAGTGAGTTGTTAAATCAAGAATCAGAAGACGGGCTGGCTGGTTAAGGACAGATCGGGTGATTACACCGATGGAGTTAACATTTTCTTGCGGTGCAACCGTGAAAAACGTGAGCGAGTGCAACCTCCTGCAAAAAGCTATTTTTTGTACGGTGAATTTATTGTGAATAACGTGTTAAATCGTTGCGGTGAGAAATTATTAAATAAGCCATGTCGCGTTCCGGCATGGCGATAACGGAGAACTTGCATGAACATGAGTACACCAATGCTGGTGACTTTCTTTATCTATATCTTTGGCATGATATTGATTGGGTTTATCGCCTGGCGTTCAACCAAAAACTTTGATGACTACATTCTGGGCGGTCGCAGCCTGGGAAGCGTCGTCACCGCATTATCAGCAGGCGCATCCGACATGAGCGGCTGGTTGCTGATGGGCCTGCCGGGCGCGATCTTCCTTTCCGGTATTTCGGAAAGCTGGATTGCCATCGGCCTGACCGTGGGCGCGTACATCAACTGGAAACTAGTTGCGGGCCGTCTGCGTGTTCACACCGAAGTGAACAACAATGCGCTGACGCTGCCGGATTATTTCACCGGGCGTTTTGAAGATAAGAGTCGCATCCTGCGTATTATCTCGGCGTTGGTGATTTTGCTGTTCTTCACCATTTATTGTGCTTCTGGCATCGTGGCAGGGGCGCGTCTGTTCGAAAGCACCTTCGGCATGAGCTACGAAACGCACTGTGGGCGGGGGCTGCGGCAACGATCCTTTATACCTTCGTCGGCGGATTCCTCGCGGTGAGCTGGACCGATACCGTGCAGGCGAGCCTGATGATTTTCGCCCTGATCCTCACGCCAATCATGGTGGTGATTGCGGTCGGCGGGTTCGATGATTCGATGGCGGTTATCAAACAAAAAAGTATTGAAAACGTCGATATGCTCAAGGGCCTGAATTTCGTGGCGATTATTTCGCTGATGGGCTGGGGCCTTGGGTACTTTGGCCAGCCGCATATTCTGGCGCGATTCATGGCGGCGGACTCGCATCACACCATCGTTAAAGCGCGGCGCATCAGTATGACGTGGATGATTCTGTGCCTCGCGGGAGCCTGTGCGGTGGGCTTCTTTGGTATTGCTTACTTCTCCAATAACCCAGCGCTGGCGGGCGCGGTCAATCAGAACGGCGAACGCGTATTTATTGAGCTGGCGCAGCTGCTGTTTAACCCATGGATTGCGGGCATCTTGCTTTCCGCTATTCTGGCGGCGGTGATGTCCACCCTGAGCTGCCAGCTGCTGGTGTGCTCAAGCGCGATTACCGAAGACTTGTACAAAGCCTTCTTCCGTAAAGATGCCGGGCAGAAAGAGCTGGTGTGGGTCGGGCGCTTTATGGTGCTGCTGGTGGCACTGATCGCCATTGCGCTGGCGGCAAACCCCGAAAACCGCGTATTAGGCCTGGTGAGCTATGCGTGGGCCGGTTTCGGCGCAGCGTTTGGCCCGGTGGTACTCTTCTCGGTGATGTGGTCGCGCATGACACGTAATGGCGCCTTGGCGGGGATGATCATCGGCGCCGTGACGGTTATTGTCTGGAAACAGTTCGGCTGGCTGGGGCTGTACGAAATCATTCCCGGGTTTATCTTTGGCAGCATCGGTATTGTGGTGGTTAGCCTGCTTGGTAAAGCACCGGGTGCCGCAATGCAGCAGCGTTTTGCGCAGGCGGATGAGATTTACCACGCGGCGCCCCCAACAAAGCTGCAATCTGAATAATTTCGCATACCGTTCGTTCTGCGGACGAAATCAATAAATTGATTT
>NZ_RPOH01000006.1 GCF_003818135.1 Buttiauxella warmboldiae | reverse complement strand
TTAAGTGACTGGCATTAACCTGCCGATGGCCTTTTTCTAACAAATGTTTTGCCGCGCTATAACCAATGGATGAATGATCCGGCGAGACACAATCAAGGCGCATCTTTTTATCTCTGCCATTAATTGTGACCACCGGCTTATTGCTTTCTGCGGCCAGGCGATACAAAGATTCATCATCAATGCCAATGATTATTATGCCATCAACCTCTCCCTGGTTGACATGCTTCATAAATAAAGCCGTATCCGCTTCATTAATATCCAGCGAACACTTTTTAATGTGAATATCGTAATTTGAAACTTCAGAAATAATGCTCTGAATCACTTCATAATAATAATGGTCGCCCTTAGGAATAAAAGCGGCGGCGGGAGCACAGACTAATAATGAATTCATCAATAAACGGCTGGTGGGTATATCGCGTAAAATACCCATGTAACGTGCATGGTAAAAAACCTTTTCTTTTGCCTGTGGACTGACATTATTTTTACCTGCCAACACTCTCGATACCGTACTTGGCGATAGCCCTGTCAGCATGGATATCTCTTTGATTTTTAGCTTCCCCGTCATTTTGTGATCGATGCCTCATTAGCGTTTTGATATTATTTTCATAACTAACCCTTTCTCATCACAAGTATTTTTACTTCATTTTAAAAAAACTATTTGCGGCATGCAATTTCTGTCATAGATAGCGGTTGTGTGCAAAAAAAACCATAACTATGCTCTCAAAAAATGATTCTTGATAAAAATAAATCCTAATAAGTGAGAGCAAAATGCAAAGAATCGCTATTATTGGAACCGGTAATATTTCCCACAATCACATTCAGGGTTATCTTGTATTTCCTGACCGCTGTCAGATTGTCGCTCTGGTTGATATCTACCCGGAAAAAGCCGAGGAAAAGAAAAGGCATTACGGGCTAACAGACGCAAAAATCTACAGCAGCCATCAAGATATTCTTACTGACCCTTCCATTGATGTATTCGATATCTGTACCCCACCCTATGTCCATGCCGCTATTTCTGTTGATGCGCTGAATGCGGGCAAACATGTATTGTGCGAGAAGCCAATGGCCGCTTCGCTCCAGGAATGTGATGCGATGATTTCAGCTTCTGAATCAAGCGGAAAAACGTTGTCGATCATCGCCCAGAATCGCTTTACCGATGCCTTCTGGCGCTTAAAGAAAGTGCTCGAAAGCAACAAAATCGGCAAAATTTGCCACGCACAGGTGGATTCATTCTGGTGGCGCGGGCACTCTTATTACGACCTCTGGTGGCGCGGCACCTGGGAAAAAGAAGGCGGCGGCTGTACGTTAAACCATGCTGTGCATCATATCGACGCCATTCAGTGGATGCTCGGCTTCCCGACAGAAGTGGTCGCCATCACGACTAACGTTTCCCATGACAACGCCGAAGTCGAAGACCTCAGCGCTGCGATTTTTAAATACGCTACCGGTGCACTGACGCAGCTAACCGCCTCGGTGGTGCATCACGGTGAAGAGCAAAAAATTGTGATTCAGGGTGAGAAAGCGCGTATTTCTGCACCGTGGGATAAATTTGCCAGCATCGCCGCACCCAACGGTTTTCCAATCGACGCACGCGATACGACGCTTGAAAACCAGCTTGAAGATAGCTACCAAAGCGTGCCGCACCTGACCAGGACGCTGCATACCGGGCAAATCGACAACTTCCTGCACGCGCTGCAAACCAATACGCCACCCTTAGTGGATGGCCCACAAGGCAAGCGTTCGCTGGAACTCATCACCGCAATTTATAAATCAGCTATTACACGCGGCATTGTTTCGCTGCCGATTAACGCCAGCGATCCGTATTACCAGACGGGCGGCTTAGTGAAAATGGCGCCACACTTCTTTGAGAAATCCGCCTCAGTGGAAAATTTCGCCAATGAAGAGGCGATTCCATTGGGCAAAGATATGGATAAAGGGGCATAAATATGAGCATCAAAGACGGGATGAATTACGCACCAAAAGGCAAACCGCAGCCGGTGGTGCAGCCGGGTGATTTTGTTTTTGCCGCCACCGCACTCGATCACGGCCATATTTACGGCATGTGCAACGGGCTGATTGAAGCGGGTGCGACGCTGAAATGGGTTTACGACCCCGATCCGCAGAAAATCGAACAGTTTGTTAAGCAGTACCCGCAGGTAAAAGTCGCCCCCTCTCTTGAAGCGATTCTCAATGACGACGCCGTAAAACTCGTAGCTGGGGCGGCGATTCCTTGCGAGCGTTGCGCGCTTGGCCTGAAAGCCATGGATGGAGGGAAAGACTATTTCACCGATAAAGCGCCTTTAACTACGCTGGATCAACTGGCTGCCGCCAAAGCGAAAGCCGCCGCAACCAGGCGCAAATATGCGGTGTATTACAGTGAACGCTTACATGTTGAAAGCGCGGTATTTGCCGGGCAACTAGTATGCGACGGTGCCATTGGCCGGGTTATTCAAACTTTGGGGATGGGGCCGCATCGCGAAGGAACGGGCCGCCCGGACTGGTTCTACGTTAAAAAGCACTTCGGCGGCATTCTTTGCGATATCGGCAGCCATCAAATAGAACAATTTCTGTTTTACACCGGCAACCATGAAGCTCAGGTTGTGGCAGCGCAAACCAACAATTTTGCCCATCCGCAGTATCCTGAATTTGAAGATTTTGGCGATGCGATTCTAAAGGGCAAGAACGGCGCCAGCGGCTATTTCCGCTGCGACTGGTTCACGCCAACGGGGTTAAGTACCTGGGGTGACGGACGTCTGACCCTGCTTGGCACCGAGGGCTACATCGAAATCCGTAAATACATCGATATCACTCGCCAGGAACAAGACGTGGTGTATCTGGTGAATAAAGAAGGCGAATTCCGCTACCCCGTCGCTGGGAAAGTGGGCTTTCCGTTCTTTGGAGAGTTGATCCTGGATTGCCTGAACCGTACCGAAAATGCCATGACTCAAGAGCACGCATTCAAAGCCGCAGAGTTGTGTGTGCGGGCGCAAATGCTGGCAAACGGGGTGCAAGAGTGATGAAGACAACACAGGCCGCGGTCGTCGGGTGTGGCGCAATCCACACCTTGCACGTCGAGGCAATTAAATCGCATCCTGCCTGCCAGCTATGGGCAATTGTTGAAATAGACTCAGTAAAAGGCCACGCGCTGGCCGAGCGTTACGGCTGCCATTATTACGCCGATTATCGCAAAATGTTATGCGATACCCAGATTGACGTAGTGCATATTTGCACCCCGCACTTCGCCCACAAAGAGATGATTATTGCCGCTCTCACCGCCGGGAAACACGTTTTTACCGAAAAGCCGGTGGCGCTTAATCCTGGTGAAGTGAATGAGATTAAGCAGGCGTTAGCCAGCGCTGCAACACAGCTTGGGGTTTGTTATCAAAACCGCCTGAACCCTACGAGCCAGAAGATAAAAGCTCTGCTGGAGTCGAACACATACGGAAAAGTGTTGAGCATCAAAGCGGTACTAACCTGGAACCGCCCTCACGACTATTACGCGCAAAGCCCGTGGCGCGGGCGTTTTGCTACCGAAGGCGGTAGCCTGTTAATCAATCAGGCGATTCATACGCTGGATTTAATGCAGTGGTTTGCTGGTGGCGTGGAGTCGATAAAAGGCGTGGTGGAGAGCAGTTTTCTCAGCGACGCCACACAGGCCGAGGACACCGCGATGGCGAATATGCAATTAGCCAACGGAGCACGAGGCATTTTTTACGCGACCAACTGTCATACCACCAACTCGCCGCTATTTCTGGAAATCCATTGCGAAAATGGGCTGTTGCAGCTGCATCATAATAATTTGTGGCTTATTACAGGTGAACAAAAAGAGCTGCTCGCCAGTGATGAATTACCGGATACCGGACAAAAATATTATTGGGGAAGTAGCCACCAGCAGGCGATTAATAACTTTTATCACGCAATAAAACACATGGACGACCGCAATTACGTCGATATTTATCAGGCTGAAATATCACTGCAAATGGTTGAGGCTATTTATCAGTCGTCGATAACCAGAAACTGGATAAAGATTTCACCACAATAATGTTTTCCTTTTCACCCTACATAGAAATGGAATAATAACATGAAACCTACAGAACGCAGAGTTGGCTATGGAATAGCTATTGGATATGGTGTTACCGATTTATTTGGCGGCGGGGCATTTGTTATTATTGGTACCTGGCTGTTATTTTTCTATACCACTTATTGCGGATTGTCAGTATTAGAGGCCGGTTCAATATTTGCCATTGCCCGCGTAATAGATGCCGTATTAAGCCCCATTATGGGTTATATCACCGATAACTTCGCCAATACCTGGCCTGGCAAACGCTTCGGTCGCCGTCGCTTCTTCTTATTACTCAGCGCTCCCCTGATGTTTTTGTACGCCTTGCTTTGGGTCACGGATATGGGCTACTGGTACTATCTCGGCACCTATCTTTCCATCGAACTGCTCTCGGCAATGGTGCTGGTTCCATGGGAAACCCTGGCTGCGGAAATGACCAACCGTTACACCGAACGCGCCAAATTATCCGGCGTGCGCATGATCTGCTCCCAGCTTGGCGGCTTTCTGGCAGTATCCGTGCCGGGTGTAATCATGCAGTTCACAGGTAAAGATAACGCAATGACATACACCTACACCGGCCTGCTGTTCTCGATTATTTTTTGTCTCGCAGTATTTACCACCTGGATGTGTACCTGGGAGGCTAAAGATGTGCGTGAAGAGTTTGAACCCGAGCCAGAAGGGGCAAACAGCGGCAATCTTTGGCACCACTTAAAGAGCCTGACATTAGATCTTCTGTCTTCATTTAAAATTAAAATGTTCCGCCAGCATATTATTATCTATATTGCCTCATTTACGGCAATGGACGTTTTCGGCTCGGTATTTACTTATTATGTGGTTTACGGATTGCATCAGGATGCAGCCGCTGTGTCAGGCTATTTAAGCGTGGCAGCTTTCGTTTCCGTGCCTGGAACATTCGTATTCATGATGTTACTCAGTAAATTAAACGTCACGCCATCGGGTGCGCTGCGCTTATCTTATAGTGGTATTTTTGCGGTATTAGCTTTCTTATTTTACGCCTATATCAGCAACATAAATGTATCAGCCATATTATTCTCTGCGGTGTTTGTGATTTTGGGAATATCGCGTGCGGGGCTGTATTTTATCCCATGGAATATTTACAGCTTTATTCCTGACGTCGATGAAATCGTGACTAAAAAACGTCGCGAAGGGATTTTTTCAGGCGTGATGGTGTTAACCCGAAAAAGCACCGTGGCGCTGGCCATTATGTTGATTGGCGTGGTGCTGGAAGAAAGTGGCTTCGTTAAAGGCCAGGGCGAGCAGCCGATTGAAGCGTTACACGCCATTGTTGGGCTGATGGTGTTTGCTACCGCAGCATTGTTGGCCATCAGTTTCTGGATGACCTTTAAATTCAAGCTTACCCGCGAATCTCATAAAACGCTGATTAAAGAAGTGGCACGCCTGAAACTGGGCGGAAACCTCGCAGACTGCGATATGGAAACCCGCAAAGTGATCAAAGACCTGACAGGCTACGAATATGACAAAGTCTGGGGGCAACATACCGGAGCGCAAAAGTCCCCTCATTTAACGTCGGAATCCCCTTAGGAGCCAGGAGTAACATAACAGGCCGCAGAGTGGCGCAAAAATCAGGGCTGGATATGTGGGTTTAACTACTTGCCTCGCAGCGCCGTAAACTGGACGGTACTATGGCAGCCCGAAAGCAGCTATTGAACAAGAGCTCGGTTAGGCGCAGGAAATCCGCTATAACCAGTTGCGCATTAACCTGCCGTTTATTGGCTGGCAGCATGGCCGTGACGGGCTTCTGGCGTGCATTGAGCAGGTTCCTGGCGATTGCCGAGCTACCATCTAAAAGTGATACTAACGCCGATCAGGCGCTTAACGTGATTGTAAATCGAACCCGCAGGACTCCCGCACCACCAGCGTGGGCGGGAGAATAATCCGCTTTGGCGGCTCATCGTTGCCCTGAATCCGGCTAAATAATAACTCTCCGGCTTTGCGCCCAATCTCTTTAGCAGCCACCGAAACGGTGGTCAGCGCGGGCTGAACGAGAGAGGCTTCGGTAATATCGTCAAACCCCACCAGCGCAAAGTTGACTCCCAGCTGTCGCCCCATTTTGCGCAGCGTCTGCATCACCCCCAGCGCCACAATATCCTGGTAACATACCGCCGCAGTGATTTCCGGGTAACGCCGGAACAGTTCTTCAGCAACACGCGCGCCATCACTTTGGCTGGCAAGGGAAGAGACCACCCAATCACTTTTCGGCTGAATACGGCGTTCGAGCAATTTGCTGCTGTAGCCGCCGATGCGCTGCGCACGGCTGATGGAATTTTCACTTCCGCCAATAAACGCGATGTGCTTATGGCCCAGGCGCAGTAAGTGTTGCGTCGCCAGTTGCGTACCCAAAAAGTTGTCGGTACCGACAAAATCAAAATCCACGTCATCCATCGGACGCACCACCATTATCGCCGGAATGTTGCGACGCTTGAGAGTTTCAAAAAAAAGCGGCGGCGTTTCTCTGGCCGCGCACAACACCATGCCACAAGCATTATTGCGCATCAGGGAATCGACAAATTTTTGCTGGCGCTCACCAGACTCTTCACTGTTTGCCAGGAACAACAGAAGATCGTGGCGCTCCATTTCCTGGCTCAGCCCGGCGGTCATTTCGCCGTAAAACGGATTGGTAATATCGTGAAGTAATAACCCCACCTGGTTGCTGGTACGGTTGCGTAAATTGGCCGCCGTTTGATTGTAAACGTAGCCAAGATCGTCCAGCGCTTTGAGCACGCGGCTTCGTGTGGCATCAGAAATTCGCCCCCGATTGCGCAACACCATTGAAACGGTGGCGGTGGAAACTTCAGCCTGTTTTGCAACCATGGCAAGGGTGACGGTGCTCATTGGCACTCCTCAAAATGAAGTCATTCCACTCAGATTAATCGAATAACCTAAAAATTGCATTTCCCGTGTGAATGTCATCACAGATAACTCACCATTAAGCCACACCTTGCCAAAAATGGCGGGTTAATCGCGTTTACCACCCTGTTCAAAATGGGTTAATCGATTAATCTTAACTAATCAGAAACAGGGAGAAGATTATGCATCCGGCATCATACGACAAGTATCCCGAAGTCAAAGTGACGGGGTTTGACCATCAGGCCTGGCAAGGATGGTCCGCCATCAAACAGGCAATAAGTGAGAAATTATCCCACTCAGCAAAAATCGTGCTGGTGATTGACTGCTACCCCGGCGTTCAGCTTGACGAACTGCGCGCAAAGCTTATTGAGCATCTCAATCCGGCCCTTGTGATTAACGCTGAATCCGCACGCCTCAGCGAACAGCATCTGCACGATTTGCTGGCACGCAATCTCACGGACGACCGCGTGTTCGGCGTACTTTCCTGCCATAAAATCAGAGAGTTTTTCAGCAGCGAAAAGCTGGCGGCGTTACAACAAGAAATCGCAGAGACAGCGCAAGGCCTGGTGATAATTTACGGCCCTGGTGCAACCCTGGTTCATCAGGGTGATGTGCTGATTTATGCTGACCTCGCTCGTTGGGAAATCCAGCAGCGCTTTCGCCGTGGTGAACTGGGCAACTGGGGCGCGAATAACGCAGATGAAGATATTCTGCGCCGCTATAAACGAGCCTTTTTCATTGAATGGCGCGTGTTCGACCGCCATAAAACCCCGCTTCTCAAGCGTGCAGATTTCCTGCTCGATACCAATAATGCCGAACAACCAGCAATAGTCAGCGGTGAAGCACTGCGAGGCGCTCTGCAACAAACCACGCAACAACCGTTCCGGGTAGCGCCATTCTTCGACCCAGGAGTCTGGGGCGGCCAATGGATGAAAGATAAATTTGATCTCGATCCCTCAAAGCCAAATTACGCATGGTGTTTTGACTGTGTGCCCGAGGAGAACAGCCTGTTACTGCGTTTTGGTGATGTGCGGATCGAGATCCCCTCGCAAGATCTGGTGTTGCTACACCCTCGCCAGCTGCTGGGCGAGCGTGTTCACGCGCGCTTTGGAGCAGAATTCCCGATCCGTTTTGACTTCCTCGACACCATCGGCGGGCAGAATCTCAGCTTCCAGGTGCACCCGATAACCGAATACATCCAGCAGCATTTCGGCATGCATTATACCCAGGATGAGAGCTATTACCTGCTGGAAGCCGAGCCGGGTGCGGAAGTTTATTTAGGAACTAAAACCGGTATCGATCCACAAGAAATGCTCGACGATCTGGCTGCCGCTCAACGTGGTGAAAAAGCGTTTGATGATGAGAAATTCGTTAACCGCTTCCCGGCACGCAAACACGATCATTTCCTGATCCCGGCTGGCACCGTTCACTGTTCTGGCTCAGGTGCGATGGTGCTCGAAATCAGTGCTACGCCGTATATCTTCACTTTCAAGTTGTGGGACTGGGGCCGCCTGGGCCTGGACGGTTTACCGCGCCCGGTGCATCTGGAACACGGCGCACAAGTCATTGACTGGGAACGTGATACTCAATGGGTTACTGAGCATCTGGTTAACCATTTTGAACCACTTGCCGAAGGCGACGGCTGGCGCGAAGAACGCACGGGCCTGCACGAACGTGAATTTATTGAAACCCGTCGTCACTGGTTTACCCAACCCGTTACACATCACACGAATGGCGGCGTCAACGTGCTTAATCTGGTCGAAGGCAGCGAAGCACTGGTGGAAAGCCCGAGCGGCGCATTCGAGCCGATTGTGGTGCATTACGCTGAAACTTTCATTGTTCCGGCGGCAGTCGGCGAATATCGCATTTCTCCATACGGCAGCAGTTTAGGTCAACAGCTCGCAACCATGAAAGCCTGGGTAAGAGGATAACAAGATGATCAACGTAATTCTGGCAACACATGGCTCGCTTGCAGAAGCACTACTGGCCGGTAGCAAAATGGTCTACGGAGAATTGCCGCATGTATTCCCGGTCATGCTCACGGAAAACAAAGGCATTAATAACTTTGGCGATGAGTTTGCCGCGGTGCTGAAACAGGCTGCCAAAGGTGCTGATGGTGTACTGGTGCTGTGCGATTTGCAAAGCGGCACGCCGTGGAATATCGCCTGCCATCATGCATTCGATCCGCAAACGCAGCCGCCAATGGCGGTGTTGGGAGGCGTGAATTTCCCGATGTTATTGCTGAGCGATGAAATAAAAGATCTGACCGACATCGTACAAGCGGCTGCGGTTTTACTGGAAGAATCGCGTGACTCGCTGGTTCAGGCTCAAATGGCTGAAACCACACAATCTGATGATTTCTAAGGGGTAACGATGAGCATTTCTTTTGTACGAATCGACGACCGTGTGATCCACGGTCAGCTTGTTACCCGTTGGGCGAAAGAGCTGCCGTGTGATGGAATTATTGCCATCGACGATGCGGTGGCGGCCGACCCTCTGCTTTCTTCGGTGATGAAAGGTGCAGTTCAGGATATCAAAGTCTGGCTGTTTGATACCGCTACCGCCATCGAAAAACTGCCTAAAATTATCGCCAGCGAAAAACACTATTTCGTGATTGGCAAATCCCCGGTCACGCTAAAACGCATTGAAGAAGCGGGTATCAGCCTGCAAAACAGCAATAAAAAAATCAACGTTGGCCCGATGAGCGCACGAGCCACAACCACCACAATTGGCCCTAATCAGTCTGTAAATCCAGAGGAGATAGCTGCGTTCAACTATCTCTCACAGCGCGGGCATCAGATTGAGTTTCGTCTGGTGCCCGATGCCAGCAATTACAGCTGGCAGGACGCTCGCCAAAAACTCAAATAAGGAGTGAACAATGGCTTTCGAAGCGGCTTTGATTGGCATTCTCTGTTACCTCGGTGCGTTAAGCAGCCCATGGCTGCTGGGGCTGACTGGCGGCTGGTATCTGATTACCCGCCCGTTGGTTTCAGGAATGCTGGTAGGTTTTATCCTCGGTGATGTGCAAACCGGGATTATCATCGGCGTAGCGGTGCAGGCCGTATATATCGCGATGGTCACCCCCGGAGGTTCAATGCCTGCCGATCTTAACTTTGTTGCGTTCCCCGCAATCGCACTGGGTATTCTTTCCAATAAAGGTCCGGAAGTTGCCGTGGCGCTCGCAGCCACCATCGGGATTGCAGGCACCGTATTATTCAACGCCATGATGGTGTTGAACTCATGGTGGAACCACCGTGCAGATGTGGCGCTTGATAAAGGTGACGAACGCGGCGTGTATCTCAACAGCGCCATCTGGCCGCAGGTGACCAATTTCCTGATGCGCTTTGTGCCGACGTTTATCGCAGTTTACTTCGGCGCGCAGTATATCAACGCCTTTATGGACAGCCTGCCGCAAATCGTGTTGTCGACGATGAACGTGCTCGGCGGCATTCTGCCAGCGGTCGGTATTGCGATTCTGCTTAAACAAATCATCAAAAATTACAGCATGTTGATTTACTTTCTGGTGGGGTTTATCTGCATTGTTTTCCTGAAGCTGAACATGGTGGCGCTGGTGATCGTCGGGGCGCTGCTGGCGTTAATTCACTACAACTACAAACCCGAGCCGCAGGCTGAACGCGTGGCCTCAGCCACTGCGGATGATGAGGATGAATTCTGATGGAAGAACGTAAACTCACTCGCCAGGATTTACGCCGCTGCTGGCGGAGCTGGATGATGTACAACCTATCATCCATGAGCTTTGAGCGTCTTGAATCATTCGGCTTTTGTTTGAGTATGTTGCCGGTGGCGAAAAAGCTGTATCCCGATGACGAACAACGCAAAGAGATGCTCAAACGCCACGCTTCGTTTTATAACACCGAGCCGCAGCTTGGCGCGATTGTAAACGGCATGGTATTGGGTCTTGAAGAAAAACGGGCCAATGGCGAACCGATTGACGGTGAGACCATCAACACCCTGAAAGTGGGGCTAATGGGGCCGGTAGCGGGAATTGGCGATTCGATGATTCCGGGCATGTTGATCCCAATTTTGCTCAGTATCGGCATGGCGCTGGCGGCGGGCGGAAATATCCTCGGACCACTATTCTACTGCGTGGCATGGCTGGCGATTATCATTCCCGGCTCGTGGTTCCTGTTCCTGAAAGGCTACCATATGGGGTCGACGTCCGTTGAGATGCTGGTCAGCAGTAAATCGACACGCCTGCGTGAAGCGCTCTCCTTACTCGGCGTTTTCGTTATGGGAGGCGTGGCGGCAAGCTACGTGAAATTGGGTACCGGGCTTGAGTTCGTTACCAAAGACGGCGTGAATATTCATGTACAGCAAATGCTGGACGGAATTTTCCCGAATCTGCTGCCGCTGCTAGTGGTTATTGGCACCTGGTATTTGATGGCGAAGCGCGGTGTTTCCCCGGTGAAAGCGATGTTGCTGTTGCTGGTGCTGGCGGCGGCAGGCGTGGCAGTAGGGTTATTTTCGTAATTGATATGCCCTCTCCCTCTGAAGAGGGAGAAAGCCAATCGCGTCCCCTCATTCCCAGGAAAAAGGAGAAAACCACCTAACCCTATCCCTGAGGATTAGGTGGTTTTTTAAGGATGAAACCCCACCCACGTCTGGCTCACCATTCCTGGTTTTGAAATAAACTGAAAACGTGCTGGATCATCAATAAATTGTTGATATAGCGGCTCATCGGTTATCTCAAAGTCGGTGTATTTACGCGGTGAAGTCACCTGCAAACGCCCCGGCATATAGCGGCGGTTATGCTGCCAGGCAATATGCCCATCTTGTAACAACGGATACCACGCCAGCCCTTTATATGCGCGCACTGCATCATATTCAAAGCCATATTCGCGGTCGCACCACGCGCCAAATGTGAGGGGTTCATCCGGCGAGGCAGAAATCGTAGCGTGTGCCCAACCCGGCGGCACCAGCACTTTTTCACCCGGTCCCGCGCACACCGCAAAACAGCGACCCGGATCGTCGGCGACATATTCCTGCATATAGATAATGGCTTTACCCTGCCAGATTTCGTACAGCTCCGGCGGAGACCAGCCACTGTGGCTGCTGATACGGTGAATATGCCCCTGGCTGCGAATCGGTTCATCGCCCAATCGGCCTGAGGTATAAGTTACCACGCCAAATAGCAGCATGCGTTTTTTAAGCTCTTCCCGATCCTGCAAACGAGCGACGTCCATCACGATTGCATATACATCTTCCGGCCCGTCGCATTGCGGATCGCGAAGAGAGGTGCGGATCTGATCGAGTTTACGGATCTCCGGCACTGGCCCAATGACCTCCTCGCCATAGCTAAACCCCATCGGCCGATGGTGGATCGCCATATCAAGGCCAAAATTCCGATGTGGTTCAGCCATATTGCACCCCTCTGGCCTGAATTTCGCCTTCCCACAGGAAAACTCGTAAAGCGAAACCCTGCGCCAAAGAAGCATAATCATGCCCGGCGATCGTCGGCCAGACGGCAAGCGCTGAAAGCACCTCCGATCCGGTATTGATCAAGCGGTGCGCGGTATTGCCCGGAATAATATGTACTGAACCTTGCGACACTTGCTCAAACCGCGCTTCGCCCTGTTCGCTTTGCAGCAGTAGCAGTCCGCTGCCACGCAGGCCAAAATAAACCTCGCCCTGCTCACGCCGCTGGTGGAAATGGCCGCGCGTCATATAGAACTCATCGCCCACACGCCCCGGATTCAGATGCGTGGTGCCAACAAACAGCTCGCCCTCCCCATCAGGAGATGGCAGCATTTCCACCTGATAAATTGTCGTGCCAGCAGGTAACGCACGCCATGCGGCTTCGTCGTGAAACACGCCGACCAAATCGCCGCTGCGCGTGGTTTTGGTAATGATATTTTCAGCCGTGAAATGGCCGCTAGCGAACGCCACACCAGGTGGCATAAAGAAAGGAATAGTCACGTTGTTTCTCCGGCCCAAGGAGAACTGCTTATTGAGCATAGCAAGGTTAATCGATTAACCCTATAATCAGGCCAAAGAAAATCGATCTGCATCGCGTAAATATTTAAAGTGCTAATGCCAGACGGTGTGATCCGGCTGGAATTTTCTTATTTTTGATAATGACTTACATTACTCGACTTCTTTCACATCCATACGCAGCTCACGCGGCACTTCAAAGATAATATTCTCTTCGCGCCCAACCAGCTCGCGGGTTTCGCTGCCGCCTAACTCACGCAGGCGAGCCAGAACGTTTTGCACCAGAATATCTGGCGCTGAAGCTCCGGCGGTTACGCCTACGCATACGGCCTCTTTCACCCAGTGTTCCTGGATATCCGTTGCATCGTCAATCAGGTAGGCAGCTTTGCCCATGCGCTGTGCAAGTTCTGCCAGGCGATTGGAGTTAGACGAGTTTTTCGACCCCACGACCAGCACCACATCCGCTTCATCAGCCAGCGCGCGCACGGCTTCCTGACGGTTAGTGGTCGCGTAGCAAATGTCGTCTTTGCGCGGGCCGATAATTTGCGGGAAGCGTTGACGCAGCGCGTCGATCACGTCAGAGGTGTCATCAACCGAGAGCGTGGTCTGCGTCATAAACGACAGTTTGGCCTCGTTTTTCACATCCAGCTTGCTGACATCTTCCGGTGATTCAACCAGGTACATGCCGCCTTTCGGGTTGCTGTACTGGCCCATGGTGCCTTCCACTTCCGGGTGGCCGGCATGGCCAATCAGAATGGATTCTTCACCACGGCGGCTGGCGCGAGCCACTTCCATATGCACTTTAGTCACCAGCGGGCAGGTCGCGTCAAACACCGTTAAATCACGGCCTTTGGCTTCGTTACGCACCGCCTGGGAAACACCATGTGCGGAGAAAATCAGGATTGCGCCATCGGGAACTTCACTGATTTGCTCAATAAAAATCGCCCCGCGAGCGCGCAGGCTGTCGACCACGTAGCGGTTGTGCACCACTTCGTGGCGCACGTAAATCGGCGCGCCGTAAATCGCCAGCGCGTTTTCAACAATGCTGATAGCGCGGTCGACCCCGGCACAGAAGCCGCGTGGGTTAGCCAACAGGATCTGCATTCAACGCCTCCAGTACCGGGTCAATTTCCAGCACTTCGATATCAAAATGAATGGTTTGCCCGGCGAGCGGATGGTTAAAATCAACGGTGATCGAATCACCATTCACCTCACGCACCACGCCTGGCATCTCGCTGCCATCCATTCCTGTGAACAGCATAATCGCACCCGGTACAGGCTCGCCCGCATCGATAAACTCACGACGCGAGAAATACTGGATCATGTCCGGGCTTGGGATACCAAACGCGGATTCCGCTGCCAGAGAGAACGCTTTTTTGTCCCCTGCTTTCAAACCGACTAGCTGGTCTTCCATGCCTGGCGACAGCGTTTCGTCGCCCAGCGTGAAGAGTGCCGGTTTGCCGTTATTGCGCGTCGACTCGGCGGTAGAGCCGTCTTCAAGTTTCAGCGTGAAATGCACCAGAACTCTGCTATTGGCCTGGATAGACTTAGCCATGGGTTATCCTTTCTGCTTTGCGGGCTTGTCGGAGGAGACAAAGAACCCCTCCAGCACAATCAGCGCCGCGCCGATACAGATTGCCGTATCGGCCAGGTTAAACGTGGCGAAGTGCCAGTTGCCGACATAAAAATCAATCATGTCGACCACGAAGCCGTGCCATAACCGGTCAAACAAGTTGCCCAGAGCACCGCCGATAATTAAAGCATAGGCGATATTATTCAGCTTCTGGGTGGCTTTGGCGCGATACATCATCACCGCCAGAATCACACAGATACCGATAGCGATACCGGCGAAGAACCAGCGCTGCCAGCCGCCTTTATCCGCAAGGAAACTGAACGCCGCGCCATAGTTACGGGCATAGTGCAGATTGAGAGACGGGAACAGCGATACGGTGTCCCCCAGCATGAAATGCTGGAGGATCAGGTATTTGCTGCCCAGATCGACAATCAGAACCACGACTACAAGCCACAGCCAGCGCAGGCCGGTCGAACTTATCGATTTACTCATCAGGCAAATTTACGCTTTTCGCCGTCACCGGCAATGTTAGTGACACAGCGGCCACAGATTTCTGCGTGTTCCGCTACCTGGCCGACGTCGGTGGTGTAATGCCAGCAACGCGGGCACTTCTCACCGTCGGCTTTACGCAAGGCAACTTTCAATCCTTTCAGGATTTCGCTTTGTTGAGCGTCTTCGCCAGCCTGCGCATAATCCGCAACTTCAGCGCCCGAGGTCAACAGGACAAATCGCAATTCCTCGCCCAGGCTGTTGAGCTTCGCTGCCAGTTCGCTGTCGGCGTATAAAGTCACTGCTGCTTCCAGAGAGCCGCCCACACGCTTGTCAGCACGCGCTTGTTCGATGACTTTGTTCACTTCACCACGCACGGTTAACAGGGTGTCCCAGTAATCGTTGTTCATGGTTTCGCTATCGGCCAGGCCGAACAAGCCTTGGTACCATTCACCGGTGAAGACATATTTCTCACGCTCGCCCGGCAGGAAAGCCCAGATTTCATCAGCGGTGAAGGACATGATCGGTGCCATCCAGCGCACCAATGCTTCTGCGATGTGGTACAGCGCGGTCTGGCAACTGCGGCGCGCCACGCTGTCAGACTTCGCGGTGTACTGACGGTCTTTGATGATGTCGAGATAGAACGAGCCCATTTCGATGGAGCAGAAACGCATCAGGCGTTGTACCACTTCGTGGAAGTCGTAGCTTTCGTAAGCGGCGAGGATATCGACTTGCGCATCCTGCGCGCAGCTGACTGCCCAGCGATCCAGAACCACCATCTCTTCCGGCTTCACCATATCGGTTTCCGGGTTGAAACCGTTCAGGTTCGCCAGCAGGAAACGTGCGGTATTACGGATACGGCGATAGGAGTCGGCAGCACGCTTCAGGATCTCATCGGACACAGCGATTTCACCGGTGTAATCCGTTGACGCCACCCACAGACGCAGAATGTCCGCGCCCAGTTTGTTCATCACGTCCTGCGGAGAAACGGTGTTACCGATGGACTTGGACATTTTGCGGCCCTGACCATCAACGGTGAAACCGTGGGTCAGCACCTGGCGATATGGCGCTTTACCTTTCATCGCCGTTGAAATCATCAGCGAAGACATGAACCAGCCGCGATGCTGATCCGAGCCTTCCAGATACATATCTGGCGTATGGCCGTTGAATTCCGGGCGCACATCAACAACAGAGGAGTGCGTTGAGCCGGAGTCGAACCACACGTCCAGGGTGTCTGGCACTTTGATGTAGTTGTCAGCGTCATCGCCCATGATGTCGCGCGGATCGAGATCCCACCACGCCTGGATGCCGTCCTGCTCCACGCGTTTAGCGACTTCTTCCATCAGCTCCAGCGTGCGCGGGTGCAGCTCTTCGGTATCTTTGTGAACGAACATGGACATTGGCACGCCCCAGGTACGCTGACGGGAGATACACCAGTCCGGGCGGTTCGCCACCATCGATTCGATACGCGCCTGGCCCCAGTCAGGGATCCACTGCACGCCTTTGATCTCTTTCAGAGACTGCTCGCGCAGGCCTTTTTGATCCATGCTGATGAACCACTGCGGCGTTGCCCGGAAGATGATCGGCGTTTTGTGGCGCCAGCAGTGTGGATAGCTGTGCAGCAGTTTTTCAACGTGCAGCAGCACGCCTTTATCACGCAGGATATTCACGATCAGATCGTTCGCTTTGAACACCTGAACGCCGTCCAGACCTTCATAGGTGCCGGGCAGGTAGCAACCGTCCGGGCCAACCGGGTTAGCGATCTCCAGGTTGTATTTCTGGCTGATCACGTAGTCGTCCGGGCCGTGACCACCGGCGGTATGCACCGCACCGGTACCGGCTTCCAGCGTAACGTGGTCGCCGAGGATGGCTGGCACATCGAAATCTAAGAACGGGTGTTTGAAGCGAGCCAATTCCAGGTCTGCGCCTTTGGCAGTACCCAGAATGGTCCAATCGGTGATAGCCGCGCTCTTCATGACACCTTCGAGCAAATCTTTCGCGACAATCAGCGCCTGGCCGTCAACCTGCACCAGCACGTATTCGAATTCTGCATTCAGAGAAACGGCGCGGTTAGCAGGCAGAGTCCACGGAGTGGTGGTCCAGATAACCATGGAAACCGGGCCGTTAACCTGCGCTGCGCCAAACTTCGCTTTTACCGCATCAGCATCAACGGCCTTAAAGTTAACGAAGATGGACGGGGAAGTTTTGTCGTAGTACTCCACTTCCGCTTCAGCCAGCGCTGAACGGCAGTCGACGCACCAGTGCACCGGCTTCGCGCCTTTGTGCAGGTGACCATTGCCGACAATTTTACCCAGCGCACGGATGATGTTGGCTTCGGTTTTAAAATCCATGGTCAGGTATGGACGTGACCAGTCGCCCAGCACACCCAGGCGGATGAAGTCGGCACGCTGCCCGTCAACCTGCTCTGCGGCATATTTACGGCACGCGGCACGGAATTCAGCGGCAGACACTTTCTCACCTGGCTTGCCGATCAGCTGTTCTACTTTCAGCTCGATTGGCAGGCCGTGGCAGTCCCAACCCGGAACGTACGGGGAGTCAAAACCGCTCAGCCCCTTGGACTTCACGATAATGTCTTTCAGAATCTTGTTAACTGAGTGACCAATGTGAATGCTGCCGTTCGCGTAGGGAGGGCCATCATGCAGAATGAAGGATTTTTTGCCTTTTTTTGCATTGCGGATGATGCCGTACAGATCATCATCATTCCAGCGAGCCAGCATGCCCGGTTCACGTTTAGCGAGATCGCCACGCATCGGGAACCCTGTTTCCGGTAAGTTCAGGGTAGATTTAAAGTCACTCATTAGATTCTCGGTTCCGTATTTCGGTTTTTGAGGAAAGCCAGCTCAGGTATTAGACCCAAAAAATTCGCGGGCGGTTACCACATCTTTGGCGATTTGCGCTTTCAGTTCATCAAGCGAAGCAAACCGTTGTTCATTACGTATTTTTTTACGCAGCACCACATCAATATGCTGCCCGTATAAATCCATTGCAACATCCAGCAAATGGACTTCCAGCTGTTGGCGCAGGCCCGCCACCGTAGGGCGCGTGCCAATGTTAGCCACGCCCGGCAGCCGTTTAGCGCCTGGGACTGCGACTTCTACCGCAAACACCCCTTTTACCGGGGACACCTGGCGACGCAGCGGTAGGTTCGCCGTTGGGAAACCAAGGGTTCTTCCCAGTTCATCACCGTGGACAACCCGCCCGGAGATGATAAACGGATGGCCCAGTAAACTTTCAGCCAGCGCTAAGTCATCCTCAGCCAGGGCCTGGCGCACTGCCGTACTGCTAATGCGCACGCCGCCTTCGCAGAAAGTTTGCGTACTGGTGACGTCAAAGCCGTATTCCTGCCCGGCCTTCTGTAATAACAAGAAATCCCCCTGGCGACCAGCGCCAAAGCGGAAATCATCACCCACCGCGAGAAATTTTACCCCCAGGCGGCCGACCAGCAGATCGCTGACGAAGTTTTGCGCCGTGAAGGCGGCAAAGCGACGGTCAAATCGCACGCACAGCACGTAGTCCACACCACACTCGGCCAGATAACGCAGCTTTTCGCGCAAACGGGTCAGACGCGCCGGAGCTTTTTCACCCGCTAACAGCTCAAGCGGCTGCGGCTCGAAGATCATGACCATCACCGGCAGATTGCGCGCACGCCCTTCCGCACACAGCCCTTTTAGCAGGGTCTTGTGGCCTCGATGCACACCATCGAAATTACCAATGGTGAGGACGCACCCGTGGTGGTTCTGGCGTAAATTATGTATGCCGCGTATCAGCTTCATGGCTGGCTCAAGACAGTGGAAATCGGCGGATTATATCAATTACCACGGTGAAGGTTAACCGGCGATTGTCCCCTTTGGCATAAAGCATTAAGGAATTCATCGTACTGACGCCCGGTTTGCGCATTGATGGGTATCGCTGGACGATTTTTGTTGCTTAAAGCTGTATTCATGACCGTTAAGCTGGTAGAATCCGCGCCATCACAACGTAACAGGCTCCGGAAATTTAACGGCGCTTATTTGCACAAATCCATTGACAAAAGAAGGCTAAGAGGGCATATTCCTCGGCCTTTGAATTGTCTACATAGATCATATTTGGGAGTTGGACCTTGGCTAATATCAAATCAGCTAAGAAACGTGCTGTACAGTCTGAAAAGGCTCGTAAGCACAACGCAAGCCGTCGCTCTATGATGCGTACTTTCATCAAGAAAGTATACGCAGCGATTGAAACTGGCGACAAAGCTGCTGCACAGAAAGCATTTAACGAAATGCAACCAATCGTGGATCGTCAGGCTAGCAAAGGTCTGATCCACAAAAATAAAGCTGCGCGTCATAAGGCTAACCTTGTAGCGCAAATCAACAAACTGGCTTAATCGCCAACTTGTTGTCAGCTTGAAAAAAAACCGGCCAAGGCCGGTTTTTTTATTGGTAAAATTCGCGCGGATAATCAGGCCTCTTTAAACAGCGCCGAATAATCCCGGTTACACACGCGCTGAACCGCCGGATGCTGAATCATACGTTCGGCAAATATCGCGTGATACTCTTCCATCACATTCTCAATGCGCCCAATCTCTACAATGTTCTCGTCGTTATAGATATCCTGCCCGTACAGCGTTGGCGCCACGAAAATCGCATTATGTGCCGCACCAAAAGCTTTCATCAGCGCCGCATCGTCAAACTCGCCAAGAATTTCTACATTCAGCCCCTGGCCGTGGATCCAATTGAGGATCTTGCGCCCCAGCATCGAACGGCGGCCGGGAATCAATAAACGCCGGGTTTCAAGGCATGCCGGGAAGGGCAAATCCGGCACCGGGTTCTGGCTCCAGAAGCTAATCCCACATTCGCCAATTTTCACCGAGAACAGCCCCTCCTGCTGCGTTGAGTCAATCGGGCAGTCGGAGATGATCATATCCAGTTTATGCTGACTCAGCTGCTCCAGCAGCATTTCATGGGTCGATTCGAAACAGCGCAGATGGATTTGTTCATCTTCGACAACGGCCGCATCCAGCACCCCGCTGACCAGACGTTTTGACAACGCATCCGCAATACCGACATCAAACAGCAGGCTGGACTCTTTGCGGTAGTTGACGATATCCAGCATTTCCTGGCTTAAGGTAAACATACGGTCTGCATAGCGGAAAACAAGCTGGCCCAGCTCAGAAGGGACTAAACCACGCCCCTGGCGGCGGAAAAGCTTACCCTGCAGGCGCTCTTCCAGCGCTTTGATCTGCCCGGTGATAGTTTGTGGCGTTAAGTAGAGCGCTTCGGCTGCTCCGACTACGGAGCCTTCTCTGCAAACGTGCCAGAAGTAGTAGAGATGGTTGTAATTTATGTGTGACATGCGTTGTTCGCTCCCTGATAAACCATCCATTTACTAACGGCTCCCAGGGAGCCGTTAGTGGAATATTAATTATGTTTTAGTTGCGAGCTGAATCGGCTCCTCAGCATACAGTAGCCTACGACTGCGGATAGCAGCGACCCTAGCAGAATCCCCAGTTTCGCCCAGGTAATGAGTGCCGGGTCCGCACCGTCGAATGCCAGCGATGCGATGAAAATCGACATCGTAAAGCCAATACCGCACAGCACACCCACCGCCATAATCTCTTTGCAGGTTGTCCCTTCAGGCAAGGTTGCCAGTTTAAATTTCAGGGCCGCCCAGCAGAACAGGCTAATGCCCAGCGGCTTGCCGATAAACAGGCCGGCCATAATCCCCATCGGCAACAGGGAAGTTAAACCGGCAAACGTCACGCCGCTTAACGATACGCCTGCGTTAGCAAAGGCAAACAGTGGCAGGATCAGGAACGCAACCCATGGGTGCAGCACATGCTCCAGCTCTTTTGCCGGGGAGCGCCCGTTTTCTTCTTTTAGCGGGATCAGGAAACCAATGATCACCCCGGCAAGCGTTGCATGTACGCCCGATTTCAGTACCGCAGTCCACAGCACCACCCCGACCAGAATATACAACCCGGTGCGGCGAACGTTACAGATATTCAGCAGCGCCAGCACGGCGATAGCACCGGCGGCAACCATCAGCGACAGTATTGAGAGATCGCTGGTATAGAACAAAGCGATGATAACTATCGCCCCCAGGTCATCGATAATCGCCAGCGCCATCAGGAACACTTTCAGTGCGACAGGCACGCGATTGCCCAGTAACGCCAGAATACCCAGCGCGAAGGCGATATCCGTTGCCGCCGGAATCGCCCAACCTTCACGGGTAATCGGATCCTGGAAGTTAAACAGTAAATAGATGGCCGCCGGCACCACCATGCCACCCAGGGCAGCAATCACCGGGAATGACGCCTGGCGCATGCTGGCAAGCGAGCCGCTCACCATTTCACGTTTGACTTCAAGACCAATCATCAGGAAGAAGATGGCCATTAACGCATCATTGACCCACAGCAGCAGGTTTTTGCTGATATCAAGCGAGCCGATGCGCACCTCAACCGGCGTATTCAGGAACGACTGATACATCTCACTGGTGGCGCCAAGATTGGCCAGCACCATAGCCAGTACGGCGGCAAAGATTAAAAAGATGCCGCTGGAGGCATCATTATTGAAAAAGCATTTTAATTTTTTGGTCATTGTTACATCCCAGTTATCCAACTGCCTTAAATCATTTAAGGCTTTAATATGTATTAAGCATAGCCTGGCTAACACATCGAGAAAAGTAGATTATATTGCATTTAACAGTCGGAAATAACGAATTAAATGACTTTAAAAATTAATGTGTGCCGGGCGCATAAAAAAAGCCTGAATCAAAATTAATCGATTCAGGCTTTTTTACTGCTAATCGGGAAATCCGTTTTAGCGGGTCAGATCGTCAAAGAATTTCTTCACACCGTCAAAGAAGCTCTTTGAGCGCGGGCTGTTCTTTTCGCCACTTGGCCCACCAAAACTTTCCGCCAGATCGCGCAGCAGCTGTTTCTGCTTTTCATTCAGGCTAACCGGCGTTTCCACCACCACGCGGCATAACAGGTCGCCCTGTGCTCCGCCACGCACGGATTTCACCCCTTTCCCACGCATGCGGAATAATTTGCCCGTTTGCGTTTCGCCCGGCACTTTCAGGTTCACACGTCCATCAAGCGTTGGGACTTCAATCTCGCCCCCCAGCGCGGCCATGGCAAAGTTAATCGGCACTTCGCAATACAGGTTATTGCCTTCCCGCTCAAAGATTGGGTGTTGCTTAACCTGAACCTGAACGTACAGATCGCCTGACGGCGCGCCATGCTCACCCGCTTCCCCTTCGCCTGCAAGGCGAATACGGTCGCCGGTATCAACGCCCGCCGGGATTTTCACCGACAGGGTTTTGGTTTTTTCTACGCGGCCATGTCCATGACAGGTGGTGCACGGATCTTTAATAATCGTGCCGCGGCCCTGGCAGTGCGGACAGCTTTGCTGCACCGTGAAGAAGCCCTGGCGCATTTGTACCTGGCCTTGTCCATGACAAGTCGGGCAAGTCTGTGGCCTGGAGCCCGGTTTCGCACCGCTACCGTGGCAGACACCACACTCTTCGAGCGTCGGGATACGGATCTCTTTGGTCACGCCACGTACTGCTTCTTCCAGCGTTAAGTCCATGTTGTAGCGTAAATCGGCACCGCGGGAAGCGCGTTGACGACGCCCACCACCGAAGATGTCACCGAACACGTCGCCAAAGATATCGCCAAAGTCGGCACCGCCGCCGCCAAATCCGCCGTGGCCGCCACCACCCATACCGCCTTGTTCAAACGCGGCGTGACCATACTGATCGTAAGCCGCACGTTTTTGCTCGTCGGTAAGGATTTCGTAGGCTTCTTTAATTTCTTTAAATTTGCCTTCGGACTCTTTGTCACCCTGATTACGGTCCGGGTGGAACTTCATTGCCAGGCGTTTATAGGCTTTCTTGATTTCACGCTCTTCCGCGTTTTTCGGAACGCCTAAAACCTCGTAATAGTCTCTCTTCGCCATCTTTTTTGTCTGCCCCTAACATGCGTGCACGGGCGCAGAGGAAAACCTCGACGCCCGTGCCAGTGAATCAACCGCTCAAAGGGCGATTATTTTTTGTCTTTAACTTCTTCGAACTCAGCATCAACAACATCGTCGTCTTTACTTGCAGAGTTACCAGCGTCAGTAGCGTTACCTGCTTGCTGCTCGGCGTGTTGTGCCTGAGCCAGCTCCATCAGTTTCTGGGAAACTTCCGCCAGCGCCTGTATTTTCGCTTCAATGTCGGCTTTGTCTTCGCCTTTCAGAGAAGTTTCCAGCGCGCTCAGTGCAGACTCAATGGCAGTTTTGTCGTCAGCTGGCAGCTTGTCGCCTGCTTCTTCAACCTGCTTGCGAGTGCTGTGCAGCAAATGGTCGCCCTGGTTACGAGTCTGAACCAGCTCTTCAAACTTACGGTCAGCTTCAGCGTTAGCTTCCGCATCGCGCACCATTTTCTGGATCTCTTCTTCATTCAGACCAGAAGAAGCCTTGATGGTGATCTTCTGTTCTTTACCGCTGTTTTTGTCTTTCGCGGAAACGTGCAGGATACCATCCGCATCGATATCGAAAGTGACTTCGATCTGTGGCATACCACGCGGTGCCGGGCTGATACCATCCAGGTTGAACTGACCCAGAGATTTGTTATCGGCCGCACGTTTACGCTCGCCCTGAATCACATGGATGGTCACCGCAGACTGGTTATCTTCAGCTGTGGAGAACACCTGGCTGTGCTTAGTCGGGATAGTGGTGTTTTTGTTGATCAGTGAAGTCATCACACCGCCCATGGTTTCGATACCCAAAGACAGTGGGGTAACGTCCAGCAGCAGTACGTCAGTCACGTCACCAGCAAGCACACCACCCTGAACCGCAGCACCGATTGCTACTGCTTCATCCGGGTTAACGTCTTTACGTGGCTCTTTACCAAAGAACTCAGTTACTTTCTTCTGCACCATTGGCATACGAGTCTGACCACCGACCAGGATAACGTCCTGGATATCGGAAACAGACAGGCCAGCATCCTGCAGAGCAACTTTCAGCGGCTCGATAGAACGGTTTACCAGGTCTTCGACCAGGGATTCCAGTTTTGCACGAGTCACTTTGATGTTCATGTGTTTTGGACCGGTGGCATCTGCAGTGATGTACGGCAGATTCACATCGGTCTGTTGAGCAGAAGACAGCTCAATTTTCGCTTTTTCAGCCGCTTCTTTCAGACGCTGCATCGCCAGCGGATCGTTACGCAGATCGATACCCTGATCTTTCTTGAACTCTTCCACTAAGTAGTTGATCAGACGGCTGTCGAAGTCTTCACCACCGAGGTGGGTATCACCGTTGGTTGCCAGAACTTCAAAGGTTTTCTCGCCATCCACTTCGTCAATTTCAATGATGGAAATATCGAAAGTACCACCACCCAGGTCGTAGACCGCGATAGTGCGGTTGCCTACTTCTTTATCCAGACCGTAGGCCAGTGCCGCCGCGGTTGGTTCGTTGATGATACGTTTTACTTCCAGCCCTGCGATACGGCCAGCATCTTTCGTTGCCTGACGCTGCGCATCGTTGAAGTAGGCAGGAACGGTGATAACAGCTTCAGTTACCGGCTCGCCCAGGTAATCTTCAGCGGTTTTCTTCATTTTCTTCAATACTTCAGCAGAGATCTGCGGAGGTGCCATTTTCTGGCCCTTCACATCGATCCATGCATCGCCGTTATCGGCGCCAATAATTTTGTACGGCATGATGGCTTCATCACGCTGCACTTCTTCATCCTGGAAGCGGCGGCCAATCAGGCGTTTGATCGCGAACAGGGTGTTCTGCGGGTTAGTCACTGCCTGACGTTTAGCCGGCTGACCAACCAGAATCTCACCATCTTGCGTATAGGCAATGATAGAAGGAGTGGTGCGGTCGCCCTCTGCGTTTTCCAGCACGCGAGCGGTAGTCCCATCCATAATCGCTACACAAGAGTTGGTAGTACCCAAGTCGATGCCAATAATTTTACCCATCTAAACGTCTCCACTTAAAATTTGTCGTCATATGGTCGTGAACCTGTTATGCGGGCAAACAAGAGTCTTTCAACTGCCCAAACACGATTTTTTACAGGCCCCACAACTGCGGTTGCA
This sequence comes from Buttiauxella warmboldiae, assembly GCF_003818135.1. Taxonomy (GTDB): domain Bacteria; phylum Pseudomonadota; class Gammaproteobacteria; order Enterobacterales; family Enterobacteriaceae; genus Buttiauxella; species Buttiauxella warmboldiae. The sequence continues at coordinate 5,079 of NZ_RPOH01000006.1, read as the reverse complement.
TACAAGATGGGGTCACTCGGCTCGCCATCAAGGGGCAAAGCAAAAAAAATTTTCATCTTCACACCTGTTTAGATCATGGACTCGAACCCCTCACCTGATTATGATGCCGCGCCCCGCTGCCCTTTCGCAGCGGTGTGGCGACGACAACTATTCATTTTCAGACGAATTTTAGAGGATCTATGGGCAACACTAAGTTGGCTAATCCAGCTCCCCTGGGCTTGATGGGCTTCGGCATGACCACCATTCTGCTCAACCTGCATAACACCGGCATCTTCCCTTTTGATGTCAACATCCTTGCAATGGGCATTTTCTACGGTGGTATCGCACAAATTTTTGCCGGCCTGTTGGAATATAAGAAAGGTAATACTTTCGGCCTGACGGCATTCACTTCTTATGGCTCATTCTGGCTGACTCTGGTTGCCATTCTGCTGATGCCTAAGATGGGTCTTGCGGACGCTGCAAACGCCCACTTCCTCGGCGCATACCTCGGCCTGTGGGGCATCTTCACGCTGTTCATGTTCTTCGGTACTTTGGCTTCCTCGCCGCGCATGCTGCAGTTCGTGTTTGCCAGCCTGACCGTGCTGTTTGCTCTGCTGGCGATTGGCCACCTGATTGACAACGAAAGCATCGTTCGCGTTGCGGGTTGGATTGGCCTGGTTTGTGGCGCAAGCGCCATTTACCTGGCAATGGGCGAAGTGCTCAACGAGCAGTTTGGCCGTACCGTGCTACCGATTGGTGAAAAACACTAATTCCTGCTGGCACTGTAGAAAGAAAAACGCGGAGCCTGGCTCCGCGTTTTTTTTATGAATGTTGCCGCGGCCTTTCAACCACCCAAGCCCTGCATTTTCAGGAGCTTACTTCGCGAACTGCGCTCTTTGGGCGAAAAGCTGCTACTACCGCGCGATTAGTTTCGACATAAGGCCCATCAAGCAACTGTATACAGTACGGTACGCTGGCGAAGATACCCGGCATCACAACTTTACCGTCCGCCTCTTTCACGCCTTCCAGCGTTTCCTGAATGGATTTCGGCTGTCCCGGCAAATTCAGGATTAGCGCCTGCTTGCGAATCACGCCCACCTGGCGTGACAGGATTGCCGTCGGCACAAAGTGCAGGCTTATCTGGCGCATCTGTTCGCCAAATCCCGGCATCACACGATCGGCAATCGCAAGCGTTGCGTCAGGCGTGACATCACGACGTGCCGGCCCTGTTCCGCCCGTGGTCAACACCAGATGACACGCCATCTCATCCACTAGTTCACACAGCGCCTGTTCAATCAGCGGCTGTTCATCAGGGATTAAGCGAGTTTCAATCTGGAATGGCGTGGTCAGGGTTCGTTCCAGCCAGTCAACCAGCGCCGGAATGCCTTTATCCTGATAGACACCGCTTGAAGCGCGGTCAGAGATGGAGACTAAGCCAATGCGTAAAGTATTCATATCATTTCCGGAGAGTCAAAACTTAACGGAATGATACACGGCGAAAGGCGTTGCAGACAGGGTGAAACGCTAAAAAGCGTGACCGGAATGGTCCGGTCACGCCACGGATTACAGCAGGTCGCCGATCATTTTTTCCAGTTTTTCCTGGTCGATAGCAAACTTACGGATGCCATCAGCCAGTTTATCAACGGCCATTGGGTCCTGGTTGTGGCTCCACAGGAACTCGGACTCGGTCATACGCTCCGGACGGGCTTTCACTTCGCCGGTGTAAGAGAGTTTACGCTCAACGGCACCTTCGCTTTCCGCCAGCTCTTTGAGCAGCGCAGGGGCGATAGTCAGGCGGTCACAGCCGGCCAGTTCGATGATCTCGCCCAGGTTACGGAAGCTTGCGCCCATCACCACGGTCTCGTAGCCGTGCTGTTTGTAGTACTGGTAGATTTCAGACACGGACACCACGCCTGGATCTTCATGCGCGGCGTACTCTTTCTTATCGGTGTTCGATTTGTACCAGTCGAGGATACGGCCCACGAATGGCGAAATCAGGAACACGCCCGCTTCAGCGCAGGCACGGGCCTGAGCGAAGGAGAACAGCAGCGTCAGGTTACAGTTGATGCCTTCTTTTTCCAGCTGTTCCGCAGCGCGGATACCCTGCCAGGTAGAAGCCAGTTTGATCAGGATACGGTCGTTGCTGATACCCGCATCGTTATACATTTTGATCAGACGTTTTGCTTTAGCGATGCTGGCAGCCGTGTCGTAAGACAGACGCGCGTCAACTTCAGTAGAAATACGGCCCGGGATCAGTTTCAGGATTTCCAGACCAATATTCACCGCCAGCTTGTCAGTGGCGTCCACAACTTGCTGTGCGCGATCGCTGCTTTGCTCACGCGCCCAGGCAACCGCATCATCAATCAGCTTACGGTATTCAGGAATTTGCGCGGCGTTGAGAATCAGAGAAGGGTTAGTGGTAGCATCTTGCGGTTGATACAGCTTCATTGCCGCAATATCCCCGGTGTCCGCCACAACTGTGGTTAGCTGACGCAGGGAGGTCAATTTATCCGTCATGATAGTGTTTCTCGTTAGGTGTAACTTGTTAGGGGGATGTAACCGGTCTGGCTTGATGATATCACGACGTAATTCAGGCGCAACCGCAGCAATACATCGGCAGGAACTGAACGCGAAACGGATAAATACCGTGTATTATTTGCCTGCAATCTAAAGGAGCCTGCGCAACCACCGCGCATTAGCCGTGCCCATAACGCATGCAGACGAGGGATGTTAATGACAGATTTTTTTCTGTTTATCAATGAGATACTTTGGGGTTCCATCCTTATTTATTTATTAGTCGGGGCCGGTCTGTGGTTTACCTGGCGATGTGGCTTCGTCCAGTTCCGCTATCTGACGCAGATCCGCAGCATCCTGCTGGCGAATAAAAACCAGGATCCTTCCGGAATTTCCTCATTTCAGGCACTCTGCACCAGCCTTGCGGCGCGCGTAGGCAGCGGTAACCTGTCGGGCGTGGCCATCGCTCTGACGCTCGGAGGTCCTGGCGCCATTTTCTGGATGTGGGTGGTTGCCATGCTAGGCATGGCGACCTCTTTCGTCGAATGCTCCCTCGCCCAGCTTTATAAAACGCGCGACAGCGAAGGCAACTATCGCGGTGGCCCGGCGTGGTATATGGAACGTGGGCTGGGAATGCGCTGGATGGGCGTAATGTTCTCCATTTTCCTGATGATCGCTTTCGGTTTAATTTTTAATGCCGTGCAGGCGAACTCCATTGCGAACGCCGTGAACAACGCTTTCGGCATTCCCAAAACCTGGGTTGGCATAGCGCTCGTCGTCTTAACCGCAGGCGTGATTTGGGGCGGTATGCGCGGCACAGCCCGCCTCGCCCAATGGCTGTTGCCAGCGATGGCGTTTATCTGGGTAGTGATGAGCCTGATTGTTATGGCGTTAAATATCGAACGTTTACCCGAAGTGGTTTCCCTGGTGTTCAGCAGCGCATTCGGCTGGCAGGAGGCCGCGTCGGGAGCGCTGGGATTCACCATCAGCCAGGCAATCACCACCGGTTTTCAGCGCGGAATGTTTTCTAACGAAGCAGGCCTTGGCTCTTCACCTAATGCCGCAGCGGCCGCAGCAACATGGCCGCCGCATCCCGCGTCACAGGGGTTGGTGCAAATGTTTGGCGTATTGCTTGATACCGTCATCATCTGTTCGGCAACCGCCGGAATTATTCTCTTTTCGGGCATTCTTGATACTGCCGACCCGGAGATGAAGGGCATCGCCCTGGTACAGCAGGCGTTTAGCAGCATGGTGGGATCGTGGGGAACCGGCTTTGTCGCGCTAGTTGTGATGCTGTTTGCCTTCACGTCAATTGTCGCCAATTATGCTTACGCTGAAAACAATCTGATGTTTTTACAACAGAAAAGTCCTTTTGCTACGGTGCTGTTCCGTTGCCTGGCGCTGGTGATGGTGATGTTTGGCACCCTGTCGCCGCTGCCGTTAGTCTGGCAGATGGCGGATGCAGCGATGGCGTTTATGGCGGCCACTAATATCACGGCGATTCTGCTGCTCTCACCTGTCGCACGCGATTTGAGTGCGGATTATCTGCGGCAGCTGAAGCTGGGCAAGATCCCGGTTTTTGATCCGAACCGTTTTCCCGACATCAAACACCAGCTGGCACCCGGGATCTGGGATAATCAAGAGCCTCCTGAAACCAGACGCTAATCGCAATCATCGGCTAATGCTGTCAGAAAACCGGTTACTATTGCCAAAATAATACAGCCAGGAACCACCATGTTAATTATTATTTCACCTGCAAAAACCCTGGATTATCAAAGCGCTCTAGCCACCGATCGCTATACGCAACCCGAACTGCTGGACTATTCCAGCCAGCTGATTGCCGTGGCGCGCAAACTTAGCGCCCCGCAAATTGCATCCCTGATGCATATCAGCGACAAACTGGCTTCGCTCAACGAAACCCGTTTTCACGAATGGCAGCCGGATTTCACCCCACAAAATGCCCGTCAGGCCATTCTGGCGTTTAAAGGTGATGTGTATACCGGCTTACAGGCTGAAGAGTTCAGCGCGGCAGATTTCGATTTCGCACAGCAGCATTTACGAATGCTTTCTGGCTTATATGGCGTACTGCGCCCGCTGGATTTGATGCAGCCGTATCGTCTGGAAATGGGCATTAAGCTTGAGAACCCGAAGGGAGAAAATCTGTATCAGTTCTGGGGGGATACCATCACCGAAAAACTCAACCAGGCGCTGGCGGCGCAGGGTGACAATGTGGTGATTAACCTGGCTTCTGATGAGTATTACAAAGCGGTCAAAGCGAAGAAGCTCAATGCGGAAATCATCAAGCCAGTATTCCTGGATGAGAAGAACGGCAAGTTTAAAGTTATCAGCTTCTACGCTAAGAAAGCGCGTGGCTTGATGAGCCGTTACATCATTGAAAACCGCCTCACCAGGCCTGAACAACTCACCGCTTTTAACACCGACGGCTACTTCTTTGATGAAGCCGCTTCCGGGAAACATGAACTGGTGTTCAAACGCCACGAGCAGTAAGCAAAACGCCAGCGCAGTGCTGGCGTCAGACTGATGACAAACCCATGTGTTTCGTAAGACGAACATAGGCCATCAATA
>NZ_RPOH01000005.1 GCF_003818135.1 Buttiauxella warmboldiae | reverse complement strand
CAATTTATTGATTTTCGGCTGACTTTGTCAGCAACCTCACCCTTTTTTATTGGAACTCCCCACCCACTCCCCCTCCAGACATTACAAATATCAATAATTTGATTGATAACCATTCTCGTTTAATCTATGGTGTCGCCAGGCTTTACCATCGTCGGATGGCGGTGAGTCAGGCGGGCAATAGTTTGCCAAAGTAGCAGGCTATGCATAAAGGAATGTGAGCGCAATCCATCGTTAAAGTTTGCCATTCACCTCATGGAGAAAGGAATGTTAAGGTTGAATCCCATCGTCCGGGGAGGACTTTGCGCGTCAATAATCAGCGCATCGTTTCCAGTTATTGCAGCGCTACAGGAAGACACTGTGGTGGTTACCGCGTCCGCCAGCGAACAGAACCTCAAAGATGCCCCCGCCAGTATTAGCGTTATCACGCAAGAAGATCTGAAAAAGAAACCGATCCAGAACCTGAAAGATGTCTTGCAGGAAGTGCCGGGTGTGCAGCTCACCAACGAAGGGGATAACCGCCAGGGCGTGAGCATTCGTGGCCTGAAGAGTAGCTATACGCTGATTCTGGTGGACGGCAAGCGAGTGAACTCGCGTAACGCGGTCTTCCGCCATAATGATTTCGACCTTAACTGGATCCCGGTGGATGCGATTGAACGTATCGAAGTGGTGCGCGGGCCGATGTCTTCGCTCTACGGTTCAGATGCGTTAGGTGGCGTGGTGAACATTATTACGCGTAAAGTCGGCAAGGCCTGGCACGGTACGGTGACGGCGGATACCACGATTCAGGAAAAACGCGATCGCGGCGATAGCTATAACAGCAACTTCTTCGTCAGCGGGCCCATCGTTGACGACCTGCTCGGTGTGAAGGTTTACGGCAACCTCGGCAAACGCGAAAAAGACCAGCAGGAGACGTCAAACACTACCGCAACGGGTGAAACACCACGTATCGAAGGCTTCACCACCCGTAGTGGCAGCGCCGAATTTGCGCTGACCCCAACCGAAAACCAGGATATGACTTTCGGTTACGGGTTTGACCGCCAGGACAGGGATTCTGACTCGCTGAATAAAAACCGCATGGAACGCCAGGATTACTCCCTTTCCCATAATGGCCGCTGGGATTATGGCAATACCGAGCTGCGTTTTTATGGCGATAAAATTGATAACCTCAATCCGGGCAACCGCTCGCCAATCACTTCTCGCAATAACAGCCTTGATGGCAAACTGGTGCTGCCATTAGGCGAGATCAACCAGCTGCTGACATTTGGCGGCGAATGGCGGCATGACAAGCTGACTGACCCGGTTAACCTGACTGGCAGCAGCAGTTCCGAAACCTCAGCCAGCCAGTACGCGCTGTTCCTGGAAGACGAATGGCGGATTTTCGAACCGCTGGCGTTGACCACCGGCCTGCGTATGGACGACCATCAAACCTACGGCGACCACTGGAGCCCGCGTGCCTATTTGGTGTACAGCGCGACGGATACCGTCACGCTAAAAGGCGGCTGGGCAACGGCATTTAAAGCGCCATCTTTATTACAGCTCAGCCCGGACTGGACCAGCAACTCCTGCCGCGGCTCCTGTAAGATTGTTGGCAGCCCGGATCTGAAACCGGAAACCAGCGAAAGCTTCGAACTTGGCCTGTACTATGCCGGCGATCGAGGGCTGCTGGATGGCGTAACCGGGAGTATCACCACCTTCCAGAACGACCTGGAAGATATGATTGATATCAAGCGCACCGCCAACCGCGCACAGGCACCGTCCTATTCAAACTTTGTAGGATTTGATAGTGCAGGGCGTCCTACCTTTAAATACTACAACGTCAACAAAGCGCGTATTCGCGGCGTGGAAACCGAGGTGAAAGTGCCGTTCAACGATCGATGGAAATTGACGCTGAACTACACCTATAACGATGGTCGTGATTTGAGCAATGGCGGCAGTAAGCCGTTGTCATCTTTGCCATTCCATACCGCCAACGGGACGGTGGACTGGGTGCCGCTGGATGACTGGTCATTCTATGTTTCCGCCAACTATACCGGCGAGCAGCGTGCAACAACCAGCAGCGAACCCACGCCTGGTGGTTACGTAGTGTGGAATACCGGTGCAGCGTGGAAGGCGACGAAAAACATTAAACTGCGTGCGGGGGTGATGAACCTGGGTGACAAAGACCTGAGTCGTGACGATTACAGTTACAACGAAGACGGTCGTCGTTACTTTATGGCGGTGGATTACACGTTCTAAGTTTTTCCTCACCCTAACCCTCTCCAGGGGGAGGGTCGGGGTGAGGGCAATGAATTACGCCAAATGTTGCGCATGAAAACGCAGATGGTCTTCGATAAACGAAGCAATAAAGTAATAGCTGTGATCGTAGCCCGGCTGGACGCGCAGCGTTAACGGCCAGCTTTTCTGCCGCGCCACTTCCGCGAATTGTGCCGGTTGCAGCTGATCGGCAAGGAACTGGTCGGCATCACCTTGATCGATAAGCACCGGAATGGCATGCGCGTTATCCGCCTGCATCAGCAAACAGCAGCTATCCCATGCACGCCATTTCTCTTCATCGGTACCTAAATACGCGGCAAACGCTTTTTGTCCCCACGGCACGCGCGCTGGGTTCACAATCGGTGCGAAGGCAGAAACGGAACGGTAACGACCCGGATTTTTTAACGCGATGCTCAGCGCGCCGTGGCCGCCCATGGAATGGCCGAAAATAGAGGCTTTATCGCTAATGCTGAAGTTATCAGCAATCAACGCGGGCAGCTCTTCATTGATGTAATCGTACATACGGAAATGCCCGGCCCACGGTTCTTCTGTGGCATTCAGGTAAAACCCTGCGCCCTGGCCTAGATCGTAACTTTCGTTATTAGGCACGTTTTCACCACGCGGGCTGGTGTCTGGCATCACCAACACGATGCCCAGTTCAGAAGCGATACGCTGCGCACCGGCTTTGGTGGTGAAGTTTTCGTCGTTACAGGTCAAACCGGACAGCCAGTACAGCACCGGTGGAGGCGTGGTGCGTGGCGTTGGTAGAAAAATACTGAACGTCATCGGGCATTTCAGCACCGCAGAATTATGGCGCCAGCGCTGCTGCCAGCCTTCAAAACAGCGGTGTTCTTCGAGGAGTTCCATCCAGAGGGTCCTTATTTATATTCAAGATCGATGAATAACTTTCACTTCTCCCCAGTCTAGCCATGCGGCATCATGCTGGCAACGAAATCGCAACATTTGGGGTGGCTGTGGCGGCACGTATCGCGTTGACGGGGTTTCTGGTGTTGGTGGTGGCAATGGGTATTGGCCGTTTTGCCTTTACGCCACAGGTGCCATTAATGATAACTGAAGGGCAACTTACCTTAACCAGTGCGGGTTTGGTAGCAGCGATTAACTATCTCGGCTATCTGTCTGGCGCATGGGATGCCATGCGCGCGCATCGCCGGGTAGAGCTGCGTTTGCACGCCGGGGTCTGGGGGGCGGTAATTTTAACGCTGCTTTCAGCAACCGTAGATTCCGTATTGTGGCATGCGCTGATTCGTTTTCTGATTGGCTGCGCCAGCGGTTGGGCGATGGTATTGGTTGCCGCCTGGAGCAACGAACAGCTGGCTCACCTGGGTAAACCAGGGCTGAGTGCGGCAGTGTTTGCAGGGCCGGGGGCCGGGATATTTATCAGCGGGCTGCTGGCCGTGGCGATCCACCATTATGGATTATCGGCCAGCAGTGCCTGGCTGATGTATGGCGTTTTAGCGCTGCTATTTATTGTGCTCATTGCCCGCAACTTACCGCGCAAAGGGGAATTACATCGCCCGGAAACCGCGCCTGAACCGCTGCTGTTAACCCGCCCGCTCAGGCGTCTGGTCTGGAGCTATAGCCTGGCCGGGTTTGGCTATATTCTTCCCGCCACGTTTTTATCGCAGATGGCCCATGCCCGCTTCCCCGGCAGCGTATTTGCGCAGTTCGTCTGGCCGATATTTGGCGCTGCGGCAGTCTGCGGGATTTTGCTGGGCATTGCGGCACGCCATCGCTTGCAAAGCAATCAGCGGCTGGCGCTGGTGCTCTGGCTACAGGCGCTGGGGGTATTTGCATCCGATCTGATCCCCGGCATGGCCGGATTAGTGCTGGGGTCGCTGCTGGTGGGCGGTGGCTTCTTATGCGCGGTACAGCTGTCACTGCAGTATGGCCGCGAGCTGGCCCCTAAACATACCCGTTATATGGCGGGATTATTGACCACCGGTTATGCGATGGGGCAGCTGGTCGGGCCGGTGCTATCGGCCTTATCCACATCCTTCACCGGACGGCTTGAACCCGCGCTATACGTTGCCGGAGCGGCGTTATTAGCTGGCGGCGGCCTGGTCTGGCGTAACGCGTCAAGATCCTGATGATTTCAATAATTATCGTTCGCACCACTGGATTATGCGACTGCGCTCACGCACAATGAGCGCACACTTTGCCCCTGTGAGGGCCGAGGTCAGCCACACCTGCAGGAGAAAACAACATGTCATCACTCAGTCCAGAAGCCGCATTGGTTCACGAAGCACTGGTTGCTCGCGGTTTAGAAACCCCGTTGCGCCCGCCTTTGCGTGAGCTGGATAACGAAACCCGCAAGCGCCAGATTGCTGAACATATGACGGAAATCATGCAGTTGCTCAATCTCGATTTGAGCGACGATAGCTTGATGGAAACCCCGCATCGCATCGCTAAAATGTATGTCGATGAGATTTTCTCCGGCCTCGATTACGCGAATTTCCCGAAAATCACCGTCATCGAAAATAAGATGAAGGTTGATGAAATGGTCACCGTGCGCAACATTACCTTGACCAGCACCTGCGAACACCATTTCGTGACGATTGATGGCAAAGCGACCGTCTCCTATTTGCCGAAAGATACCGTGATTGGCCTGTCGAAAATTAACCGCATTGTGCAATTCTTTGCCCAGCGCCCGCAGGTGCAGGAACGTTTAACCCAGCAAATCCTGATTGCGCTGCAAACGCTGCTTGGCACCAACAATGTGGCGGTCTCTATTGATGCGGTCCACTATTGTGTTAAAGCTCGTGGGGTGCAGGATGCCACCAGCGCGACGACGACGACCTCGCTGGGCGGATTATTTAAATCCAGCCAGAATACGCGCCAGGAATTTCTGCGCGCCGTGCGTCATAACTAATACTTAATTTAAGCAGGCAGGCGCTATGAAGCGAAACGGTACGCTGGATTTTGTCCGTGGCGTCGCTATTCTCGGCATCCTGCTGCTTAATATTATCGCCTTCGGTTTACCTAAGGCGGCATACCTTAATCCAGCCTGGTCCGGCTCGGTCAGCGGGCGTGATGCCTGGACATGGGCGATTTTAGATCTCTTCGCTCAGGTTAAATTCCTCACGCTTTTCGCACTGCTATTCGGCGCTGGCCTACAGATGCTGTTAGCGCGCGGCAAGCGCTGGATTCAGTCGCGCCTGACGTTATTAGTTCTGCTCGGCTTCATGCACGGGATCTTGCTGTGGGACGGCGATATTTTGCTGGCCTACGGTTTAGTGGGCCTGGTGTGCTGGCGTATGATTCGCGATGCGCCGGGAATTCGCTCGCTCTTTAACACCGGCGCGATGCTCTATCTCACCGGCGTTGGGGTATTGCTGCTGCTGGGCCTTATCTCGGGCGATGCGCCAAACCGCTCGTGGATACCGGATGCGGCCAACTTGCAGTATGAACAGTGGTGGAAGCTTGGCGGCGGCACCGAGGCTATCAGTCATCGCCTTGATTTACTCTCCTCAAATCTTGTGGCGCTGGGGGCGCAGTACGGCTGGCAGCTGGCTGGAATGATGCTGATAGGGGCGTCATTAATGCGCAGCGGCTGGCTGCGCGGTGAGTTTAGTTTGCACCATTATCGCCGCGCGGGCCTGGCGCTGGTGGCGCTCGGTATGTTGATCAATATCCCGGCGATTTATGCCCAGTGGCATGTAGGCTGGGCGTACCGCTGGTGTGCTTTCCTGCTGCAGGCACCGCGTGAGCTGAGCGCGCCTTTTCAAACCGTGGGCTATGCGGCGTTGGCATTTGGCTACTGGCCGCAGCTTTCACGCCTGCGTCTGGTGAATGCGGTGGCGCACGTCGGGCGTATGGCGCTATCAAACTATTTACTCCAGACGGTAATTTGCACCACGCTCTTCTTCCATATGGGCTGGTTTATGAAATTTGACCGCCTCTCGCTGCTTGCCATTGTGCCTGCTATCTGGACTATCAATATTCTGTTCTCCCTTATCTGGCTGCGTTTCTTCCGTCAGGGGCCTGTCGAGTGGCTGTGGCGTCAGTTAACCGCGCGCGCCGCAGGGGTAGCGCTGAAACAGCCTGCCGGATAGATAATGATATCGCTCACAAAGGTTAACGATTTGTATGTAACCGCTTTCATGGTTGTGATCCTCCTCACGTAGTGATTTTCACGTTGCTGCCAGAATAGTCTCCTTGCCAAATACAGGGTGCATTCATGAGACTAACTCTTTCATCGCCTGGTGCTAACTATGATCACCATTCGTGACGTTGCCCGAATTGCCGGCGTCTCCGTGGCGACCGTTTCCCGTGTCCTGAATAACAGCGCGCTCGTCAGCGCCGATACCCGTGAAAGTGTGATGCAGGCGGTGGCGCAGCTGGGCTATCGCCCGAATGCTAACGCTCAGGCTCTGGCCACGCAGGTTAGCGATACCGTTGGCGTGGTGGTGATGGATGTTTCCGATCCCTTTTTTGGCGCGCTGGTTAAAGCGGTGGATATGGTGGCGCAGGAACACAACAAATATGTGCTTATCGGCAACAGCTATCATCAGGAAGAAAAAGAGCGTCATGCCATTGAAGTGCTGATTCGGCAACGGTGTAACGCTTTGATTGTACATGCGAAGTCACTGAGCGATCGCGAATTAAGCGCGTTCCTCGAACAGGTTCCCGGCATGGTGCTGGTGAACCGCATTGTGCCGGGTTTTGAGCACCGCTGCGTCGGGCTTGATAACGTCAGCGGGGCCTTAATGGCAACCAGGATGCTGTTTAACCAGGGCCATCAGCGTATTGGTTATCTGGCCTCCAGCCATGCGATAGAAGATAACGCCCAGCGGCGGGAAGGGTGGCTACGTGGGTTGAGCGAGCAGGGCGTGGTCGCGCCAGAAAACTGGGTGGGCGTGGGTTCGCCGGATATGCAGGGGGGTGAGGCGGCGATGGTGGATCTGCTGGGACGCAACCTGCAACTCAGCGCGGTATTTGCCTATAACGACAGCATGGCGGCGGGAGCGTTAACCGCCCTGAAAGACAATGGAATTATGGTGCCGCATCATGTTTCAGTGATTGGTTTTGATGATATTCCCATTGCGCGTTATACCGACCCGCAGCTGACAACGGTGCGCTATCCGATTGTTTCAATGGCACGGCTGGCAACTGAACTGGCGTTACAGGGGGCGGCAGGCACGCTTGATAATGATGTAACTCACTGTTTTATGCCAACTTTAGTGCGCCGCCATTCGGTGGCTCCACGGCAAAATGCGGCAGCGATCGCTCTCTGAATAAAGTCTTTGATGTAACCGGTTTCAATTTGTGAGTAAATTCACAGTTAATTAACAAGGCGATGGCTATGATGTCAGCGTCTTATCAGCTGAAACTATATGTAACGGTGATTAATCAGTTTATCTATAGCTATTCAGCCAAAAACTATCAATAAAAGCAGTTATGGATGGTTACTGAACACGGAAGCGTTTTTTAACAGAGAAAAATTTTCGGCATTCAGTAACGTGTTCATAACATCGCTGCCTGCCTGAATACCACTGAACTACCCTGCAAAAAAACCGGAGATACCATGAATAAGAAGGTTTTGACCCTGTCCGCCGTTATGTCTTGCATGTTGTTTGGCGCAGCCGCTCATGCTGCTGATACCCGTATCGGCGTGACCATTTATAAATACGATGACAACTTTATGTCTGTCGTGCGCAAGGCCATTGAAAAAGACGCAAAAGCATCGCCAGATGTTCAGCTGCTGATGAATGACTCCCAGAATGACCAGTCCAAGCAGAACGATCAGATTGACGTGCTGTTGGCAAAAGGGGTGAAAGGCCTGGCAATCAACCTGGTTGACCCGGCAGCGGCGGGCACCGTAATTGAAAAAGCCCGTGGCCAGGACATTCCGATCGTCTTCTTCAACAAAGAACCTTCCCGTAAAGCGCTGGACAGCTACGAAAAAGCTTACTACGTGGGCACCGACTCTAAAGAGTCAGGCATCATTCAGGGCGACCTGATTGCTAAGCATTGGGCGGCAAACCCAGCATGGGATCTGAACAAAGATGGTCAGGTACAGTTCGTGCTGCTTAAAGGCGAACCAGGCCACCCGGATGCTGAAGCACGTACCACTTACGTTATCAAAGAGCTGAACACCAAAGGTCTGAAAACCCAACAGCTGCAGTTAGATACCGCGATGTGGGATACCGCTCAGGCGAAAGATAAGATGGACGCCTGGCTGTCCGGCCCGAACGCTAACAAAATCGAAGTGGTTATCGCCAACAACGATGCGATGGCAATGGGTGCGGTGGAAGCGCTGAAAGCACACAACAAATCTTCCATTCCGGTCTTCGGGGTGGATGCCCTGCCAGAAGCGCTGGCGATGGTTAAATCTGGCGCCATGGCCGGTACCGTGCTGAACGATGCCAACAACCAGGCTAAAGCAACCTTCGATCTGGTGAAAAACCTGGCCGCTGGCAAATCCGCAGCAGAAGGGACCAGCTGGAAAATTGAACAGAAAATCGTCCGCGTTCCCTATGTCGGCGTTGATAAAGACAACCTGGCTGAATTCGTCGGTAAATAAATATCCTGTGCAGGATATTGTTTGAAATGTGTTGAATCCGGGCGAATATTCGCCCGGTATCAGGCCTGATTCTCAGCCACACAGGTACTACTATGGTTGACACAAATACAAATCCGTCGTCGGAATATTTGTTGGAAATGACCAACATTAATAAATCATTCCCCGGCGTTAAGGCACTGGATAATGTTAATTTAAAAGTCCGTCCCCACTCGATTCATGCATTAATGGGTGAGAACGGCGCGGGTAAATCAACATTATTAAAATGTCTTTTTGGGATCTACAGTAAAGATTCCGGCAGCATCCTTTTTCAGGGGCAAGAAATTAACTTTTCCAGCACCAAAGAGGCACTGGAAAATGGTATCTCGATGGTTCACCAGGAATTAAACCTGGTGCTGCAACGTACCGTCATGGATAACATGTGGCTGGGGCGCTACCCCACCAAAGGTGTATTTGTCGATCAGGACAAAATGTACCGTGATACCAAACATATTTTCGATGAGCTGGATATTGATATTGACCCTAAAGCACGCGTGGGCACCTTATCAGTGTCACAAATGCAGATGATCGAAATAGCGAAGGCCTTCTCTTATAATGCCAAAATTGTCATTATGGATGAGCCGACATCTTCGCTGACCGAAAAGGAAGTTAACCACCTTTTCAAAATCATCCGTAAATTAAAAGAGCGCGGCTGCGGTATTGTCTATATTTCTCACAAAATGGAAGAGATCTTCCAGCTGTGTGATGAAATCACCATTTTGCGTGACGGGCAGTGGATCGCCACCCAGCCGTTAGAAGGGCTGGATATGGATAAGATCATCGCCATGATGGTTGGCCGCTCCCTGAACCAGCGCTTCCCGACAAAAGAGAACGTGCCGGGCGAAGTGATTATGGAAGTGCGTAACCTGACCTCGTTACGTCAGCCTTCGATTCGCGATGTCTCTTTTGATCTCCACAAAGGGGAGATCCTCGGCATTGCTGGTCTGGTTGGCGCAAAACGTACGGATATTGTTGAAACGCTTTTTGGCATTCGTGAAAAATCAGGCGGCACGATCACGCTGCACGGCAAAAAAATTAATAACCACACGGCAAATGAAGCCATTAACCACGGCTTTGCGCTGGTGACCGAAGAGCGCCGCTCGACCGGTATTTACGCTTATCTGGATATCGGCTTTAACTCGCTGATTTCCAATATTCGTAACTATAAAAATAAAATCGGCCTATTAGATAATTCGCGCATGAAAAGCGATACCCAATGGGTTATCGATTCCATGCGCGTCAAAACCCCAGGCCATCGCACCTCGATAGGTTCATTGTCCGGGGGGAACCAGCAGAAAGTGATTATTGGGCGCTGGTTATTAACTCAGCCAGAAATCTTAATGCTCGATGAACCCACCCGTGGGATTGACGTTGGCGCTAAGTTTGAAATTTATCAGCTGATTGCTGAGCTGGCTAAGAAAGGGAAAGGGATTATTATTATTTCGTCCGAAATGCCGGAGTTGTTAGGGATTACAGACCGTATTCTGGTGATGAGCAACGGGCTGGTTGCCGGAATTGTAGACACGAAAACAACCACGCAGAACGAAATATTACGTCTTGCGTCTGTGCACCTTTGATAATTTAGGGGCTATTAAAAAATGAGTGCGTTAAATAACAAAAGTTTTCTAACTTATCTGAAAGAAGGCGGCATTTATGTGGTGTTGCTGGTACTGCTGGCGATTATTATTTTCCAGGACCCCACGTTTTTAAGCCTGATGAATTTAAGTAACATTCTGACCCAGTCGTCGGTGCGTATTATTATCGCACTGGGCGTGGCGGGGCTGATTGTCACCCAGGGGACTGACCTTTCAGCGGGTCGTCAGGTGGGGCTGGCGGCGGTAGTGGCGGCAACGCTTCTGCAATCGATGGAAAACGTGAACAAAGTTTTCCCTGAGATGAGCACCATGCCGATTGCGCTGGTTATCCTGATCGTTTGTGCTATCGGTGCCATTATTGGTCTGATTAACGGGATCATCATTGCTTACCTGAACGTGACGCCGTTTATCACCACCTTAGGCACCATGATCATCGTTTACGGCATTAACTCCCTGTACTACGACTTTGTGGGTGCTTCACCTATTGCGGGCTTCGACAGCGGGTTCTCCACCTTTGCCCAGGGCTTTATCAAGATGGGGAACTTTAAGCTTTCGTACATCACCTTCTATGCGTTGATTGCGATTGGCTTTGTCTGGATCCTGTGGAACAAAACCCGCTTTGGTAAAAACATCTTCGCCATCGGCGGCAACCCGGAAGCGGCTAAAGTTTCTGGTGTTAACGTCGCCCTGAACCTGATCATGATTTATGCGCTGTCCGGTGTGTTCTACGCCTTCGGCGGGATGTTAGAAGCGGGCCGTATCGGTTCGGCAACCAACAACCTCGGCTTTATGTACGAACTCGATGCGATTGCAGCCTGCGTGGTCGGCGGCGTATCATTCAGCGGCGGTGTCGGTACGGTGGTGGGCGTGGTGACCGGTGTGATTATCTTTACGGTCATCAACTACGGCCTGACGTATATCGGCGTCAACCCTTACTGGCAGTACATTATTAAGGGGGCGATTATTATCTTCGCTGTCGCGCTGGATTCCCTGAAATACGCCCGTAAGAAGTAATTCCATAAGGTTTACCAAGACCCGCACAGTGAGTGATATGTGCGGGTTTTTTTTCGGTTAACAAATATCCTCGCGCCGTACGACGCCACTCTTCGTTATTTCTTCTCTTTTTTCTGCAATTCCAGTAGCTGCTCGGGTGTCACCGCCGGGTAAGCCTGCGCATCTTCAGGCACTTCGTGCATGGCGGGAATAGGGACTAGCGGCCCAAGGAAACGCGGCTCACGCTTGAAGATATACAGATCGGCCAGCGCTCCCAAACGCGCGCCAAACTCTCTGATACGCACGGTCATCATATTTTTGGGTGAAGGAACGGCATAACACTGGGCCTGAATCCCCATGCGCAGGGCGATAAACAGCGCGCGTTCGCAGTGGAAACGCTGGGTGATGATAATAAAATCGTTGGTATCAAATACTTTGCGGGTACGAACTATCGAGTCGAGCGTGCGAAACCCTGCGTAGTCCAGCACGATATCGGCAGGATCAACGCCGCCGGCGATCAGATCCTTGCGCATGGTCATGGGTTCGTTATAGCTTTGCAGCGCATTATCGCCGCTTAACAGCAGATAGTTCACCTTGCCGCTGTTATAAGCGTTTAACGCGCCCTGGATACGGTATTGATAATACTGGTTAATCACCCCGGTACGGTAATACTTGGCGGTGCCCAGCACCACGCCGACCTGGCGGTAGGGCAAATCCTGCAGTTCGTCATAGACGTAGGGTGCGGTTTTCCAGCTAATCCAGCGGTCAAGACACAGCGCAGCTATCACAGCCAAGCCGATGATAATCAACAGGCTATAAAACAAGCGCTTCAACATGGACCTGCAGCTCAGTAAGAGGATGAAATTTTATCCAAGGCTACTTTACCTGGTGGTTAAGAGCAAGATTCGCGGCGTCGGTTGAATTAAAATTCACCAGTACGGGGCAAAAGCGCCCGTACTGTGAGCATCAATGCAGAAGCGCACGGTCAATATTTATGCATCCCAGCGCTTTCAGGGTCGCAGCGGTAGCATCCCACTGCGTTAGCGGCGCATCCGCTTTTTCTGCAAGAATGGCCCGCTGGATGTCGCTGTAGTCATAGCCTGAAAGGCTAAGCAGATTTAATGCTGCTTGCAGCGGCGGCAGGGAAGGGTTGAATGCGGCATTTTCAGCATAGCTGCCTGTGAAAATCGTCCCGTCGCGCATTGCCAGCGCAACGCCCGATGGCGCATTACTGTAAGGCGCATGGCTGCGGTTTGCCGCGGCAATGGCCGCCTGGCTCAGGGCATCGCCCTGCAGCCCATAGCCATGATCCACGGTATCAAGCAGCAGGGTTTTAATGGCTAAGTCGCGTGGGCCAAAGGCATCCGGTAAATAATCACCGAGCGTTGCAGGCTCACGGCCTGGCAGGTTAATACGCAGCGACACTCCGCTGTTTAGCTCATTCATAAACTGGCGACAATGGCCGCAGGGCGTGTAGTTAACCGTAATCGCAGCCAGCGCTTTTTCACCGCGCATCCACGCATGGGTAATGGCACTTTGCTCGGCATGAACCGTCTGCTGCATGGTCGAGCCGATAAACTCCATATTGCCGCCAAAATAGAGATTGCCGCTCACGCCGCGTGCCACCGCACCGACATAGAACTGTGATAAATCCGCACGGGCACAGGCTGCTGCCAGCGGCAGCAAAGCGAATGCCAGTTCATCATCGCCAAGCCCGGTCTGGGCTTTCAGCGATTCCACTTCTGCGGCGCTAAACATCGCCGGAAAATGAGCATCGGTCAGCAAAGGTTGCAAAGCGGCTTGCAGTGAAGCCGGGAGTTGTGCGAGAGCAGCCTGAAAACGTGAGCGCATGGATCGTAGCCTCATAACAAGTAGTTGAACCGTAGTTTACGGCTCCGCATGGGCTTTATATGTGATCTTTATCTAATTACAAATGTAACGGATGAAATAAAGAATGAAATTGCGCGATCTGTCGCAACTTTTAACCCATAACCGCCAGAATCAGCGGGAACAGGAACGGCGCAATCAGGGAAGTGATAATGCCGCAAATCACCAGCGCCAGTGAGCTAAACGCCCCTTCCTGGAAATCAAGCTCGGCGCAGCGTGCGGTCCCCAGGGCGTGGGAGGCGGCACCCATCGACAGCCCGCGCGCCGCTTTGGTTTTAATGCGCATCAGGTTCAGCAGGGCGTGGCCAAATACCGCACCGAGAATACCCACGAAAATCACGCATACCGCGCTAATCGCCGGAATGCCGCCAATGCTGCCGCCCACCGCCATAGCGATTGGCGTCGTCACCGATTTTGGCAGGACCGACGCGGCAATTTCAGGTGTGGCCCCCATCAGTAACGCAACGGATGTACCGGAAATCATCGCCACCATGCTGCCAATAAAGCAGATGGTGATAATGGATTTCCAACGCGCACGAATCTGGTGAAGCTGCTCGTAAAGCGGGAAGGCAAGGGCAACCACCGCTGGCTGGAGTAAGTCATTCAAGACCTTGCTGCCCTGGAAATAGTGGTCGTAAGGGGTGGCGGTAAACAGCAGAATGGGAATAATGACTATCATCGAAACCAGTAACGGGTTCAGGAGCGGGGTTTTAAACCGCATGCCGATTTGGCGGGCGAGAAAAAAGGTCACCAGCGTTAAAGGTAAAGACCACCAGATATGATGCATCATTTTGTGTCGCCCTCGTTTTCACCCACCACTTTCCGTTCACCATGCACCAGATGAGAGCTCCAGCTCACCACCACTAACACCACTAAGGTACTGATGAAGCAGGAGACCACCACCGGGCCAAACTGCTGCTTTATCACATCAACATACTGCATCACGCCTACGCCGATCGGCACAAACAGCAGCGCCATATAGCGGATCAGCAGATGGCAGCCGGGCTTTACCCATTTGGCCGGCAGAATTTGCAATGAGAGCAAAATAAACAGCATCAGCATGCCGATAATACTGCCGGGAATGGTGATGGGCAGCAGCGATGCAACCGCAATGCCTGCATATAAGCATATGTAAACTAATATAAAAGAACGCAGGTAGTGCCAGATTATGGTGAGTGTGTTACGCATGGTGATTACCCTTTAAGAAACGCATTCATCATACAATTAAAGCGTAAAATGTGCTACCGATCACATCATGATTTATAAGCATACCAAACATTCCGGACGGGAAGGTTGCCGGTGGCCGTGAGCCAGCGGCCAAATCACCAACTGACAGATATAAAAAA
>NZ_RPOH01000004.1 GCF_003818135.1 Buttiauxella warmboldiae | reverse complement strand
GGTCGCACTCTTTTTTTGCTTAAAGTGCGTAACAGTATAAAAACAAACGC
Organism: Buttiauxella warmboldiae; assembly: GCF_003818135.1. Taxonomy (GTDB): domain Bacteria; phylum Pseudomonadota; class Gammaproteobacteria; order Enterobacterales; family Enterobacteriaceae; genus Buttiauxella; species Buttiauxella warmboldiae. The sequence goes on along the minus strand of NZ_RPOH01000004.1, from coordinate 85,179 downwards.
CCCCAAATAGCTACGTTGCGCAATCAATAAAGAGCCAGCAATCTCAAGCCCGGACTACACCGGGGCTTCAGATGCTGACAAAGAAGGAAAAAGCGTGGTTTTTCCTGCGCGAATAGCCGTTACTGCTGAGGAATAACCGGAACGACAGGCGTTTCCAGCTCAGGTGCGGGAGCGATCTCTGGCTGGCCGATGCCCGGCATGCCGAACATCCCTAACAGATCGCTAAGCGGCATTTTCTGGCCGTTTAACGTGACCTGGCCGTTGCTGTATTGCAGGCTGGAAACCACGTTATTGTTTTCCATGGTGGTGACGCGGAACATTTGCCCCATCGCCGCCAGGCCTTTGATCTGCTGGTCGGCAAGTTTAGCGGCTTCGGCGGGCTGGTAGCCTTCAAGCTGCGCGATTTGGGTCATCAGCTCGGTTGCCATAGCCATCGGGATCACCAGCTTGCTGTCGAGCGATTTCACTACGCGGTTGAGCTGCTCTTCCGGCGTGGTTGCTTCACCCGCGGCCTGCGCCGGGTCTTTCAGCAACAGGGAGAGGTTAAAGCTGCTTTCGCCTTGCGCATTTTTCCAGCTCAGCGGCGCCACGGTAATCACCGGGTCGCCTTTGAGCAGTAGCGGCAGGTTGGCGACGAACAGCTCGACAATACGCTGCTGGTAGGCTTCCGGATCCTGCATAAGGGCCGGGTCCGCCAGCAGTTTCTGCGACTCGGCTTGATATTTCTGGCTGAATGCATGCACGGCCGCACCGTCAAGGTTACCGACTTTGAGCGTCAGCTTGCCGCTGCCGATATCTTTGTTCTGAACTTTCAGCGAGTCGAGGGTGTAGTCAATTTGGCCGGAAAGATGTTTTTTATCTTCCTGAAGCTCAGATTTGGCGTGGATATTAAAGCCTTCAAAAACCGCCATCTGCTGGCCTTCAATGGCGATAGCTAACTTCTCGATCGCGGCTTTTTGACTGCCGATACGTTCAATAAATTCACTGCGCGCGCTGTTACCTTCGGTTTTGATACCGTTGAAGGTCATCTGCACATGCTGGCCGTATTCATTCACGGTATTCACCAGGCCGCTTTGCGCTTCACCACTCACGGCGATTTTATCGCCCTGACCGTCAACGTCAGCCCGGAATTCACCGCCGCTGAAGGCCACTTTCTGTTCGCCATTTTCATAATTCAGCGGCAGCAGGCTGATATCTGAAGAGGTGTCGCCGCTGTAGCCGATACGGGTTTGCGCATCAATAAAGGACTGACCTTTAGCAATATCAAACAGCGGCTTAGTGGTTGGGTTATTCACAAGCGTCGTGTGCACGGAGGCCATTGAAGGCAGCAGGTTGAATTTTTTCAGCTGGGCGAACGGGAACGGGCCATGATCGATAGTTTCGTTAAACACAATGCTCTGATCGGGTTTAAGCAGTGCGCTGGTCACGCCCGCGTTTGGCTTAATAACCAGCTGCATGGTGCTGTGGAACAGGCCACGATGATAATCCTGGTAGCCCAGCGTTAAACCTGCTTCCGGTGAGGCCTTATTCAGTTCGGCATTCGCCCGGGCGATCATCTCCGCCATGCGGCCTTCAAGCTGCTTTCCGGTGTACCAGGCGCTGCCTGTCCACGCCACGCCCAAAGCCACAATAACACCTACAGCAACCAGTGATTTTTTCATTCTGTCGTAGTCCATATTAAGTGCGTCTGCCGGTAGTCCTCCGGCAGACGATTGAAATGCCCTGCGGCATTTAAGAAACTCACTCAGCAAGCTTAGCAACCTTACTTCAAAAGATCAGTAAGTTGCTTGCCACTCAGAGTTTAGAATAGACCCGAGCCACACGCCCGACACCGCTGATTGAAACCGGCGATTCTTGTGCAGAAATAAAGGCCGACTCGCCGGGGTTCAGCACCAGCTGCTGCCCGTCTTTGCTTAATACCGCTTCGCCTTCAGTACAGAACACAATAGCGGCGCTCGGCTGTGCCAGGCTTGCCTGCTGCGGGCTGAGGTCGTGTAAAGAGAAAGCAAAGTCATCAACCGGAATCGGGAAGTCCAGCTCGCCTGGCCGTTTTTCTGGCTGAGTCAGCAACTCTGCCGCCGGTTTGGCGACAAACTTCACGTTGGCGACCAGCTCTGGAATATCGATATATTTTGGCGTCAGGCCCGCGCGCAGCACGTTATCTGAGTTTGCCATCACTTCAAGCGCCACGCCTTTCAGGTACGCGTGCGGGGTTTCGGCGAACAGGAACATCGCTTCACCGGGCTGCAATTTCACCACGTTAAGCAGCAATGGAGAGAACAAACCGCTGTCATCCGGGTAGAATTCAGAAATCACGCGGATGGTTTCCCACGGCTCGCCTTGTTGATTATTCAGCGCGGCCTTCAACACGCCCAGCGCGAGGGATTTCTCCTCACCTTTCATATTCAGCAGGCTGGCGAACAGCTGCGATAAACGTTCGGCATTCGGCTGTTGCAGGAAATGAGCCATGGCCGGGTGCGCGCCGGAAACCGGCTGGAGCAGGGAAACAATATCGCTAAACTCACGGAATGCATTCATCGCAAGGAAGGGGGTGAGGGCAAAGACCAGTTCCGGTTTGTGGTTAGGATCTTTGTAGTTACGCTCGGCGGCATCTAATGGAATGCCAGCGGCGTTCTCTTTGGCAAACCCCAGCTCAGACGCTTTTTTGTTAGGATGCACCTGAATGGAGAGCGGTTGATCGGCACACAGCACTTTGAAGAGAAACGGTAGCTCACCAAAACGCTCTGCAACGGCCTTACCTAAAAGGGCGGGTTTATCCGCGTCAATCACCTCGCGCAGCGAGCGGAGCTGACCATTATCAACAATCTTTGAGCTGCTTTTCGGGTGTGCGCCCATCCATAGCTCGGCCATCGGCAGTTGTTGTGGGTTTTCCACACCATAAAGTTCGGTTAACGCAGTTTGACTTCCCCAGGCATAGTTTTGCACGGAGTTAATGAGTTTTTGCATTATTAAGCCCTGTTGTAATCGACACAAAGTTGCGACTATTAAAGCAATTATCTGCGATGAAGTAACCTGGGGAGTAAAAAGTCGTATTAGTCTCAGTTTTTGTTAAAGAATTGTGTAGGATATTTCGATCGAGATGGCGCACGTCGCGCTACGTTTTCGCAGTAAGCTAAAAAATTATACCTGTGTAAGTGAGAGAACAATGTCGAATAAAGCCTTTCATTATCAAGAGCCATTCCCGTTAACAACAGACGAAACCGAATACTACCTGCTCAGCAGCGATTATGTTTCAGTCTCCGAGTTTGAAGGGCAGGAAGTCCTCAAAGTTGACCCTAAAGCCCTCACGTTACTCACCCAACACGCCTTCCACGATGCCTCGTTTATGCTGCGCCCGGCTCACCAGCAGCAGGTAGCCGACATCCTTAACGATCCTGAAGCCAGCGAAAACGACAAGTATGTTGCACTTCAATTCCTGCGCAACTCTGAAATTGCCGCTAAAGGCATTCTGCCAACCTGCCAGGATACCGGCACCGCCATCGTGATGGGTAAAAAAGGCCAGCGTGTCTGGACCGGCGGCGGTGATGAAGAAGCGCTGTCGCGCGGGATCTATAACACCTTTATTGAAGATAACCTGCGCTATTCGCAAAACGCGGCGCTGGATATGTATAAAGAGGTGAATACCGGCACCAATCTGCCGGCGCAAATCGATCTCTACAGCGTTGACGGTGCGGAATACAAATTCCTCTGCATCGCTAAAGGCGGCGGTTCAGCGAATAAAACCTATCTCTACCAGGAGACGAAGGCGCTGCTAAGTGCAGGCCGCCTTAAAGAGTATCTGGTGGAGAAAATGCGCAGTCTCGGCACTGCCGCCTGCCCGCCGTACCATGTGGCGTTTGTGATTGGCGGAACGTCGGCCGAAGCCACGCTTAAAACCGTGAAGCTTGCCTCCACCAAATATTATGACGGGCTGCCAACCGAAGGTAACGAACACGGCCAGGCGTTCCGTGATATTCAGCTGGAAGAAGAGTTGCTGAAAGAAGCGCAGAACCTGGGGCTGGGCGCGCAGTTCGGCGGTAAATATTTTGCTCACGATATTCGCGTTGTGCGCCTGCCGCGCCACGGTGCTTCCTGCCCGGTAGGCATGGGCGTCTCTTGTTCGGCCGACCGGAATATCAAGGCGAAGATTAACCGCGACGGTATCTGGATTGAGCGGCTTGAACACAACCCCGGCAAATATATTCCGCAGGAACTACGCCAGGCGGGTGAAGGGGAGGCGATAAAGGTCGATCTCAATCGCCCAATGAGCGACATCCTCAGGCAATTGTCGCAGTACCCGGTTTCCACTCGTCTGTCTTTAAGCGGGACGATCGTTGTGGCGCGCGACATCGCCCACGCTAAACTCAAAGAGCGCATCGACCGCGGTGAAGGTTTGCCGCAATACATCAAAGACCACCCGGTGTATTACGCCGGCCCGGCTAAAACGCCAGCCGGTTACGCATCGGGCTCGCTTGGGCCGACAACCGCTGGACGTATGGATTCCTACGTTGATCTGTTGCAGGCCAACGGCGGCAGCATGGTGATGCTGGCAAAAGGTAACCGCAGCCAGCAGGTGACGGATGCGTGCCATAAGCACGGCGGGTTCTATCTGGGCAGCATCGGCGGCCCGGCGGCGGTGCTGGCGCAACAAAGCATCAAGAGCCTCGACTGCGTGGAGTATGCGGAGCTGGGTATGGAAGCCATCTGGAAAATAGAGGTGGAAGATTTCCCGGCCTTTATTCTGGTGGATGATAAGGGCAACGACTTCTTCCAGAAAATCCATGCCTCGCAGTGTACGCGATGCGTGAAGTAGAAAACTCAAGCCGCCTGTAAGGGCGGTTTTTTGCTCAAAGGAGAATGAAATGGCGACCGTTCGTAGTGAAAAAGACTCAATGGGCCCGATCGACGTTCCGGCAGATAAACTGTGGGGCGCGCAAACTCAGCGCTCGCTTGAGCATTTCCGCATTTCCACTGAAAAAATGCCCGCCGCGTTGATCCACGCGCTGGCGTTAACCAAGCGGGCTGCCGCTAAGGTGAATATGGATCTCGGCCTGCTAAACGCCGAACGTGGCAAAGCCATTATCGAAGCGGCAGATGAAGTGCTGGCGGGCAAACACCCGGATGAATTTCCGCTCGCTATCTGGCAAACCGGCTCCGGCACGCAAAGCAACATGAATATGAATGAAGTGCTGGCTAACCGGGCGAGTGAAATCCTCGGCGGCGTGCGCGGCATGGAGCGCAAAGTTCATCCTAATGACGATGTGAACAAGAGCCAAAGTTCGAATGACGTGTTCCCGACGGCGATGCACGTTGCGGCGCTGGTAGCGGTGCGTGAACAGCTGATCCCCCAAATAAAGGCGCTGAAAGCGACGCTTGAGAAAAAAGCGCAGGCTTTTCGTGACATCGTTAAAATTGGCCGCACGCACTTACAGGATGCCACGCCGCTCACGCTGGGCCAGGAAATTTCCGGCTGGGTGGCGATGCTTGAGCATAATCTCAGACATGTAGAAAACAGCCTGCCGCATGTTGCAGAGCTAGCCCTGGGCGGAACGGCGGTGGGAACCGGGCTCAACACTCATCCTGAATACGCGGTGCGCGTCGCCAAAGAGCTGGCAGAGATAGCCGGACAGCCATTTGTCACCGCACCCAATAAATTTGAAGCGTTAGCAACCTGCGATGCGCTGGTTCATGCGCATGGCGCATTAAAAGGGCTGGCGGCGTCGCTGATGAAAATTGCCAACGATGTGCGTTGGTTATCGTCCGGGCCGCGCTGCGGGATTGGTGAAATTGCGATCCCTGAAAACGAACCGGGCAGCTCCATTATGCCCGGCAAAGTTAACCCAACGCAGTGTGAAGCGATGACCATGCTGTGCTGCCAGGTGATGGGTAACGATGTGGCGGTCAATATGGGCGGCGCTTCCGGTAATTTTGAATTAAACGTTTTCCGCCCGATGGTGATCCATAACTTCCTGCAATCGGTGCGCCTGCTGGCGGATGGGATGGAGAGCTTTAACGCCCATTGCGCGGTGGGTATCGAACCGAACCGTGACCGTATCGCGCAGCTGCTGAATGAATCGCTGATGCTGGTGACGGCCCTAAATACGCACATTGGCTACGACAAAGCGGCAGAAATTGCCAAACAAGCCCATAAAGAAGGGCTGACGCTGAAGGCATCGGCGTTAAAACTCGGTTATCTGACCGCAGACGAGTTTGATGCCTGGGTGCGCCCGGAAGAGATGGCAGGCAGCATGAAGCCATAAGCCAGCCGCGCCAGCCTCTATTGCTCGCAGTACAGATGCAGGCGCGGGATCACCAGCCGTAGCGGCTGCGCCTGCGGCCTGTAGCGATGGCGAATATTATCCGCATCATAATTGAGTAATTCCCCCATCTGCGGCGGCATTTCGCCATTATTCCGGTGACATAACACCACCAGCGGCGACGGGCAGGCATGTTGCACCTGCTTTTTGCGATCCTGATACCAGACGCGGGCGACGGGCTGCACTTTTACCGGTCGTTTAATTTTCAGCCGCACGTTATCTGAAAGGCTGCTGATGGCGTTCAGTTCACGGGTAATCTGTTCAGCCCATTGTTCGCGGGTGTAGGGCGGCACCGCGCGCTTCGCTTGCAGGCTCTTTTCCAGAAGCTCGATAATTTCACGGCGGGTGTAATTCTTGACGATCTGCTTGTTCGCCCAGCCAAAATTCAGCGTGCTGGGGTTCTCCAGTAAGGTGATGGTGCGGTAAGCATTGAGGGTAATCAGTCCCGGAAGGTGGTGGTGAACCCACTCAAAACGCTGCACGCTCGGCAGTCCTGACTCCACGCTAATGATCTTTTCCAGCTCCTGCTTGCGCTGATTAATACGCAACACCAGCGCCCGGGTCTGGCTACGTTCGGCCTCATCGACCTGATAGCAAACGGCACCCGGCAGGCGCACCGCAGCTTTACTGCTGGTTTTCTCCGACTGTTGCTGAATAAACAGGCGGGTGAAGTGGGAAAGGGTGGCCTGATGCGCCTCTTTGCCCAGCAGTTGCGTCACTTCAATGTGAGTCAGCGCATCGTGTTCTTTACCCTTATCTACCGTGGGTAACACAAAGGCGCGTCCAACCAGTAGACGGTAGCTATCGAGCTGCTCCCGTAATTGATACAGGTCGCGCTCAAGCGCGTGAAATGTGCTGGTCAGTCGCGCAATCAAATCATATTTCATCATGCCGCCCTTCATTAGTTACAACATACTAATTTTATAGCATAGAGAGACGAACCTGACCACTGGCGTTGCAATCGCCACGCAGAGGAAAAAAGATTTTTAGTGGCGTAGGGGATTGAGGCTAACGGCAGGGAGAGTCGGTTTTGATAGGCGAGCTAAAGCGGAAGCGAGCTCCATAGAGGCCAATCCAGAAGTGCGGCTCATCTGGCTGAGTATGTCAGCAGGGTTTGCCCGTGCTGACATCATTTGGCTGCGATAGGCGCGGTTATTTGTTAAACCAGCGCTTCAGTCGCAGAGGGCGGGAATTCTTTTTTTCGCTGATCTGCCAGCAGCAGACATACGGCGTTTCCCGGTAAAGGGCGGTGGAACAGGAAACCCTGGCAAAGTCCAATGCCTGCCATTTTCACCTGTTCTAACTCCTCATGGGTTTCAACGCCCTCGATAAGGATCTCACATTGAATCACCATGCATAATTTAACCACCTGCTGCAGGAAGTTAAATCCATCCGGTTTGGCCAGGCCGAGAACCATCGATCTATCGAGCTTGATCTTATCCAGCGGGTAGCGGGTCAGATAATGCAGCGTCGAATAGCCGGAGCCAAAATCATCAAGCGCTATTCTGATTCCAAGGCTACGTAGTTTTTCCATCACTTCGGCAACCCGCGCGGGCTCCTGAACCTTTTGTGACTCGGTGATCTCAAACTCCAGAGCCCACCCGGCAGGCAATGGGTTAGCCATCACTTTGTGAACCACGCTTAACAGGCGATAGTCGATCAGCGTCTGAGGCGAAATATTGACAGACAACGTCATACTCTCTGCCGCAGCCATATTTTCTCTGACATAATCCAGCGCGTGTTCCACCACCCAGAAATCAATTTCTGGCATCAGACCCGTCCGCTCATAATATTTCAGGAAAACAGGCGGGGTTATCTTGCCACTGTCGCTCTGGTGGCGGATTAATACCTCAACGGCGACAACTTTATTGTCAGATAAACGAACCTGAGGCTGGAAATAGAGAATGAACTGCCCAGCGGATTGCAGTTTTTCAATCTGCCGCTGTGCTTCGAGGTAGCTGTTTTCTTCAACCACATGGCTGTAATTGGGCACCATCTCAAAATCTGTCGGCTGGACGGTTTTTATCTCACCGGTTAACAAATCCAGGTCCGCATTTTCATTGTTCGTTTGTTTTAATGAATTTTTGACAAACGGACGATAAATAGCCACGCCAACGGCGACAAGCAGCAGATACAATACTACTGCGCTAACCGAGTGTCCGCTGGCCAGCCACACCTTGATGGGGCCGGGGGTGGACCAACTGACGATTTCGGAATTACGTGGGATGATATCCAGATACGTCGCGCCGTAAGCCACCATATAAGAAACTAACGGTGTCAGCACAAACGGAATAATCATCACCGGATTGAGGACGATAGGAAAACCAAAAATCAACGGTTCATTGATATTAAACAGCGCCATAGGGGCAGAGATTGACAGCAGCCGACGCTGGGGGCTTTTTTTCTGCATCAGAATGCAGATCAGCAAACTCAGGGTATTCCCCGTACCGCCAGAATTACACCATATGTCATAAAAAACCGGGCTCAGAATATTGAGTCCGCCACGTCCGGAGTGCCAGTCGCTGATATTTAATCTATTCGCCACCGTAAAGGCAACGTCGATATCCATAAAAAGATAGTAGCCATGAAGACCAAAGAACCAGGGCGCGCTACGTAGCAGGACATATCCAATGCCGTGTAAAAAATCGAACGGGTAAAAATAGAGCGACAGACCGCTGAAAAAACTCATTGCATGGTCCAGCCAGACTGCGGCACCCAATTTTATCGCGCTGCTAGCCAGTGCGATAACGGCAAGCGTAATGAAAAATGAAAGGATCGTAACATTATTATTATCTTTCCATTGACGAACCTTTAACAGATTTTTACTGACGATTTCCTGCAACACATTGCCGATGATGCCTGATGCCAGCGCCATCGGAATGCTGATATCGAGGAAGAATTGTGCATTATCATCAAGAATGCGCCGGAAAATCATCAGGGTGCTGATGCTTAGCGCGATACAATAAATTTGTGAAAGACGGTTTCTTACCGCCCAGTGCACCGCGATGTAGATATTCATTACCAGCGGTGCAAGTGCTAAAAAACCTATCTGTAATTGCATAAACCAGGTTGCTGCATGACTGAAACCAGCCGTTTCACAGATAACTGAAGCTGTAATAACAAGGCCACGCACTATCGATAGCGGAACAATCGCCATGGTACTGGCAATAATCGCATGGGCATAACGATTATTTAATAACTTAATCTGGCTGTTATTTAAACGATGCAACAGATTATTATATAGCCACACTTTTATCACAAAATTACCTAAAGCACTGATGCTTATTAATGGTGGTTTTTAAACAGATGAGTGCGTAATCAGACTCAGTCATTTGGCTGTTAACAGGACGTGATGTTATATTTTTCTACGTTTTTATAGAGAAGTTCCGCCCCAAAATAACAATTTGCACAGCATTTATTTTTTAGTTTAGTAACGTATATTCAACAACTATGAGCTATTAAATTACCCCGTCACCATTGCACACTGAAAGAAAACATATTGGTAACAAATAACGTACGTAACGGTAATAAAAACGTTCTTTTTCTTGATATTCATCGCTAATTGATAAGCGGATAAATAATAACGCATGAAATCTATCATACCAGAACTGTTTATTTCTATAGGCGAATGCTGAATTAAGCAATAAGATCATCGTTGCTATTAAACAGAAGATGTGTAGCAAAGGAGGATAGATATTTTTGGAAAACGCATCCTCTACCGCAGGGGGATGGCTGTCGTAGATTTTCTCAGGTGCGAAATGGCGGCAGCAACGCTGCGATTCAGATCATCGCAGGCCACGGCGTACAGCTTTTTTGTAACGCATCGCGGTCCAACATTTGGCCGGCAGGAGTGGCGTAACGTCATTCCGTATTTGCCAGCAATCACACACGGCTAAATGTTTTTACGCAAACAGACTTATCGAAGAGGACGACCGCCGTCTACGGCATGCGTCCGGCCAGTGACGTATTTGCTGTTCAACAGGTATTCTACCAGCCCAATAATCTCTTGTTCGCCCGGGGCGATCTTCATCAACGCCTTATTCAGAGCGGCTTCCCGATATTGGGCATCGTCACCGTCATTGAACACGATCATCGCAGGCGCAATGGCATTGACTTTAACTTCCGGGGCCAGCTTACGGGCAAACGAACGCGTCATATTATCCAGCGCGGCTTTGCTGGCGGCATAGGCAATATGTTTATCGCTACCACGCTCAACGACATAATCCGTGAAATGAATGAGATCGGCGCTGGCATGGCCGTGGCCGTGGCCGCGCAATAGCGGCTCAAGAAGATGATTGAGCAGATAGGGAGCATGGACGTGAATTTGCAGCATCGCCGCCAGCGTATCCGCAGGGGAGCGGTGAGGGGATTCTGCAAGCCAGGCGCTGGCGTTGTGCAAAATGGCCCGCAAACTGTCGCAGCGCTGTTTTACTTGCTGAGCAAATTGCTCAATTCCCTGATTGGTTGAGAAATCCCCGAACAGGCAGGTTGCCCCGGCCTGCTCCAGCGTATCTACCGCCGGGTAACGCGTACGGTAGCTAATAATGATGGGCTGCTGATGGGCCAGAAAGTGTCGCGCCAGCGCCAGGCCAATTCGTTTACCTGCTCCGGTAATCAAAATAGGACGTGTGGGTGAGATGGCCCTCATCGGCGACTCCTTTCTGTCGTTGGCTGATAGCTTACTTCACCAGTGCCCATGTTGCAGGAAACGCGGCCACCAACATCAGGAAAATGACTGATTTTTCCCTGAAGTTGAGTTTAATGTCATGGGTATGGGTACTGCGCGTATACATAAAGACGATTAATCCCGGCGCGTAGAGTACCACTGAAAGCAGCAGATGCATCAGGCCTGAGGCATAAAGCAGCCATAAGCCATAAATACAGGCGCCAAAGCCAATCGCTTTATGCAGCGGGCGGACAGAGACCTTGACTAAAAAAGCGCCCACCAGGAAGTAGGGAACCAGGATCATCTCAGAGGCGATGGTCAGCAGCGTGTTGTAATCCGAGCCGGTTAACCAAATCAACACCAGGCAGATCTGGATGCTAATATTGGTCAGCCACAGGGAGGCTGACGGAGCATTGTTCTGATTCTGACGGGCAAAGATTTTCGGGAAAGCTTTGTGCGTGGCGGCAAGGAAGGGCACTTCAGCGGCCATAATCGTCCAGCTCAGGTAGGCCCCGCATACCGAAACAATCAGCCCGGCGGCGATAATCACTTCACCCCATGGCCCCATCATTTCAACCATTAATCCGGCCATTGAAGGGTTACGCATACCGGCAAGTTCCGGGCGGGCAATCACCCCTAGCGAAAGCAGCGTGACCAGCAGATAGACGCTCAATGCCGCAACTACCGCCAGTAACGTTGCGCGGCCAACATCATTCTTATTGCGCGCGCGTGCAGAGACCACCACCGCGCCTTCCACGCCGATAAACACCCATAGGGTTATCAGCATGGTGTTTTTGACCTGCTCCCAAACTGGAAGACCAAGCGCAATTCCGCTGAAATCGAGATTAAAGGTAGAGAGCTTAAAGGCCATCATCGCTAAAACGATAAACAGACCTAATGGCAGCAGCTTCGCAAGGGTGGCAACCAGATTAATACTGGCCGCGGTCTGCACGCCGCGCAGCACCAGGAAATGCACCATCCATAACAGTACGGAAGCACCGACAATCGCTTGCCAGGTATTGCCGTCACCAAACAGGCGCAGCTCTGGCGTATCGGTGAAGAAACTCAGCGCTGAGAACACAATGACTAAATAAGAGACGTTGGCGATCACCGCACAAAGCCAGTAGCCCCATGCTGAGAAGAAACCGATCAGCTCACCAAAGCCTTCGCGAGCATAGGTAAAAATGCCTCCGTCCAGGTCGGGGCGCAAACGGGTTAATACCACCATCGCCAGCGCCAGCAATAAAATACCCGCGCCGGTAATGGCCCAGCCGATCAGCAATGCTGCGGGGCTCGCCACACTGGCCATGTTTTGCGGCAGGCTAAATACACCAGCGCCGAGCATCGAGCTCAATACCAGTGCAGTTAATGCGGCGAGGCCTAGCTTCTTTTCCATAGCAATCCCGTTAAATTCACATAAGACCCAGAATAACTATCATGCTTTTATGCATAAAAATGGTGGGTAACTCTAAGGCGCGGGATTTTACGGAGTGTGGGAGTTGCTTGCAATGACATGAGCCATAAAATGCCCAGAGAGAGAAAAAAAGGGCGGCGATGCCACCCTTTTTAGCAGGCAAAACTGTGTAATGCTGCGCTTATTTGTACAGGTCAGCGCTAATAGTCATGTTCCCGCCACGCTCATCCCATTGGCGGGTGATGTGGTAGTATTTAGCCCCTTTCTTCGCTGCACGTTTAGCAACCTGGTAAGAAATTTCAGTACCGCTGCTGTAGTGACCGGTAAATTTCACGCTATCAAATGGGACCATCTGTGCGGCAGTCACTTTGTTCAGCTCCTGAATTTTTGTACCGTCCGGCAGCGTTACGGTGTAACGACCGCCTTGAGTGGTCTGCGTTTCGAAGAAACGGCCCACATCAGTAGTTGGGGTACTGCTGGTCGCAACGCCTGGGATCTCAACGGTGGCCGCTGCTGCGCCACCTGCAGCCAGTGCGGCTTTGCCCGCTTCTGAATCTGCAGGGATGGCATCCGCGCTTTGCAGAACACGTTTTTTGGCGTCTTTTTTATAGATAAAAGCGGTAACACGCTGGTTGCCGCCGCCGTTGGCATCAATCTGGCGCACGATATAGAACGAATCTGCGCTTTTCTCTTTGGCGGCGCGGGTAATCGCATCATTGACTTCAGGCTGGCTGCGATAAAAACCCTGAATCGTCACGGTATCAAATGGCTCAAGCGCATAGGCCTGGTCTTTCGGTAACTCCATCACACCGTTGATCACGCGATTGGAGTTTTTTTCCGCTTTCGGGGCGTCTGCGTGATAGAGATCGGCAACGACACGCCAGTTACCGCTGCTGCCAGTATCGTTGGTGTCCTGGACATAGAAAGAGGTGGCACCAATTTTATCGGCGCGTTTGGAAACGGCATTCACCGCGTCGCCAATGGAGTTAAAACGGCCAGTGATGGTAATGCGATCAAAAGGTTTCACAGCAGCAGCTTGATCGGGAGTCAGTTCCGTGGCCGCCTGAGCGGACAGCGTGGTAAGGGAAATCAATGCTGACGCCAGAAGGGTGTTCTTGAGCTTCATAAAAATAATCCTTCGCCTTGCGCAAAATGAATACAAATACCGCATTCTATGAGGGTTACCTGTCAGCCGCCGATTATTGCATTGAAATAGGGGCTAATCTACAACTGATTGATTTGGCTTGCATTATCAAGTTAAGTTATTGATAAAATGGCATAATAGAGACATGGCACCCGATTATGCATTACCAGGCTTACTCTTTAAAAGGCCGACCTGATTCGTATCTAATGATAAGCCCTTCAAATCAGAAAAGAGGAATTAAACTAATTCGAAAGTGTATAATTACATATGGTTACTACTTGACGTTATTGTTAAATATTAAGATATTAGTCGTCAGAAAATCTTCTGAGATTTTCGATTCTGATTCATGCAACATTTTTTACCGCATCCCGTGATGCGGTTTTTTTTTGATTTTGTACATGAAGCGCAGCACCGGGAGAGCGTTCGCCACGGGCATAGCTGCGGCAACGAACCTAAGTGATAAAAGGTGTCTGGAAATATAGGAAGCCAACTTGTGCGCTATGGCTACAAGAATTTAAATGGATGCTACTGGTGCTGTTTCTGGAACCACTCTCCAGGAAATAGTCAGCGCCGTACCGGATCTGAGTGAAGGTCCGCACATCCCCAGAACATAACGCTCAATACGCCCCAGGATTATGACAAAAGGGGCAGAGCAGGGCCCAGAGATCGTTAATGGTTATCTGTAACCTAATACGCGGTGAAAATAAATAATTATTTCAATGCATTAATTTGATTAGCAAGAGTTATCATATTGAAATACCCACCTGTCTGCGCCATTTTTTAGCCTGCGCGCATTGCATACCGATCTTTTTGCTAACGGAAATTTACAGCTGACTAAAAGAGCCTTTTGACCGATAAAAGCGGTAAAGCTTACAACTTAATCAGTTAATGTAATGTTAAATAAGCATTTTGCCGCGGTGCGCTATGGCGAGTTGACGCGTTGATAAAGCGTATTATCAGGTATCGTAAGGTAAAACTAGTTGAAAAGAGCTGTCTTAGCCCCTCAATGCTAAGTTTTCACCATAATGATACAAATACTAAGATCCTGATCTGGATCACAGGCGTTATTTTCAGTAGGTTATAAATAGCTTGTGGCGGATATATTTTCATTGCTCTGGTAACGGAATGATCCTGGCCAGTCAATGTCTGACAAACCATCAACATAAAAACAGATGGAAGGGAATATTATGCGTATTGGGATACCAAAAGAGCGGTGGGCGGGTGAGTCCCGCGTGGCGGCCACGCCAAAAACAGTGGAGCAATTGCTGAAGCTCGGTTTTACCGTCACCGTCGAAAGCGGCGCGGGCAAACTGGCGAGCTTTGATGACGAAGCTTTTCTGCAGGCTGGCGCAACCATTTCAGACACCGCTGAGGTCTGGCAGTCTGACATCGTGCTGAAAGTGAATGCACCGCAGGAGAACGAAATTGAGCTGCTGCGTGCAGGCTCCACGCTGGTGAGCTTTATCTGGCCTGCTCAGAATCCGGAATTACTGGAAAAGCTGGCAGCTAAAAATGTCACCGTCATGGCGATGGATTCAGTGCCGCGTATTTCTCGTGCGCAGTCGCTTGATGCCCTGAGCTCAATGGCAAACATTGCCGGCTATCGCGCCATTGTGGAAGCCGCCCATGAATTTGGCCGTTTCTTTACCGGGCAAATTACCGCTGCGGGCAAAGTGCCACCGGCAAAAGTGATGGTTATCGGCGCCGGCGTTGCCGGTCTTGCGGCGATTGGCGCGGCAAATAGCCTTGGCGCAATCGTGCGTGCGTTCGATACCCGTCCGGAAGTAAAAGAACAAGTGCAGAGTATGGGCGCTGAGTTCCTGGAGCTGGACTTTAAAGAAGAAGCGGGCAGCGGCGACGGTTACGCCAAAGTGATGTCCGAAGCCTTTATTAAAGCTGAAATGGAACTGTTTGCCGCTCAGGCCAAAGAGGTCGATATCATCGTCACTACGGCGCTGATCCCAGGCAAACCGGCTCCCAAACTCATCACCCGCGAAATGGTTGACTCAATGCAGGCGGGCAGCGTGATTGTCGATCTTGCGGCACAAAACGGCGGTAACTGCGAATACACCGTGGCTGATCAGGTCACCGTCACGCCAAACGGCGTGAAAGTTATCGGTTACACCGATTTGCCGGGCCGTCTGCCAACGCAGTCCTCCCAGCTTTACGGCACCAACCTGGTTAACCTGCTCAAACTGCTGTGCAAAGAGAAAGATGGCAATACCGTGGTTGATTTTGACGATGTGGTTATCCGTGGCGTAACCGTCATTCGCGATGGTGAAATCACCTGGCCTGCGCCGCCAATTCAGGTTTCCGCCCAGCCTCAGGCTGCGGCAAAACCTGCGGCGGCGCCGGTAGAAGAGAAAAAACCAGCTTCCCCATGGCGCAAATATGCGTTGATGGCGTTGGCGATCGTTCTGTTCGGCTGGCTTG
The DNA here is from genome assembly GCF_003818135.1 of Buttiauxella warmboldiae. Lineage (GTDB taxonomy): Bacteria > Pseudomonadota > Gammaproteobacteria > Enterobacterales > Enterobacteriaceae > Buttiauxella > Buttiauxella warmboldiae. The sequence continues at coordinate 69,205 of NZ_RPOH01000004.1, read as the reverse complement.
CTGACGTGGCGCCAAAAGAGTTCCTCGGCCACTTTACCGTGTTCGCGCTGGCGTGCGTTGTGGGTTACTACGTGGTGTGGAATGTTTCTCACGCGCTGCATACTCCGCTGATGTCGGTGACTAACGCCATTTCAGGGATTATCGTGGTGGGCGCATTACTGCAAATTGGTCATGGCGGCTGGGTTAGCTTCCTGAGCTTTATTGCGGTGCTGATTGCCAGCATCAATATTTTTGGTGGTTTCACCGTCACTCAGCGCATGCTGAAAATGTTCCGGAAGAACTAAGGGGTAACACATGTCTGGTGGATTAGTTACAGCAGCATACATTGTTGCCGCTATTCTGTTTATTTTCAGCCTGGCGGGGCTGTCAAAACACGAAACATCGAAGCAGGGCAACTTGTTCGGTATGGCAGGTATGGGGATCGCACTGGTTGCGACCATCTTCGGGCCGGAAACCGGCAACGTGGTCTGGATCATCGTGGCCATGGTTATCGGTGGTGCCATCGGCATCCATCTGGCGAAGAAAGTTGAAATGACCGAAATGCCGGAGCTGGTGGCTATTCTGCACAGCTTCGTAGGTCTGGCTGCGGTTCTGGTTGGCTTTAACAGCTATCTGGATCACGCACCGGGTCTGGAACCGGTGATGGAAAACATCCATTTAACGGAAGTGTTCCTCGGTATCTTTATTGGTGCGGTGACCTTTACCGGTTCCATCGTGGCGTTTGGCAAACTGCGCGGCAAGATCTCCTCTAAACCGCTGATGTTGCCGCATCGTCACAAGCTGAACCTGGCGGCGCTGGTTGTCTCCTTCGCCATGTTGTTAGTCTTCGTGCGTACCGAAAGCGTTGGCCTGCAGGTTCTGGCGCTGCTGGTGATGACCATTATTGCGCTGGTTGTTGGCTGGCACCTGGTGGCGTCAATTGGTGGCGCAGATATGCCGGTGGTGGTTTCGATGCTGAACTCGTACTCCGGTTGGGCGGCGGCGGCGGCGGGCTTTATGCTCAGCAACGATCTGCTGATCGTCACTGGTGCGCTGGTAGGTTCTTCCGGTGCGATCCTGTCTTACATCATGTGTAAGGCGATGAACCGTTCCTTTATCAGCGTCATCGCAGGGGGCTTCGGCACCGACGGATCTTCTACCGGTGATGATGCAGAAGTGGGCGAGCACCGTGAAATCACCGCGGAAGATACCGCTGAGATGCTGAAAAACTCAACCTCGGTCATCATCACCCCTGGATATGGTATGGCGGTGGCACAGGCGCAATATCCGGTAGCGGAAATTACCGAAAAGCTGCGCGCGCGCGGCATCAAAGTTCGCTTTGGTATCCACCCGGTTGCCGGACGTCTGCCAGGCCATATGAACGTTCTGCTGGCAGAAGCCCGCGTACCTTACGATGTGGTACTGGAAATGGATGAAATCAACGATGATTTCACCGATACCGACACCGTTCTGGTGATCGGCGCCAACGACACCGTAAACCCGGCGGCACTCGAAGATCCACGCAGCCCAATCGCCGGTATGCCGGTGCTGGAAGTGTGGAAAGCGCAGAACGTCATCGTCTTCAAACGTTCAATGAACACCGGTTACGCCGGCGTGCAGAACCCTCTGTTCTTTAAAGAGAACACGCAAATGCTGTTTGGCGATGCCAAAGCCAGCGTGGAAGCGATTCTTAAAGCGCTGTAGTTTTTTCTGTAGCGCGAGATGCCTCTCAAAACCGCCTTTCGGGGCGGTTTTGTTTATCAGAAAAAGCGCCCATAAAAAAATCCGTCACGGTGGACGGATTTTTTATGGTATCAGAGCGGCTAATCGTCTTCGTCGTCGTCCAACTCGACCGGCGTCTGGTAATCATCAGGTTTGATAACCAGTAAATCGCAGCGCAGATGATCGATAACCTGTTCGGCGGTATTGCCGAGGAACGCGGCGGAAAGCCCGGTGCGGCCTATGGTGCCGAGCACCACGATCCCGGCCTGTAAATGTTCAGCCAGATCGGGAATCACCTCTTCGGGCAATCCTTTCTCGACGTGAGTCATTTTTTCATCGATGCCAAACTTCTGGCGCAATGCCTTCATCGCCACTAAATGCTGGCCGCGAATCGCATCGTTATACACGCTCGGATCAAAATCTGGCAGTTCGATGGCGATATTAATCGGCGTAACCGGATAGGCACCGACAAGGTGGACTTCGGTGTGGTTAACGTCTTCGGCTAAGCGGATCGTCTCTTTAACCAGCTTTTCATTGAGCGCGTTATGGTATTGTTCTTCACTTGCCAGGTTTACGGCAACCAGGGCTCGGCCGCCTTCAGGCCACGGTTTTTCGTTAACCATCCACACCGGACACGGACATTTACGCAGCAGGTGCCAGTCGGTTGGGGTGAATATCACCGCTTCCAGTTTGTCATGTTGATGGGTCATTTTGAGCACTAAATCGTGCCCGCCACCGATCACTTCCTGAATAATTGCCTCGAACGGGCGGTTATGCCAAACCACTTTTATTTCAATCGGCACCCCTGAGTCGATGTAGTACTGGGCTTGTTCTTTAATCCAGGCCGCGCGCTGGCTAATCACGCCTTTGCGCATAGCGGTGCGTTCGTCAGGTGACAGAAGGGTGGTCATTTCGTAGGAAAAATCGTAGATAGGCAGAAAGGCTTTGATCCTGCCACCAATCCGTTGATGCAAATAAACCGCGCGTCGCAGGGCGGGCTGATCGTCCTGATTAGGATCGATTGCGACTAGCATGTTTTGATATTTTGCCATACAGGTCTCCTTACAACTGCTTAACCACAGTCTGTTAAGTAAGATTAACCTATATGTGAGGAATGAAACAGGTGATAAGACCTTGCCGGATCAATAAATCGGGAAAATTTAGCGATCCGACAAAGGTGGCGCGTCATCAGGCAACGTTACGCGATTGGCCTGCGAGCTGTGCAAGAATATCGACATTTTCGATAGTAATGTACTTTCCTTTTACCGCCAGCATGCCGCTTTTCTGGAAACGGCCAAGCAGACGGCTGATGGTTTCTACCGTCAGGCCCAGGTAGTTGCCGATATCGCCACGCGTCATGGTCAGACGGAACTCGCGCGGGGAGAAACCGCGCTGGGCAAAGCGACGGGAGAGGTTGTAAATAAACGCGGCCAGGCGCTCTTCCGCATTCTTTTTGGAAAGCAGCAGAATCATATCCTGGTCGCCCTTAATTTCGCCGCTCATCAAACGCATCATCTGCTGACGCAGATTGGGCATTTTACCGGAGAGATCGTCAAGGGTTTCGAATGGAATTTCGCAGACCATTGAGGTTTCCAGCGCCTGGGCAAAACTTGGGTGCATCCCGGTGCCAATGGCGTCAAAGCCCACCAGATCGCCTGCCAGATGGAAGCCGGTAATCTGCTCGTCACCCTGTTCAGTAATGGTGTAGCTCTTGATGGTCCCTGAACGGATAGCGTACAGCGACTTCAGTTCATCACCAGCCTTAAACAGGGTTTGCCCCTTCTGAATAGGCTTCTTCCGCTCGATGATATTATCAAGCTGATCAAGCTCATGTTCATTAAGCGTGAAGGGGATGCATAATTGGCTGATGCTGCAATCCTGGCAATGGATAGCACAACCGCCAGACTGAATGCGTCGAATAATTCGCTTTTCAGGGATCATAGATATGCTCGGGCCGTTATTGATATTGGTCAATTTTAACATCTTTTTCTTGAGCACGTAAGTATGATGAAAGCGCATTCAGAATATAACAGGCAATAAGCCAGGGGTTATAGAGCTATCCTATTGAAATTAATGGGGCTGTATCTTTATGGACATTATTTCCGCGCAAATAAAGAACGATGCTCTGTGCCCGCTGCGCTACAGCAATAAATATCCTTCATGACGTAGCAACCACTCTTTGCGGCTCACGCCACCGGCATAGCCCGTCATGGTGCCGTTACGGCCAATCACTCGATGGCACGGCACCACAATACTTACCGGGTTTGAACCATTCGCTGCTCCCACCGCACGCGCGGCCCCCGATCTGCCAAGCTGTTCCGCTAGCTGTCCGTAATGCATCACCTGGCCACATGGAATGGTGCGCAGGGTTTGCCAGACTTCGCGCTGGAATGCGGTTCCCGCCGTGGCGGTGGGCAGTGTTTCAATCACCGCCAGATCACCGTCAAAATAATCGTGTAGCTTGTCACTTAACCCGTCAGGATTTTCGCAAGCCACGCGCTGATAGCCGCTGACGCCATAATGAAGACCAAGCAACTGCTCCATTCTGTCGCTATGTTCTTCCCACTCCACCGCGCGCAAGCTGTACTGCTCGTCGCAAATCACCCATAACGGGCCTAGTGGCGTAATAATTTTGTCTTCCAGCAGTGTCAGCATTTCTCGCTCCGGTTAATTGAGACTCGGGTAAACTCCCGGCCCTATAGGCAGGCCAACAAGATACCACGCCACCAGTAGCAGCAACCAGACACCCAAAAAGATGAGGGGGTAAGGTAATACTAAAGAGTAATATGTCCCCAATTTGGCATCAGGTTTATAGCGCTGTAGGAAGCCTAAAAACAGAGGAATAAAAGGTGAAACCGGGGCCAGTGGAATAACCGAGGAATCCGCCACGCGGAATAAGATTTGTGCGAAGGCCGGGTGGAAACCCAGCAGCATAAACATTGGTACAAAGATGGGCGCCAGAATCGACCAGATGGCCGAGCCGCTGGCAATAAACATACACAGGAACGACGAAAGTAATGCCAGACCCAGGAACGCGGGGATGCCGTTCAGCCCGGAAGCTTCCAGCATATCGGTAAGCCCGACGGCCATAAACTTGCCCATATTGCTCCAGTTGAACATCGCCACAAATTGCGCCAACGGGAACACCATCACGATAAAACCGGCCATTTCCTTCATCGGTTCAATCATCAGTTGTGGCAAATCGGCCTGCCTGCGTATTTTCTTTGTGGCGATGCCATAGGCCAAGGAGATGACGAAGAAGAACAGAATAATCAGCGGTACAATTCCGCTAATGAATGGCGACGGAATAATCGTGCCTTTTACCGGGTCACGCAGTAAGCCGTTTTCTGGCACCAGCAGCAAAGCGATAACCGCAATAAACAGCAGCGACACAATGCCGGTAACACGCAAACCAAAGCGCTGAACATCATCAAGCTGTTGCAGCTTTTCTTTGTTCTCGCCTTGCCAGGTACCCAGTCGCGGCTCGACGATTTTATCGGTAATCAGCCCGCCAACAATCGACAGCACAATCACAGAAGTCGCCATAAAGTACCAGTTATCAATCACGCTAACGTGCATCAGCGGGTCGATGGTATGTGCCGCTTCGGTACTGATCCCCGAAAGCAACACATCGGTTGTCACAATCAGTAAATTCGCCGTAAAACCGCAGCCAACACCGGCAATCGCTGCCAGTAAACCTGCTATCGGATGGCGACCCAGGGCCAGGAAGATCAACGCGCCCATCGGCGGCATGATGACCAACGCTGCGTCAGACGAAATATGGCTAAAGAAAGCGATAAACAGCACCATATAGCTGGCATAGCGCGCACTCACATGTGAGGCCATCTTCACCATCAAACTCGGTAACAGCCCAACACGCTCGGCCAGACCTGCACCTAAAACCAGGGCCAGAATGGCCCCTAATGGTGCGAATCCGCTGAAGTTTTTAATTACGTTAGGCAAAAACCAGTGTACTCCTTCTGCGCTCAGCAGATTTTTGACCTGCACCAGGCTGCCGTCCGCAGGGTTACGAACGCTGACGTTAAACGCAGAAAACACGGCGGTGCTCACGGACAAAACAACAATCAAATACACGAACAGCAAAAAAGGATGGGGCACTTTGTTACCAATTTTTTCTACCAGTCCGTACAGCTTGCCAGAGCCGGAAGGGGTCGGTAAGGATGAAAGACTCATAGACAGGCCTCTATCTGTTGTGATGTTGCGTTTTTATTCGATCATCTTAAAAGTGACGGCGTCACGTTCTTGGGGATCGGACACTGATACGGGCGCTCGGCAAGTTGTGCGTGCAACTCACTTTGGCAGGCTTTCAGAGTTTCAGGGTTGATGAATAATTGCAGTGCGGTAGCCGCCATCACTTTGCCTGCATATAACATTCCTTTATGGGCGATGGATGTACGTCCCTGGCTCACCAACTGCCAGGTGTGCAGTGGGGTGCCAACGGTAAAGCATGGACTAAAGCATTGGGCGACCGGCACCTTCCAACTGACATCTCCAACATCTGTTGAACCAGGAAGGATGTTGTCATTAGCGGCATAAGGCGCGATTTCGTTTATCAACAGCGTAGCTCGGTGGCGACGTGCAAACGCTTTGCCTTCATCATTGGCGGTGTTAGCGATATTATTTAAGCTGTTTTGCAGATCGCTTTCGCTCAGCGTGGCACGTATTTTTTTCGCGAAGGTTAGTTCTTCTTCGTTCCATTGTGGCAGCTCCAGCGCTTCCATAGCTTCATACATGACGTTTTCTAGCTGGCGGTTTGGCAGATAACTGGAACAGGCTTTCTCAAAGCGCGTGTTTACCGTGGTTTCGGTCATCAATGCCGCGCCTTCGGCGACTTTATTAATACGTTCATAAATATGCTGCGCCTGCGCCATTTCCGGCGCGCGAATCAAATAGAGTACTTCAGCCTGAGCCTGCACCACATTGGGTGAAATACCGCCTCCATTGGTGATGGCATAATGCACGCGGGCTTTCTCAATAATATGTTCGTTGAGAAAATTGGTGCCGGTGGTCATTAGCGTCACCGCATCTAATGCGCTGCGTCCCAGATGAGGTGAATTTGCGGCATGGGCCGCAACGCCGTGGAAACGATACGCCACCTGAATATTGGCCAGCGAGCGGGTGCTGAACATGCCAGCATAGGCTTCCGGGTGCCAAGTTACGGCGGCATCCACATCGTCAAACAGCCCCTCGCGCACCATAAATGTTTTTCCTGAACCGCCTTCTTCACCCGGGCAACCGTAGAAGCGCACAGTGCCTTGCACTGCGTGTTGCTCAAGCCAGTTCTTCACCGCGACGGCACCGGCAAAAGCCGCTGTTCCAAGTAAATTATGGCCGCAACCGTGACCGTTCGCGTTTTTAACCAGCGGCTCAGGCGAAGCTTCACCTGAGCACTGGTTCAACCCGGCAAGGGCATCGTATTCTCCCAACAGGGCGATGACCGGATGACCTGAACCAAAACTTGCCACAAAAGCGGTTTCGATATTGCCAGCATTGCGTTCGACGCTAAATCCTTCCGCTTCCAACGCGCAGGCCAGACGTTCAGCTGACCAGTGCTCTTCAAAACGCGTTTCTGGGTGATCCCAAATATCATCAGCTATAGCGGTAAATTCGCCGCGTTTGGCTTCGATTTCATCATCCACAAACTGGTAGATTGTCGTCATCACACACCTCGTTGCCATGGAAAATTAACAACAAGGCGCGCCATGGTGCTAACGGCAATTTCCATCACCTTTTCATCAAAATCAAACTTCTCGTTATGGTGTCCGGCGCTTAATTCAGTGCCGAAAACCATATAAGAAGCCTTGCCGCCTTGTTCCTGTACCCGTGCCATCATTAACGTGGCATCTTCTGAACCGGCTGCACCTTTGACGGTATCCACAACGTGGGTGACGCCACTCACAGTACTTGCCTGCTGGTGAATAAAGGCGACCCATTCAGGCGACGGCACGCTATTGGTTGCCGCCCCCATCAGCTTCACTTCCGCTTCAATGCCATACATCGTCGCCGTGCCGCGAATAATTTCCTGCGCCCGGTCAAACACGTAGTCGTTGATTTCGCTAGTTTCGCCGCGAGTCTCTACTTTTAATAACGCCTGTGCAGGTACGACATTACGCCCGCTGCCCGCCTGCAAAACGCCGACGTTAATGCGGGATGCTCCATGGCTGTGAGGAGCAATACTATGTAAAGCCAGCGCAGTTTGGGCCGCGGCGAGCAGGGCGTTACGGCCTTCTTCCGGCTTGCCACCGGCGTGTGCCGCGATGCCGGTAAACTGCACGTCAAATTTGGTGGTCGCCATAAAGTTATCGTTGCCGCATACCACGGCACCGATTGGAATGCCGGTGCCGATATGTATTGCGGTGAAATAGTCGATATTATCCAGCGCACCCGCTGCCACCATAGCGCGCGCGCCGCGAGTTCCTTCTTCCGCTGGCTGGAAAATAAGTTTGATAGTACCGTTTAACTGGTCGGTAAATTGTTGCAGAACGCAAGCAAGGCCAAGCCCAATAGCCGTATGCCCATCGTGCCCGCAGGCGTGCATCATTCCGGCATTGCAGGAAGCAAAGCCTTCAGCAAACGGTCGGTGCGTGTGTTGCTGCATTTCGCCTAAATCCAGCGCGTCCATATCCACGCGAAACGCGATAGTCGGGCCGGGACGACCGGTTTCCAGCGTGGCGACAATACCGGTAAACCCACCGGAAAAATGGCTGAGCCACTGCGGCAGTGCACCTTGATCCAGCGCACGTTGCTCCTCACATGCCAGAACTTCCGGTGATGGCAACCCCATACGCGCCGCGTCATCCACCACCTCGCGTCCTAACGCCAGCTGATAACCTAATTGATGCAGCGTGTCGGCAACGAGGGTGGCGGTGCGAAACTCCAGCCAGCCGGACTCGGCAAAATGGTGAAAATCACGTCGCCAGTGCTGCATGCGTGGAGCCAGTTCGTGTACTGCCAGTTCAAGTTGCAACATAACCCTTCCTCTGTGATCAAGTTCACGCTGTGATAGTTTTTACTTATCACTGTGCGGTATTTGGTAGTTTTCGCCATCTTCGGATTACCCTGGCACAAGAGATTGAATTACAGTAGATGCCAAAATCTTTCGGCTGATAGCTATTGGTTATCAGGAGGTAATATGGCCTTCCAGGTTAAGCTCCATCAAATCCGTGCATTTGTTGCTGTCACGCAAAATGGCAGCATTCGCGGAGCCAGTCGGGCATTGAATCTTTCGCAGCCCGCGCTCACAAAATCGATTAAAGAGCTAGAAGAAGGGATGGCGGCACGCCTGTTTTTCCGGCGCAGCCAGGGCGTGGCGCTAACCGAATGCGGCGAGAGTTTTTATCAACATGCGCGGCTGATTCTGGAAGAGTTAAGGTCCGCCCAGGAGGATATTCTGCAACGTCAGGGGCAGCTGGCGGGGCAGATTAATATTGGTCTCGGTGCCAGCGTATCCCGGACTTTAATGCCGCCGGTTATCACCTCCTTTCATCAAAAACACCCGCAGGTAAAAGTGCGGATTATGGAGGGGCAACTGGTGTCGATGATTAACGCTTTGCGTCAGGGCGAGCTGAATTTCACCATCAATACCTATTATCAGGGGCCGTACGATCGGGAGTTCAGTTTTGAACGGCTGTTTGAAAAACCGTTCGCTATATTTGCCCGTGAGGGCCATCCGGCAAGCAATGCCAAATCGTTAAAAGAGCTGCTGCATTACAGCTGGACGTTGCCCACCCCGCGCGGCAGCTATTACAAACAACTGGAAGAGCTATTCAATAAACGTTCAGAAATTCCGAACATCAGCGTGTTCTGCGAAACCTTTTCGGCCTGTATTAGCCTGGTGGCGCAAAGTGATTTTCTGAGTATTTTGCCCGCGGAACTAGGGCTAGACCCGCTACTTGCGCATCGTCTGCAGCAAATTAATATCGCCGAAACGCTGCCGTATGCCACCTATTATCTGATCCAGCGTCGGGATGTGACGCAGGCACCGCTGACCACCGCGTTAATCAACCAGTTTCGTCGCGCGAGCCGTTAACCCTGCATTGAGACCCGCCACTTCGGCAGCTATAGTGACGTCAGAATGAAGCCTGGAGGAGCTGCCCATGAACCTTGACGAAAAATCGCTGTTTCTTGACGCCATGGAGGATGTCAAACCGCTGAAAAACTGCAACAGCAGCCGGTGGCTAAAACCAGCGCAGCAGAAGGTGGTGCAAAAGCCCGATATCGCGCAGCTCGACAATTTTCTGACCGCTGATTTTCTGGAAATTATTCCGCTCGCCACGCCGCTGGAATTTAAGCGGGAAGGGCTGCAAACCGGAGTGCTGGATAAACTGCGGCTGGGTAAATACCAGCAGCAAGCGAACCTGAATCTGATTCGCCAGCCTGTTGAACAGTGCCGCCAGATGCTGTTTGTCTTTATTCAGGAAGCCAAAAAAGCGGGGCTGCGTAATGTGCTGATCGTTCATGGTAAAGGGCGCGAAGATAAGTCTCACGCGAATATCGTGCGCAGTTATCTGGCACGCTGGCTGATGGAATTTGAAGAGGTGCAGGCGTTTTGCTGTGCGATGCCGCATCATGGCGGTAGCGGAGCGTGTTACGTGGCGCTCAAAAAATCACCGCAGGAGAAAGTCGAAAACCGGGAGCGCCACGCCAAACACAGCCGTTAATCTGTTTTCAATAACAACGACAGCTCTTCAGCCGCTTCCCGCAGCTTTGGCAGCACGCGGCTAAGCAGCTCTTGTGCAGAAACTTGCCCGGCATGAACGCCAACGTTCAGCGCGGCAACCACTGCGCCCTCCGGGTTTACCAGCGGAACGGCTATCGAACGTAGCCCCATTTCCAGCTCCTGATCGTTAAGCGCGTAGCCTTGCTGGCGCACGCGTTTTAACTCCTCGCGCAGCTTGCTTACCGAATCCACCGTCTGCGGGGTGTAGCGAATCATAGTGATGCGTCCGAGAAAATCGTTGAGCTGCTCCTCCGGCAGATAACTCAACAACACTCGCCCCATAGAGGTTGACCACGCGGGCAGACGGCTGCCGATATCTAAGTCAATCGTCATAATGCGCGAGCTGGAAGCGCGCGCAATATAGAGAATATCGTCGCCGTCGAGCATGGCAATTGAGCAGGATTCATTGAGCATTTCGCTCAGATGTTTCAGCACCGGCTGAGTGGATTTCGCCAGCGGCGTAGAGGCCAGGTAAGCGTGGCCCAGCGATAAAATCCGCGGCCGCAGCTGGTAGTTCTTGCCATCATCGGCATAGACAAAACCGAGCTTGCTTAACGTGTATAAACAACGGCGCACCGCCGCGCGGGGGATCCCCGTTTTCTGGCTGATTTGCGAAATAGACAGCAGTCTGCGCTGGGGAGTAAACGCCTGAATCACCTCCAGCCCACGCGCAAGGGAGGCCATAAAATTGGGGTCGCCTTTAAACGGATCGACTTCACCCGCAGCCGGCTCATCGCCTTGAATATTCATACCGTTCTCCTGAATTTTTCGCCGTTGATCACACTCTGAAGACAAAGATATACGATGTTCGATAATCGCACCATATTTCGATTATCGCCCTTGACCAGCTTCGTTAAGCGGGTCACATTTTGTTCAAGAAATGCAATCTTGTGCGAATAGCGCACCCCAGGGAGAACCGTGATGATCGACAAAAGCGTGGCGACGCTGGAAGCAGCAGTCGCCGGAATTTTCGACGGCGCCACCATCATGATTGGTGGCTTTGGCACCGCCGGGCAGCCCACCTATCTTATCGATGCCCTGATAGCGCAGGGAGCATGTGACCTGACGATTATTAATAACAACGCGGGTAATGGCGAAGTGGGCTTGGCGGCACTGTTAAAAGCCGGACGCGTACGCAAAATGATCTGCTCTTTCCCGCGCCAGGCGGACTCGCAAATTTTTGATGATTTATACCGTCGTGGCAAAGTTGAGCTGGAACTGGTGCCGCAGGGCAATCTGGCGGCCCGTATTCAGGCGGCAGGTTCTGGTTTAGGCGCGGTATTTACCCCAACCGGCTTTGGTACTCCGCTGGCAGAGGGCAAAGAGACGCGTGAAATCGATGGCCGCCACTACGTGCTGGAATACCCGTTAAAAGCAGATTTTGCCTTAATCAAAGCCGATAAAGGCGATCGCTGGGGCAACCTGGTGTACCGCAAAGCGGCGCGCAACTTCGGGCCAATTATGGCGACCGCGGCCACCGTAACCATTGCCGAAGTTAGCCGCATGGTGGCGCTCGGCGAACTCGACCCGGAAAATATCGTCACACCGGGTATTTTCGTGCAGCGCCTGGTCGCAGTTGAAGCTTCACTGGCACAGAGCGCATAAGGAGTTTTAGGTGAAAAAATTAACCCGTGATGAAATGGCGCAGCGCGTTGCCCGCGATATTCCTGAAGGCGCTTACGTTAATCTGGGGATTGGCTTGCCGACGCGCATCGCCAACTATTTACCCGCAGATAAAGAGATCTTTCTGCACAGCGAAAACGGCTTGTTAGGCATGGGGCCGAAACCGGCTGATGGGGAGGAAGACCCGGAACTGATTAACGCCGGAAAAGAGTTTGTCACCTTGCTGACCGGCGGCTGTTTCTTCCACCACGGCGACTCGTTCGCCATGATGCGCGGCGGCCATCTCGATATCTGCGTGCTGGGCGCATACCAGGTTTCAGCCAGCGGCGACCTGGCAAACTGGAGCACCGGCGCGCCGGACTCAATCCCGGCGGTCGGCGGGGCGATGGATTTAGCTATTGGCGCACGCCAGGTGTTTGTGATGATGGACCACCTGACGCGTGACGGCGAATGCAAGCTGGTAGAGCGCTGTTCTTATCCGCTCACCGGCATTGGCTGCGTCAGCCGTATCTATACCGACCTTGCGGTGATTGATATCACCGAAAAAGGGCCCGTGGTGCGCGAAATCTTCAACGGTCTCTCTTTTGAAGAGTTGCAGCGTATTACCCCGGTCACACTTGGCTACCAACAACTGGCAGAAAGCGCGTAAGGAACTATGATGAATCAAGCATTTATCTGTGATGGAGTGCGTACTCCGTTCGGCCGTTTCGCTGGCGCGCTCTCTTCGGTTCGTAGCGACGACTTAGCCGCACTGCCGCTGAAAGCCTTAATTGCGCGTCATCCCGGTCTGGACTGGTCTGCGGTTGATGATGTGATTTACGGCTGTGCAAACCAGGCGGGGGAAGATAACCGTAACGTGGCGCGCATGGCGCTGTTACTGGCAGGATTACCTGAAACCGTACCGGGCAGTACCATCAACCGTTTGTGTGGCTCAAGCCTTGATGCGCTGGGCGTGGCGGCGCGGGCGATTAAAAGCGGGGAAACGAACCTGATGATTGCCGGTGGCGTGGAAAGTATGTCGCGCGCCCCCTTTGTGATGGGCAAAGCGGAAAGCGCCTTTGAGCGCCGTATGAAAATGGAAGACACCACCATTGGCTGGCGGTTTATCAACCCGCTGATGAAAGCGCAATATGGTGTGGATGCAATGCCGGAAACCGCCGAAAACGTGGCGACGGACTTCAACATCAACCGCGCAGATCAAGATGCTTTCGCGTTGCGCAGCCAGCTACGCACCGCCCGCGCGCAGGAGATGGGGATTTTTAACGACGAGCTAATTCCGGTTGCAGTTGCTCAGCGCAAAGGCGAAGCCTTGTTGTTTAACCGCGATGAACACCCGCGTTCCACCTCGATTGAAGCGCTGGCAAAACTCAAAGGCGTGGTGCGCGCTGATGGCAGCGTTACTGCCGGAAATGCGTCAGGTGTGAATGACGGAGCCTGTGCGTTATTGCTGGCAAGCGAGCAGGCGCTGCATACCCATGGTTTACAGCCGCTGGCGCGGGTTGTCGGCGTAGCCACCGCGGGCGTTGCGCCACGGATAATGGGTTTTGGCCCGGCACCGGCGGTGCGCAAAGTGCTGGCGCAAACCGGGCTGACGCTGGCACAGATGGATGTCATTGAATTAAACGAAGCCTTTGCCGCCCAGGCGCTGGCCGTGATGCGTGACCTCGGTCTGCCGGACGATAGCGAACAGGTGAACCCGAACGGCGGCGCGATTGCGCTGGGGCATCCGCTTGGCGCATCGGGCGGGCGTCTGGCGATGACTGCTGCGTATCAGCTCAGGCGCAGCGGCGGGCGTTATGCGCTCTGTACCATGTGTATTGGTGTCGGTCAGGGGATCGCACTGATTATCGAACGCGTTTAAGGAGCAGGCATGACGCTGTTTACCCCCATGTTACGTCCCTCGCCGTTGACAGCAATTTTCAGCGATGAGAAGACGTTACAAGGAATGCTGGATTTTGAAGCGGCACTGGCGCAGGCCTGTGCCCAATGCGGGGTGATACCTGAATCGGCGGTTGAGCTGATTGCCTCACAGTGCCAGGCTCATAAACTCGATGCGCAGGCGCTTTCACAGGCCGCTGCGGGAGCCGGAAACCTGGCGATCCCGCTGGTGAAGCAGCTCACCGCCAGGGTTAAACTTCAGGATGAACAGGCGGCGCGTTATGTTCACTGGGGCGCAACCAGCCAGGATGCGATCGATACGGGGCTGATATTGCAGCTCAGAGCGGCCTTCTCAGCTTCAGAAGAACTTATCGAAAAACTGATTAGCGCCTTAACCGGGCAAGTCCAACGCCATCAGCATAGCGTGATGCCGGGGCGTACCTGGATGCAGCATGCGCTGCCGATCACCTTCGGCCTGAAACTGGCAGGCACCCTTGATGCACTCCTGCGCTGGCAGCAACGGCTGTATGAAATAAAACCGCGCGTGCTGGTGCTGCAATTTGGTGGTGCGGCGGGGACGCTCGCCTCGCTAAAAGATCAGGGCATTCCTGTGGCGCGGGCGCTGGCTAAGCAGCTACAGCTTCATCAGGCTGATACGCCATGGCATAGCCAGCGAGACCGCCTGCTGGAGGCTGCCGGCTGGTTTGCCGGTGTTAGCTGTACGCTGGGGAAATTTGCCGGTGATTTTTCGCTGCTGATGCAAACCGAAGTCAGCGAAGTCGGCGAGCCGATTGCCGAAGGGCGAGGTGGTTCATCAACCATGCCGCACAAACGTAATCCGGTAAGCTGTGCGGCAGTGTTAACCGCGACCACAGGTATTCCGGGGCTGATGGCAACGCTGTACGCCAGCCAGAATCAACAGCATGAAAGGGCGCTTGGCGGCTGGCAGGCCGAGTGGGAAACGCTCCCGCAGCTTATTACGCTGGCAGGCGGGGTGATGCAAACCTCGTGGGAGTTGCTCAACGGAATGCAGGTAAACACCGCCAGAATGCGCGCCAATCTCGATATCACTCACGGCCTGATTATGGCCGAGTCGGTTACGCTTGCTCTTGCGCAGTTTATTGGCAAACAGGAGGCGCACCGCTTAGTGGAACAGCTTTGCCACCGTGCGCTGGATAAAAACCAGCCGCTTGCGGCGTTGCTCGCAGAAACTCCACAAGTCACCCGTTATCTTTGTTTAAAAGAAATCGAAACTTTGCTCGATCCGCAGCACGCCACCGGCAGTAACGATGTGTTTATCAACCAGGTTCTGGCGCGGGCAGCACAACAAACCGGGAGGGTAAAATGAATATTTATTATCAACTGGAAGGGCGCAGCGGTGCGCCGGTCGTGGTGTTGTCGAACTCACTCGGCACCACGCTTGAAATGTGGCAGCCGCAAATGGCAGCCCTGCTTGAGAATTTCCGGGTGCTGCGTTACGACACCCACGGCCACGGGCGTACCGTCAAAAACGACAAAACTACGCTGCCGCAATTAGCGGAAGACGTTATCAGCGTGATGGATGACGCGGGCGTGAAACAGGCACACTTTTGCGGGATTTCTATGGGCGGCTTGACTGGCCTGTGGCTGGCCCGTTTTGCCCCGGAACGCTTTCTTTCGGTTACCGTTGCCAATAGCGCGGCAAAAGTCGGCGAGCAAAGCGGCTGGCTGGAGCGAGCCCGCAGCGTGCGTAGCGAAGGGATGTCGGCGATAGCTAAAAGTGCGCCATCGCGCTGGTTTACCGACGATTTCGTTAAGCACCATCATGCGCAAGTCGATTCCATTTGCCACACTCTGGCGGGGATCAACGCTGAGGGCTACGCCTCCTGCTGTGAGGCGTTAGCGGCGGCAGATCTGCGGGCTGAAATTGGCGCAATCACCTTGCCGATACAGTTTATCGCCGGCGTTCACGATCCGGTTTGCCGCGTTGCTGACAGCGAATTTATGCATCAGCAGATCCACGGTTCACACCTGGTGACGCTCGAAGCTTCGCATCTTTCCAATATTGAAGACGCCCACGGTTTTAACGTGGCGCTGCTTAACTTTATTCAACAGGACGATTGAGATGACGGATGAAGAGCATTATCAGCAGGGCATGGAAGTACGGCGGGCGGTGCTTGGCGACAAACATGTTGACCGCACGCTATCGCAACTCACGCCGTTAAACGAAGAATTTCAGAACTTTATTACGCGTTACGCCTGGGGCGATATCTGGACGCGCCCGGGACTTGAGCGCCATACCCGCAGTATGATCACCCTCGCTATGTTGATTGCGCTAAACCGCGAAGCCGAGTTGAACATGCACCTGCGCGCCGCGTTTAACAACGGCGTGACGCGTGATGAAATCAAAGAGTTAATTATGCATTCGGCGCTGTACTGCGGTTTACCCGCCGCTAACGCTACCATGCATCTGGCACAGCAGGTATTTGATGAGATGGACGGGCCGCAATAATCAGCCCGGCATAGATTTACGAATCGACGATAACAAAATTTGCGCCGCTGGAGACAGCGGCGTATCCACCCGCGTTAACACGCCAATCGGCTCGCCCGCGCCTTGAGTGGGGACGGGCAGCGAAGTCAGCGTTCCCTGGCGTAAATCCTCTTTGACCGCCCCTGATGGTACAAACCACACGTAGTCATAATCCACGGTTAACTGGCGCGAAAGCGAAGCCGAAAGCGTTTCGACACAGGTCGCGGGCATTTTACAGCCCTGGCTTATCAGCAACGACTCAGCGTTCTGCCGCGGGATAGTCCCCTTTGGCGACACCACTACCGGCCACTCCATCACGCGACTGAGCGTGATATTTTCATGCAGTAACGGGTGTCCCGGGCGCACTACCAGCTTTAACGATTCGAGGAACAACAGTTCATAATTCAGCCCGGTCATCAATTCCGGGTCGGACATGCGGCCAATCCCCAAATCCAGCTCGCCCGATTTCAGGCCAGATAGCAGCATGGTGTTATTCATGGTGGCGACCTGCAGCGTCACGTCACTTTGTTGTTTGTGAAACTGGCCGATGACTTTCGGTAAAATACCGAGCGCTGCCGTGGGCAACGCGCCAACCCGAATGACCGTGGCGTTTTGCCCATCTTTCTGGTTCAGCGATTGCCCGGCATGGTTGAGCGCATCCAGCACTTTCACGGCGTGGGTCAGGAATTGCTCGCCCATCAGCGTCATCTGCGCGCCAAGCCGCCCACGCTCGAATAAACGCGTGCCGGTGAGCTGCTCGAGCTCATTAAGCGTTTTTGACAGGGCAGGCTGGCTCAGATTAAGCGTTTCAGCTGCACGCCCCAGCGTTCCCTGTTGAGCGACAGCCACGAATGTATGAAGGTGGCGCAAGCGAATGCGCTGAGTGAATAAACCGTTTTTTTCCATAACCGGATGTTAAAAAGAGATCCGTAGCGCTGACAAGATAAGTTGTTTGATTTTGATAACTTGCCAGCAAAATTAAATTAACAATTAATTATTTTCAATAACAATAAGTGAGGATTCGACATTTATCAGGTGGGACGTTATCCGGCCGGTGAAAGCCGTTACAGGGTGGAGTAGCGGCAGCGATATCCACCCGCTTTGGCGACTCAACTAGACATCAAAAAACACCGTTTCTCTCTCTCCCTGAAGATAAATATCAAACGTATACACCACCTGATTGCCACGCTGCTCGCGTTTGCCCATCAGCGTGTTACGGCGGACTTCCCACTCAATAAGATTCAGTACCGGATCGGCAGCGTTTGCGGTTTGTTCATCCGAAAAATACATCCGCGTATTCAGGCCGATATTAATCCCGCGCGCGACAATCCACAGGTTCAAATGTGGCGCCATAAGGCGCCCGTCACGGCCGGTTACCGCACCGGGTTTGATGGTATCAAAACGCCAGACGCCGCTGTCAAAATCGGAGCAGGTACGCCCCCAGCCGCGGAAATCTTCATCCAGCTCTTTATCGGTTTGTCGGTCGGCAGGGTGGTTATAACGCCCGGCAGCGTTGGCTTGCCACACCTCCAGCAGCACGTCGCGCACCGGGGTGCCGGAGCCGTCGAACACGCGGCCTTCAACGATAATCCGCTCGCCTTGCGTGTGGGCGTTAGTCAGCACGGGGCTGAAGTTTTTCTCGAAAATATTAAACCCTGCGGCCTGCGGGGCCAGACCGATGTGTACATACGGGCCCGCCGTTTGCGATGCGGTTTCGGCTAAATAATCTTTCATCATGCGGCTCCCTGGGTACGGTTTTCAAACAGCGTGGCGCGCTGCCCGCGCAGCACCAGATCAAAGCGATAAGCCAGGCAATCGAGCGGCACCGCTGCGTGGGTGTCGAGTTCGGCAATCAGAGTGCGGATGGCGTCATCGTTATTAATGGTTTTCACAATCGGGCACTGCTTGATCAGCGGATCGCCTTCGAAATACATCTGGGTGATCAGACGCTGGGCAAATGAATCGCCGGAGAGCGAAAAGTGAATGTGGGAAGGGCGCCAGTCAGAGGCCTGGTTGCGCCACGGATACGGGCCAGGTTTGATGGTGCGGAAAAAGTAATAGCCGTTCTCATCGGTTAATACGCGCCCGCAGCCGCCAAAGTTTGGATCGATAGGGGCCAGATATTTGTCCTTTTTGTGGCGATAGCGCCCGCCAGCATTGGCCTGCCATACTTCAACCAGCGTGTTTTTCATCGGGCGACCAAAGCCGTCGCGCACATAGCCGTGCACGATGATACGCTCGCCGATCGGTAACCCCTCTTTGGCGTAATTCATGATCAAATCGTTATCAAACGGATCGAGATCTCTGGCACCAAAGATCGGCCCGGTGATTTCAGAAAGTGAATTCTGTAATGAAATTAGGGCATTGCGCGGCGAGCGTAACACGCTGGTTTTATAGCCGGGGGCCAATGCGGGAGGGTGGGAGTCATAGTCACGATGGACCACTTCATGAGATTGCCAAATCTGAGACATAGCCAGCTCCAGTTGTCGGGTGGGAAGGGCGACGTATTGTGGTTTTAAAAATCGCCAGGCACAGTTTCGGTTAATGATTTGTTAATTTAAAGTGAATTTAAGCGTGGCTTTGCATATCTTTTGGTTATGTAAAATGCAGGAAGCATTACTTATAGCCTGGGGGTTGTATAGTCGATCACAAAACGAAAATTCTTCGCCCTGAAGCCCGTCCTGCCTTCTACTCTTTGAGCAATATTCACAGGAGTACGACATTATGGCGAATAACATCACGGCTGATGAGCTTCGGGAAAAATTTTCACACGCCATGTCGGCGATGTACCAGCAAGAGGTGCCTCAATACGGCACTTTGTTAGAGTTAGTGGCTGACGTCAATCTGGCGGTGTTAGAAAACAGCCCCGATCTGCAACAGCAGTTAGAAAATGCCGATGAGCTGGCGCGCCTGAATGTGGAACGTCACGGCGCTATTCGGGTGGGCAAAGCGGAAGAGCTGGCGACGCTAAGGCGCGTGTTTGCGATTATGGGGATGTTTCCGGTCGGCTATTACGATCTTTCGCAGGCGGGCGTGCCCGTGCATTCCACGGCGTTTCGTCCGATTGACGATGCGGCACTCGCTCGTAATCCATTCCGCATTTTCACCTCCTTATTGCGTCTTGAGTTGATTGAAGATGTGGAACTGCGCAAAACCGCTGCGGCTATTCTTGCCGAACGCGATATTTTCACTCCACGCTGTCGGGCGCTGCTGGATATTTACGACCAGCAGGGAGCATTCAGCGAACCGCAGGCCGACGAATTTATTCAGCAGGTGCTGGAAACGTTCCGCTGGCACCGCCATGCTACGGTAGATAGCCAAACTTACCAGGCCTTCCACCAGCAGCACCGTCTGATTGCTGACGTGGTCTGTTTCCGTGGCTGCCACATTAACCATCTGACGCCGCGCACCCTGGATATCGACCGCGTACAGGCGCTGATGCCGGAATATGGTATTGCGCCCAAAGCGATTATCGAAGGCCCGCCGCGCCGTACTTTCTCCATTCTGTTACGCCAGACCAGTTTTAAAGCGCTGGAGGAGCCGATTATTTTTGCCGGAGTGCATCATGGCACCCATACTGCCCGCTTCGGTGAAATAGAGCAGCGTGGCGTGGCGTTAACCCCAAAAGGGCGCGCGCTGTATGATGAATTACTCGGTGAGGCGGGAAACGGAGAGGATAACTTTAGCCATCAGCAACATTTGCAGCAGGTGTTCAGCCGCCTGCCGGACAGCGAAACGCTGATGCGCAGCCAGGGGCTGGCCTATTTCCGCTACCGCTTAACGCCTGTGGGAGAGATGCACCGTCAGTCCATCAAGCCGGGTGACGATCCGCAACCGTTGATTGAACGCGGCTGGCTGGTGGCTCAGCCGATCGTGTATGAAGATTTCCTGCCGGTGAGCGCGGCGGGGATTTTCCAGTCGAACCTGGGGAGCGAAGGCGGGGTACGCAGCCACGGCCATGCCAGCCGCGCGGCATTTGAAGAAGCCCTTGGCGCACCGGTGGCCAATGAGTTTGAGCTGTACCAGCAGGCTTCTGACCGCAGTAAAAAGCGCTGTGGATTGTTGTAGCCTTGATAA
Source organism: Buttiauxella warmboldiae (assembly GCF_003818135.1). Lineage (GTDB taxonomy): Bacteria > Pseudomonadota > Gammaproteobacteria > Enterobacterales > Enterobacteriaceae > Buttiauxella > Buttiauxella warmboldiae. Next base: position 48,677 of record NZ_RPOH01000004.1, on the reverse strand, counting down.
CTCTTCCGGTAAAGGTCGCCATGGCGGCCTTTAAACCAGAATGCTTTCGTCAATGGCTAAAGCTTATGGTGTAGATACATTATTGACACTCGATAAGGAATGAATTAGCGTTGCTACAATCGTATCAACATATGAGGCCTCGAATGTCAAAATCAGTGATTAAAAAATGGGGTAATAGCCCTTCAGTTCGCCTTCCGGCCGCGATTATGCAAGCCGCCTGTCTGAATGTGGATGATACGGTGGATATTACCGTAGAAAATGGTCATATCATTATTGTCCCGGTGAGGGCGAAAGAATATTCGCTAGATGCGCTCTTAGCGGGGATTACCCAGGATAATCAGCACCAGAAAGCAGACTTTGGCGCACCTGTTGGCAAGGAAATACTCTGATGGTTTCTCGCTATGTACCGGACGCAGGCGATGTAATCTGGATCGATTTCGACCCGGTGGCAGGCCATGAACAGGGTGGCCATCGTCCTGCTGTGGTACTCAGCCCGTTTGCCTATAACAACAAAACGGGCCTGCTACTGTGTGTGCCTTGCACAACAAAAGCAAAGGGATATCCATTTGAGGTTGAAATTACCGCGAGTCGGGAAGGTGTGGCTCTGTCAGATCAGGTCACCTGCGTGGACTGGCGAGCAAGGAAAATCGAGCAGAAGAGCAAAGTTAGTGCCGCAGAGTTGGCTGAAATCCGTGCCAAAGCGAAAGCGCTGATTGGCTAAGGGAATACGTTACCCACCAGAATGGGATTGTGCTCCTGTTCACGCAACGCCATCAAACAGCGCTTAAACGCCCCAAGCCCAGCGTGGCTTTCTTCTCCAGCGCGCAGCGCCAGACAATAACATGCCCCCGTCTTCACGCTACCCTCGAACGGCTGCACCAGCCGGCCACGGTGCAAATCTTCCGCCACCAGGGTGGCATCAGCAATCGCAATGCCGAAACCCTGAATCGCAGCGCTGATGGCCAGGTCCATGGTGTCGAAGTGTTGATTTTTCTGCATGACAGGGGGGATGTCGGCATGATGCGTCAGCCACAGCGACCAGTCGGTGCGATCGCGCGTTGGATGCAGAAAGGTGTACTGGCTCAGACTCGCGGTGGTTAACGCTCTGTCTCCCAGCAGCTGCTGGCTGATTACCGGCGTTAGCCGCTCCTCAAACAGCAGCGTAGCGGTGCTGGAAGGTTTGCCAAACACAATCGCCGCATCAAAGGGTTCGTTGTTGAAATTTACGCCGTGCTCAATAGTGGTGGTTAAGGCTACCTGAATATCCGGCGAGGCGCTTTCCAGCTGCACCAGTTTCGGCACCAGCCAGCGCATGGCGCAGGTGGGGGCTTTGAGGCGAATAACGCTCGGTTGATGAGCGGCATCACTCGCGACATTCAGCAAATGTTCAAACGCGAGTTGTAATTCGGGAAGCAGGGCGCTGCCTTGTGGGGTGAGGTGCAGGCCTCTGGCATGGCGGTCAAACAGGGAAAAACCGAGCCACTCTTCAAGGGTTGAGATTTTACGGCTGACGGCGCCTTGCGTCAGGCAGAGTTCTTTAGCCGCGCGCGTCAGATTGAGATGTTTTGCCGTGACCAGAAAAGCATCAACGGTATTAAGAGGGAAGTTGCGCCGCATGAGAGGCTCTCCGCTGAGCTATGATTTTTTTGCATGGCTATTATGACAACAATTCGGTTGTGGTAGCAACCGGTTACGGATTGAATAGTTATGCAAATCGCGCATTCACAGGAGCGGCCATGACTATGCAAACCCCGGTGCAATTTCGTTCAAAATTACCGGATGTTGGAACCACCATTTTTACCGTTATCGGCCAACTCTCGGCGCAACATAACGCCATCAACCTTTCTCAAGGCGCACCAAACTTTGCACCGGACCCCAAACTTATTGCCGGTGTGACCAAAGCGATGCAGGATAATCATAACCAGTACGCATCGATGAGCGGTTTCAGGCCGTTAAAAACGCTGATCGCAGAAAAGGTCGCCACGCTTTACGGCTCTCATTATGACGTTGACGATGAAATCTTAATTACCGCCAGCGCCAGCGAAGGGCTTTATTCGGCGATCGGCGGGTTAGTGCATCCGGGCGATGAGGTCATCTATTTCGAACCCTCGTTCGATAGCTACGCGCCGATTGTTCGCCTGCAAGGTGCCACGCCGGTTGCCCTGAAACTGGCGCTACCAGATTTCACCGTCGACTGGGATGAGGTGCGCGCTGCCATTACTCCGCGCACCCGCATGATCATCGTCAACACGCCGCATAACCCTAGCGGGCAGGTATTCAGCGCCCGGGATCTGGAGATGCTGGCGCAGCTGACGCGCAACACCGATATCATTATTCTTTCCGATGAGGTTTATGAACATATCGTGTTTGATGGCGAGCGCCATCACGGCATGGCGACGCATCCGGCGCTGGCCGAGCGCAGCGTGATTGTTTCGTCATTCGGCAAAACGTTCCACGTGACCGGCTGGCGTGTAGGTTACTGCCTGGCTCCGGCTGAACTGATGAATGAAATCTGCAAAGTGCATCAGTTCCTGATGTTTTCAGCGGATACACCGATGCAGTATGCGTTTGCTGAATATATGGCGAACCCGGAAACTTATTTATCGCTGGCGGCGTTTTATCAGCGCAAGCGCGATTTGATGCAGGCATTGCTGGTGGACTCACCGTTTAAACTGTTGCCATGCGCCGGCTCATTCTTCCTGCTGGCGAAGTTCGATCATTTCAGTGATGAATCTGATGGTGAAATGGTGAAGCGTTTAATTACCCAATACGGCGTGGCGACCATTCCGCTCTCCGCGTTCTATACCGACGGGACAGACAACAAATTGATTCGTTTGTCATTTGCGAAAGATGAAGCTACGTTACGTGCAGGTGCTCAGGCACTTTGCCAGCTCAAGCCACGCTGATACGAGGTCATAATGAAAAAAGTTTATGCATTAGGTTTACTGGTCGGGATGTGTGCCTCTTTTGCGGCATCAGCGGCGGGCGAATTGCGCTACGGCGTGGAAGCTGAGTATCCACCGTTTGAAAGCCGTAACCAGGCGGGCGAACTCGAAGGGTTTGATATCGATTTGGGTAACGCTATCTGTAAAGCGGCAAACCTGAAATGTTCGTGGGTTGAAACGTCTTTTGATGCGCTGATCCCAGGACTTGTGGCGAAGAAGTTTGATGCGATTAACTCGGCGATGAACATCACCGAGCAGCGGCGCAAAAGCGTTGATTTCACCCAGCCAATCTACCGTATTCCTTCACAGCTGGTGGGTAAACTGGGCAGCGGTATGGAGCCCACGGCTGAAGGGCTGAAAGGCAAAACCATCGGCGTGCTGCAAGGCTCAATTCAGGAAACGTACGCCAAAGAGCACTGGGAAAAAGCGGGCGTTACGGTAGTGTCATATAAAGATCAGAATATGGCTTGGGGCGATTTGCTCAACGGCCGTATCGATGCGTCTTTGGTGATGTCAGCCGCAGGCCAGGCAGGCTTCCTGAGCAAGCCGCAGGGCAAAGGTTTTGGCTTTGTCGGCCAACCGGTCAGTGACGACACTATTCTTGGCAGCGGTATTGGTTATGGCCTGCGCAAAGGCGATGAGCAGACCAAAAAGCAGCTGGATGCGGCCATCGACAAAGTGCGTGCTGACGGCACCATCACTACGCTTGCGAAAAAATATTTCCCGGGTATTGATGTCGCCGTGAAGTAACTATTTTGATTATCAAGCGGCCCACTTTTGGGGCCGTTTTTTCATCGAATTCTCATATACAGTAAAATAATGTTCGCCGGTGCGTAAAGCTCGCTCCAGGTGATTGGATTTGTCGTGAATTTTGTCTAGAGTGTGCGGTCTTAATCGTGCATAAATTTGCCGCTGTTCTGCTCCTGGTGGGACGAAATACATCGACAATTAAGGACAATTTTCAGGCATGAACCGCAGACGTTTTCTCAAAGCCTCAATGGCTCTCGCCGCAGTCAGCGGCACCACCTCAATTGCCACACTCTTTTCACGCGCAGCCTATGCAGCCGAATCTGAAATTGCCGATGGACGCACTACCGCATTCGATTTCGCCGTGCTGCAGTCCATGGCCCACGACCTGTCGAAGAAACCGTGGGTCGGCAAACCGCGCCCGCTGCCAGAGACGCTGGCAAACTTAACGCCGCAGGCTTATAACGCGATTCAATATGACGCCGAGCATTCGCTGTGGAACAACATCGAAAACCGCCAGCTCGACGTGCAGTTTTTCCACGTTGGCATGGGCTTCCGCCGCCGTGTGCGCATGTTCTCTGTTGATCCTGCATCCCATCAGGCGCGTGAAATTCACTTCCGTCCTGAGCTGTTCAACTATAACGATGCAGGCGTTGACACCAAACAACTCGAAGGCCAGATCGATCTTGGTTTTGCAGGTTTTAAAGCCTTCAAAGCGCCAGAGCTGGCGCGCCGCGACGTGGTTTCATTCCTCGGTGCGAGTTACTTCCGTGCGGTCGATAGCACTTATCAATATGGCCTGTCTGCACGCGGGCTGGCGGTGAACACTTATACCGATCGGCTTGAAGAGTTCCCGGACTTCACTTCGTTCTGGTTTGAAACCGCGAAAGCGGGCGACACCAAATTTGTGGTCTACGCTCTGCTCGATAGCGCCAGCGTCACCGGGGCGTATAAATTCACCATCAATTGTGAAGCGCAGCGCGTGGTGATGGATGTCGATAATCACCTGTATGCGCGTGAAGATATCAAGCAGTTGGGCATCGCGCCGATGACCAGTATGTTTGCCTGCGGCACCAACGAACGCCGGATGTGCGACACCATTCACCCGCAGATCCACGACTCCGATCGCCTGGCGATGTGGCGCGGCAACGGTGAATGGGTGACTCGTCCGCTGAACAATCCGCAGAAATTGCAGTTCAACGCCTATACCGACAACAACCCGAAAGGTTTTGGGTTGCTGCAGCTCGACCACGAGTTTGCTAACTACCAGGACATTATGGGCTGGTATAACAAGCGTCCAAGCCTGTGGGTGGAGCCGCTGAACAAGTGGGGCAAGGGCACGATTGGCCTGATGGAAATCCCAACGACCGGTGAAACGCTCGATAACATCGTCTGCTTCTGGCAGCCGGAAAAAACGGTCAAAGCCGGTGACAAGCTGGAGTTTAAATACCGTCTGTACTGGAGCGGTTTGCCGCCCATCCAGTCGCCGCTGGCGCGGGTTTACGCCACGCGTACCGGTATGGGTAGCTTCCCGGAAGGCTGGGCGCCAGGCGAGCATTTCCCGGATAAATGGTCACGCCGTTTCGCCATTGATTTTATCGGCGGGGATTTGAAAGTCGCGGCACCGAAGGGTATCGAGCCGGTGATTACCCTGTCTAACGGCGAAGCGCGTCAAATTGAAATTCTGTATGTCGAGCCATTCGACGGTTATCGCATTTTGTTCGACTGGTATCCAACGGACGACTCCACCGATCCGGTAGATATGCGCATGTTCCTGCGCTGCCAGGGCGATGCCATCAGTGAAACCTGGCTGTATCACTACTTCCCGCCCGCACCGGACAAACGTCAATACGTTGATGACCGCATTATGAAGTAACTCCAGAAGCTCCACGGATGGAGCTTTTTAGCGTTATCTGTCTATTTTTCGTCTCAAGGATATCACCGTGCAGCGAGCCATCGAACGACTTGCTGATTGCATAAACGATTCTTGATCATGAATTTCTATGCGACTTTTGGTGTTGATTGCGGAAATCAGTTTTTGCCCCATTATTTTCCACAGCGTTAAACAAGGAGAGAACAGGTGCGGGATTCTGACAACTGGCAGGACGATGTGATTAAGCTTGAGGGCAATATCACGCTTCACTCCATTCATGAACGCTACGTTGATGAGATTTTTACCCTGGTCCGGAAGAACAAAGCCTGGCTACAAACGGCGATGGACTGGCCTAAATACGTATTGTCGGTTGAAGACTCGCGCAAAATGGCGCAGGGCAACTACATTTTGCACCATCGCGGCTACGCGAAAATGTTCCTGATTTTCCAGCATCAAAAAATGGTTGGCGTATTTTCATTTAACCAGGTCGAGCCAACCAATAAAACCGCTTATATCGGTTACTGGCTGGATCAAGAGGCTATCGGGCAGGGGATTATTTCGCGCGCGCTGGCCGCGACGATTGACAAATATGCCCGCGAAGGGCTGGCTCGCCGCTTCGTGATTAAATGTATTGTCAGCAATACCGCCAGCAACCAGGTGGCGCTGCGTAATGGTTTCGCCCTTGAAGGACGCCTGAAACAGGCCGAGTATTTAAACGGTAAGTTTCACGACCAGAACATCTATGGGCGGATTGTTGAGTCACCGGGCGGCTCTCAGAACACGCCATAAAATGGCGAACGCGTAACGCGTTGTTCGCCATTAATATCCTTAATGCCGCGAATATGGATCGGCTCGCCCTCCAGGCCATCCACCGCGGCTTTATCGTAAACCTGTACGTTATTTTCTATCAGCACGTTTCCGCTGACTCGTGCCTGCCCGTAAATGTGCACTTGATTATCCAGTTGAATAGGGCCGCCGATAAGCGTGGCGTTATCGAAAATATGGACCTGGTGTTTAAGCAGGCAGTCGCCTTCAATCAGCGCGTTGCCATAGACCTGGGAAGAATAACGAATGGTGGGGATCTGGTCGTCGCCGCGCCCGGCAATAATGCGCGCGCGATCAAACACGCGGGCGCAGTCGCAAATCCAGACATTATTTTCGTCATTGCCCTCCAGAATGGCCTGGCCGAAGACTTCGGCGCGGTGCTCAATAAAAGCATGATTCACCACGGCGTGACCAAATATCTGGGCCTGGTGCACCACGCGTGAGGCGTTGACCGTGGCGTTACCATAAATTTGCAGCACTTTATCGCGCTCGGCGGTTAAGCCACGGACGGCAATAATCTGGCTGCCGTTAAGAATGCGGGCCGCATCGTAAATACGGCATTCGCCGCTGACCAGCGACTCTTTAACTACGCTTTTCCCGCTGATATGCGCCCGGTGACAAAGCGTCGATGTTCCGTGGATTTGCGCGTCATCATCAACGCTTGAGCCGCCATAAACCACGCTTTCGCTGCCATAAAGCCAGCAGTTTCCGCGCTGGCTAAGATTGTCTTCACATTCAATCCAGCCGCCGAGCTGCCCGGCTTTAACATCGTTGAAATCGCATAACGCTACCACCTGCCAGAGTTTGACCTGCTGTTTTTTGCCATCGGCCTGATAATCGTGCAGCCGATAATCGCCCGTTAGTTGATACTTATTCATTGCTATACCCCGCAGAGTGTCCTTTTAAAGCCTGGCAGATTAATCCCAGTGTAGCGTTCTGCGGCGCATTCGCATAAAATGCATCTAAAATACATTTTATAATTTAAACGAAATGAATAACTCAGTCACGCGCACTATGCTCAATCTACTTTCACCAATTTCATTATTGGCCTGCTGCTGATACGTACGGCGATCCTGTTTTATCAGGGTAAACTACTGCTGCGTGTCGAACGGCCTGCAAAAAGGACAAATTAAGATGCTTGCTGACAATTATTACGCTGAAAAATATGGCTTAACCGCCACCCATTCTGATGTGGTGAATGCCGCCGCCCTGGTGCCCGCGGGTAACACGCTGGATCTTGGCTGCGGCAATGGTCGCAACAGCCTGTATCTGAATCAGAAAGGGTTTGCTGTCACCGCCTGGGATAAAAACCAGATGAGCATCAGCAACCTGAATAAAATTATTGCCGCGGAAGAGCTGAAAAATATCACCACGGATATTGTTGACCTCAATACCTTAACCTTCGACGGTGAGTACGATTTTATCCTGTCAACCGTGGTGATGATGTTTCTGGAGCGTAATACCATCCCCGGGCTTATCGCCAATATGCAGCGCTGCACCAAAGTGGGGGGCTACAACCTGATTGTCGCCGCAATGGATACCGAAGATTACCCCTGTAACGTCGGTTTCCCCTTTGCTTTTAGCGAAGGGGAATTACGCCAGTACTACTCGGGTTGGGAATTGCTGAAATACAATGAAGACATAGGCCAGCTGCATAAAACCGATGCGCAAGGGAATCGTATTAAATTACGTTTTGCCACTATGCTGGCGCGTAAACGTTAAGCCGGTGGCCAGGCGCGATTTTGTAATACAATGCGATAACCGTCGTTATCAATAAAGGTGCGCCCGGCAGCATCCCAGTACGGATTAAAATTATTAATGGTTAAAAAACCTGCATCCAGCATTTGCTGACAGGTTTTTTGCCATTGTTCTTTATCCGAATAATAAAGCACTAATAAGTCATCCACCGTGGCGGCGGGTTCGACAGGATGACGGTGGCAAAGCGTAAATTCCAGATGCCAGCTTGCCTCATCGAGCCCAAGCATCACTCCGCTAAAGCCGTCATGTTCACTAAATTCCCCGATGTCCCGCAGGCCCAAACCCCGGCAATACATCTCTTTGCTTTGAGTCAGATCCGTTACCGGGCGGGCAATTCGCAGATGAGGTGTCATGTTTGCTCCTGAATAGTTTCCACGCATTAAAGAGTAAGCCATCTGTGGCAAAACAGTTAACACGCGGTGCGGAGCATTAAAACGGCTTCCCTTTGAGATTGCTGACAAAGCAGGAAAAGAGAGCAGGGAAGCCAGGAAGGCGCTCTGCTCAATAGCAGAGCGCGGCACACAGATAAATTAGTGGCTGGATTCCTGAACCATCGCAGTGTTGAGATAGGCTAATGCGCCGGGGTGTTCCAGGGGACGAGAGAAATAGTAGCCCTGCATATAAGGTATTCCGCATTGCTCAAGAAGCTGGCGCTGTTTTTCCGTTTCCACCCCTTCAGCAATCACGCTGAAATTGAGGCTATGGGACATATTCATTACCGCCCGAACAATAGAAAGACCCTTCTGCTCAATATGCTGAATAAACGAACGATCGATTTTAATATAGTCAATATTCATATTCTGAATCACCGACAGGCTGGAGTAGCCGGTACCAAAATCATCCACCGAGAATTTGACGCCGTGTTGTTGCAGCTGGCTTACTTTCTCATTAATCATCGTTTGTTCGGACTGGAAAAGTGATTCAGTGACTTCCAGGTGCAATAAATGTCCCGGAATAGCGTAGCGTTCGATAACCTGTTTGACGTTATTGACGAAACCTTTGTCATAAAACTGAATCAGCGAGATATTGACACACATGCAGATGTTGCCATGCTGCTGATGGATTTGCGCCAGCGTCCGGCAGGCCTCTTCCAGCACCCATTTTCCAACCTGATTGATACGACCGCTCTGTTCCATTAACGGTATAAATTCAACCGGGGAGATCTCCTGCTCTCGGTAGCGCCAGCGCATCAGGGCTTCAAAACTGACGATCTGACCGGTGGTATCGACAATGGGTTGATACATTAAACGAAACTCGTTGCGCTCCAGAGCGCCTTTCAGGGCTTCATTAAGGGTCATTTTACGGCGCAGATTGCGCTCAAGATCGAGATTGTAGAAGGCAAGTCGTTCAGGATATTTGCCTTTTTGCGAATACATGGCGATATCCGCCAGCTGAATCAGGCGGGTTATTGAGGTGTCATGTTCCGGACACGCCGAAATACCGATGGTGGCATTCAGCGCCACGGTTTGGTCATCTAATTTGATGGGGAGTGATAGGCTGGCGATAATTTTTTCAGCAAGCTCACGGGCCTCTTCGTGTGAACTCTCTTTAACCAGCATGATAAATTCATCACCCCCCCAGCGACACATGAAATGGCCATATTCAAGAAAACTTTTCAGCCTGGTACTTAAAGCCACCAGAACTTTGTCACCGATACTGTGACCCAGGGTGTCATTTATATTTTTAAAGCCATCAAGGTCGATAAAGAAAATGGAGAAGCCGGAAATATGATTTTGTTGAAACTCACGCTCAATCCCTGCAACCGCTGATAAAAAAGCGCTGCGGTTATATAAGCCGGTGAGCGAATCAATATTGGAGATAACATAAATTTCCTGGGTTCTTTCTCTGATGGTCTCTTCCATGCTGGAGACCAGTTTTTTATTCTGGTAACGCAGCAAGATGGTTTCTTTAATATAATTTGCCGAGCGCGCCGAGGAGACGATCATAATTAAAGTAAAACAGCTGCCGAGACTGCCAAGATTAATTTTGTATTGCTCAGGCTGCATCATCAGCAATATCGACATCGGCATTAAAATAATAATGTTATACAGCGAGGTAAGGGTAAAGCTTGCGGAGAGAATACTGGTTGCGCCGCCCGCCATCGCAGCCAGTATCACATTCGTCGAGCTGAATTCTTCGATGGAAAATTGCCCATAGAACGTCACGGCGTAGACGCTCCATAGCGCGGCGGTGATTAAACAACCGGCGGAGAAACGGATTATCCAGCGCTTCTTTTTTCTACACTCGGCATCACTTTTTATCCACATTCGGGTGTCAAGTACCCGAATAGCCAGCATCGTGGTCATGATCAGCCACCAGGTTATTTTGGCATGCAGATTATTGTTGTCGATAAAAGTGAAGGCAAGCAGGGTAGAAGCAATAAAAGTAATCAGAATACCCGGTAACGAGTTGTCATATAACAGCCTGACGCCTTCTGATTGGTATAACTTTGAATGTTCTATGTTTTTTGGCATTTTCTATCATCTTAGCTGAGTCACTCACATCGCGCCCATTTAGCCAGGTTTAATATGATCACTCTCGGTAATTATTCCCGCGGGAAGTATAAATTAAAATTTTTCGTAATACACCGTCTTTAGCGGCTAACTCGCTGTTCTTAGTGTTGATTAAACGTTCGCAGCAAATATGTCGGAGAGTAAAAAGAGCGGCGATTAGGCGGTTCGCCAGGCTGATTTTTACGGATCTATGCTTACGCGCCCAATCTGACTACAATAGCCGCCTTTCGCCCATAACATAGAAACAGACTCACTATGCGCCTGCACGCCAATCATCTTGAATTACTCAGCCCGGCCCGTGACACCGCTATCGCCCGCGAAGCAATTTTGCACGGCGCGGATGCGGTCTACATCGGCGGGCCTGGTTTTGGCGCACGCCATAATGCGGGCAACAGCCTGCAAGATCTCGCAGAGCTGGTGCCGTTTGCTCACCGTTATGGGGCGAAGATTTTCGTTACGCTCAACACGATTCTGCACGATAACGAGCTGGAACCCGCGCGCCGTATGATCCACGACCTGTATCAGGCGGGCGTGGATGCGCTGATTGTGCAGGATATGGGCGTGCTGGAAATGGATCTGCCGCCGATTGAGCTACACGCCAGCACCCAGTGCGATATCCGCAGCGTAGAAAAAGCCAGATTCCTCTCCGCTGCGGGATTCTCGCAGATCGTGCTTGCCCGCGAATTGAACCTCAACCAAATCCGCGCCATCCATGAAAAGGTTGATGCCACGATTGAATTCTTTATTCACGGCGCGCTGTGTGTGGCCTATTCCGGGCAGTGTAATATTTCACACGCCCAGACCGGGCGTAGCGCCAACCGTGGCGATTGTTCCCAGGCTTGCCGGTTGCCCTATACGCTAAAAGACGATCGCGGTCGCGTAGTGGCCTATGAAAAACACCTGTTGTCGATGAAAGATAACGACCAGAGCGCCAATCTGGCCGCGCTGGTGGACGCGGGCGTGCGTTCCTTCAAGATTGAAGGGCGCTACAAAGATATGAGCTATGTGAAAAATATCACCGCTTATTACCGCCAGCTGCTGGATGAGTTAATGGAGCAGCGCGGTGATTTGGCGCGTGCCTCTGCGGGGAAAACCACGCATTTCTTTATCCCTTCGCCGGATAAAACCTTCCACCGTGGCAGCACTGACTATTTTGTCAACGAGCGCAAAATCGATATCGGCGCGTTTGATTCGCCAAAATATATCGGCCTGCCGGTAGGTGAAGTGCTGAAGGTGGGTAAAGATTTTCTTGATGTCAGCGTTACCGATTCACTGACCAATGGCGACGGGCTGAACGTGCTGATCAAGCGAGATATCGTTGGTTTTCGCGCCAATACCGTGGAAAAAACCGCTAAAAACCAGTATCGCGTCTGGCCAAATGAGATGCCGGACGCCCTGAAAAACCTGCGTCCTAATCATCCTTTGAACCGCAACCTCGACCACAACTGGCAGCAGGCGTTGACAAAAACCTCCAGCGAGCGGCGCATTGCGGTGGATTTTGAGCTTGGCGGCTGGGAAGAACAGCTGGTACTAACCCTTACCAGTGAAGACGGCGTTAGCGTGACGAAAACGCTGGAAGGACCATTCGCGGTAGCGAACAACCCGGAAAAAGCCTATTCAAACCTGCGCGATAGCCTGGCAAAACTGGGGCAGACTCTGTATCAGGCGCGTAAAGTGGATCTCAATTTGCCGGCCCCTTTGTTTGTGCCAAACAGCCAGTTAAATCAGCTGCGCCGTGAAGCGATTGACGAGCTGACCGAGGCCCGTTTGCAGCGCTATCAACGCGGCAGCCGTAAACCGGTTAGCGTACCGCCTCCGGTTTATCCAGACACGCATCTGACCTTCCTTGCCAACGTGTACAACCATAAAGCGCGAGAATTTTATCAGCGCTATGGCGTGCAGCTGATCGATGCGGCCTATGAAGCGCATGAAGAGAAGGGCGAGGTGCCGGTGATGATCACTAAACACTGCCTGCGTTTCGCCTTTAACCTCTGCCCGAAACAGGCGAAGGGGTCAGTGAAAAGCTGGAAAGCCACGCCGATGCAGCTGGTGCATCAGGATGAAGTGCTGACGCTGAAATTTGACTGCAAACCGTGCGAAATGCACGTAATCGGCAGGATGAAAAACCATATCCTGAAAATGCCACTGCCCGGCAGCAGCGTGGTGGCCTCGATTAGCCCGGATGAGCTGCTGAAGACTTTGCCGAAGCGTAAGTAGCAGGTATGCGATAACAATGCAAAACGGCAACTCAATGGTTGCCGTTTTGCACGCTATACCCGGTGACTGATTAAGCCGTCACGATGCTATCAATCGCCGCTTTTGCATCGCTTTGTGCTTTGGTTGCCACTTCCGGACCGTAAGCAATGCCTTCAGCGAAGACATAATTCACATCGGTAATACCAATAAAGCCCAGGAAAATATTCAGGTATGGCACCAGCAGATCGGTTGGGGTATCTTTATGAATACCGCCGCGGCTGGTCAGCACCACAGCACGTTTGCCGGTAATCAGGCCTTCCGGGCCTTTTTCGGTGTAGCGGAAAGTCACGCCTGCACGCGCTATCAGATCAAAGTAGTTCTTCAACTGTGTTGGAATGTTGAAGTTATACATTGGGGCGTTGATCACAATCACGTCGTGAGCTTTCAGCTCGGCGATCAGTTCGTCAGACAGCGCTAAGGCTTCTTGCTGACGCGGTGACAGGGGAGCATCGCTCGGACGCAGCGCACCCACCAGCTCGCCATCCAGCACCGGAATTGGATTTGCCGCTAGATCGCGCACGGTGATCTCATCTGCGCTATGCTCTTCACGCCATTGTTCAACAAAATAGTCGGACAGCTGATTTGACTGAGAATAACCTGCCAGGATGCTGGACTTCAGGACTAAAACTTTGCTCATGGGTGATTCCTTTGTGATGTTCATTCGGGACTGATTGCCCGTTCGCTGGAAGCTACTTTATTCACAATCCGATTGCAGTGATAGCGCAATATATCGAACTCAATGTTCGATTTTATTGAACAAGGCGTCAAAAGGCGTGATGTGCTAACCTAGCGCTAATTGACGATACAGACTTACCAGGCAGTGCGCTGCCGTGATGATTACGCAATGGAAAATATAAAACCTTCACTGTCCTCATTATTCTCGCGCCTTGATGGCTTAATGCTACGCGACAGACAACGCTTCTCCCGCCGTTTGCATGGTGCGAAGAAGGTGAAAAATCCTGAATCGCAGCAGGGTGTGCTTGATTCGCTGGCGCAAGAGATTGACTCCGCCGCCGGTAAGGTCCTGCTGCGTGAAGCTTCGCGCCCAAAAATCACTTACCCAGAAAATTTACCTGTAAGCCAGAAAAAGCAGGACATTTTCGATGCCATTCGCGACCATCAGGTGGTTATCGTGGCGGGGGAAACTGGCTCAGGTAAAACTACGCAGCTACCAAAAATCTGTATGGAGCTGGGGCGCGGCGTGAAGGGTCTGATTGGCCACACTCAGCCTCGCCGCCTGGCGGCGCGAACCGTGGCGAACCGTATTGCGGAAGAGTTGCAAACGGAGCCGGGCGGCTGTGTTGGCTATAAGGTGCGTTTTACTGACCACGTCAGTGAAAACACTATGGTCAAACTGATGACCGACGGCATCCTGCTGGCGGAAATTCAGCAGGACCGCCTGCTGATGCAGTACGACACCATCATCATTGATGAAGCGCACGAACGCAGCCTGAATATCGATTTCCTGCTGGGCTATTTGCGCGAGCTGCTGCCGCGTCGCCCGGATCTGAAAATCATCATTACCTCTGCGACCATCGACCCGCAACGCTTCTCGCGCCACTTCAACAACGCGCCGATTATCGAAGTGTCTGGTCGTACTTACCCGGTTGAAGTGCGCTATCGCCCGATGGTGGAAGAGGCCGATGATACCGACCGCGATCAGCTGCAGGCGATCTTCGACGCGGTAGATGAACTCGGCCGTGAAAGCGCCGGAGACATTCTGATTTTCATGAGCGGCGAGCGCGAAATCCGTGACACCGCTGATGCGTTAAACAAGCTTAATCTGCCGCACACCGAAGTGCTGCCGCTGTACGCGCGCCTGTCTAACAGCGAGCAAAACCGCGTATTCCAGTCCCATATCGGGCGGCGTATCGTGCTGGCCACTAACGTGGCGGAAACCTCGCTGACCGTGCCGGGCATTAAATACGTTATTGATCCGGGCACCGCGCGTATCAGCCGCTACAGCTACCGTACTAAAGTGCAGCGCCTGCCGATTGAGCCTGTATCTCAGGCTTCAGCCAACCAGCGCAAAGGCCGCTGTGGGCGTGTTTCCGACGGGATCTGTATTCGCCTCTATTCCGAAGATGATTTCCTGTCGCGCCCGGAATTTACCGACCCGGAAATTCTGCGCACTAACCTTGCGTCGGTTATCTTGCAGATGACCTCGCTGGGGCTTGGCGACATCGCCGCCTTCCCGTTTGTGGAAGCCCCGGATAAACGCAATATTCAGGATGGCGTGCGGCTGCTGGAAGAACTCGGGGCGATCGCCACCGAAGCCAACTCAGGCGTGTATCAACTCACGCCTTCTGGCCGCCAGCTGGCGCAATTGCCAGTCGACCCGCGCCTGGCGCGAATGGTGCTGGAAGCGCAGAAATTTGGCTGCGTGCGTGAAGTGATGATCATCACCGCTGGCCTGTCGATCCAGGACCCGCGCGAGCGCCCGATGGACAAACAGCAGGCGTCTGATGAAAAACATCGTCGTTTCCACGACAAAGAGTCGGATTTCCTTAGCTTTGTAAACCTGTGGAACTACCTGGGCGAGCAGCAAAAAGAGCTGTCGTCTAACCAGTTCCGCCGCCAGTGCAAGCTCGATTATCTCAACTACCTGCGCGTGCGCGAGTGGCAAGATATCTACACCCAACTGCGCCAGGTGGTGAAAGAACTCGGTTTGCCTGTTAACAGTGAACCGGCGGATTTCCGCTCCGTTCACTGCGCTTTGCTGACCGGCTTGCTTTCCCATATCGGCCAGAAAGATGCCGATAAACAGGAATACACCGGGGCGCGTAACGCCCGTTTCTCTATCTTCCCGGGCTCCGGTTTATTTAAGAAACCGCCAAAATGGACGATGGTGGCCGAACTGGTGGAAACCAGCCGCCTGTGGGGGCGTATTGCGGCAAGAATCGACCCTGAATGGGTCGAACCGCTGGCGCAGCATCTGCTGAAACGCTCTTACAGCGAACCGCACTGGGAGAAATCGCAGGGCGCGGTCATGGCGAGCGAAAAAGTGACGCTCTACGGCTTGCCGATTGTGGCGGCCCGTAGCGTGAACTACAGCCAGATCGACCCGGCGCTGTGCCGTGAACTGTTTATCCGCCATGCGTTAGTCGAGGGAGACTGGCAGACGCGCCACGCGTTCTTCCGCGATAACCTCAGGCTGCGCAACGAGATTGAAGAGCTGGAGCATAAATCCAGGCGCCGCGACATTCTGGTGGATGACGACACGCTGTTTGAGTTTTATGACCAACGTATCGCTCACGATGTGATTTCCGCCCGCCACTTCGACAGCTGGTGGAAAAAGGTCAGTAAAGAGACGCCGGACCTGCTTAATTTCGAAAAGAGCATGCTGATAAAAGAGGGCGCGGAGCAAGTCAGCAAGCTCGACTATCCGAACTTCTGGCATCAGGGCAACCTCAAGCTGCGCCTGACCTATCAGTTTGAGCCGGGGGCCGATGCCGATGGCGTAACGGTGCATATTCCGCTGCCGCTGTTAAACCAGGTAGAAGAAGCCGGGTTTGAATGGCAAATTCCGGGCGTGCGGCGCGAACTGGTGATTGCGCTGATTAAGTCGCTGCCAAAACCGGTGCGCCGTAATTTTGTTCCGGCGCCAAACTATGCCGAAGCGTTTTTAGGCCGCGCCACACCTCTGGACTTGCCGCTGCTGGAAAGTTTAGAGCGTGAATTCCGCCGCATGTCGGGCATCACCATCGACCGCGAAGACTGGCACTGGGATCAGGTGCCCGATCACCTGAAAATGACTTTCCGCGTGGTGGATGAGCACAACAAAAAGCTCAAAGAGGGCAAAGACCTTAGCGAGTTGAAAGGCGGCCTGAAAGAGAAAGTTCAGCAAACGCTCTCGGCGGTGGCGGATGACGGCATCGAACAAAGCGGCCTGCATATCTGGAGCTTTGGATCGCTGCCGGAAAGCTACGAGCAAAAACGCGGCAGCTACCGCATGAAGGCGTTCCCGGCGCTGGTGGATGAAAAAGAGAGCGTGGCGATCAAGCTGTTTGATAACCCGCTGGAACAGCAGCAGGCGATGTGGCGTGGCCTGCGCCGCTTGCTGCTGCTCAACATCCCTTCGCCGATTAAGTATCTGCATGAAAAGCTGCCAAACAAAGCCAAGCTTGGCCTGTATTTCAACCCTTACGGTAAGGTGCTGGATCTGATCGACGACTGCATCTCATGCGGCGTCGATAAGCTGATCGCACAGGCAGGTGGCCCGGTATGGAGCGAAGAGGGCTTTGCGGCACTGCATGAAAAAGTCCGTGCGGAACTCAACGACACGGTGGTGGAGATTGCGAAGCAGGTGGAGCAAATCCTCACCGCCGTATTCAATATCAACAAGCGGCTGAAAGGGCGCGTGGATATGACTATGGCGCTGGGGCTGTCGGATGTGAAAGCGCAGATGAGCGGGCTGGTGTATCGTGGTTTCGTCACCGGAAATGGCTACAAACGGTTGGGCGATACGCTGCGTTATCTGAATGCTATTGAGAAACGGCTGGAAAAAATGGCGGTCGATCCGCATCGCGACCGTGTGCAAATGCTGAAGGTCGAACATGTGCAGCAAAGCTGGCAGCAGTGGCTGAATAAACTGCCGCCAGCGCGCCGCGTTGATGAAGATGTGCAGGAGATCCGCTGGATGATTGAGGAGCTGCGCGTCAGTTTCTTCGCGCAACAGCTGGGGACGCCGTATCCGATATCCGACAAGCGTATTTTGCAGGCGATGGAAGCCATTACGGGGTAATCCTCGCAGGCCTTATACCGGGGAAGTTTGCTGATAAAGAAGGAAAACGCATGGTTTTTCCTTCTTTATGATTATCAGGCTGGGGATATTAATATCCCTGCTGAAAGCCAGACTCTGAAGAGTAAAGTTTTTATAATCAATTAAAGCGTTTTAAGCTTTTCGGGCATTCAGCTTTATTTACCTACCTGGTTACCGATAATCCCCCCAACCGCGGCACCGCCTAATGTGCCCAGGGTGCTGCCATCGGTTAATACCGCGCCGCCTAAAGCACCTGCGCCTGCGCCAATCGCGGTGCTACGGTCACGTTTGGACCAGTTAGAGCATGCGCTCAGCGACATCGCAACGGTCAAAGCCAGCACAACGGCAGCAATTTTTTTGTTATTTAAGGTCATCATACTTTCTCCTGAATGAGTGATTCACGGAAATAAGTTTCCTGTTAAGTATAGTGGCAATCGACCAACTTAAAGAAAATTACCGTGAAACGGCTTAACGATATATTTAAAAATAACGCCGGTGATTATCACTTCCTGTTACATCGTTAATAAACATTTTAATTTGTACGGGAAATAACAACAGGTAAATAATCTTAAAGGGTCGGCAGGATAATTCTGATAAGAGAACGGCCTGCAATCCGCACAGGCCGTTTCAGAGAGTTATACGAGAGGGAACTGTTTAACGATATTGACCTGAACGCCGCTCTTCTGCAGCTGCTGGCCTGCGCTTTCACTCAGCGCATCGTCGGTGATGACGCGGCTAATTCGCGAGATGGGGCCAAGAGGATAAGGGTGCATGGCGCCAAACTTGCTGCTGTCCGTCAGAATAATCGTTTCGCTCCCTTTTTCCAGCACGGTATTCACCACATCGGCACGCATCATATCGCGGCCGGTAAATCCGGTTTCCGGCAAGAAGCCGTCGATGCCGATGAACGCTTTGCTGAAATGGACCTGCTGAATAAACTGGCGCGTTAGCGGTCCAACCATACTTTCACTCTTCTTCTGATAGATGCCGCCAAGCAGTACGACTTCGCAGTCGGTGTCTTTGAGAAGGTGGGCAATGTAGCTGCTGACGGTGATCAGAGTGATTTTTTTCTGCTCGGCTAATGCGCGCGCCAGCAGGGCGTTACAGCTGCCGTTTTCAATGAAGATGGTTTCACCATCGTTGACCAGGGTGGCGGCAAAATCGGCAAGATGACGTTTCAGCGAATAATTGTTCATCATGCGCGTTTCGACATCTTCGCTGTCGAGCGGAACGGCGTAGCCATGAGCGCGCCGCAGGTAGCTCTTTTTCTCCAGAAGATTAAGGTCCTGGCGGATCGTCACCTCTGAAACGCCGGTTGCTTTAGCGAGTGAGGCCACGCTCACCCGGCCTTGATCGATAACCATCTGTAAAATAATTTGTTGTCTGGAGTTCATATCAGCCAATTTTAAGGCGGCGCATTCTGTGCCGCCGGGATTATCAAAGAGTATGTTCCGTGCGGGCTATAATATCATCCTGCGCGTCCGGAGATAAGGCAGTAACGGAACAGCTTTTAACCACCCCGGCCGTGACTGCGGCCATCGCGGCTTTCGAGAAAGACTGACAGGGCGCTTTTGGCTCCCTGAGCCTGTAAAATAACGCAGTTGCCAGCAACGCCAGGTTTAAATTTCCCAGGGCGACTTTTTCAGGTCGCTCTCTTTTTGTGGTTCTTTATTCGTGATGGCGAGTAATTCCGCTTTTAAAATTTCCAGATTATTAATGGCGGAAGCGTGGTCGCCACCCACCAGAATATCCAGCACGATATCAATACGTTTTGCCAGTTGCAGAGGGTCCACTGAAGGCATAGTGCATCCTGTTTTTAGGAAAAATATTGCTTTCATAATGCAAAAAAAGCCGCCGAAAGAGAAGGGCCGATTGCGATTGCGTGCGCAATTAATGCCTGCGCCGCAGGCTGGTACGCTGCCGCGTTTCGCCCTGAAGCTAAGGGCATTGTCGGTATGCTTAACGTGCCGTTCTGGCCAGATAGCGTTTTAGCCAGCGCTCAAATACGGCCGCAGGCATGGGTTTAGCAAATAAGTAACCCTGCCGTTCGTTGACGCCGTTCTTCGTCAGAAAGGCGTCTTCTTTCTGATTCTCTACCCCTTCGGCAATAACCTGTAAATTGAGCGCCTGCGCTACGGCGACAATAGCCCGCACCAGCGATTGCGACACTGACTGTTTATGAATATCGCGCACGAAACTTTGGTCAAGTTTAATGGCGTCAATCGGGAAGCGGGCAAGCTGCGACAGGGAAGAGTAGCCGGTACCAAAGTCATCTAAATGCACTTGCGCGCCGAGACGGCTGAACTGTTGGATAACGGAAAGGGCGAGATCTTCATTTTCAATCAGGCAGCTTTCGGTCAGCTCCACGTCGATTGGGCAGTATTCAAAATTGAGATCCTTCAGCGCCTGTTTCAGAACGCTAACAATGGTCTGGTCGGCTAGCTGGCGGGCAGAAACGTTGACCGCGACGCGCATAGTCATGCCTTTGTCGCGCCATTTCGCCACCTGCTGCACCACGCTTAACATCACCCAGCGGCCAAGCGGTACGATTAAGCCGGACTCTTCGGCGTATGAGATAAAATCCAGCGGGGGGATCAGCCCGCGCTCCGGCGACTGCCAGCGAACTAAGGCTTCAAGGCTCCTGACTTCACCGCGCCAGGTCATTTTCGGCTGGTAGTGGATCACCAGTTGGTCATTTTCCAGGGCTTTTCGTAAGTGGGTATCAAGCCATAAATATTCAAATACCCGCTGATTCATTTCCGGTGCGAACACGCAGAACTTACCGCGCCCGCTCTCTTTGGCGGTGTACATTGCGGTATCGGCATTGCTTATCAGGCTTTCGCGGTCCTCACCGTGCTGAGGCGCCAGGGAGATACCTAATGAACAGCCGGAGTAGACTTCAATCAGGCCGATGCGGAATGACTGCTTCAGGCGTGCCAGGATGCGAGATGACATCGCCTCAAGCGTGGCCTGAGAGGTGTTGGTGGCTAAGACAATAAATTCATCGCCGCCAAGCCGGGCCAGAATCTGCCCTTCATCAAGACAGCTTAAAATAGCCAGCGACACCGCCTGCAATAGCTGGTCGCCAAACATGTGGCCGTAGGCGTCATTCACTTTTTTGAAGTTATCCAGATCGAGATACACGATCCCTACCTGAGTCGCTCCACGACGCTCAATGGCGCGGGTAATAAGATCGTTGATGGCATTGCGGTTGGGGAGACCGGTAATGGTGTCGGTGTTCGCCAGGACGCGCAGGCGCTCCTGAGCGCGCCGTTCTTCGGTAATGTCGGTACCAGAGCAAATCAGATAGATTTCATTTTTGCCGCTGCCGCTGTGGACAAATTTATTACGAAACAGAAATAGCCGCTGGCCTTTGCGGGTTTTTATCCAGCGTTCGACTTCATAAGAGTTCCCGTTACGGAAGAAGCCGCTGATATTGCGTTTCGACGCTGCCGCTTCCCGGCGGCTCATAAATAATTTAAACACGTTCTGCCCAATAACCTCTTGTTCTTTAAGGCCGGTATATTCTTCACTTAACCGATTGAAACGCTGAATATTGCCTAATCTGTCGAGGATCACGATGACGGAGTTTGCCTCAGAAACCACCTGTTCAGCAAAAGAGAGACCCTGCACCAAATCGCGGGCAACAGAAGGGGTGTCATTCCAGGCCGATGCTGAGCCTGCCCACTCTTTTTTGGATACCTTGCGGCCCACCAGATTGAGCGAAACTTCATGGCCGGACAGCGCAACTGGCATGGTGACGCTTGAAGTAATGACCGTCATCTGGCGGATTTGCTCTGCCCGGCAGGGCGCGAGCTCGACCATCTGGCTGATATGCGAATGTTCGCTGGCGGCCAGTTGCAGCGCATTGCTATCGCTCGCTAAACGCCAGTATGGGCTGGTTGTCCCTAAATAACGGTAGAGCAGATTCTGCTGCAAATCTTCTTTCATGCTCTCTCCTGAAGCAGGGCCGACGTAGTGCGTCAGTCTGTTATTTATAGTAGCAAGAGTAAGATTTGTACGACTAACTAATTGAAAACATGCGGTAAGATTATTCTTATTTTGTGACCGGCGCTATATGGGCCGCGTAACCTGCACGTATATATGCCTGAAATGGCAGGGCTTGATAGGGTTCCCCTGATTAATAGCGCGCCTGCTTTGACCTGGATTGGGCCAGGGCAGCAAGCAACATCTAAGCCGCAGCGCTTCTGTTTTCCATACTCACCATGATGATAGATGATTTTTATGGTTTTTTATCACCCGTGGGATTTTTAGATGCATCGGTGCTGGAGTCGCCGAAAACCAGCCTACTGGTCCAGCTCGATAATCTTCAATCCTTCCCGCGGGAAAACGTACCGGCAGAGGATTTTGTAACTGTCGCGGTCAAAGTACGCTGGCGGCGTTATCATTGATTTTCCAGCCTCAGGCGAGGTTACCGTTCCCAGATATAGCCAGTTGCTGAGCACATGGTATTCGGCCAGATCGCCAGATTTCTCTTCTATAGCAATGCGCCCGGGGTAGGGCCAGCTGCGGACTTTCAAGGATTCAAGCGACTCTCTGAGCCTGTGTTGATGCGCTGCTACACTTTCCACACCGCAACAGGCGCCGCCGCATTTCCCCAGCGAATAGCGGAAACAGGCTCTGCCAGCAGAGAGCTTTTCCAGTCCCAGTACGCCATAGCACAGCCTTTGCTGGTCAGCGAGTTCTCGAATTTGCTCAATAGCAGCGCGTTTGGTTTTAAACAACCCAAACAGGTCATCAGCCTGCGTAAAGTCTGCTTCGTTACTGAATACAAACTGCGTGGTTTTCTCAGTAATGCGCAGCGCGCAAAGTCTGCGAGCAATTCGCAAGCGTTTGTTGAATAACGGACTTTGATTTTTTATAAGCTGTGACTCAAGCAACAGCGCCCCAATTTCACCCATCGTTGGGTGAAAATCTATATGGGTAGTCATATGCAGTAATTTCGCCTCAGATTCTGTTCTGAAGTGGGATTGCACACGGCTGCGTATGTTAATGCTTTTCCCAATATAGAGGGGAAAGGTCCGATCGGAACCGTAAAAAATGTATACGCCGGGCTTAGAGGGGAGCGTTTCAAGCGTATATCGCAGGTGTTCTGGATACTGGTACGGTAGGGGCATACTTAATGGGATGATTTCGGTTATCAGGGGAAACTTGAGGCTACCACATAAGATGTCTGAATGATTGCTGGTATTTTAATCGACGCATCGCCATCGTTGCCGACAAGGAAGGAAAAACGACGCTTTTCCTTCCTTGTGGTTATCAGCCTGAGCTGAACACGAGGTTCAGCCCTTTCACCCGGAATCACAAATTTCGTCAGATTGCCGGGCGTGCAATCACGCTACGGGTTTCCATACGTACTTCAGCGATAGTGACATCAATCACATCCGTCACTTTGTAAGCCACTTCGCCTTTGATTTGCACGGTGCCTGCTTCCTGGCTGCATACCATTTCGTCACGCACGGCATGGATGAATGGGGCAGGGATAAAGGCGACCGCGCCATTATCCACCAGGCGTACGCGCATCCCGCCACGGCTCACATCAACGATCTCAGCGCTGAAACGGGTATCCGTTCCGGCTTTATCTTTCAGGAAGCGAGCATACAGCCAGTCACCCACGTCGCGTTCTGCCATGCGATTCAGGCGACGGCGTTCCGCCATCTGCACCGTGATCTCTTCTGCCGGGCGAGCTGCGGATCCGCCTTTGATAATCGCTTTTAGCAGACGATGGTTGATCATATCGCCGTATTTACGAATCGGCGACGTCCAGGTGGCATAAGCTTCCAGACCCAGGCCGTAATGTGGGCCAGGCTCGGTGCTGATTTCGGCAAACGACTGATAACGACGAATGCGGCTGTCCAGGAAGCCGGTTGGCTGTGCGTCCAGTTCCCGGCGCAGCTTGCAGAATCCGTTAAGCGTCAGCACTTCTTGCGCATCCACCTCAAGGCCGTGACCTTGCAGCATGGTAGCCAGCTGTTCAATGTTGGCCGGGTCGAAACCGGTGTGGACGTTATACACGCCGAAACCGAGTTTTTCACGCAGAACGAGGGCCGCACAGACGTTTGCGGCAATCATCGCCTCTTCAACGATGCGGTTCGCAATGCGGCGTGATTCAGCCACGATATCCAGCACTTCCCCTTTTTCACCTAATACGAAGCGGTAATCAGGGCGGTCTTTAAACACCAGAGCGTGGGTGCGGCGCCAGTCGGCGCGGCTTTGGCAAACGCGCTCCAGCAGACGGATTTGTGCAGCAATCGCTGCGCTCGGTGGCTGCCAGCCGCCTTTTTCTTCCAGCCAGCTGGAGACATCGTCATACGCCAGTTTGGCTTTTGACTCGATGGTGGCCACGAAGAAGTTAATCTCGTTTGCAATGCTGCCGTCTTGCCCGATAACCATACGGCAGGCAACAACCGGACGCGTGACGTCAGGACGCAGCGAGCATAAATCGTCAGACAGCTCGCGAGGCAGCATCGGGATGTTAAAGCCCGGCAGGTAATTGGTGAAGGCGCGAACTTTCGCGATCTCGTCAAGTTTACTGCCTTCGGCAATCCAGGCGGTCGGATCGGCGATGGCGACGGTCAGCTGCAGTTTGCCATCGGCAAGTTCTTCAACGTACAGCGCATCATCCATATCTTCGGTGCTGGCGCTATCAATGGTGACGAAATCCAGCGCGGTTAAATCTTCACGCGCCAGGCCTTCATCCAGCATTTCCGTCGCCACGCCGTCTGGCGCTTCACGTTCAAGATTATGGCGTGACAGTGTCACCCACCATGGGGCAAGGTGGTCGTCGCCAAAGGTGATAAATTGGGTCAGATCAGCGTAGAAACCGCGGTCGCCTTTCAGCGGGTGGCGCTTCATTTCAGCGACGGCCCAGTCGCCATTCTGGAAATCATGCGTCACGTTACGGTCAGCACGACACTGAATCGCGTCACGTAATAATGGGTGATCCGGCACGATAGACAGGCGGTCATCTTTACGCTGTACGCGGCCAACAAACCGGCCGAGGAACGGTTCGATAAGCTCTTCTGGCTCAGCGGTTTCGCGGTCCTTGTCGGTATGAATCACCGCGCTTACGCGGTCACCGTGCATCACTTTTTTCATCTGCGGCGGCGGAATAAAGTAACTTTTCTGGGAATCCACTTCGAGGAAGCCAAAGCCTTTTTCCGTACCTTTTACCACGCCTTCAACGCGTGGCGTCTGGGCGTGCAGTTGCTGTTTAAGCTGCGCGAGCAGCGGGTTATCCTGAAACATGTTTTTTCGTTTTCGTGGCCAAAAGAGCGGCTGACAGTTTTACGCGAAACCACCCTTTGCGGCAAGCGCTGTTTGCCGCAAAAGCGCTGGCGTTCCACGGGTTAGCGGGCATTGCCAAGCCCAATTTTTAAGCGATTGAGCCAGCCATATACGCCGGCACTGACCAGCAGGCGCAAAACCTCTGTTTCACTAAGGCCCCACTCAAACAGCGGTTGCAGCTGGGCGGCGCTAAAACTGCCAGGCGCGCGGGTTAATACGCGTACCGCCTGAATGATGGCTTGTTCACGTGGACGATTGTGACACCATGCCTGAAGGGCTCTTTCACCATTACGCATCGCTTCTGGCAAGCCATTTTCACCGCGCCATGCACGGGCAAAATCCGTAAAGCAGCTGACGCTGCCATTGATACGGGCGGTGAGCAACCCCACCAAAAGCCGATCGTTACAGGCATGCGTGGTTTCCGCCAGCAATATCCTGGTTATCTGGCCAAGCGCGGCAAGCGCCGTAGCATCGTGAAGCAGCAGCCAGCTCATCTCTTGCAATACGCTCTGCGGCAGGCACTGATTGAAGACTTCGAGCTGCCCGGTATTGGCGTAACGCCCCTCAACGGCAGGCAGTCCCGCCTGCCACTGCTTTTCTCCTGCAAGGAATAGCTCAGCGCTGGCATCTTGCTGGGTATCAAGCCCCGGTAGCCAGCGCACAGGTAGTCCCTGAAGCGCCTGAAATACCGCAATCACCCGCGCCTGAAAGCCGATAAAACCAATCAGCTGGTTGAAGGTCACCACATCATTCACCGACAGCGCCACTTCATCAAGCTGCGAGCGGGCAGCGTCGTCAATCAATGTCGGCTGGCTGGCAAGCTGGCGGGCATACTGGGTGATTTGAGTCAGACGACGATTGCTTTCGCGCGATGAGTCAGGTCCCGGCTGGGGGGCCAGGCGGGCCGCATAATGGTTACACAGACGCTGTACCCCATAGACCTGCGCCACGGTGAGCGCGGTGCTCAGCCGATCATAGCAGCTTAGCGTGTGTAAGCGGGTCACAGGGCTATTGTCGGGCAACAGACATTCACTGGCAGCACGCGCAGCCGTAAGCCAATCCTGGTGCGCATGGCGTTGTTCACTGCTGAGATTGAGGTCGAGTAAAAATCGGTCATTGTGGAACGCCGCCTCGGGAACCAGCGGCAGCACTGCATCATCGCCGCGGCTGGACTGGGTTTCATGATACCACTGGCCTTTAGCTGACATTCGGCGTTGTTCCATGGTCATTCCTTGGTCAAAGAGTTTACCAGCCGGGGAAAACACCTGACGGCCTGGTTTGCTGCTTTATCCTGGCGTAACCCAGCAACACGACAAAAGAATGATAGGTGATAACAAATATCAGAAAGGCATAACTGAGCGGGGGCAAAATGACGGGGTAGGCGAATGCCTACCCGCGTGGCGAAAAGGAATTAGTCTTTCAGTTCCAGTTCGTTCATTGCCGCGATGCTGAAGCCGCCGTCAACGTGCAGCACTTCACCGGAAACGCCGGCAGACAGGTCGGAACACAGGAACGCTGCGGAGTTACCCACATCTTCAATGGTCACGGTACGACGAATCGGCGTTACCGCTTCGCAATGTGACAGCATTTTACGGAAATCTTTAATGCCAGAGGCGGCCAGAGTACGGATTGGACCGGCAGAAATGGCGTTCACACGTACGCCTTCCGGACCCATCGCGTTCGCCATATAGCGCACGTTAGCTTCCAGAGAGGCTTTAGCCAGACCCATAACGTTGTAGTTAGGGATTGCACGCTCGGCGCCCAGGTAAGACAGAGTCAGCAGCGCGGAACCCGGGTTGAGCATTTCACGGCAAACTTTAGCCATCGCGACGAAGCTGTAGGAGCTGATGTCGTGAGCAATTTTGAAGCCTTCACGGGTTACCGCATTCACGTAGTCGCCATCTAACTGGTCCCCTGGCGCGAAGCCAATGGAGTGAACGAAACCGTCAAACTTCGGCCAGCTTTTGGCAAGCTCGGCAAACATTGCATCGATGCTGGCATCTTCTGCCACGTCGCACGGCAGAACCAGGCTTGAACCCAGGTCGGCAGCAAAACCTTCCACACGGCCTTTCAGTTTTTCATTCTGATAAGTGAAGGCCAGTTCAGCACCTTCACGGTGCATCGCCTGCGCGATACCGTAGGCAATGGAGAGTTTACTGGCGACGCCAGTGATCAGAATGCGTTTACCGGTAAGAAAACCCATAGCTTTGAATCCTTATAGTTTCTGCTAATTTTATAACTGTATAATCATCAAGTTGCCAATGATTGGTCACAATTTTTCAACACGAAAGTGAAATTATATCCCACTCGCGCGGTGTTGTGTCACCTTATTTTCAGGCCGCGACCCTGACTGGTTATCGCTTCGCCAGAGGTCATTCCTGTTAGGGGGCTCAGCGATCCTTACGCCACGCATCTGCCGTCAGCGCTTCACCAAAGTGGCTGGCAATCAGGCGCTTAGTCAAATCATGTAGCGGAGAGGCGAGCACCTCAGCGGTACTGCCGCGCTCAACGACTTCCCCCTGATGCATCACTATCACTTTATCGCTGATGTGTTTCATCATGCCGATATGCTGTGTCACGTAAATATAGGCAATACCTTGTTTTTCCTGCAGTTCGAGCATCAGATTAATCAGTTGCGAACGCATGGACATATCCAGAGAGGCCAGCGCTTCATCAGCAATAATCACTTTTGGGCGCAGAATCAGCGCCCGCGCCAGGCCCAGACGCTGCTTTTGCCCGGGGGCCAGCATATGCGGGTAGTAGCTGGCGTGGTCGGGAAGCAGGCCCACCATGCGCAACGTTTCGACGATCTGCTTATGGCGCGCTTCCGGCTCCAGATCGGTATTCAGGCGCAGCGGGAAGTCGAGGATCTGCGAGATGCGCTGGCGCGGATTTAGCGAGGTACTCGGATCCTGAAAGATCATGCGAATATGCTGGCTACGGTAGGTATAATCGCCGTACTGCAACAAATGATCGTTGATCGCCACTTCGCCCGTGGTGGGTTCCACCATCCCCGCCAGCATTTTGGCAAGGGTTGATTTACCGGAGCCGTTCTCGCCAATAATCGCCAGCGTCTGTTTTTCACGCAGGGTAAAACTCAGCGGTTTTACCGCGTCAACATGCTGGCGGCGGAACAGGCCGGTCCGGTAACGAAACGTCTTACTTAAATTGCGAACCTCGAGCAACGTTTCGACCATCACTGGCTCTCCATATTCAGCGGGAAGTGGCAGGCATACAGGTGGTTTTTTGCTCCCGTCAGGCGCGGGGTTTCAATACATTCGCGCTGGGCATAGGGGCAGCGCGGCCCGAGTCGACAACCCATGGGTAAATGTTCCAGTAACGGTATTGCCCCTGGCATCGTGTTCAGGCGGCTTTTATGGGGCATCGGGCTGCCAAAGTCCGGGATCGCGCGAATAAGCGCCTGGGTATAAGGGTGGTGCGGCGTAGCGATTAACTCTTCGCTGGTCGCGCTTTCCACGGTTTGCCCACAGTACATCACGTTAATTTTATCGGCCCACTGACTCAGCATCTGCAGGTCATGGCTGATCAGCAAAATGGTGGTGTTGTTGTACTGGTTCAGACGCGTCAGCAGCTTGAAAATTTGCAGCTGGGTGGTCGGCTCCATGGCGTTGGTGGGTTCGTCCGCAATCAACAAACGCGGCTGGTTGGCTAGCGCAATGGCAATCATCACCTTCTGGCATTCGCCGTCGGTTAACTCGTACGGGTAGCTGCGCATGGCATCTTTATGATCTTTAATCCCGACCCGGTGCAGCAGCTCAATAGCGCGGCGTTTACGCCAGCCAAAGCGTTTCCACCAGCGGCCCTTGTAGGTCCAGCCGGGAATATTTTGCATCAGCTGGCGGCCAACACGTTCCGACGGGTCCAGGCACGACTGCGGCTCCTGGAAAATCATCGACATATTATGGCCGACGAGGCGGCGGCGCTCGCGCCCGCTCAGGCGCAGCAGGTCGATGTCGTCAAAGCGCATACGGTCTGCCGTCACGCGCCAGTTATCTTTGGTGACGCCACAGATCGCTTTTGCAATCAGGCTTTTTCCGGAGCCCGATTCCCCCACCAGCCCACGAATTTCCCCTTCGTTGAGGGTCATGCTGACGCGGTCGACGGCTTTTACCCAACCTTCGGCAGTCATAAATTCAATGGTCAGATTACGGATATCAAGTAATGGCATTATTGCACCCCCGCGTTGATTGCGCGGCGTAAACCGTCGCCCAGCAGGTTAACCAGTAATACGCTGATCATTATCGCCACGCCTGGCAGCATAACCGTCCACGGAGCAACATAAATCAGCTCCAGCGCGTCACCCAGCATCGAGCCCCACTCAGGCGACGGAAGCTGTGCGCCGAGGTCGAGGAAACCCAATGCCGCAATATCAAGAATTGCCATAGAGAGGGCGCGGGTGATTTCGGTGACCAGGATGGCGGCGGTATTCGGCATCACCGCAAACCAGAGAATATTGAGCGTGGATGCGCCATCCAGGCGGGCGGCGATAACGTAATCTTTCTCCAGTTCATCGTGCACGGCACTGTAGACCGAACGCACCATGCGCGGCAGCAGAGCGAGCCATACGGCAAACATCGCGTGTACCAGATGCGGCCCCACAAAAGCCACCACGATAATCGCCAGCAATAAAGAAGGGATCGACAGCAGAGCATCAAGAATATGGTTGAGCGCCGCAGAGCGCAGGCCATGTGTGGCGCCAGCGACCACGCCCAAGACTATACCAAACACCGCAGCCGCAAGCGTGACAACAAACGCGCCGCCCACGGTTGGCGCAGCCCCGCTTAACAGGCGGCTTAATACATCACGCCCAAGGTCATCCGTCCCCAGGAAGAACGATACGTCGCCATAGCGTGACCATGAAGGCGGCAGCAGCTGGTAGCCGAGGAATTGCTGATCGATACCATAAGGCGCAAAAACGCCGCCAAACACGCACAGCAAGACCAATGCCCCGCAGCCATACAGGCCAATCATCGCCGGCGTGTCGCCGTAAAATTTGTGCCAGGTCAGGCGTAACGTGCTGGGCGGGCGCTTCTCGCGATAAACGCTATCGTAGGGCATACCATTCCTTATGTGTCAGTGGGTTGGCCATGGCGCCCAAAATATCGGAGATCACGTTAACGATGATAACCAGTGACCCGATAACCATCACACCGGCTGAAATTGCCGCGTAGTCCTGTTGACGAATCGCGTTGATAAGCCAGCGGCCAAGGCCCGGCCAGCTGAAGACCACTTCGGTGATCATCGCAAGCGTCAGCATGGTTGAAAACTGCAGGCCAAGGCGTGGAATAACCGGCGGCAGGGCGTTATGCAGCACATGGCGATGAAGAATGGTCAGACGCGATAAGCCACGCGTTGCCGCGGCTTTAATGTAGTTCTGGTCAAACACTTCAATCGTGCTGATCCGCATCAAACGCACCACTTCCGTGGTTGGCGCGACGGCTAACGCCGCCACCGGCAGCACCATATGGCGAAGGGCGCTGACGATCATCTCTTCTCGATAAGGGGAGTCGGAGAGCCAGGCGTCAATCAGCGCAAAACCGGTCACCGATTTGACTTCATAGAGCAAATCAAAGCGCCCGGAAACCGGCAGCCAGCCCAGGGTGAGCGAGAAAAACATCGTCAGTAACAGGGCGAACCAGAACACCGGAATCGAAAAGCCGACCAGGGCGAGAGCGCTGATAAGCTGGTCTTGCCATTTATTGCGCATCACCCCGGCTAACATGCCCACCGGAATACCAATCAGCAGCGCAAGGCCAAAGGCCAGGATGCACAGCTCCATGGTGGCCGGAAACACCACCCGCAGCTGTTCGTTAATCGACTGGCCGTTAATGCTTGATACGCCAAAATCCCACTGCAGGATGCTTTCACACCAGAATACCCAGGCGTTCCACAATGAGGCGCCCTGTAGCGGGGCGTGAGGGGTAAAATAGTTCAGGCTAAAGCCGATAAAGGCCAGAAAAAACAGCGTCACCAGCAGCAGCAGCAGGCGGCGCAGAGTATAAATAATCATGGTTTTTTCACCTCAACATTCTCACGGGACACGCCTGCAAAAGATGCGTTGCCAAACGGACTCAGCACCAGCCCTTTAATGTCGTAGCGATAGGCCTGCAGACGCAGCGAGGAGGCCAGCGGCAAGACCGGCAGCTGTTCAGCCAGAATATCCTGCGCCTCACGGTAAGCCTCAATACGCGACGCCAGCTGCTGAGACGAGAGCGCTTTTTGCAGCACCTGATCGAACTTAGGATCGCACCAGTGGGCGTAGTTGGTCTGCGAACGAATCGCCGCACAGCTGAACATCGGGCGGAAGAAGCTATCCGGATCATTACTGTCTGTCGCCCAGCCCGCAAGTGTCAAATCGTGGCTCATATCCATCAGCCGCGCTTCCTGGAAGCGGCCTTCCACCGGCACAATAATTACCTTCACGCCAATTTGCGCCATATCGGCCTGAATAAGCTCGGCCATTTTTAACGGGCTGGGGTTCCAGGCCTGAGAGCTGGTCGGTACCCACAGACGTAATTCCAGATTATTCAGCCCGAGCGCTTTTAATTGCTGGCGTGCTTTCTCCGGGTTGTATTCGGTAATTTTAGAATCGCTGTCATAAGCCCAGGAAGCGCGCGGTAAAATAGAGGCCGCGGTTTCTGCGGTGCCGTAGTAAATCGACTGCATCAGGCGCTGGTTGTTAATCGCCAGCGCCAGCGCGTGGCGCACCGCCGGATTATTTAATGGCGTTTTATTGGTGTTAAACGCCAGGTATGCGATGTTCATGCCGGGACGCAGGGTCAGGCGTAAACGCGGGTCGTCACGCAAGATAGTCAGCTGGCTGGCGGCAGGATAGGCCAGCACGTCGCACTCGCCGGTCAGCAGCTTCGACAGACGGCCGGTACCGCCAGAACCTAAGTCCAACACCACCTGCGGCATTAACGGGACGCCGCGCCAGAACTTCGGGTGGCGCGCCAGACGAATATACTGCCCGGCACGATACTCACCGATCTGGAAGGGGCCGGTCCCTACCGGCTGGCGGTCCATTAATTCCTGGCGGTCAACTTTGGTTAGCTGCTGCGCATATTCAGCAGACATAACGGAAGCGTAATGGGTCGCCATATGCCACAGGAAGGAGGCATCCGGCTTTTCGAGGCGGAATTCAACGGTGTTGCTATCAAGCTTACGAACGCTTTTTACCGAGTCCGGGAACTGGAGGCTGTCGAAATAGGGGTAGTTGCCGCCGTTGACGTTATGCCATGGGTGCTGGCGGTCAAAGACGCGCTGGAAACTGAACACCACATCATCGGCATTCAGCGCGCGAGTCGGCTTAAACCACGGCGTGGTCTGGAACTGAACATTCGGGCGCAGATGGAAGCGATAGGTTGCGCCGTTATCCAGCACCTCCCAGCTTTGTGCAAGTTCAGGCACCAGGCGATAAGTGTAGGGATCGACATCCAGCAGTCGGTCATAGAGCTGTGCGGCCAGAGTGTCCACGGTCAAACCGCCGCTGGCCATCTGCGGATTAAAGGTATTGACCTGACCGTTGACACAATAAACAAATCCGCTGCTACGGATATCGGCTGGTTTTTCAACAGCTGGGGCAGCCAATGCCGCGCCACTCAGGCAGTTAACCGCCAGTAACAGGGAGGAAACAAGTCCGCGCATAAGTTTTTGAGTTTTCTCAGGTGATAGCCAAAGTGTATCGCACTCTGCAGGGCTTCCCAAAATATGTCAGGCTATTTTGCCTTTTTTATCGCCAAAGCCTGTGAAAAAAACAGGGGGATGCTGTTTTTTACAGCGTTTATCGGCTTTCGCCAATGCCAGAACGGCACGGAAGATTATTCCGGCTGCACGACCTGATGTTTTTTCAGCAGCGCACGTAACTGATGATAGGTCAGTCCGAGCAAATCAGCGGCTTTGCGTTGGTGGTATTGGGTCTGTGCCAGACTTTGCTCTACCAGCGCTTTTTCCTGCGCGTTCTGCCAGGCGCGTAAGTCCACAGGCAGGGCCGGCTGCGAATCGCTGGTTTGCATCAGGGGGGCCGGTTTGCGCATAAACGGGTCGAGGATAATCTCATCCACGGGTTCTTCGCTGCTGCCGTGGCGATAAACCGAGCGCTCGACCACATTCTTTAATTCCCGAATATTTCCCGGCCAGGCGTAATTGAGCAGCGTTAACCGCGCGGCGTCAGTAAACCCCGGAAACAGGGGAAGCTGTAATTCGCGGCACATCTGAATGGCAAAATGTTCGGCCATCAACATGATATCGGGCTGGCGTTCACGTAACGGCGGCAGGTTCACCACGTCAAAAGCCAGGCGGTCCAGGAGGTCG
This sequence comes from Buttiauxella warmboldiae, assembly GCF_003818135.1. Classification (GTDB taxonomy): domain Bacteria; phylum Pseudomonadota; class Gammaproteobacteria; order Enterobacterales; family Enterobacteriaceae; genus Buttiauxella; species Buttiauxella warmboldiae. The sequence continues at coordinate 15,356 of NZ_RPOH01000004.1, read as the reverse complement.
GCGCGGAATTTTCCTTGTTGCGCAAGCGTTGGCAGATCGGCGTTGGTGGCGCAAACCAGCCGTACATTAACCTGCAACGGCTGGCTGCCACCTACGCGTTCAAGTTCGCCGTACTCCACCACGCGCAGCAGCTTTTCCTGCACCATCATCGGCGCGGTGGCTAACTCATCAAGGAAGAGTGTGCCGCCATCAGCCCGTTCAAAGCGCCCGGGATGGCGTTTTTGCGCTCCGGTAAATGCCCCGGCTTCATGACCAAAAAGTTCCGAGTCCAGCAGATTATCGTTAAGGGCGGCGCAGTTAAGGGAAATAAACGGCCCTTGCCAACGGCGTGAGAGAAAGTGCAGGCGGTTGGCAATCAGCTCTTTACCGGTGCCGCGCTCACCAATCACCAGCACCGGTTTTTCAAGCGGGGCGAGGCGGGAGACCTGTTCCAGCACCTCAAGAAAGCTGTTTGCTTCACCGATCAGGTTATCTTTGCTGTCTGCCATGGTTAAATTGACCAATAGTTAGTGAATGTCACCAATATAAGCGTTCTGCCCGGCGAGTCAAATTTAATCATTTACTTATAAATCAACAAAGTAAAAAGTTGGCATGGCGGTTGCAATATTCATGGCGAGCAGGTGCCAGGCACCGGAAATAATGACTAAAGAGGATTGCATTATGGGTATTTTTTCTCGTTTCGCCGACATCGTGAATGCCAACATCAACTCGCTGCTTGAGAAAGCAGAAGATCCACAGAAGCTGGTACGCCTGATGATTCAGGAAATGGAAGACACGCTGGTCGAAGTGCGTTCTACCTCCGCTCGGGCGCTGGCTGAAAAGAAACAGCTGTCCCGTCGCGTAGAACTGGCGAGCGCTCAGCAGGCTGAATGGCAGGAAAAAGCCGAACTGGCGCTGCGCAAAGATAAAGAAGATCTGGCGCGTGCGGCCTTGATCGAAAAACAAAAAATGACCGACCTGATCGCCACCCTGGAAGATGAAGTGGTGCATGTCGATGAAACCCTGGCGCGGATGAAAAAAGAGATCGGCGAGCTGGAGAATAAACTCAGCGAAACCCGCGCTCGCCAGCAGGCGCTGACTTTGCGTCACCAGGCGGCTTCTTCTTCACGCGATGTTCGTCGCCAGCTTGATAGCGGTAAAATCGACGAAGCGATGGCGCGTTTTGAATCCTTCGAGCGTCGCATCGACCAGATGGAATCGGAAGCGGAAAGCCACGGCTTTGGTAAGCAAAAAAGCCTCGACTCGCAGTTTGCTGAGCTGAAAGCGGATGACGAAATCAGCGAACAGCTGGCTGCGCTGAAAGCTAAAATGAATCACCAGGACCGTGGGTAATTCACTTCACTGCGGCATGTCAGCCATGCCGCGGTAAGCCTGACTTGTAAAAGGAGTAGACATGAGCGCGCTTTTTCTTGCCATTCCGTTAACCATATTTGTGTTGTTTGTCGCCCCCATCTGGCTGTGGTTGCACTACAACAACCGGGCCGAGAATGGCGGGCAGCTTTCTCAGGGCGAGCAACAGCGGCTGGCGCAGCTAACAGAGGATGCACGCCGGATGCGTGAACGCATTCAGACGCTGGAACAGATCCTTGATGCAGAACATCCTAACTGGAGAGACAAATAATGGTGAGATCGATTTCCGGTCGTAAATTGTGGCGTATTCCCGAGAAGGGAATGGTGAAAGGGGTGTGTGCGGGTATCGCGCAATACCTTGACGTTCCTGTGAAACTGGTGCGCCTGATTACCGTATTGGCGATGATTTTTGGCCTGTTTTTCCTGGTGCTGGTGGCCTACATTGCCCTGACTTTTATCCTTGATCCGATGCCTGCGGGCGCGGAGCAGGGAAAGCCACAGCCGACCAGCCGGGATTTACTTGATGAAGCCGATGCTGAATTAGCCGCAGGCGAACAGCGTTTACGCTCTATGGAGCGCTACATAACGTCCGATACTTTTACGTTGCGTAGCCGCTTCCGCCAGCTTTAACTCCCCGGTGTTTTCCCTCTCCTCAGGGGGAGGGCCGGGGTGAGGGCAGTAGATTGACTGCCCATACTTAACCGTTTTCCCGGAGGTGAGATGTCCAAATTCCAGACGGCAGCGAACAAAGCGAAGCCGGGCCTTAAAATCGTGGGTAAGTTAGTATTGCTGACCGCTCTGCGTTATGGCCCCGCAGGCGTCGCGGGTTGGGCGGTTAAGTCCGTAGCGCGTCGCCCTCTGAAAATGCTGCTGGCGCTGGTGCTTGAGCCTGCCATCGCGAAAATTTTGCGTAAGGTTTCCGCGCGCTATAAAGGCCTCAGTGATAACGCCCCTTAACCCTGTTACTTGCTTTGAACTTTCCTTACTTTAGTGCGTAACCTTAGTGCGTAACCGGGGCTTGTCACACGCGAAGGCTGTCTTTTCGCGCCGTCTTTTGCGAGGATAGCGCGAAATTGACCACTCTCAATAAAAGGTAACGACATGGCTAAGCATCCGACGGGTAAATATCTGCGCGCGCCCATCACCGTCAACGACAAGAATCTGCTGATTTACGTGGTGCGTGGTTCGAAAATTGAAGATATGCCGGAAGACAACGATGACGACTATCCGGGCGATATGCAGATGTTAATGCCGCAGCTGTCGAAAGAGTTCGATGCCGAGTTAAATGTTGCGCTCGAAGAGTGCGAATCGGGTGATGTGGTGGTGTTTATCTGTACCACGGATATGATTTTTGAGTATGGCTTCTCGAAGATTAAAGCGCTGGCAAAAGGGTAGGCATTAAAGCCCCGGTGGATTGCCGGGGCCGTTTTACTAGTGGCCGTAAAAAATCTCGCCTTTCATGGCGCGTAAAATCTTGCCTTCCGCGTCCGTGATCAACACGTAGTTGCCACCCATATAGGTCCAGTGGCTACCCGCAACCGGCGCTGGCAGGTGTCTGATTTTCCAGGCGTCAATCTGATAAGGTTTGGTGCGGTACAAATCCGGCACGATGTCGCCAATTTTAAATGGCCGGTAGTCGGCATGGAACTGCTGGATTTCAAAGGAAGAACTCGGCGGTGCAGGTGTGGCCACCGGGGCGTCCGCGGCTTGCGCCGTCAGCGCCATCGGCAAAGAGCCGGCCATCAGGGCCGCAGAAAAAATAAACACATTCAATTTACGCATAGCTTCTCCAGATACATTCATCTGCTCACTTTCAAATAATGCCGTTATCTCTATCACGTTGTTTCGCGTGAAGTAATAAATTTTTCGTTACCTGACGTAAATCGCTGGTCGCAAACGGTTGAGATCTCATCGACGGGCAGCCGGACTCTCTTTATAGTAACAACTCTACAACATAGGAGAGTATTGATGAGTTACGTTACTGATAATCCTGCCGCTGCTCCAGAAATCGCCGCCGCTCATTTTCTCCAGCGCTTATCGCTTGAAACAGACTGCGATGATGTCCATAGCGCGATGAAAGCAGGGGATATAGATTTTGTGCTGCTGCACGTTGTGGGCTCGCCAGAAGCTTTTGCGCGCCGTCATATACCGGGCGCGCTGCACTTACCGCACCGGGAAATCTCCGCGGAGCGTATGGCGCAGTGGCCAGCCGACACGTTGTTTGTGGTTTATTGCGCCGGGCCGCATTGCAATGGGGCCGATCGCGCCGCGCTGAAGCTGGCGCGTCTGGGCCGCGCGGTGAAAATAATGATCGGTGGTATCACGGGTTGGGCAGACGAAGGCTTTAGCTTTGCCTGATTGTTGAATTTGCTATCCCCCCGGCGCTAACCCGGTGTAATCTCTGCCACAAATTAGTCCTGTCTGAAGGAAGTCACAATGTCGATTTACAGCGAAACCAATGCACAATTCATCTTCGGTTTGAGTAACCTGGCTGCCATTCTTGAGAAGGCCGCTGGCTGGGCAAAAGAGAACGACAAAACGGAAGAGAGCCTGCTGCAGGCTGCACTGGCCGCAGATATGTATCCGCTGGTGCGCCAGGTACAAATCACCACCGATATGGCAAAACGCGCCGTTGCTCGCCTGGCGGGCGTTGATGCGCCGGTAATGGAAGATAGCGAAACGACTATTGAACAACTGCAGGCGCGTATTAACGCTACCGTTGAGTTCATGAAATCCATCACTGACGCGCAGCTGGAAGGTGACGACGAGCGCCCAATTGTGGTGATGGCCCGTGAACACGAGCTGCGCTTTACCGCCCGCAGTTACGTTTACCAGTTTGCTACGCCGAACTTCTATTTCCACTTCACCACCGCCTACGACATCCTGCGTCAGGCAGGCGTGCCGTTAGGCAAGCGTGATTTCGTCGGCCCGATCTTCTAAATACCGACTGGCTTATTAATTGTGCGCCCGCACCCCATTAACTCAGGCGGTAATAGCGGTTCGGGCGCAGTTTTTCCGGCAGTTGTTCGCTCTCGTCCATATCCTGTAAATCCCGCTCAATGGCATTGCAGATGGCATCCAGCGGCAGATCGTTGTCTTCCGTGCCAAACGGCTCTTCCAGCTCTTCAGCCAGGGTGTCGAGCGAAATAAAGGTATAGGAGACAAACACCGACAGGAATGGCGTCATGTAATGCAGGTCGGTGACCAGCGCGAAAGGCAGCATGATGCAGAACAGATACACGGTTCGGTGCAAAATCAGCGTATAGGCAAACGGCACCGGCGTACCGGCGATGCGCTCGCAGCCCCCGGCAACCGCCGATAAATCGTTGAGGTGGTGATTCAGGCTGCTCCACACCACATCGGAAATCCCCCCTTGTTTACGCTTATCCGCGAGCCAGTCGCCCATCAGCAACAGTATGCGGTTGCACGGCGCGTGACTTTTTGTCACCCACTGTAGCTCATCAGCCGTGAGATAGTTTTTGAGCGTCTCCTCCACCGGGCGCTTACGCAACGTGAGACGCAGAGCGTGACAGAAGGCCACCTGTAATTTTACCAGCGCCCGGATCTGACTCTTGTTTTCGCCCAGCAGACTTTTTGCCTCACGCAAAAATGCCCGCTGCGTAATCGCCAGCTGCCCCCACAGCGTGCGCGCTTCGTTAAAGCGTGCGTAACAAGCGCTGTTTCTGAAGCCTAAAAAGATAGCAATCGCCACGCCGAGAATACTAAAGGGTGCAATGGTCAGCTTAATGCCGAGAGTTTCATACCACGGCAAAAAGAAAATCACGCTGATGGAGAGGGCAATATTCAGCAGCAGGCGGGAGTAAATTTTTTGTAGTACCGAACCGTGCCAGACGAATAAACGGATAAACCAGTGTTGCTGCGGGCGAACAATCATAATCAGGAGGCTCAAGAACAGGACGCCATATTTAACGGCAAACCGTGAGCCAGATCAAACTTGTTTTACAGCTGATTAACAACATGAATTATTTTCAATAACCATGAAAGATCTTCGTTTGCGGACATCCACGCCCTCTGCCATGCTCCACAGCATAAATAGCCGTCCAGATGGCTAAATGTTCAAATAATGAATTATCACCCTGCTAAATTAATTAGCCGGGGCAACGGAGAAATCACATGCCGCATTCCACTCTTCATCGCGCTCCCTTCCGTGCCGACATCGTCGGTAGCTTCTTACGCCCGACGGCTATTAAAAATGCCCGTCTGGCCTTTGCTAAAGGTGAGATCGACGCCAGCCAGTTGCGTAAAGTAGAAGATGAGGCCATCCGTGCCTCTGTTGAACAACAATGCGCCTGCGGGCTGCATGTTGTCACTGACGGTGAATTCCGCCGCGCGTGGTGGCATTTTGATTTCTTTGACGGTCTGCAGGGCGTGGAGCGCTATGAATCGGAGCAGGGCATTCAGTTTAACGGCGTGCAGACCAAAGCGCATAGCGTGCGGGTGGTGGGCAAACTCGGTTTTGGTTCGCACCCGATGCTGGAAGATTTTCGCTACCTGAAAAGCATCAGCGGCGATGCGGTGCCCAAAATGACCATTCCAAGCCCGAGCGTGCTGCATTTCCGCGGGGGGCGTAACGCTATCGACAGCCAGGTCTATCCTGATTTAACAGAGTATTTTGACGATCTTGCCACCACCTGGCGCGACGCAATTCAGGCGTTTTACGCGGCGGGCTGCCGTTATCTGCAGCTTGATGACACCGTATGGGCATATCTGTGTTCCGATGCGCAGCGTAAAGAGATCCGCGAGCGTGGTGACGATCCGGATCGGCTGGCGCAAATTTATGCGCAGGTGCTCAATAAGGCGCTGGAAGGCAAGCCGGACGATTTAGTTATTGGCCTGCACGTGTGCCGCGGCAACTTCCGCTCAACGTGGATTTCCGAAGGAGGTTATGAACCGGTGGCCGAGGTACTGTTTGGCAGCGTAAACGTAGACGCTTTCTTCCTTGAATACGATAACGATCGTTCCGGTGATTTTGCACCGCTGCGCTTTGTGCGTCCCGGCCATCAGCAGGTGGTGCTGGGGCTGATTACGACCAAGAATGGCGAGCTGGAAAACCCGCAGTTGATTGAACAGCGAATTAACGAAGCGGCGCAATATGTCGCCATCGACCAAATTTGCCTTAGCCCGCAGTGTGGTTTTGCCTCAACGGAGGAGGGCAACAGCCTGAGCGCCGGGCAGCAGTGGGACAAAGTTCGCCTGGTGACTCAGATTGCAGAAAAGGTCTGGTAATTATTTTATCGGGTAACGAACGGTGCCGTAAAGAGGCGGCCCGGTTGTCGTTTTGCGCCGTCATATTTTTGTCATATCGCTGCTTTATAACTCGATGACCAAAAACGAAGGACGCGAACCCGATGAAATTAAAACCTTTTGCGCTGTTATTAACCGCTTTATTCCCTCTGGCAAGTTACGCGGCGCAGCCGCAGGTTGAGCGTTACGTTGTCACCTTTCTGCAGGGCGATCATGTTGACTATCAGGGCGCTTACGCCGCTAATTTCCCGAACGGTTTGCCGATTGGCGTGGGCTCGGGCCTGCAATTTATCCGCAAAGAGGGCAATGCGCTGTTATTTGCGACGGTAACCGATCGCGGCCCAAATGCTGACTCGCCGAAATCTGGCAAAAAAGAGTCAAAGATATTTGCTAACCCGGCATTTACCCCGCTGCTGATGACCATCCGCGTAGCCGATGGCAAAGCGCAGGCTACCGACGCGCACGCGCTGCACGATGAAAACGGCCCGATTAGCGGTTTGCCGCTGCCGGAAGGCTTAATTGGTGCCACCAATGAAATCGCCCTTGGCGATACCCTGCAACGCTTAGCAAGTGATAAACGCGGGCTGGATACGGAAGGCATCACGCCTGATGGTCACGGCGGCTACTGGCTGTGCGATGAATATGGCCCGTTTATCATCAATATCGATGCTAACGGCAAAATCCTTAAAAAACACGGCCCGCAGGCAGAGCAAGGTGAGCAGGGCGTGGCTGGGGGATTGCCTAATGTCCTGAAATGGCGCCAGGCCAACCGTGGCTTTGAAGGCATCACGCGTATGCCGGACGGCCGTATTATCGCCGCGGTGCAAAGCACGCTGGATATCGACGGCAAAACTAAAAACAGCGCGCGGTTCACACGGCTGGTAACGCTTGATCCGCAAACCGGCAAAACTGCGATGTACGGTTACCCCATCGACGTGGATGCTTACAAGAAAGCCAAAGATGCCAAAATTGGCGACATCGTGGCGCTGGATAATAACCGCTTGCTGATTATCGAGCAGGGAGGCGATAAAAATAAAGTCATGCGTAATCTGGTGTATGTGGTCGATCTCAGCCAGGCAAGCGATCTCAGCGCCTTTGATAAAGACCGGGCGCCAGAGTTTGATGATGCGGCGCAGCTGGAAGCGCGCGCTATCAAACTGGCCGAGAAAAAAGAGATTGTCGATCTGCGCAAACTCGGCTGGCAGCAGGAAAAAGCCGAAGGGATGACGCTGGTTGATAACCAGACCCTTGCACTGATCAACGACAACGATTTTGGTCTGCAGGCGGCGCTGGAAAACCCGGATGCCGACGCTAAAAAAGCCGCTGCGTATGAAGTGGACGGCAAAGGGCATTTGACACGCGACGGCAAAGAAGTGGCGACAAAAATCGCCTTAAAGCCGCTGGAAAAACCCGAGTCCGAGAGCGAGCTGTGGATAATTAAGCTACCTGAATCCTTAAAGTAAAACGCGGTTAAAGAACAAGGGCAGCCATCGGGTTGCCCTTGTTCTATTTTTCAGTTTTGCTTTCCATTACGCTGCGAATGGAGTCTATCAGTGCCATTGCCGCGGGTGATAATTCGGCATCGGCAAGCCGGGAAATACCGATCTGTTCCAGAACCAGCGGCTCAAATGCAGGGAGACGCACAAGGTCGTTACGGTAAGTCAGATCCGTGACAATGGACTGAGGCAGGATCCCCAGTAAATCAGTCTTTTTTAATAACCACAGAATATTGAAAAATGAGACCGTTTCAATAGTGGCATGAGGAGGGTCGGTATTTTCGTTATAAAAAATATTATCAAACTGCTTACGTAACGTTGTCTCAACCGGCGGCAGGATCCAGGCCTCACGTTTTAATGTTTCAAGCGTTGCATTGGGATTTTGTTCCAGTGGGTGCCCGCGCCGCGCAACAATAATGGCATTTTCACTAAATAGCGCTTCCTGCACGATCGCCGCGCTGGAGCTGATGTCTGACAGGCGGCCCACTAAAAAATCCAGCTCTCCGGAAATCAGTCGCGGTATGAGATCGCCACTGACGCCTTCCACAATTTTTATGCGGATATCAGGCCGTGACACGCTCAGCCGGGCAATGGCTGCGGGGATAAGATAGCTCGACCCGGTCAGAATACTGCCGATGGCAACTCTGCCTGCGTGCCCACGCCCCAGCGCATCAATTGCCTGAGAAACATGGTCAAGCTGGGCCAGCACCATTTTACTTCTTTCGATAAAATCCCGACCCAGTTCGGTGGGGGTTACACCGCGACGATTGCGCAAAAAAAGCTTTGCGCCCACCGCATCTTCAAGATCCAATAGCAGCTTACTGGCAGTTGGCTGAGATATCTTGAGTGAACGCGAGGCGTGAAGAACGCTGCCGTATTCGAAAAGCGCTATTGCCAGGCGAAAGTGCCTGACTGTCGCCCAGCGCTCCAGTCTGTCTGTTCGCATATGCTATCCATTTTTGGAATACCACATGCAATATATCGGTTATTTACGAATATCACAAACCTTCCTATACTCGGTTGCATATTATCCAGCCGGAGTGATTATTATGAATAGCAATAACCTTGAGACGGTAAAAAAATACTTTAAATATTGCGTCGATGGTAAAGATGCGCAGCGCGTTGCAGAATATTTTGACCGGGACGTTATTATTCATCGTCCTGATTGTGACGCGCCAATACAGGGTATTGAAAATTTCAAGCAAGCGTTAACCGAACACGTATTAGATCGCTATGATTCGATTGTGACGACATTTAACAAAGAAGTGGTGACTGAAGATGTGGTAGTGGTGCATTTGCAACACGTTGCGCGTGGCTCTAACACCTGGCACGGCTTTGATGTTCATGGCAAAGATGTGACCTGGACTGCGCTGACCTATTTCCGTTTTAATGCCCAGGGCAAAATAGTTGAAGAGATCGTCGAAAGGAATGAATTATTTATGGCGAAACAGGTTGGGATAATTAACTATAAATAAACCGACCACAAATAGCGGATAACGCTATCCATTAGGTGCCAGAATTATTGCGGGGAATAGTGCATTTCCCGCAATAATATTATTTCCTCACCTAAATCCTACACCGATCCCCGCACCACTAATTTCCAGTCCAGAATTTCATTCACGGTTTCCACCTCCGGGTTATCAATGCGTTCAAGGAGTAATTGCACGCTGCGCACGCCAAGCTGGTGCATCGGCTGTTCGATAGTGGTGAGCGGCGGGTAAGTGACGGAGCCAAAGGGCACGCCATCAAAGCCCATGATCGCCACATCTTCTGGCACCCGCAGCCCTTGCTGGTGGGCATAATGCAGTGCGCCGCCCGCCAGCGCGTCGGAGATAGCGAAGACCGCATCGGGAGGCTCTGGCAGGGTAAAGAGTTCGGCCATGGCCTGTACGCCCGCCTGGTACTCCAGGCTGTCGGTATAGACGACCGCCTGCCAGTTTTTATCGCAGGCGGCGCGATATCCGGCCTCACGCTGCTGGGAATAGAGATAGCGTAAATCGCCGTTAATCAGCGCGATACGTTGGTAGCCTGATGCCGCAAGGTGCTCAACCGCCGCCGCCGCCGCTTTAAAATTATCAATTGTCACCGACGAAGCGCGATAGCCCGGATCCCCTTCGCCACATTGCACCCACGGCGAGTCGCCAATCAGCGTCGTCAGCCCCGGTAAGCAACTGATGGCATCCATCGTAATCACCCCATCCACCACCTTGCCGCTCAGCAGGCGCAAATAGGCTGATTCACGGGTCAGGCGCGATTCAGAGTTACACAGCAAAATATGGTAGCCCTGTTTTTCAGCTTCTTCTTCAATGCCGCGCACTACGCGGGCGCAGAAGGGGTTAGTGATATTGGATACCAGCACCAGCAACATGCGGCTGCGGGAGGTCCGCAACTGGCGCGCCAGCAGGTTAGGTCGGTACTCACAGGCTTCGATCGCCGCCAGCACTTTGTCGCGCGTGTCCGCTTTCACCGCAGGGTTGCCATTGAGCACCCTGGAAACGGTTGCGGTGGAAACACCGGCAATTCGCGCCACTTTCTCTATCGACATATTGATCCTTTGCCCGATGGGTTGAATTGTGAACCACATTGCAGATTTGAACTGATAGTACCAAATAACGCACCTGCAGGATGGTAAGCCCGCTGAAATCGATTACATTTTTAATGAAGTGATAATGTAATCGATTACAAAAATAACCTCTTACCCTTAAATCAATACTCTGTAGTGGAGGATCTATGTCTTCTCAGTCGGCTGTTGGAGCACAAGCGGTAACCCATAAATGGGTGATCCCACGTCTGTCATTAATGATGTTTCTTGAGTTTTTCGTCTGGGGGGCCTGGTATGTGACGCTGGGCGTGGTGATGGGAAAATTTGGCCTGAGCGCGTTAATTGGTGACGCATATTCCACCGGGCCAATCGCTTCGATTTTATCGCCGTTTGTCCTCGGGATGCTGGTAGACCGTTTCTTTGCCTCGCAAAAAGTGCTCGGTGTACTGCACCTGATTGGCGCGGCCTTGCTGTGGTGGCTGCCGGGTATGTTTGAAAGCGGGCAGAGCGGCTTACTGTGGGTGGTCTTCGCCTACATGCTGTGCTACATGCCGACCATCGCGCTGAGCAATAATGTGGCCTTCCATAGCCTGGCAAACAGTGAAAAAGGGTTCCCGATCGTGCGCGCTTTCGGCACCATCGGCTGGATTGTCGCGGGGCTGATAGTCGGCACCAGCGGTCTTTCAGACAGCACCGGGATCTTCACGCTGGCGGCCATTGCTTCCGTCGTCCTGGGTATTTACAGCTTCACGTTACCGAATACCCCCGCGCCGGATCGCGGTAAACCGCTGTCGATGCGTGATCTGCTATGCGCTGATGCGTTTGCGTTACTCAAGCAGCGCCATTTTATGGTGTTTATCATCTGCGCCACGCTGATTTCGATTCCACTGGCGGCCTATTACGCCTACGCAGCGCCGTTTATTTCAGCGGTGGGTTTTGAAAACGTTAGCGGAGTGATGGCGTTCGGGCAGATGTCTGAGCTGCTGTTTATGCTGCTGATTCCGTTCTTCTTCCGCCGTCTGGGCATCAAAATGATGCTGCTTATCGGGATGTTGTCCTGGTTCCTGCGTTACGCCATGTTCGCCCTGGGTATCACCGAAGAGACGCGCTGGATGATCTACATCGGCATCATTCTGCACGGGGTTTGCTATGACTTCTTCTTTGTTATCGGCTTTATCTACACCGATAAGGTGGCGGGAAACAAAGTGAAAGGGCAAGCGCAAAGCCTGCTGGTGCTCTTCACCTACGGCCTCGGGATGCTGATTGGTTCGCAAATCAGCGGGGCGGTGTTCAATCGTTCGGTAACCGCGCAAGGGACGGAGGGCCTGCTGCAATGGCAACAGTTCTGGTGGATGCCGGCGATTGCGGCGGTGGTGATTGCCGCGCTCTTCTTCTTCACCTTTAACTACAAAGAGGGTGAGCAGCATGGCAAATAAGCCGCTGCGCGTGCTGGTTGTGGGCTGCGGAAATATGGGGGCCGCCCACAGCCTTGCGTATCAGCAATTAGAGACGTTCACGCTTTGCGGGCTGGTGGCTCGCGGCGATTCTAAAGCGCGCCTCCGGGCGCAGCTTGCCGTCGAGCTGCCATTATTTGAAGATTTACCGCAGGCGATTAAAGAGACGCAGGCCGAGGCGGTGTGCATCGCCACCTGGCCGGATAGCCACGAAGCGCTGGCGCTCACCGCCCTGGCTGCGGGTTGCCATGTGTTTCTTGAAAAACCGCTGGCTACCACGGTGAGCGGGGCTAAACGAGTGGTTGCCACAGCCAATCTTGCCGGTAAGAAACTGGTGGTGGGCTATATTTTGCGCCATCACCCGGTCTGGCAACGGTTTATCGAGTTGGCTCACGGGCTGGGTAAACCGCTGGTGATGCGCATGAACCTGAACCAGCAAAGCAGCGGCACTGCCTGGCACACGCACAAAATGCTGATGCAGTCGCTGTCGCCGCTTGTCGATTGCGGCGTGCATTATCTTGATGTGATGTGCCAGATGACGCAATCCAGCCCGCACTCGGTAAGCGCGATTGGCGTGCGTTTAACGGATGAAATAGCCGCCGAACGGGTCAACTACGGCCAGCTTCAGGTGCGTTTTACCGACGGTTCGGTCGGCTGGTATGAAGCGGGCTGGGGGCCGATGATGAGCCAGACCGCATTCTTTATCAAGGATGTGATTGGCCCGCAAGGCTCCGCGTCGATTGTGGCGCATGAAGCCGGTGGTGAAGGGCAGTCGGCGAATGTTGCCGCGCACACGCGCACCGAATCTTTGCGCCTTCATCACGCAGAACTGAACGCGCAGGGAGAATTTACCCATCAGGATGAATGGCTTAGGGCCGGCGATGAACCCGACCACTTTGCGCTGTGCCAGCTTGAGCAGCAGTTTTTTGCCCGTGCCATTTTTGAAGATCTCGATTTATCGCAGCATCAACAACAGGCGATTGATAGCCTGGCGGTGGTGCTGGCCGCAGACCTTGCCGCGCGCGAGGAGCGCACGGTGCTGATTAAGGAGATGTTGTCATGAAAACCCTGCAAGGGCCGTCCATTTTTCTCTCACAGTTTATCGCAGACAACCCCCCGTTTAACTCACTCGACACGCTAGCCGCCTGGGCGGCAGGATTGGGGTACAAAGCGGTGCAGCTTCCCACTCATCTGCCACATATTTTCGACCTCGCAAAAGCGGCTGAAAATAAGGATTACTGCGCGGAAATTCGTCTCGTGCTGGGAAATGTCGGGCTGGAAATCAGCGAGCTGTCTACGCATTTGCAGGGGCAGCTGGTTGCCGTGCATCCGGCCTATGAGGCCGCGTTTTCCGGGTTTGCACCGCCGGAGCTGGCACAGGATGCTGTTGCCCGCCAGCAGTGGGCGGTAAACAGCCTGAAACAGGCCGCTCGCGCTTCGCAAAACTTAGGTCTGAAGGCTCATGCAACCTTCTCCGGCGCGCTGGCCTGGCCCTATTTTTACCCATGGCCGCCGCGCAATGCGTTGTTAATTGACGAAGCGTTCCGCGAACTGGCCGCTCGCTGGCTGCCGATTCTTGAGAGTTTTGATGAAGCGGGCGTGGATCTCTGCTTTGAGCTGCATCCCGGCGAAGATTTGCATGATGGCGTCACTTTCGAGCGTTTTCTGGCATTGGTCGCTAACCATCCGCGCTGCGCCATTCTCTACGATCCGAGCCATATGCTGCTGCAACAGATGGATTACCTCGGCTTTATCGATCGCTACCATGAGCGCATTAAAGCGTTTCACGTAAAAGACGCTGAGTTTTTGCCTTCGGCTAAAAGCGGCGTGTATGGCGGCTATCAGCCGTGGACTGAACGCGCGGGGCGGTTTCGCTCCCCGGGCGACGGGCAGATTAATTTTAAAGCCATCTTCAGCAAGCTGGCGCAATACGACTACGCCGGATGGGCCACGCTTGAATGGGAATGCTGCCTGAAATCAGGCGAAGCGGGCGCGCGCGAAGGGGCCAGATTTATCGCCGACCATATTATTCCGGTTGCTGATTATGCCTTTGACGACTTTGCGCTGCGTGAGAGCGAAAAATCCACGGTGCGCCGCATGCTTGGGCTGGAGGACAACTCATGAAACGACTGCGTTCAGGTATGGTCGGCGGCGGTGAAGGTTCGTTTATTGGCGGCGTACATCGTATCGCCGCGCGGCTGGATGACCAGTTTGAGCTGGTTGCTGGCGCGTTTTCTTCCTCGCCGGAAGTGGCAAAACGCAGCGGTGAGGCGCTGTTTATTGATGATGACCGCAACTATGGTAGCTGGCAGGAGATGGCGCAGCGTGAGGCCGCACGGCCTGACGGCATCGAAGTGGTTTCCATTGTCACGCCAAATCATCTGCACGTTCCGATTGCTAAGGCCTTCCTGGAAAACGGTATTCACGTCATCTGCGATAAACCGCTCGGCGTCACACTCGGCGAAGCGCAAGCACTGGCGCAGGTTATCGAGCGTGCTGGCCGTCATTTTATTCTCACGCACAATTACAGCGCGCTGCCGATGGTGCGAGAGGCTCGAGCCCGCATCACCAACGGTGAAATTGGCGATATCCGCGCCATCGAAGTGGAATATTTGCAGGGCTGGCTAAATGACCGTCTTGAGCTAACGGATAACAAGCAGGCGAGCTGGCGTGGTAATCCGGCATTAGCGGGGGCTGGCGCGATTGGCGATATTGGCACGCACGCCTGGCAGCTGGCTGCGTTTGTCAGCGGTATGGAGCCAGAGGCGGTACGTGGTGAATTGTTAACACGCATGCCAGGACGCCTGCTGGATGATGAAGTGTACGCCGAAATGCGTTATGCCAACGGCGCGCGCGGGCGCTTATGGGCAAGCCAGGTGGCATCAGGTTTCGAGAACGACCTGCGTTTACGCATCGTGGGCAGCAGGGCAAGCATCAGCTTCCGCCAGCAACAGCCTGAAGTTCTGGAAATTTATCCTCATCACGGTAATAGTTACGTTGTCACGCGCAACGGCGTGAATAACCACAATTCCGTACGTCACCAGTGCCGCACACCCGCCGGGCATCCGGAAGGTTATCTGGAGGGGTTCGCCCAAATCTACCGCGAAGCGGCGATTAAAATCCGTGGCGGCGACGCGCCGTGGCTACCGGGTATTGCCGAAGGGCTGGCGGGGATGAAATTTATTGAAACGGTGCGTGAAAGCAGCCATCGGGGCGGTGCATGGCTGGAGTGGTGATCAGCCGAAAATC
>NZ_RPOH01000003.1 GCF_003818135.1 Buttiauxella warmboldiae | reverse complement strand
GACGGTTGATGAAACAGAATTTGCCTGGCGGCACTAGCGCGGTGGTCCCACCTGACCCCATGCCGAACTCAGAAGTGAAACGCCGTAGCGCCGATGGTAGTGTGGGGTCTCCCCATGCGAGAGTAGGGAACTGCCAGGCTCCAAATAAGTGGAAAGCCCTGTACTGATGTACAGGGCTTTTTGCTGTCTGCGATTTATGAATTCCCCCTGCCCAGCTAAGCTATATCCATCACGCTTTGAACAGCCATATGAACCAGATACGGTACATACCGGCACCGTTCGTTAATCAAGGACTTACTACGATTTTGCAAAAACAGAATAACGCATCTTCTTGTTTGCTATGCCATAAAGCTGGTGTTACAGAAGACCTATTGGCGCCGACAGGAAAACGATACTGCTATCTGGAATAAGTACGTTAAGCATTCCTACACAAATGCAGATTATCTTCCTGCCCGCCGGTTATGCATCGCGCTGTGAGCGTGAGGAAGGGCGGGAATAACTTACTTTGCTCGCACCTTTGTTGCCACCAGAATCGCCGTCAGCAACATCAAGCTACCGGACAATACCAGCGGTGAAAGCAGGCCGAAGTTATCCAGAGCGAACCCGCCAATAGCGGCACCGCAAGTGTTAGCTAGCTGAATAACCGCAACCTGAACTGACCCCGCTTTTTCTGCCTGATCGGCAAGTGAGCGGGTGATCCACGTAGACCAGCCGACGGGGATCAGTGCGAAGGCCAAACCCCATATAATGGCAACGGCTGAGGCAACGACTTTATCGCTTCCCCACAACACCAGAACCAATGCACTCAGTGCCAGAATCAACGGTGCGAGGGTCAGTGCCAGCTTGAGAGAGCGTTTGAGGAAGACGGCGGAAAGGGATGTTCCGATAAAGCTCGCAATACCAAAGCTCAGTAATACTAGCGTCAGACCATCGACATCGAATCCGGCGAGAGTCATATACACCGGACGGATGTAGGTGAAGAAAGCGAACTGCCCGGCAAAAGTCATAAATATGGCTATCATACCCGCCATCACTCCCGGGCGTTGTAGCAGGCCAAATATGTTTTGCTTATGCAGTGTGGATTCACCTGGCAGCGGCGGCAGTGCTTTCCATACCCAAATGATGCAGGCGACACCCATCAATGCTGCGCCGTTAAACACATTGCGCCAACCAATAATGCCTCCTAAAAAGCTGCCCAGCGGAGCGGCGATAACCAGTGCGATTGAGACTGCGCCGAAGATCACCGACAGGGCTTTTGGCACGGTACGCGCAGGGACCAGCCGCATGGTTAAGGAGGCTGACATCGCCCAGAATCCGCCAAGGGCAATCCCTAAACAGGCGCGACCAATTAACAGCATCGTGAAGTTTTCGGCAAAGGAAACCAGCAGGCAGGAGAGAGTGAGTAACACAGAAAACAGAAAGACCACGTAGCGCCTGTCGGTTGAGCGGATTAGGCTTGTGACAAACAGGCTGGCAAACATGGCGACAAAAGCGGTAACGGTGACCGTCTGCCCGGCCATGCCTTCAGAGATCCCAAGATCCTGCGCCATTGGCGTCAGGAGGCTGACGGGTAAAAATTCCACGGTGATCAGACAGGCCACGCAAAATGCCACGGCAAATACTGCTGACCAGTTAGGTCGCGATACGGCCTGTGGTTCGATTGTTTCTTTTATAGACTCACTCATTTTCTCGCCTTGCGCTACTTTCAATTAAGCCGCGTAGTGTAGCACCGCAAGTGTGACGCATTTAACGTTTTGGCAACTTTTTAGCTAAATTTTATGGCGCTGGAAGTAGGTGAAAGAATGTAAAGGGTCGAAAGCTCGCGGTATTGATGTTGCGTGAATCTGGGAAATAATCAGCATTACCCTCTCTTGAATAACGCTGACAATATCATATTCTCAATTTTTCAGGCTCAGAATTTAATAATGCCCTTGATTAGTTGTGGGTTATTTATTACATCCTGCTCGTAGATTTCTGCAAGTCCAGGAAACGGGTAACGGTGTGTCAGCATCATTTGCGCGTTTAATGCGCCTTGTGCCATTAGACGACCCACTTTGGCAAAGTCTTCTTCCGTAGCGTTACGACTACCCATCATGGTGGTCTCTTTTTTGTGAAACTCCGGATCTGAGAATTGCAGGTCCCCCTTAAACAGGCCGACGAATACAATGCTGCCACCATGACGGATAAGATTTATTGTGTTATTCATGGCGTTCTGGTTACCCGTGGCATCAATAACTTTTTGTGCCAGAGATCCGCTGAACGCCGCGCGAATTTGCCGTTCAAAATCCGCATGTGAAGGATCGAGCGTTTCCAGCCCGAGATTTTTTGCTACATGCATACGCCGTGCCTCGCTGGTATCGGCGACAATAACGTGTGCGCCATCGGCTTTAGCAATCGCCGCTGCTCCCAGGCCGATAGGACCAGCACCTACCACCAGAACATGCTCATTGGGCCGAATGGCAGCGCGGCGTATTGCATGGGCGCTAATGGCAAAAGGTTCTATCAGCGCTGCGGCCTCAGGATCGATACCCTCTACCGTCAGCAGATTGCGTTCTGGCACGGCTAAATATTCGCTAAAACCACCGTCCTGATGGACGCCAATAACGGAAATATTTTCGCAGCAGTTGGTACGGTCGCTGAGGCAGGCAGGACATTGATGGCAGGCAATATAAGGAATAACCGTTACCTGCTGCCCCACTTTAAGGCGATCGATATTTTTCCCTAATCTGACAACCTCACCACATATTTCATGGCCCAAAACACGTGGATAGCTAAAAAAAGGTTGATGGCCACGCCAGGCATGAATATCAGTTCCACAAATACCTACCGTTTTGATTTTAATTAAGGCTTCCCGATTACCGGGTTTTGGGATAGGTCTTTGCTTCCAAACTAATTTTTTAGGTTCATCGCAGATAAGCGTTTGCATAGTGTTCATTGTTTATGAGCTCCTGTTTTATTTACCGATTGTTATTGTTTAAAAACAGTGAAGTCAGGGGCGTTATATGTCATGGATGTGAATAGGAACGCAAAAAAATGTTTTAAATTGGGTTTTAATGAAGAAAAGGAGGTGAGGATGAGCCGCTCACAAAATTTACGCCGCAACGTCGTTAATCAAATTATTGAGGGTATGGCAAAGAGATATATCCCCTCGCCGTTACCTTCACAATCGGCACTTGCGGATATGTTTAGTATCAGCCGTACTACTGTTCGCCATATCCTGTTGCACCTAGAGTTACGCGGTGTGTTGGTTAAAATAGGTAGTAATTACAGCATGATAAGAGTTCCTGATGAAGAGGATGGGTTTGAATGCATCTCTATTTCTCCGGAAGAACAAACTCGTATATTTGAAAAATCGTTTTTTTCGATGATTAACCAGCGGCAATTACAGGCAGGGGAAACGTTCAGTGAAATGCAACTGGCTAAAATAGCAGGAGTAAACCCATCGGTTGTAAGGGAATATTTATTAAAGTTTTGCCGCTACAATTTAATTGTCAGTGAAAAGCGAGGCCAATGGAGTATGAAGGAGTTTGATCAGGCCTATGCTGAGCAATTATTTGAACTTCGTGAAATGCTTGAGCTCCACTCACTGCAAAATTTTCTTAACTTACCTGATTCAGACCCGCGCTGGTTAAGTGCGAAAACATTGCTTGAACATCATAGAGTGTTGAGGAATACCATTGGTGATAATTTAAAAATGTTCTCACAATTGGATCGTGACTTTCATGCTCTGATCCTTTCGGCCGCGAGGAATGTATTTTTTGATCAATCACTTGAGATCATTTCTGTCATATTTCACTTTCATTATCAATGGGATGAAAGCGATCTTAAGCAGCGCAATATTATCGCTATTGACGAACATATGATCATTCTTAGCGCACTTATTTGCCGTAACGATCTGGATGCTGTTATGGCGCTACGCAATCATTTGAATACTGCTAAACAGTCGATGATTCGTTCAATCAATCAGAAGATTCTGCGGTAATGGTCCTTCACTCACGGATCAGTTGGTGTTTATCATGTGCGTCTTGAGCGCCAATGAATCGGGCAATCGCCAGCAGCATTTGTGAGCTGCTGCTTGTTATAAATAGCGATGTGGGTGGAATTGATTATCTTTGCCGCAATGCAGAAAGCTAAATGCCACGGGCCACTGCGTATTGCCCTTTAGGCTAAAAAAGCAGGTGAGTTCAGATCATCAAAGATATTATCTGAGAGATACCGATCTCTGTGGGTAGCATCGCGAGTGGCTGGAACAATCCAGGCTGCATATTTTTATAACATCATAAACAATGGGGGCAGTATTCGTTAACTGCGGAAAATTATTACATTCTAGATAGTAACCATTGTAATAGTTTCCGCTTAAAGGATTACTTATTTTGAGGTTATTATTTACGAAGAATAAAAACAGATTAAAGACCGAAAAAGTTAAGCGGTTGCACAATAATCGACAGATATGGATCTGTTACCATAACGCTGCATCTATCGTCAGTAGAATCCAATACGTAAATTTAGTTATAAATAAAAAATAGCAAAAAATTAAATAGCTGAACCAGTTTACATTCTAGAAAAAAACAACAAACCGGAAAACCCTGCACATAACAACGGAGAATATGATGAAACTATCTGCTTCATATATAAGAAAAATTTTTGCTACGGCAATAGGAGCGGTGATGTCTATTGCTGCGTTCAGTGGGATAGCCCAAGCTGAAGCAAAATATATTCTGAAAGTGGCTTATGAAAATAACCCCGGGGAACCGTTCGATAAGGCTATTCACGAATGGGCCAGATTATTTAAAGAACAAACCGGAGGGCAGGGTGAACTGATCCCATACCCAAGCTCACAGTTAGGCTCGAAAAAAGATGTTATCGAACAGATGAAGCTGGGAAGCCCACTTATCACGCTAGCCGATGGGGCATTCTTCTCTGATTATGTCCCTGATTTCGGTATTATGTTTGGACCCTATCTTGGCGCTAGCTACAAAGATATTTTCAAACTGAATCAATCAGACCTCTATAAAGAGATGAGTGGTAAACTTGACGCAAAAGGTTTGCATATTGTCACGAAAGATTGGCTATATGGCTCACGTCATATGCTCACTAACCGAATGGTGAAAACACCGGAGGATCTCAAGGGATTAAAAATTCGGGTACCCAATAATCGTATCCAAATTGAAGGAATGAAAGCAATGGGAGCGACGCCTACGCCACTGCCACTTGCGGAAGTGTATACCTCTTTGAATTTGAAAATAATTGATGGGGCAGAAAACCCGATTCCCGTACTGTATGGCCAAAAACATTATGAGGCGGCTAAATTTTTAATCCTCACCGGTCACGTAGAGAACATTACTAACCTGGTTATGGGGGAGGGAACCTGGAAAAAACTGCCTGCTAATATTCAGACTGCATTGGTGGCATCGGGTGATCAAGCCGGGACATTCCTGACTGAATTAGTGCTGATACAAGAGCAAGAAATTATCGAAAAAATGAAGCAAGAAGGCGTTACTGTAGTTGAGGTTGATAAATCATTATTTAAAGAAAAATCTAAATCGTTCTACACAAAATTTCCAGAGTGGACGCCTGGTTTATATGACAAAACACAAGAAATAATTAATTTATAAAATTTGTCTGTGAAGCCATAATCTTATGGTTTCACTATTCAATTTCTGCTGGATTGGCGGTAATGAGGGGTATGTCATGTATCGGCTGTTGAATAATTTGAGTGATATTCTGTCCTCGTTGGCAGTCGCATTTATTGTATTAATTACCATTGTTGCAGTGTTAATGCGCTGGATTTTAAATGATCCTTTACTTTGGGGAGAAGAAGTTCTTATTGTTTGCTACATTTGGTTGGTAATGCTAGGTGCGGCCTCCGCAATGAGCAAACGCATGCATGTCAGTATTGATGCTTTTACCAGTCTTCTACCATTCAGAGGGCGACTTGTGTTCGCGATTATCACTCATGTGATTTCTATTGTGGCGCTTAGTTTTTTAGGTTATTTAGGATATGAGTTATCAGGAATTGCTGAAGATAAAATCACCTCCATTCTCGGTATATCCTATTTTTACATTGATATTTCTGTGCCAATTGGTGCAGGGCTTATGGTCTTATTTTGCTTACAACATTTGTATCAGGATATCATTAAATTTAAAAAAGGGGAGGAGGTATGTCTGTAGCCGTAGCTTGTATTATTCTGCTGTTGTGTTTTTTAATAAATCTACCTATTTTTCTCAGCGTGCTGGTGTCATTACTGATCTATTTCTTTATGTCAGGAGATATATCCCCGTTAATTGCTATTCAGCGTATTATCGGCGCGGGCGAAAATGTCACGCTGTTGGCCATTCCTTTCTTTATCTTATTGGGGAATTTGTTAAATTATACTGGCATAACCCGTAGGATGCTTAAATTTACAGAAGTGCTTTCTGGGCACTATCCCGGTGGATTAGCACAATCAAACGTATTGCTCAGTACCATGATGGGAGGGCTATCTGCATCAAACCTTGCTGATTGCGCCATGCTGTCAAAAATGCTGGTGCCAGAAATGACCAAACTCGGTTATGGCCGAGCCTTCTCTGCTGCGGTAACTGCTGCAGGGTCATTAATTACGCCGATCATTCCTCCTGGTATTGCGCTTATTATTTACGGTTTTGTCGCTGATGTATCCATCGGCAAAATGTTTATGGCAGCAATTATTCCTGGTTTGCTGTGTTGTGTCGCATTGATGTTAACCATCTATTTTTTGGCAAAAAAACGTGGTTATAAACCTGCTCGTAGCCATGGTCCAACTTGGTGTGAATTATGGGAAACCGGGAAAGGGGCTTTCTCCGCGTTATTGCTGATATTGGTTATTATCGGTGGGATTCGTTTTGGGATTTTTACCCCAACCGAAGCTGGTGCCGTTGCAGTTCTGTTTGTTATAGTAATTGGCACACTTTTCTATCGCGAGATGTCTCTTAAAGATATTGCTGCATCCTTTTTGGAAACAGCTCGATCCACTGCTGGCGTGATGCTCATTATCATGACCTGTTCTGCTTTGGCCTGGGTATTAACCAACGAACAAATAGCCCAGAACGTAGCCCAGACGATGACTAGTATTTCTGACAATCCGTATGTCTTCTTATTGATCGTTAACGCCGTCTTGCTGATATTAGGCATGTTTATCGAAGGTAACGCTGCAATTATTGTGCTGGTCCCTTTACTGATGCCAACCGTGAAATTGTTAGGGATCGACCCTATTCATTTTGGGTTGGTGATGATCCTCAACCTGGCGATTGGTTGCTTAACACCGCCAATGGGTACGGTCATGTTTGTCGCAACGTCGATCACCGGAGTAAAAATTACCGAGTTTATTCGTGAGGTTTTACCGCTGCTTGCTGCCTTAATCCTGGTGCTGCTGATGGTGACATTCATTCCGGCCCTGACAACATTTTTACCGGGACTATAATCCCGGAAAGTATAAATGCCTGATAAAAACCCGCTGTTTCTATGAGTATATAATTGATTTCTATTCTAGAAATCCAGCTCCAGCGCAAAACACAGATAGGCCATCAATAGAGAGCAATGTTGAAATTGCTCGAGGCAGAAGTTGATGGCATCTGGCTTGCAGAGCTCTTCAAAGTCGATGTTCTTTATCGCGATATAATCTTTACGTTTTAATTCCGTCAGCAGGGGATGAGTCTGGTCGAAGCCTTTTGGCGGACGAATCAGGCTATCGCCATCCATGGTAAATCCACGAGCTTGCAACGCCTGCAATGCTTTTTGATAAGCGTTGGGATTTTCATCAATACACCGGCGAATGGCATTTAAAACTTTTGACTCCGGATGCCAGATTCCGGCCGCGATAAAGCAACCTTCCGGGGCAATATGGAGATATAGGCCAGGCGCGTGGACATCCTTGCCCTGGAAATGACGAAACTGAATGCCGACATTGGTTTTGTAAGGGGTCTTATCTTTGCTGAAACGGCTGTCCCTTTGCGGGCGCATAAGGCTGCCACCCACTTTTTTCGGCACCGCAGTGAGTTTGGGAGAAAGGGCAACAATACCAGGCTGCATCTGTTCAATAAACCGCAGAGCAGGTGTTCTCACATTATTTTCGTATTCATCCTGATTTGCTTTAAACCAGTCGCGTGAGTTGTTTTGTGCCAGTTGATTAAGAAAGTGCAGAGTGGCTGGGCTGAACGTTGTTTTTGCCTGCATCGGTGTTTGAGTCGCCATTATTGATAACGCCTTATTAATGCCAATGAACGGGGTTAGCAGCATCTCACAAAGGCGATATTGAGCAACTTATTCTGAGCTATGCCAGCAAAAGGTGTGCAGATAGTAAACGCCCCAGGCAACAAGTCTTCTACCCGCGGGAAAAGAAACTGAGGCCTACGGAAGGCCTCAGTGAGGGAAGTAAATATCTACCGGAATAGGGGCCGATAGTAACCTTGTGTTAGCTAATAAAAATTACTGTGCCTGGATTTCGTCCAGCAAAGGAACAAGTTCCGGGTTTTCTTTTCTGAATTTTTCATAGACAGGCTTAACCGCTTCCTGGAATTTTGGAATGTCACTTTCAACAAATGTCACATTGTTTTTCTGCAGCTCTTGAATAGATTTATCAACGTACTTTTTCCAGTTTTCATCCTGAATTTTCACCGTCTCTTTTGCCACTTCGCGAATAGTATTACGGTCTTTTTCTGAGAGTGAATTCCAGATCTGAGTGGAAACGACTAATACATCCGGAACCATGCTGTGTTTGTCATAAGAGAAGACGTTCTTCACCTCAAAATGGCGAGATGAATAATAGGATGGGATATTATTTTCTGCACCATCAACCACACCTTGTTGCAAAGCAGAATACAGCTCGCTATAAGGCAGCGGTACCGGTGTCGCGCCCAACGCTTTAATGGTATCAATAGCCAGCGAAGAGTTTTGTACGCGGATTTTCATCCCTTTTAAATCTTCAGGCGTTTTGATTGGCTTACCGGTATAAAAACTACGCGATCCGGCATCAAGAAAAGCCAGGCCAATAAAACCTGAATTTTTGGAAGATTCAAGAATCTTATCGCCAATCGGGCCCAGCAGGACCTTATCGTATTGTGTGCGGTCTCGGTATAAATAAGGTAAGGATAAAAGCTTATAATCGGCTGCAAAAGCAGTCAGCGGTGCGGCACTCACTTTGGTAAAAGCAATATTTCCGTTTTGTACCATTTGCAGTAATTCAGTCTCATTACCCAGTTGACCATTAGGATAAACTTTTACTCTGACATCACCCGTGCGCTCTCTGACCTGCTTGGCAAACCAGTCCAGTGAGTTGTGCACTGGATGTTCCGTTGGTAATTCATGTGCCAGCTTCAGATTGGCTGCATACGCGCTGCCCATAGTGAGGATTGACAGGCTGCATGCAAGAATGATTTTTTTCATGGTATCGTCCTTTATATTAATTAATATTTATATCCTGCCAAACCTGGCAGCCACAAAGAGAGTGATGGGAACAGCGTGACTAATGCCAGAGTGGCGATCATCAGTAAAAATAGAGGTAACATTTTTGGAATAACGCTTCCTAATTTGATACCGGAGACGCTGCACCCGACAAACAGTGCTGTACCCACAGGTGGCGTACAGATACCGATACACAGGTTAAAGACCAGGATGATGCCGAAATGAACCGGATCGATACCCAGCTGCGTCGCGATAGGTAAGAAAATAGGGGTGAAAATCAATACGGCTGGCGTCATATCCATAAATGTGCCGACAACCAGTAAAATAACGTTCATCAACAGGATAATCGTCAGGGGATTTGTTGATGCTTCAAGTACAAAATTAGAAATAAACGTTGGGATATCAGCATTAGCCATTGACCATGACATCGCTGAAGAGGTTGCCACCATTAATAAGACAATTGACGTCGTAATAACACTCTCAATCAGGATAGGGTACATGTCTTTGAATTTAAGTTCGCGATAGACAAGTCCCAGGAACAAAGCGTAAACCACAGCAATAGCGGAGGCTTCTGTGGCTGTAAATACCCCACCAAGGATGCCGCCCATGATAATTAATACCAGGCTAAGGCTTGGCAGTGCGTCCAGAATGACTTTGCTGACTTTAGCGTGCGAAACAATTCTTTCCCGAGGGATATTGTAGTGTCGGCCGAAGAGAAATATCCCCAGCATAATGCTCAATCCCATCATGATGCCGGGAATATAGCCGGCAATAAAAAGATATTGCACGGAGGTGCTGCTTACCAGGCCAAATAAGATAAGAATATTTGAGGGTGGAATCAGCAGGCCGGATGGGCATGAGGCAACATTTACTGCAGTCGAGAAATCTTTCGGATAATTATGTTTTTCTTGCAGAGGGCGCATGATGCCACCCACAGCTGCTGCCGATGCGGCGGCGGACCCAGAAAGTGAACCAAAGAGCATATTCGCCATGACATTCACATGAGCAAGGGACCCTGGAAGGCGTCCTCCCAGCAGCATGGCAAAGTTAATTAATCTGGTCGCGAGGCCGCCGCGGTTCATCAGATTGCCCGCGACAATAAAGAAGGGTAGCGCCAGTAAGCCAAAACTATCTAAGCCGTTCGCCATTTTCTGCGAGATGAGCACGGTTGCTTTATCAATAGGGAAATCAATAAACACCGTTAACATTGCTGCAATGCCTATTGAGAATGCAATCGGCACACCGATTATCAGCAATACAGCCAGCACACCCATCAATACAAATACCGGAAGGAAATCATGAAATGCATCTGGTGCGTTACTGAGGAACTCCTGGGTAAATAATAAATCCGTGAGTGTCATAGAGAATCTCCTTCCGCTGGATGATGACTTTCTTTTTTCATTAATGCGATGAATGAACTAATAATATCGACGATACCAAAGTAACTGATAAAAGCACCCGCCAGCGGTACGGCCAGATAAACGTAACCAATCAGCAAATTACTACCAAAAATAACTATCCCTGGTGATATTTGGCCATTGGATAATGTATTTGAGACAAGGTCATATCCACCATAGGTAAATACAACTAAAGAGAAGGTGATAATTACAAAGTTAATAATAATACTCAGCACCAGCTGACCGGTACGGCCTAGCTTGGGGGCGATTAACTCTAATGCTAAATGACGTTTGATGGCGTAAGTATATGCTCCCCCTAATACGCCGATCCAAATCAGTAAATATCTTGATAACTCATCGGTAAAACTTGATGGATCTTTTAAAACAAATCGCGTAAACACCTGCCAAACGACAGATATGATCATCGCAACCATAAATAGTGCTAAGACACCACACAGTGCCCGGATTAAATGGTTGTTTATTGATTTGATTATCATGGCGAACCATCCTCTGGTGTTTAAATAAGTATGCTGCCAAATAACTACTAATGTTATTTAATTGTTATTGCCGTTACTCAGTACATGTTGCTTTTCAGGCATACCTACATCTCCTGCTATTATCCAGGACGAGTTGATATGAAGTGCTTTGGGAAAAATCTTCGCTTAGTATTATGGCTAAGTTAATAATCCTCTTCAGTATCAGTCTGTTTAGAAAGATCAGAATACAGCTTTAATTAAAATAAAAAACGGTTTCAGATCACAATATTTGAGTTATAGAATAATCACCTGGTAAAATTAGTGGGCTTGCAGATTATCAAAGGCCGTGGCAGTTGAAACCTACCTACACTGATTCAGACTGGCGGTAAAATTTTTGCTTCACCTTATCTTTTGGGATGAAAAATGTACAAAATGGACAGCATTTATACACTTCATTGAGTAATCAATGCTGCCTTTAATTTGGATGTGGATTTAGCGCTTCTGTTTCTGAAGCCCTTCCCAGAGACCAAGAAGATAAGTTACGCCAAGAGCCCGATCAAAAAGACCATAGCCTGGACGGCCTGTTTCTCCCCAGATAAAGCGCCCGTGATCTGGCCGGATATAACCTTCAAAACCGTTATCGCTTAGTGCTTTCATCACTTCATACATATCCAGAGAGCCATATGAAGAAGGGTGAGCGCATTCATAAAAATCCTTATCCTTAATTATTTTGATATTTCGGACATGGGCAAAATGAAGACGTTTACGACGAGTAAACTCAGCGAGGATTTCATAAACATTATTATCAGGATCTTCTGCAATGGATCCCGTGCAAAGAGTGATGCCGTTTGCTTCCGAATTAACGGCATTACAAATCCAGTCCAGATCGTTTCGATTTTTCACGACTCGGGGTAGCCCGAAAATTGAATAGGGAGGATCATCAGGATGGATAGCCATTTTGACCCCTACTTCCTCACAAACAGGGATAATTTCTTTAAGGAAATAGACCAGATTATTACGTAATTTATCGTCATCAATCCCTTCGTACCTGGCAAACAATTCCTGAACCTTCGCTAAGCGTTCAGGCTCCCAGCCAGGGAGGGCAAAGCCATTTGAGTTATCAAGGACTTCTTTGACAACATCGGTGAGACTCTTGTCGATATCCTTTTTCTCGAATGCCATCGTCATTGAACCATCCGGTAGCTGGTAGTTCATGTCCGTTTTCATCCAGTCGAAAACAGGCATAAAGTTATAACAGATAACTTTCACACCATAGCGTGCCAGATTGCGGATTGTCTGCTTGTAGTTCTCAATGCAACGATCGCGATCCGGTCCACCGATTTTGATTTCGTCGTGAATATTCACGCTTTCAATGACTTCCATTTTCAGGCCAGCCTGATGGGCGTATCCAATGAGTTTTTCAATTTTATCCGCAGGCCATGTTTCACCAACAGGCACATCGTACAGCGCTCCAACAACGCCCTCGACTCCCGGAACCTGGCGGATATGCTCAAGCGGAATTTTATCTTCTTCTGGTCCGAACCAACGCATTGTCATGTGCATTTATATCGTCTCCATTTAGGTTGTGTGCTTATTTACTACCATACTAGAATTTATCGGCGCGAAGTATAATTTCCTGCAAAGGGTAGGCAAAAAATTTTCATAAATTTGGCAAGCGTCACTGAAGTTGTCGTGTGGTGATGAGAAATGGCTGTTTATTTTTTAATTAACAGCCATTGAAGAGGGCGGTGTGACGGAGCCGTTACAGAATGCTTCTATTTAATCTTTGGGCAACAGCAGTCGCTTTACAGACAGACATAGTTTTGAAAGGAAAACAGAAAATGGCAAAAATATTGTCACTTCTTGTAGCATCTCTGCTAATAAGCGGCTGCGCCAGCATCGTGGGTGAACAGGCGCAGACTCTGTATATTGAGAGTAAACCTACGGGGGCAAACTTTGTTATCTCTGATAACCATGGAACGATCGCAGCTCGTGGAATCACGCCGCAATACATCACATTGCCAAAGGCTGACGGCAGCTACTTTGGCAAGCTCTCCTACACCGTCACCTTCCTGGATGCGAACCACTACCCCACCATAGTGCCATTACAGTCGCGACTGAACGGTTGGTACACTTTCGGAAATTTGATCACCTTCGGTATACCGGGCTGGCTACTAATAGATCCATTTAATGGCGGGATGTACAAAATATATCCAATGCAGATTAACGCCATAATGCGGCCCTGCCCACGTGGTCCATTTAGTTATACCTGCCCATAAATGGCTGCGGCCAGTTGATAGATGATTAGTTGAGGCAGTAGATTTTCGCTTCGCGTGGGCTGTATAAACCCATTGTGAAGGTTGATGCCAGTGCGTTGAGCATAGTTTGTTTTACTTCCACCTTTGCAACCTTATTTGCTGAACCGCATACTGCGGCCGCATCTATGGTTTTCTGTTGAGCGATGCCATGCAGGAAAAAGTGCTGAGTCAGCGTTTGACGAGGGGTCAGTGTTACACCGCTATTAATCATAAAGGTTTGTTGCGCACAGCCGGCTAGCAGTAGCGCGGCTATGATACCGGTAAGCGTTGTTTTCATTATTCTTCCATTAATTATTGATCCTAATAGTAAAGCGGCATGAGGAGTGGATTCTTAAACGGTAGTAACCAGGCTGCAAATTTTCCTCATATGGCAGCAGGCTTCAGTTTCGTGTAATGGTGGAGAGAGGCTTAATCGGGCATCGTAACCACAGTTAATCATGGAACATGTTGTTTAGCATTTAGGGAAAGGCGTGGGCATGTCACTCATTCATGACTAAGGTTATTCACGGCGGGGAAGGCTGACTGGATTACAGCTTATGGGATGAGCACAAGGCGTTTTACTTCAAGGTAATACAGGCGCGAATCAGAGAACTATAGCCCCATGATGCAGCTAACGGGCAAGGCCAACAGCTTTCGCCTGTGCTTGATTTTGTTTGAGCTGCTGCTCAATTTTTTGCACAGAAACACCCGTTTCGATAGCGGTAGAGCTGGCGACAGAGCGATAAATCTGAGCTTTTGTAACCTGAGATTGGGTAGATTGTTTTCCCATGAGCAAGCCCTTGTCATATTTCTCAGGGTAAAAGCTGAGATTTCGGGTGTGAAGCAAAAATGTTACCTGATTTTAATTTAACGCAAACAAAAAGGACCTGGATAATTTCTTATCCAGGTCCTTGTTTTATTTGGTGGCCCCTGCTGGACTTGAACCAGCGACCAAGCGATTATGAGTCGCCTGCTCTAACCACTGAGCTAAGGGGCCGTGGCGCAGGATTATAATGTAACTCAGAGCTTCAATCCAGTGATTGTGTAGCATCTGCTGGTTTTATAATCAAAGTCTAATCAAACTGTTATAATTTTCAGCTCTGATATTGGGGCTGGCTATAATGCCTGGGTATGCAGACAAAAAAGCCCTCGCGAAGAGGGCTTTTGAGGGAGCGATGTGTAATTAGTCGTCCAGGAAGCTACGCAGAACTTCAGAACGGCTTGGGTGGCGCAGTTTACGCAGTGCCTTCGCTTCGATCTGACGGATACGTTCGCGGGTAACGTCAAACTGTTTACCCACTTCTTCCAGCGTGTGGTCGGTGTTCATATCAATACCGAAACGCATACGCAGGACTTTTGCTTCACGCGCGGTCAGGCCAGCCAGAACGTCATGCGTTGCATTACGCAGGCTTTCAGAAGTTGCAGAGTCCAGCGGCAGCTCGAGGGTAGTATCCTCGATGAAATCACCCAGATGCGAATCTTCATCGTCGCCGATAGGCGTTTCCATGGAGATTGGCTCTTTAGCGATTTTCAGCACTTTACGGATCTTGTCTTCCGGCATCAGCATACGTTCTGCTAACTCTTCTGGCGTCGGCTCGCGGCCCATCTCTTGCAGCATCTGGCGCGAAATACGGTTGAGTTTGTTGATAGTCTCAATCATATGCACCGGGATACGGATGGTACGCGCCTGGTCGGCGATGGAGCGAGTGATAGCCTGACGGATCCACCATGTTGCATAAGTTGAGAACTTATAACCACGGCGGTATTCAAACTTATCAACTGCTTTCATCAGGCCGATGTTACCTTCCTGAATCAGGTCGAGGAATTGCAGACCACGGTTGGTGTATTTCTTAGCGATAGAAATTACCAGACGTAAGTTTGCTTCAACCATCTCTTTCTTCGCACGGCGCGCTTTCGCTTCCCCGATAGACATACGACGGTTGATATCTTTAACCTGCTCAATGGTCAGGCCGGTTTCTTCTTCAATCTGCTGCAGTTTCTGCAGGCTACGATGCACGTCGTCCGCAACGTCATGCAGTTTCTCAGACCACGGTTTGTTCATGGCGATAGCCGCGTTGAACCAGGTTTCGCTGGTTTCGTTGCCGGTGAACAGGGTGATGAAGTTTTTCTTCGGCATTTTGCACTGTTCAACACACAATCTCATGATGAGGCGTTCTTGCGTACGAACACGGTCCATCATGACGCGCATGCTGTTTACCAGGTAGTCGAACTGCTTCGGCACCAGGCGGAACTGTTTGAAGACTTCTGACAGCTGCTGAATCTCAGCGGCAGCATCAGCATGTGCACGGCCTTTCGCTTTGATCGTGTCGCGAGTGCGTTCGTACTGCGTGCGCAGTTCGCCAAATTTCTCACGGGCAAGCTCTGGGTCGATGCTGTTGTCATCGTCAGCTTCTTCTTCGTCTTCTTCCTCATCGTCACTATTAGTGTTTTCTTCGCTGGTTAGCTCAGAACCAATGTGAGTGGCGGTAGGGGCAAGGTCTTCTTCAGCATTCGGGTCAACAAAGCCGATGATCAAATCAGACAGACGTGCTTGTTCTGCTTCTACGCGGTCGTACTGTTCAAGCAGGTAAGTGATCGCTTCCGGATATTCAGCAACGGAGCACTGCACCTGGTTGATACCGTCTTCGATACGCTTAGCGATATCGATTTCACCCTCACGGGTTAACAGCTCAACGGTACCCATTTCACGCATATACATGCGAACCGGGTCAGTGGTGCGCCCAATTTCAGATTCTACGCTGGACAGGACTTGAGCGGCGGCTTCTTCCGCATCTTCGTCCGTGTTGTTTGAGTTTTCAGCAAGCAACAGGTCATCGGCGTCAGGTGCTTCTTCCATCACCTGAATGCCCATGTCATTGATCATTTGGATGATGTCTTCGATCTGATCGGAGTCGACGATATCTTCCGGCAGATGGTCATTGACCTCGGCATAGGTCAGATAGCCTTGCTCCTTGCCTTTGGTAACAAGAAGTTTTAGCTGTGACTGCGGGTTTTGCTCCATAAGACGGTATCCACACTTCAGTATTAGGGTTGGTGTCGGTCGGCGAAACCGCCAACAATAACGTAACGAGGGCTGACTTATTTTATTGCCGCTGCCCATCCTTGCGGCGTTCGGGTTTGACCCGACTAATGTTCGGCAGTTAAGCCGATAGTAATTACTTTTTCGCGCGTGATTGCGTTATCACGCGGACTTCCTCACGTTCCGCAGGGGTAAGCCCCGTCGTTCTGGAACGTGCCATCAATTCTTCAAACCTTAACTCCAGCACCGAATCAAACATATGTTCAAGTGCGTCGTTGAACGTTTTTTCTGCAATGTCCTTATCTGCTATATCGTCCCATGAAGAGAGTTTTTCAAGGGTGGCGGCCTCATTTGTGCCGCGATAGAGCTCTAAAAGCTGCCCGGTGGTTAAACCAGGTTGCGCCAGGCAGGTGTTTACCAGGTCGATAAACAGTTTTAATCCTGGCAACTTCGCCTCTTCCAGACCGCTAAGCGGCGGCACACCGGGTGCCAGCTCTGGATTTTGTACCAGCAGTCCTATCAGTATACGCATGGTTGTGCGTTTTAGCTGCGGAGCGGGACGCGGCGTACTGTTTTCCGCAAGCTTTGGCATCAGCTTTTCAAGCTGGCTATCGTCCAGAATGCCCAGTTTGTTACCCAGCTCCTGGCGCAGATAAATACGCAGCGTTTCACCAGGTACCTGACTAATCAGGGGCAGCGCAAGGGTGCTCAGTCGCGCACGACCGTCAGGTGAACTTAAATCGACCTGCGGCATCAGGCTGTTAAACAGAAACGTCGAAAGCGGCAGGGCATGTTCCATGCGTGCTTCGAATGCTTCTTTTCCTTCTTTACGCACCAGCGTGTCGGGGTCTTCACCGTCCGGCAGGAACATAAAGCGCAGCTGACGTCCGTCCGTCATATAAGGTAGCGCAGTTTCCAGAGCACGCCATGCAGCGTCTCGTCCTGCGCGATCCCCGTCATAACAACAGACAACGGTATCCGTGACGCGGAACAGCAGCTGAATATGGTCGGCGGTGGTTGAGGTACCCAGCGAGGCCACGGCGTAGGAAATGCCGTATTGCGCCAGCGCCACTACATCCATGTAACCTTCTACCACCAACAAGCGCGCCGGTTCCGGCTGGCTTTGTTGCGCTTCATACAGGCCATACAGCTGGCGGCCTTTATGGAAAATATCGGTTTCCGGGGAGTTCAGATACTTTGGCTGGCCATCGCCCAGCACACGGCCACCAAAACCAATTACCCGGCCTCGCTTATCGCGGATGGGGAACATCACCCTTTCGCGGAAGCGGTCGTAACTGCGACCCTGCTCGTTGGTGACCAACATGCCCGCATCCGTCAGAGCCTGACGGTTTTCGCTATTGCCACCAAAACGTTTTAAGACGTTATCCCAGCCGGGAGGGGCGTAGCCGATGGCGAAGTGTTGAATAACCTCGCTGCTTAAACCACGCCGCGTCAGATACTGGCGTGCAGATTCAGCCGATTGCTGAGCCAGGGATTGCTGATAAAAGGCGTTCAGGCCATCCATCAATTGATACAGACTTTGCCGTTGATGACGCTCAATCTGGCTTGGTCCGCTACCGACTTCGTAAGGCACTTCAAGATTGTGCATTGCCGACAGTTCTTCAACGCTTTCGACAAACTCAAGCTTGTCATAGTTCATTAAAAAATCGATGGCATTGCCGTGTGCCCCACAGCCGAAGCAATGGTAAAACTGTTTTTCACCGTTTACGGTGAAAGAGGGGGTTTTTTCGTTATGGAACGGACAGCACGCATGATAGTTCTTGCCCTGCTTTTTAAGCTTAACACGCGCATCGATCAGATCGACGATGTCGGTGCGAGCCAGCAAGTCATTGATGAAAACACGTGGAATTCGTCCAGCCATAGGCCCCGTTTGGTACTCGCTTTCTTTCAGGTTTGCGAAACTGCGGCATGGTGAAAGAGAAGGAAGTATGTCAGTTGATGAACGAAAATAAGCCGCGCATTCCTTTCGGAAGCACGGCCTTTACAACTACTACTGGTCTGTTCCGGAGGCGTAAACCCCCAGGATATTAGTACAGACGAGTGCGGCGTGCGTTTTCGCGAGCCAGTTTCTTCGCGTGACGTTTCACAGCAGAAGCTTTAGCGCGTTTACGTTCAGTCGTTGGTTTTTCATAGAACTCACGACGACGAACTTCCGCCAGAACACCTGCTTTCTCACAAGAACGCTTGAAGCGACGCAGTGCTACGTCGAATGGCTCGTTTTCACGTACTTTAATTACCGGCATTAACTCTCACCTTTGATAAATTCGGTTTGCCGCTGACTGAGGCGTCAGCTATTTCAAAATGGTGCGGAATTTTACTGCAACTACTGCTGCTTTGTAAAGCACCGGACAACCAGAAACCTGGCTTTTAAGGCCGGAATCTTCCAAGGGTGCGGATTATACACCACCTGCGCCCAGTATGTGAGCAAAGTTTTACAATAAGCGCTCAGGAGCTTAAACTCGCCGCAAGACTTTGAGGTAGAGACCGCCATGCGTGTACTGGGTATAGAAACATCCTGTGATGAAACCGGCATCGCCATTTACGACGATGAAAAGGGTTTGTTAGCTAATCAATTGTATAGTCAGGTGAAGTTGCACGCTGACTATGGCGGCGTGGTGCCGGAGCTGGCTTCCCGCGACCATGTGCGCAAAACCGTGCCGTTGATTCAGGCGGCGCTGAAAGAGGCAGGATTAACCGCACAAGATATTGATGGTGTGGCCTATACCGCAGGTCCGGGTCTGGTAGGGGCGCTGCTGGTAGGGGCCACCATTGGCCGTTCACTGGCGTTCGCCTGGGATGTTCCTGCGGTGCCGGTGCACCATATGGAAGGGCATTTACTGGCCCCGATGCTGGAAGAAAACCCGCCTGAGTTCCCGTTTGTCGCCCTGCTGGTCTCCGGTGGTCACACACAGCTGATTAGCGTCACCGGTATCGGTCAATACGAGCTGCTTGGCGAGTCTATTGATGATGCGGCAGGTGAGGCTTTTGATAAGACAGCCAAACTACTGGGGCTCGATTACCCGGGCGGCCCAATGCTGTCAAAAATGGCGGCGCAGGGCACTGAAGGGCGCTTTACGTTCCCGCGCCCCATGACCGACCGTCCTGGGCTTGATTTCAGCTTCTCTGGCCTGAAAACATTTGCCGCCAATACCATTCGTGGTAATGAAGCCGATGCGCAAACCCGTGCTGATATCGCGCGGGCGTTTGAAGATGCGGTGGTTGATACGCTGATGATCAAATGCAAACGCGCACTGGATCAAACGGGCTTTAAACGGCTGGTGATGGCCGGTGGCGTGAGCGCCAACCGCACACTGCGAGCGCGAATGGCTGAGATGCTGGCAAAACGCCGTGGTGAAGTGTTCTACGCTCGTCCTGAATTCTGTACCGATAATGGCGCGATGATTGCCTACGCGGGCATGATTCGGCTGAAAGCCGGAACGGCGGGTGAGCTGAGCGTGACGGTGCGCCCACGCTGGCCGCTGGCTGAGCTGCCGAAGGCGTGATTTTTTTGCCCGGTGGCGCTGCGCTTACCGGGCCTGGAAAACCGTAGGCCGCACCAGGCGAAGCCGCCACCCGGCGGTAAACGGCACTAAACCCGCAGCATCCCTTTCTCTTCCAGAAACGCAATAATCGTCGCTAAACCGTCACCCGCTTTCAGGTTGGTAAACGTCCATGGACGTTCGCCGCGCATGCGGTTGGTGTCGCGCTCCATCACCTCCAGCGAAGCACCGACGTAGGGCGCAAGGTCGGTTTTATTGATCACCAGAAAATCAGATTTAGTGATCCCCGGCCCGCCCTTGCGTGGGATCTTCTCCCCTTCGGCCACGTCGATAACGTAGATGGTCAGATCCGCCAGCTCCGGGCTGAACGTCGCACTGAGGTTGTCGCCGCCGCTTTCAACGAAGATCAGATCCAGATTACCGAACTTCTCGCTTAACGCTTCCACTGCTGCCAGGTTCATTGAGGCATCTTCGCGGATGGCGGTATGCGGGCAACCGCCCGTCTCCACGCCCACAATGCGTTCCGGTTCAAGCGCACCCGCCTCGGTCAGGATCCGCTGATCCTCTTTGGTGTAGATATCGTTGGTTACCACCGCAAGGTGATATGTATCGCGCATTGCCTTACAGAGCGCTTCCAGCAGAGCGGTTTTGCCCGATCCTACCGGGCCGCCCACGCCAACGCGCAGGGGGTGTTTATAATCAGCCATGTTGACTCCTCAGGAACGGAATAGTCGTGAATATTGTGTTTCGTGGCGCGCAGAGGCGATGGCGGACAGCGGCGTCGCTGCTCCCAGCGTGTCGTCGTCACGTAAAAATGTCTGTTCAAACCCGGCGGCAAAATGGTCGCTCAGGTCGATAATCAGCTGCTGCGCTGCCTGCTGCCCAAACGGCACCAGCTTGACGCCCGCCATCACCGCGCTCTCAAGCCAGCTGTAGCCAAGGCTCAGCGCCAGCTCGCGTGCACCAATGCCCCACCGCACGCCGAGCCATGCCATGCCGCAGAGCTGGCTCTGCATAAACAGCGGTAGCCATTCTGCCGGGCAATCTGGCTCCCAGCTTTTGATCAGGCGAGTAAAGGCTGCGCCACGGTTGCGTTCTTCATCACGCAGTTCGCGCGTTTCCCGACAGGCGAGCAGGTATGCTGTCCAGCGTTTTGCTGCCGCCAAATCCTGATGCACGCAGGCACGGTACAGGCGAATAAATAGCGGCAGGTCGACGCAGAAAAAGCTCTGCTCCATCTGCTGGATCTGCCAGCGTTTGAACGCGTCGGCGTTCGTGACCCACCCGGCTTCTACAGCCCACTCCAGCCCCTGCGACCAGGTAAACGACCCGACCGGCAGGCTACTGCTGGAGAGCTGCATCAGGCGCAGCCACTGGCGGGAGTACTCCATCAGCTCATCAGCGCCAGCAGGGCAGAGACAATCAGCCCGCCGCCGAAGGTTTTACGCAGGCGGTCGTGACGGCGCAGCAGTAATCCTGCCGCGAAACTGATGCACAGCACCATGGCACTGGCAAACATAAAGCCGCTGGTGAATAGCCAGAAGCTGTGGCCGGACATCTCCACGCCGTGCGCCCAGCCGTGGAACATCGCCAGGGCAGGTACCGCCAGCAGCAGGCGGTTTTCGGTTTTAAACATCATCACGCCGCAGACCGCCAGCGAGGCGATAATCAGCATTTCCACGCCGCTAAAGCCGCCGAGCAGGCTACCCGCCACGGCACCGGTCAGCATCATGCCGAGGGTCGCCAACGGCAGCAGCAGCTTGCGGCCGCTCAGCGCGGAGAGCACGCCTGCACCGGTCAGCATCAGCAGATGATCAAGCCCGGCCAGAGGGTGAAGAAAGCCGGCCTGGAAGCTGTCAGTACCGTGCCCAGGATGGGCAAGCGCCGGAACGGAAAAGGCCAGCAGTAACAGGGGGAAGAACTTGCGCATGATTAATCCTTAATGTGAATGAGCGTGAGAGTGGCTATGGTTGTGGGCTGCGCTGGTATAAGCCCCTGCTTCCGGTTCAAACGGCAGACTGGCGAAGGTCACCTCCAGCCCGAACTGGTGCAGCATGTCGTCGAGAACGTGATCGTGGTGATAGCGCAGTTCACCAGGCATGATTTGCAAAGGCACATGGCGGTTGCCCAGGTGATAGCAGGCGCGGGCGAGCAGGAACGGATCGGCGCAGCGCACCACAGAGACGGACTCTGCTGCTGCGATCACTTCGATCACCTCGCTGCCGTCGTCGGTGGTCAGCAGATCCCCGCCGCGCAGCAGCAAACCACGCGGTAGCATCAGCCCGGCCTCGCGGTTGTCGCTCAGCGCTACGCGGGCGCGGCTTTTCACCCGCACGTCAATCGGCAGCGTCACGCTGGCGGTGATGGGGTGGGGGTGGTCCAGGCGTTGGGTTAGATAGATCATCATCACTCCTCAAAACAGAAAATAGCGTTGTGCCATCGGCAAAACCTCTGCCGGTTCGCTGGTAATCAGTTCGCCGTCGACACGTACCTCGTAGGTTTGTGAGTCAACGGTGATATTCGGCTGTAAATCGTTATGGATCATGTCGGCCTTTTTCACCGTCCGGCAGCCTTTCACTAACGCGATTGCGCTCTGCAAATTAAGCTGCTGCGGGATGCCATTTGCATGGGCTGCCTGTGAGATAAACGTCAGACGCGTTGCGTGGCGCGCCCCGCCCAGCGTGCCGAACATCGGGCGGTAATGCACCGGCTGGGGCGTAGGAATTGAGGCGTTGATATCTCCCATCGGCGCGCAGGCGATCATCCCGCCTTTAACGATGGTGGCGGGTTTGACGCCAAAGAATGCTGGCGACCATACCACCAGATCCGCCAGTTTGCCCGCTTCAATCGATCCCACTTCATGGGCGATGCCGTGGGTCAGCGCCGGGTTGATGGTGTATTTGGCGACGTAGCGCTTCACGCGGAAGTTGTCGTTATCGCCCGTCTCTTCCGGCAGCGCGCCGCGCTGTACTTTCATGCGATGCGCAACCTGCCAGGTGCGAATAATCACTTCTCCCACGCGACCCATTGCCTGAGAATCTGACGAGGTAAGCGAGAATGCGCCGATATCGTGCAGCACGTCTTCAGCGGCGATGGTCTCCCGGCGAATGCGGGATTCAGCAAAAGCCACGTCCTCAGGGATATCTGGATCGAGGTGGTGACAGACCATCAGCATGTCCAGATGCTCGTCGATGGTGTTTACCGTGTAGGGCAGCGTCGGGTTGGTGGAGGAGGGCAGAATATTTGGATGTGAACAGGCAGTGATGATATCCGGCGCATGGCCGCCACCCGCGCCTTCGGTGTGGAAGGTGTGGATGGTGCGCCCGCCGATAGCTGCCAGCGTATCTTCGACGAACCCGGATTCGTTCAGGGTGTCGCTGTGCAGCGCCACCTGAATATCCATCTCTTCGGCCACCTCCAGTGAGCAGTTAATGGCGGCAGGCGTTGCGCCCCAGTCTTCATGGATCTTCAGCCCGATAGCACCCGCTGCGATCTGCTCGCGTAGGGCATCAGGGTTAGAACCGTTACCTTTGCCGAGCAGGCCGATATTCACCGGTAATGTATCGGCCGCCTGCAACATTCGCGCGATATACCAGGGCCCTGGCGTACAGGTCGTGGCGTTGGTGCCTGCCGCAGGGCCCGTGCCCCCGCCAATCATCGTGGTGACACCAGAGACCAGCGCCTCTTCCGCCTGCTGCGGACAGATCCAGTGGATGTGGGTGTCGATCCCGCCGGCGGTAACGATCTTCCCTTCGGCGGCGATCGCTTCCGTCGCCGCGCCAATCGGGATCGTCACGCCGGGCTGAATATCCGGGTTCCCGGCTTTGCCGATAGCAAAAATCCGCCCGTTTTTAACGCCGATATCCGCTTTCACGATCCCCCAGTGATCGACA
Organism: Buttiauxella warmboldiae; assembly: GCF_003818135.1. Lineage (GTDB taxonomy): Bacteria > Pseudomonadota > Gammaproteobacteria > Enterobacterales > Enterobacteriaceae > Buttiauxella > Buttiauxella warmboldiae. Next base: position 175,927 of record NZ_RPOH01000003.1, on the reverse strand, counting down.
ATCAGCGCGTTGGTGAGCACCAAATCCACGCAGTCGTCGGCGGTCATCTGCCCCTGGCCCATGCCGTCGCGGATCACTTTTCCGCCGCCGAACTTGACCTCTTCGCCGTAGATCGTGAGATCGTCTTCCACTTCGATCCACAGCTCGCTGTCGGCCAGTCGCACTTTATCGCCGGTGGTGGGGCCGAACATATCGGCATAAGCCTGACGGGAAATCTCAGCCATTTTTCACCTCTCCCATTATCTCGCCGCGAAAGCCGAATATGCGCTGTGCGCCCGCCATCAGAACCAGCGTCACTTCCCGTTTCTGGCCGGGTTCAAAGCGCACGGCGGTACCTGCCGGAATATTCAGCCGGTAGCCTCGGGTGGCTTCCCGGTCGAACTTCAGCGCCGGGTTGACCTCGTAAAAGTGGTAGTGCGATCCCACCTGGATCGGTCTGTCGCCGTGGTTTTCGACGATCGCTCGCCGGGTTTCTCGCCCGACGTTGATGGCAATGTTTCCTGACTGGATCTGGTATTCGCCTGGGATCATCACGCGCTCCTTACAAGATCGGGTTATGGACGGTGACGAGCTTGGATCCGTCCGGGAAGGTGGCTTCCACCTGAATATCCGGGATCATCTCCGACACACCCTCCATCACCTGGTCGCGCGTCAGGACGTGGCGGCCCGCTTCCATCAGTGAGGCGACGGTTTCGCCATCACGAGCGCCTTCCATAATAAAGGCGCTGATCAGCGCGACCGATTCCGGGTAATTGAGTTTTACCCCACGCGCAAGGCGGCGCTCGGCAACCAGCGCGGCGGTAAACAGCAATAACTTGTCTTTTTCTCTGGGGGTCAGTTCCATAACGTTTCTCTTATGTCTGCCAGATACGCGGCGAGCAGGCGGTTTTGGTGGTCAGAAGCGGGCGAAGCGACTGCCAGATATCGCGCATCACCCGCTGGCAAATCAGGTTGTCGTCGGAGAGAAAACGCACCGACAGCAGATCGTCGGTGAGCGTCGCTCCGGAAAAGTTTTCTAACGACGTAAGCCGCTCGCGCACTGTGTCGAGATGTTCTTCTCTTGCCGGATAGAACAACAGCGTGCCGATCCACGGATGCCCGGCGACGGGCGTAAGATCGCCCTCGCGAAGATGCAGCCGCTCAATCAGACGCGGTTCGTCATCCACCCACACCTCAAGGCGGCTCTCCAGCGTGCCGTGGTTGAAGGTTTCGTTTATCACCGGGCGGCCCAGACAGTACAACTCCCACGCCAGCAGCGTGCTGGTGGCGTGCAGGTGAAAGATGGAATGCAGCGCGACGTTCGCACCGGGAAAGATAATGGTGTCCTGCGGCAGCCACTCCAGCATGGCATCTTCGTGGAGATAAAAATGCTGGTTCAGACGAGCCTGCGGACCGCTGCTGCGATAGAACTTACTGGCACCGGGCATGGTGATAAGCGCGTGGCTTTTGGCGTCCAGCCTAACGGAAATATCCAGCGTATCGCCGCCCACAATTCCGCCAGGGGGATGCAGCAGATAGAGGTGGCAGGTTTCGCCTTCGGGATAAAACGGACGCTGAACGGTAAGTGGCCCAATGTGATGAGCAGAGTGCAGGAGGGTTTTCTCAGGGGTGTGACAAAACTGCAGGGCAAGCGATGCCTGCCAGCCTTTATACGTATTATCAGTGACCTGAGCTGCTAACATGCTGCATCCATCTGCTCATTATCGGGGGCATTTCAGTATGCCCTGGCAGAAATGAAGGCTATCATATGAGTCTCTTATGGATAAAAAATCGGCTCATGTGAGCTGGTTTGTGAGATTAAGGCATAACGAACGGGTTATTTAGCGTCTTTCTTCTTACGCTTGAGCTTCGTCCAGATCTTCGTTTCCTTACGTCGCCACAGGCGTTGAATATTATCGTGATGGCGCATCAAAATCAGACACGAGAGCATCGCGACCGGGAAGGTGAATTGCGGTTTGAACCACCAGACGTAGAACGGGGCGATCAGCGCGCTGATGATGGCGCCCAGAGAGGAGTAACCGCTCAGTAACACGCTCAACAGCCAGGTTCCCGCCATCACGCCGGTTAAATCCCAGCCGATGGGGGCGATTGCGCCAAAGGCTGTCGCCACACCTTTGCCACCGTGGAAATGAAAGAACACCGGCCAGATATGGCCAAGGCAGGCGGCGATGGCAATAAGCCCCAGCCAGAACGGCGTCACGCCGAGTTCGTAAGCTACCCAGACGGGTAACATTCCTTTGAGAACGTCAAAAATCAGTACCGTTACGGCTGCACCTTTACCGCCAAGTCGTAAGACGTTGGTCGCACCTGGGTTGCCGGAGCCGTTGAGTCGGGGATCGGGCAGGCCGGCAACCCGGCAGACCAGAATGGCGCTAGAAATTGAGCCGCAAAGATACGCAAGCAGGATCATGCCAGGCGCGATTGCACTCATAACGCTGTTCCATTTTGAAAGTGTCGTTGTATTCTCTGCATCTGTGGATAATACGCATATTTCGCCGGAAGTGGTATCTGGCGTGACTAAAAACCGGGCAGGGCGCGATGGATATTGTATTTATAGAGCAACTTACGGTCATCACCACGATTGGTGTTTATGACTGGGAACAGACTATCTCCCAGAAGCTGGTATTGGATATCGAAATGGCATGGGATAACCGCCAGGCGGCCAGCAGCGACGATGTAAACGATTGTCTGAGCTACGCTGATGTCAGCGAAGCGGTCATCAATCATGTTTCAGGCGGCCGTTTTGCGCTGGTGGAACGCGTGGCTGAAGAGGTCGCTCAGCTGTTGTTGACCCGCTTTAACTCGCCCTGGGTGCGCTTAAAAGTCAGCAAGCCTGGTGCTGTAGCGCAGGCAGCAAACGTCGGGGTTGTGATTGAGCGTGGCGCTAATCCGAAAGCCGATAAATAAATTTAGATTTGTTAAACCAAATCCTGGCAAGCTGGTCATAACTGTCATCTTTTCGCGGCAGGTGCCGCTTTTTTTATGTTCGTTTTTAGGGGTTAGAGGATTTATTAATGAGCGATCTGCACTCGTTAGTTATTGCTGCAATTCTTGGCGTCGTTGAAGGACTAACGGAGTTTTTACCTGTCTCGTCTACCGGCCATATGATTATCGTCGGCCACCTGCTGGGTTTCGAGGGTGATAAGGCGAAAACCTTTGAGGTCGTCATCCAGCTAGGTTCCATTCTGGCTGTCGTCGTGATGTTCTGGCGCCGCCTGTTTGGCCTTATTGGTATTCATTTTGGCCGTAAGCCTCACGAGGGGGAAGGGAAAGGACGGCTGTCGCTGATCCATATTCTGCTGGGCATGGCGCCAGCCGTGGTTCTGGGGCTAATTTTCCACGACACCATCAAATCGCTCTTTAACCCGATAAACGTGATGTATGCGCTGGTGGTGGGCGGCGTGCTGCTGATTGCCGCAGAGTTGCTCAAACCGAAAGAACCGCGCGCGGTGGGCATTGATGACATGACCTATCGCCAGGCATTTATCATTGGCTGTTTCCAGTGTCTGGCTCTGTGGCCGGGCTTCTCTCGTTCTGGTGCGACAATTTCAGGCGGGATGTTAATGGGCGTCAGCCGTTACGCGGCTTCAGAATTCTCTTTCCTGCTGGCGGTGCCCATGATGATGGGAGCCACGGTGCTGGATGTGTACAAGAGCATCGGCTTCCTGACCATGGCTGATTTGCCCATGTTTGCGGTTGGCTTTATTACCGCATTTATTGTGGCGCTGATTGCGATTAAAACCTTCCTGCAAATTATTAAGCGAATCTCCTTTATTCCATTTGCGATTTATCGTTTTGCGGTTGCTGCAGCAGTTTATTTCGTCTTCTTTTAACGCTGACCACAAAAAAGCCACTCAAAATGAGCGGCTTTTTTGTGGGGTTTTACTCCCCGCTTTTAGCCGGGCGGCAGTCAGTTAGCGCCTGGCGTAACCAGTCCGGCTTCTTTTTTCCAGGCTTCCACAGCGGCAATACGGCGACGAGTAAGCTCATTGCGAATCGCCGGGCCGCTGAATCCAGCATCGAGCACTTCTTTATTCGTCACGCTTTGCGCCGCAACCCACGCTGCCCGCAGCAGACGGCCCTGCGGGTAGTCGCTGGCTTCAAAACCGGTGCGCCCACGGGCATCCGCTTCGCTGGTTAATGCCACTTGCTCAACGCGATGTGGCTTACGCCATGCGTCGATAGCATCGAACAGTTTGACGATAGTCTTTGGCTGCAAAATCGAAATCGTATGGATCAGGTCGTGATATTCGGCAACCAGCCGGGCAAGATCACGAATTTCATTGGGGACGCGCAGGCGCTGGCACATTTGTTCAACCAGTTTAACGCCTGCCGGACCATGCCCATGATGGCGCGGCCAGAACTCTTTGGGCGTTAATCCTTTTCCCAGATCGTGGCACAGCGTAGCAAAACGCACGTCTACTTCCGGGCTGAGCTGTGCGGCAATCGCCAGCGTCATCAAAATGTGAATGCCGGTGTCGATTTCCGGGTGCCATTTTTCAGGTGCCGGCACGCCAAACAGCGCATCGATTTCCGGGAATAGCACCTTCAGCGCGCCACATTTGCGCAGCACATCGAAATAAACCTGCGGGTTACGGCTGGTGAGCGCATTTTCCGTCTCTTTCCAGACTCGCTCGGGGGTGAGGTGTTCAAGCTCGCCGTTAGCGGTCATCGAAGACATCAGCGCCATGGTTTCCGGGGCAATCTGGAAACTGAGGTGTGCATAACGGGCCGCAAAACGCGCGACGCGCAGAACACGTAGCGGGTCTTCATTGAAAGCGGGTGAGACATGGCGCAGCAGGCGTTTTTCAATATCGGCCCGCCCGTCGAACGGGTCGATAAACTCGCCGTCTTCGCTTCGGGCAATGGCGTTGATCGTCAGGTCACGGCGCAGCAGGTCCTGCTCAAGCGTGACATCAGGCGCGGCATAACAGGTAAAACCGGTATAGCCCAGGCCTGATTTACGCTCGGTGCGCGCCAGGGCGTACTCTTCACGCGACTGAGGGTGCAGGAAGACCGGAAAATCTTTCCCGACCTGCTGGAAGCCTGCATCGAGCATTTCCTGCGGCGTGGCTCCCACCACGACCCAATCTTTATCTTTAACCGGTATTCTCAACAACCCATCACGCACCGCACCACCGACCAGATAAATCTTCACCCTTTAACGCCCCTGCATCTGTTGACCAATAAAGATATTTGCTAAGTGTAGGATACAGGGTGGCGAATCAGTTCATCCAGCGGTCTTTCTTCTTACGGCTTGGGATCATGTGAGGCAGCAGCAGTCCAAGCAGCAGACCGAAACCGGCGACGCCGCCACCGTACATAAACCATTGCATAATAATGGCGCGTTGCTTGTCATCAAGCTGCACGTTCGCGGCATCAACTTTCTTTTTCGCCACGATTAACTGATTTTTAAGCTGTTGATTTTCTTCTTTCAGCGCGGTAATCACGCTATCGCTCTGCGCCACTTTTTGCTGCATATCAGCGGTGCGCTGATTCCAGGTGGTGTCGATATTCGTGAGTTTGTCAGTCAGCGTTTTGACCTGGTTTTCAAGAGCCGGCACGCGAATACGCAGGCTTGGCGAGGTGCTTAACTGAGCCAGTGGGATCCAGGAGGTGCGACCATCACTATCACGCACCTGGCCATACTTAGTTTCTTCATTGCTCTGCAGCAGGGTGACTTCTTCACCCGCATTCACGGTGCCGAGCAGGCGATAATTATCCCCGGGACCACTACGCACCCAGGTATTCAATTCGTCAGAGACGTAACGTTTTTCATCGGCATGAGCCACAACAGAAACGCTAAGCGAGAGCAAAGTAAGGCAAATTAGGCGGAATTTGTGCATGATTTCGTCATTATTGTCATAAATAGTGGAACGATAGTAGTGGCATCAGTCTGACGGCGCAATCCGTAAACCTGAATGGGAATCATCCTGGTGTGAATCTGACCCACTACTCGCGGCTGACGGCCCGTCAAAATACGCGCCGCTCATGGTAATTTGGCGAAAAATATTATCTACTGACCGCCATTAAACGATTAAGTTCTGCGGGCGTCAGCCCGATGTGACCCAACTAAAAGTAAAAAGACGATGACTCAGGAAATCGAACTCAAGTTTATTGTGAATCCCGCTGAGCTGGATGCACTGCGTAACACCTTAAACGCGCTGGAAAGCGAGCACGCTGAACCTCGCCAGTTGCTCAATATCTATTATGAAACCGCCGACAACCAGCTGCGCCGCCATGATATGGGGCTGCGTATTCGCGGCGATAACGGCCGCTATGAAATGACGCTGAAAATCGCAGGCCGCGTGACCGGTGGGCTGCATCAGCGCCCGGAATACAACGTTGAGCTGGCTTCACCGGAACTGGCGCTGGCGCAGTTCCCGGCAGAAGTCTGGCCGGAAGGCGTCTTCGCTGATGAGTTACAGGCACAGCTTAACCCGCTGTTCAGCACTGATTTTGCGCGCGAGAAGTGGGTTGTGACCCATGGGAAAAGTCGTATCGAACTGGCGCTGGACCAGGGCGAGGTAAAAGCGGGTGAGCTGGCTGAACCCCTGTGCGAGCTGGAGCTTGAATTACTGGCAGGCGAAACGGCAGACCTGCTGGCTTTTGCCAGACAGCTGGTTGCACAACCGGGGTTACGTCAGGGTAGCCTGAGCAAAGCTGCGCGCGGCTATCACCTGGCGCACGGTAATGCGGAACGTGAAATCAAACCGTTAACCGTTCTGCGCGTTGCACCAAAAGCCACGGTAGAACAGGGGCTGGAAGGTTCGCTGGAGCTGGCGCTCAACCACTGGCAATACCACGAAGAACTCTGGTTGCGTGGCAACGGCAAGGCGAAAGCTCAGGTACTGGAAGCGGTTGGTCTGGTGCGCCACGCGCTGGCGCTATTCGGCGGTATCATTCCCCGTAAGGCCAGCACGCAATTACGCGAGCTGACAGCCGCTTATGAAGCCATGCTGGCATCGGCGCTTAAAGCGCCCGAGCTGGCTTTCAGCGTCGAAAGCAGCCAGGCCAAACTGGCTCTGACCGCATGGCTGGTTGGACGCGAATGGCAGCCATTTACTGACGAAAAAGCTAACGTCAAACTGGCGGGGTCGTTTAAACGTTTTGCCGATACCCATCTTTCGCGCCACGCCGCAGAACTAAAAGAAACGTTCCAGCGCCCGTTAGGCGATAGCTATGCCGATCAGCTACCGCGCCTGGCGCGCGAAACCGGCTCTATTCGCCTGCTGGCGGGAGTGTATGAAGAGGCGAAAACCCAGCCGTGGCTGGAAAACTGGCAGGGGCTGCGCCATGCGATTGTGACTCGCCAGCAGGTTGAGATTGAACATTATCGTAATGAAGCTATTTCGCAGGCGCCTTTCTGGCTGCATAGCGGAAAATAACCATCGTTTCTAAGGGATACGACCATGATGTCGCAAGCGCCACTTTTAGATCAGCATTTGCAGGCGGCGCTGGCGCGTCTGCCACAAGAGATTGACCGCCAGGCCCTGAGCTCTGAGGCTCAGGCCGTGCTGGCGTTTAGTGATTTTGTTTGTGACAGCATGGCGGCTCATCCCGTATGGCTTGCGGAACTGGAGCAATCTCCTCCGCAGGCCGACGAATGGCAGCATTACGCCGCCTGGCTACAGGAAGAGTTGCAGGGTGTTAACAGTGAGCCTGCATTAATGACGGCGCTGCGCCTGTTCCGCCGCCGCATCATGGTGCGAATCGCCTGGGCGCAGGCGTTGCAGCTCTCTGTGACCGAAAGCTCTCTTCAGCAGCTTAGTGCGCTGGCCGAAACCCTGATTATTGCCGCCCGCGACTGGCTGTATGCCGCGTGTTGTCGTGAATGGGGCACGCCCTGTAATGCGGCTGGTGTCGCACAGCCGCTAATGATCCTCGGAATGGGGAAGCTGGGCGGCGGCGAGCTGAACTTCTCCTCTGATATTGACCTGATTTTTGCCTGGCCGGAAAACGGCTCCACGCAAGGCGGGCGGCGCGAGCTGGATAACGCACAGTTCTTTACTCGCCTCGGGCAACGCCTGATTAAAGTGCTGGATCAGCCGACGCAGGACGGCTTTGTTTATCGCGTCGACATGCGCCTGCGTCCGTTTGGCGACAGCGGCCCGCTGGTGCTGAGCTATGCCGCACTAGAAGATTATTACCAGGAGCAAGGGCGCGACTGGGAACGCTACGCGATGGTGAAAGCCCGTATTATGGGCGATACCGGTGACGCGTGGAGCCAGGAGCTACGCAATATGCTGCGGCCGTTTGTCTTCCGCCGCTATATCGATTTCAGCGTTATTCAATCGCTGCGTAACATGAAAGGGATGATCGCCCGTGAAGTGCGGCGCCGTGGGCTGACGGACAACATTAAGCTCGGTGCAGGCGGCATCCGCGAAACCGAGTTTATCGTGCAGGTTTTCCAGCTAATTCGCGGCGGGCGCGAACCCTCGCTACAGTCCCGCTCTTTACTGCCCACTCTTGAAGCGATCCAGCAATTGCACCTGTTACCGGAAGGTGATGCGGATAAATTGAAAGCGGCTTATCTCTATTTGCGCCGCCTCGAAAACCTGCTGCAAAGCATCAATGACGAGCAGACCCAAACGCTGCCGGGTGATGAGCTCAACCGCGCGCGTCTGGCGTGGGGTATGAATTTAGCCACCTGGGATGAACTGCAACAGGCCCTGCAACAGCATATGAATGCGGTGCGCCAGGTGTTTAACGAACTGATTGGCGATGATGAGCCGGAGCCGGGGGAAGATAAGCTCGCGGAGGCCTGGCGCGAACTGTGGCTGGATGCGCAGGATGCCGATGATAATACGCCGGTGCTGGAGCATTTAACGCCGCAGGCGCGTGCTGAAGTCTTACGGCTGGTGAGCGATTTCCGCCAGGATACCGACAAGCGCACTATTGGCCCGCGTGGCCGTCAGGTGCTGGATCAACTGATGCCGCGCCTGCTGTGTGAAGCCTGCTCACGCAACGATGCGCCGCTGCCGTTATCGCGCTTAACGCCGTTGCTGCTCGGCATTGTCACGCGTACCACTTACCTCGAGCTGCTGACGGAATATCCCGGCGCGCTAAAACACCTGATTACGCTGTGCGCCGCTTCGCCGATGATTGCCAGCCAGCTAGCGCGTTACCCGATCCTGCTCGACGAGCTTCTCGACCCGAATACGCTTTATCAACCGACTGCCACCGATGCCTACCGCGACGAGCTGCGCCAGTATTTATTACGGGTGCCGGAAGAGGATGAAGAGCAGCAGCTCGAAGCCCTGCGCCAGTTTAAGCAGGCGCAGCTGCTGCGCGTGGCGGCGGCCGATATCACCGGCACGCTTCCGGTAATGAAAGTGAGCGACCACCTGACCTGGCTTGCCGAAGCGATGATCGATGCGGTGGTTCAGCAGGCGTGGGCACAGATGGTGATTCGCTACGGCCAGCCAAAACATCTGCACAACCGCGAAGGGCGCGGTTTTGCGGTGGTGGGTTACGGCAAGCTCGGCGGCTGGGAGCTGGGCTACAGTTCCGATCTGGACCTGGTTTTCCTGCACGATTGCCCATCCGATGTGATGACCGACGGCGAGCGTGAAATTGACGGTCGCCAGTTCTATTTGCGCCTTGCACAACGCGTAATGCACCTGTTCAGTACCCGCACCTCATCAGGCATTTTGTATGAAGTGGATGCGCGCCTGCGCCCCTCCGGGGCTGCGGGAATGCTGGTGACAACCGTCGAAGCTTTTGCTGATTACCAGCAAAATGAAGCCTGGACCTGGGAGCATCAGGCTCTGGTGCGCGCCCGTATCGTGTATGGCGATCCGCAGCTGAAACACCAATTTGATGCCGTTCGCCGTCAGATTTTATCTCTGCCACGCGCAGGTGAAAAGCTGCAGACCGAGGTGCGTGAAATGCGTGCAAAAATGCGCGCGCATTTAGGCGGTAAACATCGCGATCGCTTTGATATTAAAGCAGATGAAGGCGGAATTACCGATATTGAATTTATCACTCAATATCTGGTGTTGCGTTATGCGGCGCAGGCTCCAAAACTGACTCGCTGGTCTGATAACGTGCGCATCCTGGCGCTAATGGCGCAAAATGACATCATGAGCGATGATGAAGCGAAAGCATTGACCCATGCTTATGTCACGCTACGCGATGAGCTTCATCACCTGGCGTTGCAGGAACTGCCGGGCAATGTGGCCATGGATACGTTCACTCAGGAACGCGAACAGGTCCTGACAAGCTGGCACAGGTGGCTCAGCGAGCCGCAAACACGCGCCTGAGATAAATTGTGATATTATCCGCGACAAAATTTTATCCCTCTCTGGAGAGTCAGGAATGAAAGTAACGCTGCCCGAATACAGCCGTGCAGGCGTCATGGTAGTTGGTGATGTGATGCTGGATCGCTACTGGTATGGCCCTACAAGCCGCATCTCCCCGGAAGCGCCGGTACCAGTGGTAAAGGTCGACAACATTGAAGAACGGCCTGGTGGCGCTGCAAACGTGGCAATGAACATTGCTTCGCTGGGAGCGAACTCACGTCTGGTAGGCCTGACGGGTATTGACGATGCCGCGCGCGCGCTCAGCCAAACGCTGGCTGGCGTAAACGTTAAGTGCGATTTTGTGTCGGTGCCGACTCATCCGACCATTACCAAGCTGCGCGTGCTTTCCCGTAACCAGCAGCTGATCCGTCTCGACTTTGAAGAAGGTTTTGCAGGCGTTGACCCGGAGCCGTTGCACGAGCGCATTAGCCAGGCGCTGCCACATATTGGCGCACTGGTGCTTTCTGACTACGCAAAAGGCGCGCTGGCGAGCGTTCAGCACATGATTGGCCTTGCCCGTGCCGCTAACGTGCCGGTATTGATCGATCCGAAAGGCACTGATTTTAATCGTTATCGCGGCGCGACGCTGCTGACACCAAACCTCTCCGAGTTTGAAGCGGTGGTGGGCAAGTGCCATAACGATGAAGAGCTGGTGGCACGGGGTATGAAGCTGATTGCTGAATACGATCTTTGCGCACTGCTGATCACCCGTTCCGAACACGGTATGACGCTGTTGCAGCCGGGGATCGAGCCGTTCCATCTGCCGACTCAGGCGCAGGAAGTTTACGATGTGACCGGTGCGGGGGATACCGTTATTGGCGTGCTGGCGGCAACGCTTGCCGCGGGCAATACCCTTGAAGAAGCGTGCTACTTTGCCAATGCGGCGGCAGGCGTGGTCGTCGGTAAACTGGGTACGTCTACCGTTTCCCCGATCGAGCTGGAAAACGCCGTGCGTGGCCGCGCTGATTCTGGTTTCGGCGTCATGACTGAAGCAGAGCTGAAAGTCGCTGTTGCTGCGGCGCGTAAGCGCGGTGAGAAAGTCGTAATGACCAACGGCGTGTTCGATATTCTTCATGCCGGCCACGTTTCTTATCTGGCAAACGCGCGCAGGCTTGGCGATCGCCTGATTGTTGCGGTCAACAGCGATGCTTCCACTAAACGGCTGAAAGGTGAAACTCGCCCGGTAAATCCGCAGGATCAGCGTATGATCGTGTTAGGCGCTCTGGAAGCGGTGGACTGGGTGGTACCGTTTGAAGAAGACACGCCGCAGCGCTTAATTGGCGAAATTTTGCCTGATTTGCTGGTCAAGGGCGGTGATTACAAACCGGATGATATTGCCGGGAGTAAAGAGGTCTGGGCCAACGGCGGCGACGTGATGGTGCTGAACTTTGAGGATGGTTGCTCAACCACCAACATAATTAAGAAGATTCAGAACCACGAAGCTTAAAAAAAGCGCCCCGTTTATCATGTATCATGACGGGGCTTTTTTTTACATATGAGGTTCAGCTGGCGGCGTTGCTTCTGGCGCTGCCTGAACGCTACGGCTTTCCAGCTCAGTCAAACGCTGTTCCAGTAACGCCAGTTTTTCACGAGTACGCAGCAACACCTGCGTCTGCACATCAAACTCTTCACGGCTAACCAGATCCAGACGCGTGAGCTGCGACTGCAAAATCTGACGAACTTTCTTCTCGACATCATCTCCGAACTCACGAATCCCTTTCGGCATTGACTCGTGGACCTGGCGTGCGATCTGTTCAATTTTTTTCGGGTCAATCATAGCGGCTTCCATAATCTACGGGATTGTCTTACGGTATTGGCATTAATTGTAATGCCTGTGCGGCTCCTTAGAAACCCGAAATGTTCTAAGCTTTGGCGTTGCCAGAGAAAATCATCGGCGTTATAGTAAGTCTGCTTATTCTCAGGGCGGGGTGTAACTCCCCACCGGCGGTAAATCAGCGCACGCTGAAAGCCCGCGAGCGCTCCAGAGCAATCTGGAGGTCAGCAGATCCGGTGTAATTCCGGGGCCGACGGTTATAGTCCGGATGGGAGAGAGTAACGACCAAGCTCAAGCTTTAGTTAGCCTGCTCACGTTATTTTTATAGCTCCTAAGACCGCCCTGATTCTGGTAACCATAATGTTAATGAGGTTTTTTTACCATGAATCAGACGCTCCTTTCTGCATTTGGCACTCCTGAACAACGCGTAGAACATGCTCTTGAAGCATTGCGTGAAGGTCGTGGAGTCATGGTTCTTGACGATGAAGATCGCGAGAACGAAGGCGACATGATTTTTCCGGCCGAAACCATGACCGTTGAGCAAATGGCGCTGACCATTCGCCACGGCAGCGGTATTGTCTGTCTGTGCCTGACTGAAGAACGCCGTAAACAGCTCGAACTGCCCATGATGGTTGAGAACAATACCAGTGCTTATGGCACCGGGTTTACTGTGACTATCGAAGCGGCAAGCGGGGTGACGACCGGCGTTTCTGCCGCTGACCGTATTACTACCGTGCGTGCCGCCATTGCCGATGGCGCAAAGCCAGGCGACCTGAACCGCCCGGGCCATGTGTTCCCGCTGCGTGCTCAGCCGGGCGGCGTGTTAACTCGCGGCGGCCATACGGAAGCCACTATCGATCTGGTTACGCTTGCCGGTTTTAAACCTGCCGGCGTGCTGTGCGAATTGACCAACGATGATGGCAGCATGGCGCGTGCGCCAGAGTGCATCACCTTTGCCCGCCTGCACAATATGGCCGTGGTGACGATTGAAGATCTGGTGAAATACCGCCAGGCTCACGAACGCAAAGCCAGCTAAAAAATAAAAAGCCCGGTTTTTTACACCGGGCTGAGATTGATGATAAGAGAAGGGAAGACGTGGTTTTTCCTTCTCTTTGATAATTAGCCGAAAGCCACGAGCTTTGTCATCGGTCCAGTTTTTTCAACCAATGCCGCTGGTTTGCAGCAGTGTCAGGCTAAACCCCATTACCGCCATACCGCAAAGCACGCCATAGCTCGGGTTGTTATGCGGGTCGATCTCTTTGGCAAGCGGCATCAACTCATCCACCGATAGCGCCACCATAATACCTGCCACCGCCGCCATAATCGCCGCCATCACGACGGGCGATACCATAGTGCCCAAAATCAACCATGCCAGCACGCCGCCCAGAATTTCTGCCAGCCCTGAAATCCCGGCCCAGAAAATAGCTTTGCGTTTCGAGCCCGTGGCCGCGTATACCGGGCCTGCAACGGCCAGCCCTTCAGGAATATTGTGCAGGGCCACCGCCAGCGCAATTCCCATGCCCAGCTCCAGATTACTGCTGGCCGTGACAAAGGTGGCAACCCCTTCCGGGAAGTTATGCAGGCTAATGCCGAGCGTCAGCAACAGCGCGGTGCGCCGTAAATTCCGCGGCTGCGGTTTGCGGTCCATTAAATCTTGCGGATGCGCATGGGGCAGGGCGCGGTCAAGGGCGAAATAGCCCAGCAAACCCAGCATAAACATGCCGTAGCCCAATACAGGCGACATTCCTTCGGTATGAAGCGCGGCGGGCAGCATCTCCATCAGCGAGATAAGCAGCATAATGCCCGCGGCAAAACCTAGGGAAAATGCCAGCACGCGGTTTGACGGCTTCTGGCCGAGTACGCCAAGCAAGGCACCAATAAAAGTGGCTCCCCCTGCTAACAGGGTCAGAATCAAAGGTACTGACATCTATTGCTCCTTTTGATAATTATTCTCATTTATATTAATGGGCGAGGCGATAAAAATCGAGAGCCGGAGATGAAGCTTTACTCAGCGCTTACATTCAAATTTCCTGAAGATCTTCATCATACTTATCCGAGTTTCTGATGACGTAAAAACGCGTACTGTGGTGTTTATAAACCTCAAGGACATCATCATGACAACTCAACGTATGCCTGCACTATTTCTTGGACACGGAAGCCCCATGAACGTGCTGGAAGATAATCACTATACCCGCGCATGGCATCATTTGGGAGAAACCTTACTGCGACCAAAAGCGATTGTGGTGGTCTCCGCGCACTGGTTCACGAAAGGCACGGGCGTGACGGCCATGGAAACACCAAAAACTATCCATGACTTCGCTGGTTTCCCGCAGGCGCTCTATGATACGCATTATCCCGCGCCGGGTTCGCCCGAGCTTGCCCGGCAGCTGGTTGAGTTGCTGGCACCGGTTCCGGTGACGCAGGACCAGGAGGCCTGGGGCTTTGACCACGGTTGCTGGGGCGTGCTGATCAAAATGTATCCGAATGCGGATATTCCCATGGTACAGCTTAGTATTGATAGCACGAAACCGGCAGCCTGGCATTTTGAAATAGGGCGCAGGCTGGCAACGCTGCGCGAACAGGGCATTATGCTGATTGCCAGCGGCAACGTGGTTCATAACCTCCGTACCGTCCGCTGGCACGGTGAAAATACGCCGTATCCGTGGGCTGAGTCGTTTAACCAGTACGTGAAAGATAACCTCGCATGGTCTGGGCCTGTAGCCGAACACCCGCTGGTGAACTATTTACAACACGAAGCTGGCTCGTTATCTAACCCCACGCCGGATCACTATTTGCCGCTGTTGTATGTGCTGGGGACGTGGGATGGTCAAGAGCCGATAACGCTACCGGTTGATGGGATAGAGATGGGGTCGTTGAGTATGCTTTCGGTGCAAATTGGCTGAGATAGATTGCCCCTTTCCTGATGGGAGAGGGGCAATCAAATTACTCTACAAACACATGCGGGTAGAAACGTGAAAGATCCTGAGTGATTAATTCCCGATCTTCACGAATGCCGATCCCGGCGGGTTGATCGTTGATAAGCCAACTGCCGATCAGCACATAGCTGTCGCCAAATTTAGGCAACGGATAGAATTCCTGCACGATCATGCCTTCTTCGCCGTACGGGCCATCAACACGGGCAATTTCTGCGCCGTTTTCGATGATTTTCACGTTCGCCCCTTCGCGCGAGAAGATAGGCTTCACCACGTACTTATCCATCTGCGGATAGCTATCTTCGGCGAAATAAGCGGGTAGCAAATTTGGATGATCCGGGAACATTTCCCACAGCATTGGCAGCAAAGCTTTGTTGGAGATAATGCTCTTCCAGGCAGGCTCCAGCCAGCGTACGCCCGCGTCTTCAAGCTTGGTGGAGAACATCTCACGCAGCATAAATTCCCACGGATAGAGCTTGAACAGGTTACTGATGACCTGATCCTGCAAATCGGTGAACTGGCCTTTCTCGCCCAGGCCAATATCTTCCATATAGACGAATTCGCTGGCCACTTCCGCTTCGGCTGCACAATCCTGTAAATACTGGACGGTACCGCGATCTTCAACCGTGTCCTGGCAGCAGGCAAAATGCACCAGGTTAAAGCCGTGCTGCTGTTTTAATTCAGCAAAACGCTCGATGATCTTCTCTTGCAGGCTGTTGAACTGATCGCTTCCCTCAGGCAGATTGCCCGCCTGAATCTGATCTTCCAGCCAGATCCACTGGAAGAAGGCGGCTTCATATAAAGAGGTTGGCGTATCGGCGTTATTTTCCAGAAGCTTAGGTTCGCCAACGCCATCCCATGCGATATCAAGACGCGAATAGAGTGAAGGCTGTTGCGAAGCCCATGACTGGCGCACAAACTCCCAGGTGTGTTTAGGAATGCGGAATTTAGCTAACAGCTCATCGCTGCTCACCACTTTTTCCACCACCTTCAGGCACATCTGGTGCAGCTCTGCGGTCACTTCTTCCAGGCGTTCAACCTGCGGCAGCGTCAGCTGGTAATAGGCGTCTTCACACCAGTACGGTTCGCCGTACATGGTGTGAAAGTTGAAACCGTACTCTGTGGCTTTCTCGCGCCAGTCCGGGCGCTCGGTAATCGCAATTCTTTCCATTATTTATTAGCCACCCATGGAGCGAGAAGAACCCGTTGCGCTGTTGCTGCGCTGCATGGTCGATTGTTTCGCCACTGAATCACCGAAGCCACCGCGGGTTACCGTGCTGGTGGTTGCAGGTTTTGGTGCCAGCGCGCTTTTCGGGACGGTAGCGGTACGGCCTGGCGTTGCTGCGCCGTAGCTTTTACCGCTGGCATCGGCATATTTGCCGTAAGCCGGGCTGGCCGGGTTTTTGGAGGTGAACAGAGGTTGCTGCGCGAAGCCCGCACCGCCGCCCATCAGACGCCCCATCATGTAGCCTGCCATCAGTGGCATCCAGAAGCTGCCGCTTTGCTGCGGCTGAGCCTGAGCTTGTTCACCTGCCATACTTGCCTGGGCAGGGGCTTGTTGACACTGGCCTTCACCAAATTCGGCAATACACTCTTCGCGCGAAGCATATTTCGGCGCGGTACGTTCTGCTTCCTTCAGCGCGCTGTTAAAAGCAGTGGTACATTCGGCGCTTTTGCCCGGGTTTGCCTGTGAACAGTCATCCGCGTTTTGATACATGGAGACGGTTTCGTCGTTTTGTTCGCAACCGGCAAGCATAAACACCGCGGTAACCGCCAGCGCGACCGGTGTCAGATGGCGAGCGTTCCAGCTTTTGCGGAACGTTGCGTGATTTATGATTTTTGTCCGTTTCATTGTTCTGTCCTGGGCCCAAAGGAGTGAAGCTAATATGGTGTTTAGAATAGGGGATGAATGGTTGAAATTAAAGCGATGACGGCTGTTTGCCGGGGGATCTTTACGTTGCCTTACGTTAAAAGGCTCAAGTTGTGACGGGGGCAGGTTGCCATGCCCCCGAAAACCACGATCAGTTACCGAATGGGTTAGCTGATTTGCTGCCTGTTGCTGATGCCGGAGTGGCTTTTGCAGGCGTTGCAGTGGCTGCGGCCGTATAACCATCGGCACGAGCATTCTGGTCTGGCGTTTCAGGTGCAACGCTGTCTGCGGTGGTTGGTACTGGTTTACCCAATGCGCCGTTTAACGCCATCAGATCCTGTTCGTTAAGCGTCCCCAACGCTGATTTAATATTCAGCTGGTTGATCAGGTAGTTATAACGAGCGCTGGAGAGCTGCTGCTTCGCGTTATACAGCGTGGTGGTTGCATCCAACACATCAACGATGGTGCGCGTCCCCACGGAATAACCGGCTTCCATCGCATCCAGCGAGCTTTGCGCAGAAACAACCGCTTGTTTGTAAGCGTTAATGGTACTGATAGAGGCATTCACGTTGTTAAACGAAGAACGAACCGTTTGCACCACGCTACGATGCGCGCTTTCCAGCTGTTCACTGGCACCAACAAAGTTGTATTGCGCCTGTTTCACCTGCGAGGTAACAGCACCGCCGCTATACAATGGCAGCGAGAAGTTGAGGCCGACTTTGTTCTGCCCCATATTGCTGTCGTTATACGCCTGGCTGTTGGTGGTTTTAGAGCCGCTGTAGGTGGTGTCAGAAACCCCCGTCGACGCAGTTAAACCAACCGTCGGCATATGGCCAGTTTCAGCATAGCGAATCTGCTCGCGAGCTAAATCCTGAGACAGGCGTGCCTGCAATAGCGCCAGGTTACGTTTTTCCGCCTCTTTCAGCAGATTATTCACGCTGTCAGGTTTGTCGGTTTTGAAGCCGTCGACATTTAATGACGCAAGCGACGGATAGTAATTTCCGGTGACCTGACGCAGCGTTTCTACCGCGTTATCCAGATTATTACGCGCCGTCACTTCGTTCGCTAATACATTATCGTATTGCGCACGGGCGTTTTGTACGTCGGTGATCGCCACCAGACCTACGTTAAAGCGCTGAGTCGTTTGGTCCAGTTGGCGATAAATAGCCTGTTTCTGCGCTTCGGTATAGGAGAGGGCGTCAATGGCGCTAAGCACGTTAAAATAGGCTGTCGCGGTGTTCAGAATCAGCGTTTGCTGGTCGGTTTGATAGGTCACGTCCTGGATACCCGCGGACTTCTCTTGCAGCGTCAGGGCGCGCCATTTCGACATATCAAAAATGGTTTGTGTTAACTGTAAAGAGGCGCTGGCGACATTGGAATCGATGCCTTTCATATCACGATAGCCATTGCTGTAGTTATAATCGGCGCCAAGGCCGAGCTGTGGCAGTAATGGGCTGCGTGTTTCATTAATTTTTTCGAATGCGGCATCACGATCGGCGGCGGATTTACGCAAATCCGGGTTGCTTAAACGTGCCTGCTGATAAACCTGCATCAGGTTTTCTGCCTGGCTCATGGCGCTGAAACCCGTTAGGCTCAGACCGATAAGAATGGGGAGCAGTTTCTTCATTTGCATTCCTTGTTGTGAAGCAGAATTTGTTTGTCAGCGCGGATTGAGCCGAAACGATCGCCGATTCTAGCAGAGACTGCCCGTTCGGCGGCTTGGCGTAATGTGCCATCTGCCTTTATTTTTCATCAATCTACCATATAGAAAGTGAAGCAGCAGCTAAACTGGCTTGCCATTACGCACTTCATACGCATAAAAATATCAGGGAATCATCATGACGCAGCAAAATGCTCAACTTGTCACGTTAGGTAAAAACGATGTTGAAATTATTGCACGGGAAACGCTTTATAGCGGATTTTTTTCACTGGATCTTTATCGTTTTCGCCATCGCTTGTTTAATGGCGAAATGAGTGGTGAAGTTCGCCGTGAAATTTTAGAACGCGGGCACGCCGCAGTGCTGCTACCCTATGACCCTGTGCGAGACGAAGTGGTGTTGATAGAACAGATTCGGATTGCCGCCTACGACACCAGCGAGAGTCCATGGTTGCTGGAACTGGTCGCGGGGATGATCGAAGAGGGTGAAAGCGTCGAAGACGTTGCGCGCCGTGAAGCGGTTGAAGAAGCGGGGTTGTTTGTCGGTCGCACCAAACCGGTTATCAACTACCTGGCCAGCCCCGGTGGAACCAGCGAGCGTTCTTCTATCCTTGTGGGGGAAGTGGACGCTAAAAATGCGCAGGGCATACATGGTCTGGCGGATGAGAATGAAGATATTCGAGTTCATGTCGTGAGCCGGGAGGAGGCTTATCAATTAGTCGAAGAAGGGAAAATCGATAACGCGGCTTCAGTCATCGCCCTGCTTTGGCTGCAATTGCATCATGAGAAATTAAGAGCAGAGTGGAATAACTAAACATGAAGCGCTACACCCCTGACTTTCCGGAAATGATGCGCCTGTGCGAGACAAATTTTGCACAACTACGACGTCTGCTTCCTCGTCATGATGAGGTGGGTGAAAACATCACTTATCAGGTCAGTAGCGCCCAATATCGGCTGGCTATTGTTGAGTCGACACGTTACACCACGCTGGTGCAAATTGAACAAACGGCCCCGGCAGTGAGCTACTGGAGCCTGCCGTCGATGTCAGTCAGGCTCTATCATGATGCGATGGTCGCGGAAGTGTGTTCAAGCCAGCAGATCTTCCGCTTTAAAGCGCGCTATGATTATCCTAATAAAAAGTTGCATCAGCGCGACGAAAAGCATCAAATTAACCAGTTTCTGGCCGATTGGCTGCGTTATTGTTTGGCGCATGGAGCGATGGCGGTTCCGGTTTGTTAGTGAGGGTGAAACCTAAGGACACCATTTGGAAAGCCTGTTAAATCTTCCTGTGGCCGGTGGGGGCCAGATCAGGATCTTGCAAATTACCGATACCCACCTGTTTTCTGGAAAGAACGAAACGCTGCTTGGCATCAATACCTGGATGAGTTATCAGGCGGTTATCGAGGCCATCCTTGCCCAACAGCGTCATTGCGATCTGGTTATTGCCACGGGGGATTTAGCCCAGGACCACAGCGCGCAAGCCTACCAGCACTTTGCTGAAGGCATTGCGGAAATCCCCGCGCCCTGTGTTTGGCTCCCCGGCAATCACGATTTCCAGCCGGCGATGTTTAGCTCGCTGCTGGAAGCGGGGATCTCGCCGGCAAAACAGGTTTTCCTGGGCGATAGCTGGCAGGTTTTACTGCTGGACAGCCAGGTGTTTGGCGTCCCCCATGGCGAACTGAGCGACTACCAGCTCGAGTGGCTGGAGCGCAAGCTCGCCGGTGCACCTGAGCGCCACACTCTGCTGCTGCTGCATCATCATCCTGTTCCGGCTGGCTGTAGCTGGCTTGACCAGCATAGCCTGCGCAACGCCGCCGAGCTGGATGATGTGCTGCAAAAATTCCCAAAAGTGAAAACCCTGGTCTGTGGGCATATCCATCAGGAGTTAGATCTCGACTGGAATGGCCGCCGTATGCTGGCAACCCCGTCGACCTGCATCCAGTTCAAACCGCACTGCGCCAACTTCACGCTCGACACTATTGAGCCCGGCTGGCGCTGGCTGGATCTGCACCCGAGTGGTGAAGTGACGACGGAGGTTTGTCGCCTGCAGGGTGCGGTGTTTAATCCAGATATCGCGTCGGAAGGGTATTGATGTCAACGCTACTTTATCTACACGGCTTCAATAGTTCGCCGCATTCTGCCAAGGCCGCCGGCTTACAAAAGTGGCTGGCGCAGAACCATCCGCACATCAAAGTGATGGTGCCGGAACTGCCGCCGTATCCTGCGGATGCGGCAGAGCTGTTGGAGTCGCTGGTGCTGGAGCACGGCGGTGAACCGCTGGGGGTGGTCGGCTCGTCGCTGGGCGGCTATTACGCCACCTGGCTGTCGCAGTGTTTTATGCTGCCTGCGGTGGTGGTTAACCCGGCGGTTCGGCCGTTTGAACTGCTGGCCGATTATCTTGGCCGCAACGAGAACCCCTACACCGGGCAGCAATATGTGCTAGAGTCTCGCCATATTTACGATCTTAAAGTCATGCAGGTTGACCCGTTAGATTCGCCAGATCTCATCTGGTTGTTGCAACAAACGGGTGACGAAGTGCTCGATTATCGCCAGGCGGTTGCGTATTACACCTCCTGTCGCCAGACGGTTGAATCCGGCGGTAATCACGCCTTTGTAGGCTTCGAAGATTATTTCACCCAGATCGTCGACTTCCTTGGCCTGAACTGAGCCTGATGTCGGATTCCTGTTTCGCTATCTGAACGAATAAACCATGACGCAATCCAGTTATAACGCCGATGCCATTGAGGTACTCACCGGGCTTGAGCCTGTTCGCCGCCGCCCCGGGATGTACACCGACACCACCCGTCCAAACCATCTGGGCCAGGAAGTCATTGATAACAGCGTGGATGAAGCGCTGGCAGGCCATGCGAAGCGTGTTGATGTTATTCTCCATGCCGATCAGTCATTAGAAGTTATCGATGACGGACGCGGTATGCCGGTTGATATCCACCCGGAAGAGGGCGTGCCGGCTGTCGAACTGATTCTTTGCCGCCTGCACGCGGGCGGTAAATTCTCCAATAAAAACTACCAGTTCTCCGGCGGCTTACACGGCGTGGGGATTTCGGTGGTGAACGCCTTGTCCAGACGCGTTGAAGTCACCGTGCGCCGTGACGCGCAGGTTTACAGCATCGCGTTTGAAAATGGCGATAAAGTCCAGGAGCTGGCGGTGGTCGGGACCTGCGGTAAACGCAACACCGGCACCAGCGTTCACTTCTGGCCGGACGCCTCTTTCTTCGATAGTCCTCGTTTTTCGGTTTCCCGTTTAAGCCATTTGCTGAAAGCCAAAGCGGTGCTTTGCCCGGGCGTGGAAATCACCTTTACCGACAAAGTCAACAATACCGAACAGCGCTGGTGCTACCAGGACGGCCTGAAAGATTATCTGTGCGAAGCGGTAAACGGCCTGCCGACGCTGCCGGAATCGCCATTTGTCGGCAACTTTGCCGGTGACGTGGAACAGGTTGACTGGGCGCTGCTGTGGCTGCCGGAAGGCGGCGAGCTGCTGACGGAAAGCTACGTTAACCTGATCCCCACTATGCAGGGCGGTACGCACGTCAACGGTTTGCGCCAGGGTCTGCTTGATGCGATGCGCGAGTTTTGCGAATACCGCAATATTCTGCCGCGTGGCGTGAAACTCTCTGCGGAAGATATCTGGGAGCGCTGTGCTTACGTGCTGTCGGTGAAAATGCAGGATCCGCAGTTTGCCGGGCAAACGAAAGAACGTCTGTCATCGCGCCAGTGTGCAGCGTTCGTTTCCGGCGTAGTGAAAGATGCCTTCAGCCTGTGGCTGAACCAGAATATCCAGATTGCGGAACAGCTTGCAGAACTGGCAATTTCCAGCGCTCAGCGCCGTATGCGTGCCGCCAAAAAAGTGGTGCGTAAAAAGCTGACCAGCGGCCCGGCGCTGCCTGGCAAACTGGCCGACTGCTCGGCACAGGATTTGAGCCGTACCGAACTCTTCCTGGTGGAAGGGGATTCCGCAGGCGGCTCGGCGAAACAGGCTCGCGATCGTGAATATCAGGCGATCATGCCGCTGAAAGGCAAGATCCTCAACACCTGGGAAGTCTCCTCCGACGAGGTGCTGGCATCACAAGAAGTGCACGATATTTCCGTGGCGATCGGTATCGATCCCGATAGTGAAGACCTGAGCCAGCTGCGCTACGGCAAGATCTGTATCCTTGCGGATGCGGACTCTGACGGTCTGCACATTGCCACGCTGCTGTGCGCGCTGTTCGTGCGCCACTTCCGAACCCTGGTACGCAATGGCCACGTCTACGTTGCGATGCCGCCGCTGTATCGTATCGACCTCGGTAAAGAGGTTTATTACGCGCTGGATGAAGAAGAAAAAGCGGGCGTGCTTGAGCAGCTTAAACGTAAGAAAGGGAAACCGAACGTGCAGCGCTTTAAAGGGCTGGGCGAGATGAACCCGCTGCAATTACGCGAAACCACGCTTGATCCCAATACGCGTCGCCTGGTGCAGCTCACCATCGACGAAGAAGACAACGACAAAACCATGGCGATGATGGATATGTTGCTGGCGAAAAAACGTTCCGAAGATCGCCGTAACTGGCTACAGGATAAAGGCGATATGGCGGATATCGAGGTCTGATTTCGCCCCCTTAAACCAGGAACACCGGCTCACAGCCGCTGTTTCTGGTTGCTCTCCCGCAATGTGCTCTCTCCCTTGCGTATGACCCCCTTCACACTTTTCCCGTTTGCAGCTTGAAATAGTAATACTCCATCCGCTATTCTTTTTTGGAGTTAAACTTCATTAAGAGTTGCAAGGCGGAGCAGAATGTCACTACTAGCAAAATTAGAACAGAGCGTGCGCGAGTACGGCGGGCTTATCGTCTCCTGCCAGCCGGTACCCGGTAGCCCCATGGACAGGCCCGAGATCGTGGCGGCAATGGCCCAGGCCGCCGTCTCTGCCGGAGCGGTTGCCGTGCGCATTGAGGGCATTGCTAACCTCGAAGCGACGCGTCCTCTGATTTCGGTACCTGTTATCGGCATTATGAAACGCGATCTGGAACATTCCGCGGTACGCATCACTCCGTTTTTGCATGATGTTGATGCCCTTGCGCAAGCGGGGGCCGACATTATTGCATTTGACGCCACCTTCCGTCCGCGCCCGGTTGCTATCGATGAGCTGATTGCGCGAATTCACCACCACGGCTTACTGGCGATGGCAGACAGCTCAACGGTGGAAGAGGGTCTGAACTGCCAGCATAAAGGTGTTGAATTTATCGGCACCACCATGTCGGGCTACACCACGGCGCTTACGCCAGCAGAGCCGGATCTGTTAATGGTGTCGGAGCTAAGCCGCGCGGGCTGCCGGGTTATTGCCGAGGGGCGCTATAACTCGCCAGAACTGGCCGCGCAGGCTATCGATCGTGGCGCATGGGCGGTGACCGTTGGGTCAGCCATCACCCGCATCGAGCATATTTGCCAGTGGTTCAGCGATGCCGTTAAACGCTAGGCCGGAGAACATCATGCACACACTCGCTATAGATATCGGCGGCACCAAGCTGGCCGCGGCGCTAGTCAACAATCAGCATCAAATCTCGCAGCGTATGGAGCTCCCGACTCCCGCGGGTGCCGAGCCAGAAGCGCTGCGGCAGGCGCTAGCGCAGCTGGTTGAGGCCTATCAGGGCAAAGCGCAACGGGTGGCGATTGCCTCTACCGGCATTATTGATAACGGTATTCTTACCGCGCTCAATCCCGATAACCTTGGCGGCCTTAACCATTTTCCGCTGCAGGCTACGGTTGCAAAACTTACGGGCCTGCCGTGCGTGGTTCTCAACGATGCGCAGGCTGCCGCATGGGCCGAATATTGCCATCTGTCGGCGCAGTTTAAGCACGTGACCTTTATTACTGTTTCCACCGGCGTCGGTGGCGGTATCGTCATCAACGGCGAGTTGTTAACCGGTCCCCACGCTTTTGCCGGCCATATCGGGCACACCCAGGCCGATGCGAACGGGCCGCGCTGCGGCTGCGGGCGAGTAGGTTGCGTTGAGGCGATTGCCTCAGGCCGAGCCATTGCCGCAGGGGCATCGCAAGAATTAGAAGGGAAAAATGCCCGCGAAATTTTTGCTCAGGCCCGGGCTGGAAACCAGCAGGCACAGCGGTTAGTCGCCCGCTCAGCGCAGGCGATTGGCGAGCTTATCGCCAATCTTAAAGCTCTGCTGGATACCGAATGCATTGTGCTGGGTGGCAGCGTCGGGCTTGCCCCAGATTACCGTCAGCAGGTTGAGCGACAGCTCGCAATCCTGCCAGCGGCGTTTCACGTCCCCGTGTATTCCGCTTATCACCAGCACGATGCGGGATTAATCGGGGCCGCTCTCTGGGCGGAACATCACGCAGTCTGATCGTTGATAAAATTTAAAAATCAGACAATGACCTCATCCCTATGACAACCATAAGCAGGAAAGTGCCATCATGACCCACTCTTTCGGCATCTTTAACTACGCAGTTCTTTTCGGCTATTTACTGGCTATGATGCTAGTCGGTGTTTACTTCTCAAAGCGGCAGAAAACGGCGGATGATTATTTCCGTGGCGGCGGGCGGATACCCGGCTGGGCTGCGGGCGTCAGCGTATTTGCCACCACGCTGAGTTCGATTACGTTTATGTCGATCCCGGCTAAAGCCTTTACCTCAGACTGGACGTTTATTCTCGGCCAGTATCTGGCGATAGCGATTTTGCCGCTGGTTTTTTACTTCTATATTCCCTTTTTCCGTAAGCTAAAAGTGACTTCCGCTTACGAGTATCTGGAAGCGCGGTTTGATGTGCGCAGCCGCCTGTTTGCCAGCGTCTCATTTATGATGTTTCACATTGGCCGCATCGCCATTATTACCTTCTTAACCGTACTGGCGCTGCGCCCGTTTATCGGCATTGATCCTGTGGTTCTGGTGCTGCTGATTAGCGTGATGTGCATTATTTATACCTGGATGGGCGGTATTGAAGGGGTTATCTGGACTGACGTGATTCAGGGGCTGCTGCTGTCAGGCAGTGCGGTGCTGATTTTTGTGGTGATCTGCTTCAAAGTGCAGGGCGGCGTGGGGGAGATCTTCACGGTCACCCAGCAGGCCGATAAATTCTTCCCGGCCGCGCAGTTCCGCTGGAGCTGGACGGAAAGTACCGTTCCGGTGCTGATGATTGGCTTCCTTTTTGCCAATATTCAACAGTTTACGGCAAGCCAGGACGTGGTGCAGCGCTATATTGTCACCGACTCCATTGAAGAGACGAAGAAGACCCTGCTGACCAACGCCAAACTGGTCGCCATCATTCCGATCTTCTTCTTTGCTATCGGTTCCGCGCTGTTTGTTTACTATCAGCAAAATCCGACCTTGTTACCGGCGGGCTTTAACATCGGCGGCATTTTACCGCTGTTCGTGGTGACAGAAATGCCCGCAGGCATTGCAGGTTTGATTATCGCCGCGATTTTTGCCGCCGCGCAGTCCAGCATTTCAAGCAGCCTGAACAGTATCTCCAGCTGCTTTAACTCCGATATTTACCAGCGGTTAAGCCGCCAAAAAAGAACGCCGGAAAACAGCATGCGCATGGCTAAACTGGTCATTCTGGTGGCGGGTATTTTCAGCAGCGCTGCGACCGTGTGGCTGGTGATGGCCGATGAGTCAGAAATCTGGGATGCGTTTAACAGCCTGATTGGCTTGATGGGCGGGCCAATGACCGGTCTGTTTATGCTGGGTATTTTCTGCAAACGCGCTAATGCGGGCAGTGCGGCGCTGGGCATCGTGGTCAGTATTGTGGCGGTGTTAGCCGCGCGCTACGCCACGGACCTGAACTTCTTCTTCTACGGCGTGATTGGCTCGTTGAGCGTGGTGATCAGCGGCGTGATTTTCGCACCGTTATTTGCTTCAGCACCGCCGCTGACGCTTGATAACTCAGCTGAATAAAAGGTGACATCATGATTTTAGGGAAAGTGACAGAACTCGGCGCGCAGAGCGGTATCGCTCCTCAGCTGCTGGCTATCATCAAACAGGCGCTGGCGCTTGAGCCGGAAACATTAGCGGCGGGCCGTCATGAGATAGACGGTGACAAAATCTTTATGAATGTCATGACCTTTGATACCGCACTGCCAGAGAGTAAGCGTTACGAGCAACACCGTGAATATCTCGATGTTCAGGTATTACTCAGCGGCAGAGAGCGTATCGATTTTGGCCCAGCAGGGGCGGCGCTGGAGCCCGATGCCTATCACGAAGAGGATGATTATCTGCTTTGTGATGCGGTCGCGCCTTGCCAGACATTACATATGCAGCCGGGAATGTTCGCGATTTTCCTTCCAGGCGAGCCGCACAAGCCTGGCTGTATTAGTGAGACGGCGCAGGCAATCAGCAAAGTGGTGATTAAAGTTCATTATCGCTGTCTGTGAGGTTTGCGTTAAAACGCCATAATAATATCCAGACCAACCTGTTTTTCTTTGACCACGCGATCTGGCATACCCCCTATGCTGAGATCGCGCTTTTTTTACCGCCATAGACTTGCTACGCTTTGCCCCATTCGATATTGCTGACTTTTCGCCATCTTACGCACTCAACGGCAGGAAATTATGGAGCCTCAAGCCCTACGCCTTAAACCCGGAAAAATCCTCGATACGCTTGGCGCGATGCAAAATAGCCTGACGCGTGTTTCACAGCGTATTGCGCACTTTATTTTGAGCGCTCCACAGCAGGTGACTCAGTTATCTATCGCTGAGCTGTCGCGTGAGACGCAGGCTGGTGAAGCCACCGTTATTCGTTTCTGCCGCACCCTTGGCTACAAAGGCTTTCAGGATTTCAAAATGGATCTGGCGATTGAGCTAGCCACCACGGAATCTGATAACAGCAGCCCGTTGCTGGATGCGGAAATCAGCGAGCAGGACGATGCGCATACCATCGGTTTAAAGCTGCAAAGCACCATTCACAACGTGTTGTCTGAAACCCTGAACCTACTGGATATGAAGCAGGTGACTCAGGTGGTCAGCGCGTTGCGCGCCAGCCACTCGGTGTACATCTTTGGCGTCGGCTCTTCGGGTATCACGGCGGAAGATATGAAGCATAAGCTGATGCGGATTGGTCTGCGGGTTGATGCGGTCACCAATAATCACTTTATGTATATGCAGGCTACCTTGCTCAAAGCGGGCGATGTGGCGATAGCAATCAGCCATACCGGGACTTCTCCTGAAACCGTCCATGCCCTCAAGCTTGCCAGACAGGCAGGGGCGACGACCGTGGCGCTAACCCATAATTTAGGCTCGCCGCTGATTGAAGCTGCTGATTTCAGCCTGATCAACGGCAACCGTCAGGGCATGCTGCAGGGGGACTCGATTGGTACCAAAACGGCTCAGCTCTTCGTGCTGGACTTACTTTATACCTTGCTGGTGCAGGCCGACCCGGAGCAGGCCCGCGAAAGCAAGCTGCGCACCATGGACGCGCTGAATACGGCAAAGTAGCTGCGCAATCGCGGCATCGATCACAGTTCAACGCATTAAGCCCCGTTAGCTGCGCCGTGATGGTTGCAACGCTCCATTTGCAGCCTTAATATAGAGTTAAACTTCATTATCACAAATCATTAGAAGTAAAACTCCAAGAGGCTTGCATGGAAAAGTTAACTGGCTTAATCGCCGCACCGCATACCCCGTTTAGCGCGGATGGCAGCGTCAATTACCCCGTTATTGACCAGATTGCCGCACATCTGATCGAACAGGGGGTAAAAGGTGCCTATGTTCTGGGGACGACCGGTGAAGGCATTCATTGTTCTGTTGATGAGCGTAAAAAAATTGCCGAACGTTGGGTGCAAGCAAGCGCGGGGAAATTGAGCATCACGCTGCATACCGGCGCATTAAGTATTGCGGACTCCCTTGAGCTTAGCCGCCATGCCGAAACGCTGGATATTTTTGCCACCTCGGTGATTGGCCCTTGCTTCTTCAAACCTGGCAACATTGACGATCTGGTGGAGTATTGCCGCATCAACGCCGCCGCCGCGCCGTCTAAAGGTTTCTACTATTACCATTCCGGGATGTCGGGTGTGAACCTCGACATGGAGCAGTTCCTGCTCGCCGCTGCAGACCGCATACCAAACCTTACGGGGATGAAATTCAACTCCAGCGACATGTACGAATATCAACGCTGCGTGCGCGTCAATAATGGCCAGTTCGATATTCCGTTTGGTGTCGATGAGTTTTTACCCGCAGGCCTGGCCTGTGGCGCCGTGGGCGCGGTTGGCAGCACCTATAACTACGCAGCACCGCTCTATCACCGCCTGATTGCTAGCTTTAATAACGGCGATCGGCAAGACGTGGCGGCGTGTATGGATAAAGTTATCGCCATTATTCGCGTGCTGGTTCAGTACGGTGGTGTGGCTGCCGGTAAAGTGGCGATGAAACTTCACGGTATTGATGTTGGCGACCCGCGCCGCCCGCTGCGCCCAATGACCGAGCCGCAGAAACAAGATGCGCTGCAGGCCTTCCGCAAGGCTGATTTCCTGTAATTCTATGTTATAGCGCTAAAAAAGGGAGCGGGTGTTAACGCCGCTCCCTCTTGTGTCTTCTGGTATACGGATTACTTAATTGCATCTTCCAGAATACGGATATGAATATCCAGCACGTCGTCTTTAACCGCGGCGCTGTGCTCTTTCATATGCTGCGTTTGCAGATGGGCTTCGAGATGGGCCACGCTCTCCCATTTTTCCACCATAAACACCGAGTCCGGAGCCGTGGTCTGGAACGCCACCTGCGCATGATGATCGACAAGCGGCGCATAGCCGTAGCAGCCTTCTTCTTCGAGGACGGTCGGAATAATTTTGGCGAAAGCGTCCAATACCGCCTGACGATGATGAACGCCCGGGCGGGTACGTATTTCAGCTATGACTGTAAGCATGATGAGCTCCTTATTTAAGCTTTAAGCACCGCAACAGTTAAGCAAAAATCTGGCCCAGATGCTCGCGGTATTGAGCGATAAAACGCGGAACATCAGGAGCTTTCATCACATCGTTGGCGATAAAAGTCGGCAGGCCTTCCATCCCCAGGAACTGGTTGGCTTTATGGAAGGGCAGATAAACACCGTCAACCCCGACGCCGTGGAAGAACTGTTCTTTATCTTCAAAGGCTTGTAGTGGCGCATTCCAGGTCAGTGAGAGCATATAGGTTTTGCCCTGAATCAGGCCGCCGGAGCCATATTTTTTCTCTGCGTCAGAACGCGTGCGACCATCGCTGGCATACAGGGAACCATGACCTTCGGTAAACACATCATCAATGTATTTTTTCATGGTCCACGGCGCGCCCATCCACCAGCCCGGCATTTGATAAATGACCGTATCGGCCCACAGGTATTTTGCGACTTCTTCTTTTACGTCGTACTCGCTATCGGTGCGGGTAACCTGAACATCATGCCCGAGGTCGCGCAAAAAGCTTTCCGCGACGTCGGTCAGGGTGTCGTTAAGCTGGCCGTTAGAGTGGGCGAATTTTTTCGCGCCGTTGATAATCAGAATGTTGCTCATGGTTAGTCCTTAAATTATTGCGTCTGGCGCGCAGTCTACCGTGATAGATCTCACGTTTAAATGCGGAAAACCGCCAAAGACTTTTGCTGTAAACGCAATAATACGCCGTGCCGAGCGCGATAAGTCAGGTTTTTTGCCGTCGCCGCCATCATTGCGTAGTATGATTGTTGTTCTTTATTGACCCTTGCCGGTCAGTCAGTAAGCTTTACCACTGCCTGTTTTAGAAAAAATCGTCGAGGGTAAACGGCAAAAGATAACCGGGTAATCAATGTGTCAACGGGTTGAAAAATCGACATCGCGTGAAGCTTTACCGGGTTAAACAGGCTTTAATCGTTCACCACGGAGAATTAATCATGAAAAAAGTAGCCGCTATTCTGACTATCCTGGCCATCTCCTCCGCACCTGCACTGGCGGCAAAACAGGGGGGCTTCTCCGATCCCAACGCTCCAGCCGCCCAGACGCAGAACGCGCAGCCTGCTGGCGGTTTCGTGGGCCCAAGCGGTAGCAATACCACCGCCGAGAAGGCTAAATCCCTCTCTGATGACACCTGGGTGACGCTGCGCGGCAAGATTGAATCACGCATCGGCGGCGATCATTACATCTTCCGTGATTCCTCCGGCACGATTAATGTCGATATCGACGCTAAACGCTGGAATGGCCAGACCATCACCCCGCAGGATAATGTTGAAATCCAGGGGGAGGTGGATAAGGACTGGAACTCGGTCGAAATCGATGTGAAACAAATTACTAAAGTTAAATAAATCACCCCGTGAGCCGCTAACAGCGGCTCATTTGTCGGATGATACTGGCGCTGATTCAACCGACGAAAAGTTTTGTCATCTGTCCCAAATCGCGGCTCGTTTCTTGTCGCCTCCCTTCGCTTAAAGATGCGCCTCCTCTGTGACGAAAGAGCTATATAAGGTACTATCGGCGGCAATTACGCCGTTTGTGGCCACATTCGGCTCGTCAGTTTGAGGATGAATAATTAATGAGTGAGTTAACTCATGATGGTGCAGAGCGCCTTGCGCTGCACGAATTCACGGAAAATGCGTATCTCAACTATTCCATGTACGTCATTATGGACCGCGCTCTGCCGTTCATTGGCGATGGTTTAAAGCCCGTCCAGCGTCGTATCGTCTATGCGATGTCGGAGCTGGGATTAAGCAACAGCGCTAAATTCAAAAAGTCTGCCCGTACCGTCGGCGACGTGCTGGGTAAATACCATCCGCACGGCGACAGCGCCTGCTATGAAGCGATGGTCTTGATGGCGCAGCCGTTCTCCTACCGTTACCCGCTGGTTGATGGCCAGGGCAACTGGGGGGCGCCGGACGATCCGAAATCCTTTGCTGCGATGCGTTATACCGAATCGCGCCTGTCAAAATATGCGGAAGTGTTGCTGGGTGAATTAGGGCAAGGGACGGTCGATTATGTGCCGAACTTTGACGGCACCATGCAGGAGCCTTCACGACTGCCCGCGCGCCTGCCAAATATTCTGCTCAACGGCACCACCGGCATAGCCGTGGGTATGGCGACCGATATCCCTCCGCACAACCTGCGTGAAGTGGCGCAGGCGGCAATCACCCTGATTGACCAGCCGAAAACCACTCTCGATGAGTTGCTGGATATCGTTCAGGGCCCGGATTACCCAACGGAAGCCGAAATCATTACCCCGCGTAATGAGATTCGTAAAATTTACCAGAGCGGACGTGGCTCCGTGCGTATGCGCGCCGTATGGAAAAAAGAAGATGGCGATGTGGTCATCACCGCGCTGCCGCATCAGGTTTCCGGCGCGCGCGTGCTTGAGCAAATCGCCAGCCAGATGCGGGCGAAAAAGCTGCCGATGGTTGAAGACCTGCGCGACGAGTCGAATCACGAAAACCCGACGCGGCTGGTGATTGTTCCACGCTCTAACCGTATCGACGTCGAGCAGGTAATGAACCACCTGTTTGCCACCACCGATCTTGAGAAAAGCTACCGTATTAACCTCAATATGATTGGCCTGGATAACCGTCCGTCGGTGAAAAACCTGCTGGAAATTCTGACCGAGTGGCTGGTTTATCGCCGCGAAACGGTGCGCCGCCGCCTGAGCTACCGCCTGGAGAAAGTGCTTAAACGCCTGCATATCCTCGAAGGTTTGCTGGTGGCGTTCCTTAATATCGACGAAGTAATTCATATCATTCGTAGCGAGGATGAGCCGAAACCGGTACTGATGTCGCGCTTTGAGCTAAGCGAAACTCAGGCGGAATCTATTCTCGAGCTGAAATTGCGCCACCTCGCAAAACTTGAAGAGGTGAAGATTCGCGGCGAACAGAGCGAGCTGGAAAAAGAGCGTGACCAGTTGCAGGGCACTCTGGCGTCTGAACGCAAAATGAATACCTTGCTGAAGAAAGAATTACAGGCTGATTCAGACGCTTATGGCGATGACCGCCGTTCGCCGTTGCGTGAACGTGGCGAAGCGAAAGCCATGAGCGAACATGATATGACGCCGTCTGAACCCGTCACCATTGTGCTGTCGCAAATGGGCTGGGTACGCAGCGCCAAAGGTCACGATATCGACGCCCAGGGTTTGAACTACAAGGCGGGCGACAGCTTCCTCGGTAGTGCGAAAGGTAAGAGCAACCAGCCCGTGGCGTTTATCGACTCCACCGGGCGCAGCTATGCGCTTGATCCTATTACGCTACCTTCGGCGCGTGGCCAGGGTGAACCGTTAACCGGTAAGCTGACGCCGCCACCGGGAGCCGTGGTTGAACATGTCCTGATGGCGCCAGACGAGCAGAAACTGCTGATGGCGTCCGATGCCGGCTACGGTTTTGTCTGTACCTTTAGTGACTTAGTGGCGCGTAACCGCGCCGGTAAGACACTGATTTCACTGCCGGAAAATGCCAAAGTGATGCCACCGATGGAGATCTCAAGCGTCGATGACATGCTGCTGGCTATTACCGCCGCGGGCCGCATGCTGATGTTCCCGGTGGGGGATTTACCGCAGCTTTCGAAGGGGAAAGGGAATAAAATCATCTCCATTCCTGCTGCTGAAGCGGCAAAAGGCGAAGATAAACTGGCTCATCTGTTTGTCCTGCCGCCACAAAGCACCGTTACTCTGCACGTCGGCAAGCGCAAAATTAAGCTGCGCCCGGAGGAGTTGCAGAAAATAACCGGCGAGCGCGGCCGTCGCGGAACCCTGATGCGAGGCCTGCAACGCATCGATCGCGTTGAGGTTGACTCTCCGCTGCGCCCGGGAGCCGGTGACAGCGAAGAGTGATCGGAAACTGGCGGCCTGAAAGCCGCCGGTTCGGTGTTTTTACCCTGAAGCAAGTCATACTTGTCAGCGATTTTGGCTTTTGAGGTTGTTATGCTATCCATCGTACGTTTTATCATCGTTATCATTTATTGCCTGCTGGTGTGCATTTTGGGCTGTATTTATTGCCTGTTTAGCCCGCGTAACCCACGCCATGTGGCGACCTTTGGTCATCTGTTTGGTCGTCTGGCGCCCGTTTTTGGTTTGAAAGTAGAAACGCGTTTACCGGCCGGGGCTGAACATCACCCGACGGCTATCTATATCGGCAACCATCAGAATAATTTCGATATGGTGACGGCGGCGAGTATTGTGCAGCCGCCGACGGTCACCGTCGGGAAAAAAAGCCTGCTGTGGATCCCATTTTTTGGCCAACTCTACTGGCTCACCGGGAATATGCTTATCGACCGCGATAATCGCTCAAAAGCTCATAGCACTATCTCCCAGGTTGTGGCGCAGATTCAGAAACGGAAAGTCTCGGTCTGGATGTTCCCGGAAGGCACGCGCAGCCGTGGGCGCGGCCTGCTGCCGTTTAAAATGGGGGCATTTCATGCCGCCATTGCTGCTGGCGTACCGATTATTCCGGTGTGCGTTTCCAGTACCAGTAATAAAATTAAGCTGAACCGCTGGAATAACGGTTTAGTGATTGTTGAGATGCTGCCGCCTATTGATGTCAGCCAGTACGGCAAAGATCAGGTGCGCAAGCTGGCGACCGATTGCCGTGAAATTATGATGGCAAAAATCGATGAGTTAGATAAAGAAGTTGCGGATCGTGAAGCCTCCGGCCGGGTTGAAAAAAAGCAGGCGAACTGATCGCTTTATTTTGGCGGTGCGTGTTGTACCGCCCCACGTTATTCAGTTTTACATGGAGCAATTATGTCACTCAGTCGGCGTCAGTTTTTACAGGCATCAGGAGCCGCACTTTGTGCCGGCTCGGTGCCACTGAGGGCAAACGCAGCGGGGCTGCAACAACCTTTACCCGTTCCCCCTTTACTGGAATCCCGTCGTGGGCAACCTTTGTTCCTGACCCTGCAACGGGCGCACTGGTCATTTACCGGCGGCGTGAAGGCACCGGTCTGGGGTTTGAACGGACGTTATCTTGGGCCGACCATTCGCGTATGGAGCGGCGACGACGTGAAAATGATTTACAGCAATCGTCTGCAGGAAAATATTGCGATGACGATTGCCGGTTTGCAGGTCCCCGGTCCGCTGATGGGCGGCGCGGCGCGTATGATGCAGCCAAACGTAGACTGGGCACCGGTGCTGCCGATTCGCCAGCAGGCGGCAACGCTGTGGTATCACGCTAACACCCCAAATCGTACGGCAAAACAGGTCTACGCAGGTCTGGCAGGCATGTGGATTATCGAAGATGAGGTGAGTAAATCACTCCCTATCCCTAACCACTATGGCGTGGATGATTTCCCGGTGATGATTCAGGATAAGCGGCTGGATAACTTTGGCGCGCCTGCCTATGAAGAGCCGGGCAACGGCGGGTTTGTTGGCGATACGCTGCTGGTGAACGGCGTGCAGGGGCCATATGTTGAGGTTTCTCGCGGCTGGGTGCGTTTGCGTTTGCTGAACGCCTCGAACTCGCGGCGCTATTTGCTGCAAATGAGCGATGGCCGTGCGATGCACGTTATCTCCAGCGATCAGGGGTTCCTGACGGCACCGGTTTCCGTGCAGCAGCTCTCACTGGCGCCGGGCGAACGCCGTGAGATCCTGGTGGATATGAGCGATGGCAAGGAAGTGTCGATCACCTGCGGCGAAGCGGCTGGCATTATGGACCGCATCCGCGGCTTCTTTGAACCCTCAAGCATCCTGATCTCCACGCTGGTTCTGACGTTGCGCGCCACCGGGCTGCTGCCTCTGGTGACGGATACCCTGCCAATGCGCCTGCTGCCGGATGAGATTATCAACGGCAACCCGACCCGCAGCCGTGAAATCACCCTGGGCGACGACCCCGGTATTAATGGCCAGTTGTGGGATATGAAACGCATTGATATTCAGACGCAGCAGGGCAGCTGGGAGCGCTGGACCGTGCGTTCTGATATGCCGCAGGCTTTCCATATTGAAGGGGTGAGCTTCCTGATTAAAAACGTCAACGGTGCGGCTCCGTTTGGCGAGGATCGCGGCTGGAAAGATACGGTTTGGGTTGATGGGCAGGTGGAGCTACTGGTCTACTTTGGGCAACCCTCCTGGGAACATTTCCCGTTCCTCTATTCCAGCCAGACGCTGGAAATGGCGGACCGTGGTTCGATTGGGCAATTACTGGTTCAACCCGCGCCGTAAACCACCCTCACTCTAACCCTCTCCTGGGGGAGAGGCCGGGGTGAGGG
Organism: Buttiauxella warmboldiae; assembly: GCF_003818135.1. Taxonomy (GTDB): domain Bacteria; phylum Pseudomonadota; class Gammaproteobacteria; order Enterobacterales; family Enterobacteriaceae; genus Buttiauxella; species Buttiauxella warmboldiae. The sequence goes on along the minus strand of NZ_RPOH01000003.1, from coordinate 140,270 downwards.
CCTTGTTTTTTAACATTGTAATTACCCTTCATTTTTGACCCCTGAGCAGCGTATAATCGCCGGCTTTGGTTATTTTTAAATCATTTTTTATCTATTTTTCGGAAGCATTATGAGCTCTGTAAGCTTGATCCAGCCCGATCGCGAACTCTTTTCGTGGCCACAATACTGGGCTGCCTGTTTTGGCCCGGCACCATTTTTACCCATGTCACGCAAGGAAATGGACGAGTTAGGCTGGGACAGCTGTGACATCATTCTGGTTACCGGAGATGCCTACGTTGACCATCCGAGTTTTGGTATGGCGATCTGCGGCCGCATGCTGGAAGCCCAGGGCTTCCGCGTGGGCATCATCGCCCAGCCGGACTGGAATACCAAAGATGACTTCATGCGCCTTGGCAAACCGAATCTGTTTTTCGGCGTGACCGCAGGCAACATGGACTCGATGATCAACCGCTATACCGCGGACCGAAAACTGCGTCACGACGACGCCTACACGCCGGATAACGTGGCGGGTAAACGCCCCGATCGCGCTTCACTTGCCTACACCCAACGTTGTAAAGAAGCCTGGCGCGACGTGCCGGTTATTATCGGCGGCATCGAAGCGAGCTTGCGCCGTACCGCGCATTACGATTACTGGTCTGATACCGTTCGCCGCTCCATTCTGGTGGATGCCAAAGCCGATATGCTGATTTTCGGCAACGGTGAGCGCCCGCTGGTGGAAGTGGCTCATCGCCTGGCGCTGGGGGAGAAGATCGAGGAAATCTGCGATGTGCGCAACACCGCAATGATGCGTAAAGAAGCGATGCCGGGCTGGTCTGGCGTGGACTCTACGCGTCTGGACACCCCTGGCCGCATCGACCCGATTCCCCATCCTTACGGTGAAGATTTGCCGTGTGCGGAAACCGGTAAAACCGATAAACCGCTCAATGAAGCACAGGCCATTGTGGTGAAGCCCGCGCCGATGAAGCCGTGGGAAAAAACCTACGTGCTGCTGCCGTCGTTCGAAAAAGTTAAAAACGACAAAGTGCTGTACGCGCATGCTTCCCGTATTCTGCACCATGAAACCAACCCTGGCTGCGCCCGTGCGCTGATGCAAAAACACGGTGACCGTTACGTCTGGATCAACCCGCCAGCTATTCCGCTCTCAACCGAAGAGATGGACAGCGTGTTTGCTCTGCCTTATAAGCGCGTTCCGCATCCCGCTTATGGCAAAGCGCGAATTCCTGCGTATGAGATGATCCGTTTCTCAGTGAACATCATGCGCGGCTGCTTCGGCGGCTGTTCATTCTGTTCTATTACCGAACATGAAGGCCGCATTATTCAGAGCCGCTCTGAAGATTCAATCATCAGCGAAATTGAAGCGATGCGCGATACGGTTCCCGGTTTTACCGGCGTGGTTTCCGATCTGGGTGGCCCAACCGCCAACATGTACATGCTGCGCTGTAAGTCACCGCGTGCGGAACAAACCTGCCGCCGTTTATCTTGCGTATACCCGGATATTTGCTCGCATATGGATACCAACCATGAGCCGACGATCAACCTGTATCGTCGCGCGCGTGAGATTAAAGGTGTGAAGAAGATCCTTATCGCTTCCGGCGTTCGTTACGATATTGCAGTAGAAGATCCGCGCTATATCAAAGAGCTGGCGACTCACCACGTAGGTGGTTATCTGAAGATTGCTCCGGAGCATACCGAAGAAGGGCCACTTTCTAAGATGATGAAGCCGGGGATGGGCAGCTATCAGCGCTTTAAAGAGCTGTTTGACACCTACTCAAAACAGGCGGGTAAAGAGCAATATCTGATCCCTTACTTTATCTCCGCGCACCCAGGTACGCGTGATGAAGATATGGTGAATTTGGCGCTGTGGCTGAAGAAAAACCGCTTCCGTCTCGATCAGGTGCAGAACTTCTATCCGTCGCCGCTGGCGAACTCGACGACCATGTATTACACCGGTAAAAACCCGCTCGGTAAGATTAGCTACAAGAGCGAAGATGTCGTGGTGCCAAAAGGCGACCGCCAGCGTCGTTTGCAAAAAGCGCTGCTGCGTTACCACGATCCGGCTAACTGGCCGTTAATTCGTGAAGCGCTGGAAGCCATGGGTAAAAAACACCTGATTGGCGGTCGTCGTGAGTGCCTGGTGCCTTCCCCTACGCTTGAAGAGATGCGCGAAGCGCGTCGTCATAACCGTGGCGCACGTCCGGCATTGACCAAACATACGCCCATGGCGCATCAGCGTCGTGCTCCGCAAGCTGGTGCTAAACCTGTTGCTGGCGCGAAGCCTGCGGCAGGGGCAAAACCAGCCGCTAAAACGGCGACTAAGCCAGCAGGCAGGAAGCGTCCGGTATAGTTAATGCCCTCACCCCTAACTCTCTCTTGTGGGAGAGTTAGGGGTGAGGGTTGTTTTAAATCTTAACTGCCAAACACATCCGGGTCTGGTCCCAGGCGCTTGCCGCAATCGAGCTTCGCAATCTCGCCTAGCTCGTCTTTATCAAGACGGAAATCAAACACGTCAAAATTCTCAGCAATACGCGACGGCGTGACGGACTTAGGGATCACCACCAGGCCGCTGTCCAGATGCCAGCGAATCACCACCTGCGCCGGGGTTTTGCCATATTTATCCGCCAGCTCGCGAATAATTTTCTTATCGAACACCCCTTCGCCACCCTGCGCCAGCGGGCTCCAGGATTCGGTCTGAATTTTATGTGTGGCATTCCACGAATGAAGCTGGCGCTGTTGCAGCAGAGGGTGCAGTTCAATCTGATTAATGACCGGCGAGACCCCCGTTTCATCGATTAAACGCTGCAGATGGTTAAGCTGGAAATTACACACGCCGATACTTTTCACCAGCCCCTGCTTTTGCAGTTCGATCATGCCTTTCCAGGCTTCCACATAATGATCTTTGCTCGGCACCGGCCAGTGCATCAGATACAGATCGACATAGTCGAGCTGCAATTTTTCAAGGCTTTCTTCCAGCGCCTGCCGTGGACGCTGCTGATCGTCATTCCAGAGTTTAGTGGTAATAAACAGCTCTTCACGCGGGACCGCGGCCTGTTTTAGCGCGCTGCCCACGCCGTCCTCATTTTTGTACGCGGCTGCGGTATCAATCGAGCGATAGCCGACTTCCAGCGCTTTTTCGATGGCAATCAGAACCTGGTCGTTGCTGGCTTGCCAGACGCCGAGGCCCAACTGCGGCATCACGTTCCCATCCTGGAGCTTGATTATGGTTGGATTGGCCATGCATTCCTCCTTAAGTAGCGATACAACCGGGGCGATGCCCCGGCGTAACAATTGCGTTTAAGTCTGGACCAAATACTCAAAAACGAAAACCAAATGGCTAAATTAGCGTGCTGCTTCGTAAATGCGACGGCTGACGTCCAGCGTAATATCCTGATGTTCGCCCAGCCCGGTCATCCCTTTTTCTTGCAGTTTCACCAGCAGAGCCGGGATAGAGCTGCCGTCAAGGTCGTAGGCTGACAGGCGAGTTGGGACTCCCATTTGTTCGAAGAAATTACGCGTTGCGGCAATGGCCGCATCAATACGTTCTTCTGCAGAACCTTCAGTGATATTCCACACGCGCTCAGCATATTGCAGCAGTTTTCCGCGCTTCTCGTTGCGTTTTTCATTCAGCAAAGCGGGCAGAACCACTGCCAGCGTCTGAGCGTGATCCAGGCCGTGCATCGCCGTCAGCTCGTGGCCCAGCATATGCGTTGCCCAGTCCTGCGGAACGCCTGCGCCAATCAGACCGTTTAACGCCATGGTCGCCGCCCACATCACGTTGGCACGCACGTCATAGTTTTCAGGCTCTTTGAGCGCCACCGGGCCATCTTCCACCAGCGTTAACAGAATGCCTTCGGCAAAGCGGTCCTGTACTTTAGCGTTTACCGGGTAGGTGATGTACTGCTCAACGGTATGAACAAACGCATCAACTACGCCGTTGGCGACCTGGCGTGGCGGCAGGGTATAGGTGTAAACCGGATCAAGCACGGCAAATACTGGCTGCACGTGTTCAGACATAAAGGCCCGTTTGTCGCCGGTTGCGCGGCGGGAAACCACCGCACCTTTGTTTGATTCAGAACCGGTTGCCGGCAGCGTCAGCACAGAACCCATTGGGATGGCGCTTTTCACGTCGTTGCCGTGCGTCAGCAGGATATTCCACGGATCTTGATCCAGCGGATAGCGAGCCGCCGCCGCGATGAATTTAGTGCCATCAAGCACCGAACCGCCGCCAACGGCTAACAGGAAAGTCACTTTCTGCTGGCGCACCACTTCTACTGCTTTCATCAGCGTTTCGTAAGTCGGGTTAGGTTCGATACCGCTGAACTCGAGAATATCCAGCCCTTCGAGCGCGGCGTATACCTGCTCCAGCACGCCGTTTTTCTTCACGCTGCCGCCGCCGTAAGTAATCAGTACGCGGGCGTCAGCGGGGATTTGTGCGCGCAGTTCAGAGATAGCGCCTTTACCAAACAGGATGCGGGTTGGGGTATGTAGGTTGAAGTTGTTCATTTATAGATTCCCGTTATTAATCGTAACAGACAAAATTTCGCGGATTTGATGGCATTCATTGTCAGCCCCGGGACAGGTTCGCTCAATGCTTATTCCTGCCTTTGTCTTGCCTGTTTCTCCTGGGGGCTGGAGAAATAGAAAAATTAGTCGCACACTGTTAACGTCATCAAGGCTTTGTGGAGCGCAGGGGAATGAAGCGGAAAGCGATTTGTCAGCAGTTAACCAGAAAAATTAATTATCTGATACAAAAAGAAAATAATGGACTTAGTTCATTGCCCAACGTCACATTATTGTACGGCACCAAACCCTATGCCCGCACGCCGGTAATGTATGAGCCTGGGATCATTATTCTCTTTTCGGGCCACAAAACGGGTTATCTCAACGATCGCGTGTTTCGCTACGATGCTAACGAATATCTGCTGCTGACGGTGCCGCTGCCGTTTGAATGTGAGACCTTTGCCACGCCTGAGGTGCCGCTGGCTGGCGTGCGGATCAATATTGATATTTTGCAGCTGCAGGATTTGCTGATGGATATCGGCGAGGATGATTTAGCACATCCACAAACCTGTTCCACTGGGATCAATTCCGCCGAGCTTTCTGAAGAGATCCTCTGCGCTGCCGAACGTTTGTTGGACGTGCTGGAGCACCCGCTGGACGCGCGCATTTTAGGTAAACAGATTGTCCGCGAAATTCTCTATCACATTCTGGTGGGGTCATGCGGCGCGGCTTTACTGGCGCTGGTCAGCCGACAGACGCATTTCAGCCTGATAAGCCGCGTGCTCAGACGTATCGAAATGCAGTACACCGAGAACCTTTCCGTAGACCAGCTGGCCGCTGAAGCGAATATGAGCGTTTCGGCGTTTCACCATAATTTTAAGTCGGTCACCAGCACCTCTCCGCTGCAATATCTCAAGAGCTACCGCCTGCATAAGGCACGGATGTTGATTTTACACGATGGGATGAAGGCCAGCGCCGCCGCCATTCGTGTGGGGTATGAAAGCGCTTCCCAGTTTAGCCGCGAGTTTAAGCGCTATTTTGGTGTGACGCCGGGCGAAGATGCGGCGCGTATGCGTGTGATATAGCGGGAATTAGGGAAGGGTGGTTAATTGGCATTAACCACCCAGAGCAGGCTTATGCGGGGCTAAATCTTTTTTTGAGTACCACAAATAGCGCGCCTGCCAGCCCTGCAACCAGCAGCACCATCGGCAGGATCATCAGGCAAGTCATCACCTGATCTTCGTGGCGTTTCACAAATGGGATCATACTCAGGGCATAGCCCAGGCTGCAGACGCTACCGACCCACAGCAGCCCGCTTAACCAGTTAAAGAGCTGGAAACGGCGATTGCTCAGACCGGAAATACCCGCCATGGTCGGTAACAAAGTACGCACAAACGCCAGGAATCGCCCGGCGAGCAGTGCGAATAGGCCGTGGCGGTCAAACATCACCGTTGCCCGTTGGTGATACTGCGGCGGCAGCTGTTCCAGCCAGCTTTTTACCACTCTGGTATTACCTAGCCAGCGGCCTTGCGCGTAGCTCAGCCAGCAGCCCAGGCTTGCCGCTGCGGTTAAAAACAGGATGGTTGGGGCGAAATCCATCACCCCTTTTGCCACTAACGCTCCTGCCAGCAGCAGTAGACTGTCCCCCGGCAAAAACGAGGCGGGCAGTAATCCATTTTCGAGAAACAGCGTCGCAAACATGACGCAATAAACCACGCCAACAACATGAGGGTCCGCGAGTGCAGCAAAATCATGTTGCCAGAGCGCCTGAACGATATTGTGTATAACAGCCATGGCAAATCCTGTGGAACCACTTTATTGAGCAGGCCCGAATCCAGAGCAGTTAGATCGGGCATACTTTAATTTTAGGGGCGTAGTGTAACGCCAAAACACCGGCGACATCTTGATCGCAGGCGCAACAAAACATCCTGAAAGCGTAAAAACTTCCCTTTCAGGCGCCCACATTTGGCAATTTTAGGCTATCCGTTGGAAACCTGCGTCAAGATCGGCAATCAGATCGTCAACATTTTCCAGACCAATATGAACGCGCACTAAAGTCCCGGTGAAGTCTATCCCGCCTGCCGGGCGGATTTTCGCTAGCTCTTCAGGCTGGTTGGCAAGGATAAGCGATTCATAGCCGCCCCAGGAATAGGCCATACTAAAATAGCGGAAATTATCCAGGTAGTGCTGATATTGCTGGTTATTTAACCGTTTTTTTAGCACGAATGAGAATAAGCCGCTGCTCCCTGTAAAGTCGCGTTTCCAGAATTGGTGCCCTTTACTGCCAGGCAGCGCAGGATGGTTTACGCGGGCAACCTGCGGATGTTGCGCCAGCCATTCGGCAATTTTCAAACTGCTTTCATGATGCTGACGCAGGCGCACGCCTAAAGTACGCAAACCTCTGCTGGCCATGTAGGCCGTGTCGGCATCCAGCATCTGCCCCATCAGATAGGAGTTTTCACGCAGCTGATCCCAGCAGCGGGCGTTCGACACTGCCGTACCCACCATCGCATCGGAATGGCCAATCAGATACTTGGTGCCCGCCTGGATGGAGATATCGATACCGAAATCCAGTGCCTTAAACAGAATGCCCGCCGACCAGGTGTTATCAATCATGATAATGGCGTCAGGGGCCACGCTGCGTACTGCCGCAACCATGGCTGGTACGTCATGGACTTCCATGGTGATCGAGCCTGGGGATTCCAGAAAGACGACTCTAGTATTGGGCTGCACGAGTTCGGCAATGCCTGCGCCAACCATCGGGTCAAACCAGGTGGTCGTGACCCCGAGCTTAGCGAGGATTCTGGTACAGAAATCCTGGCTTGGTTCGTAAGCGCTGCCGCTCATCAGCACATTATCGCCTTGCTCAACGAACGCCAGAATCGCGTTGGCTACCGCTGCCGCGCCACAAGGATACAGTGCGCAGCCCGCGCCGCCTTCCAGCTCACACATCGCTTCCTGCAAGGAGAAGTGGGTAAGGGTGCCGCGGCGGCCATAAAATAACTCGCCTTTAGCGCGGTTGGCCGTCGCCTGTTTTTTGGCCTCCACGCTTTCAAAAACTAATGAAGAAGCGCGTTGAATGACGCTGTTAACTGAACCCTGGGTGAATTTTTTATCGCGCCCGGCATTCACCAGCGCCGTTTCAATGTGCTTCTTCGCAGTCATGTTCACTTTACCCTGTTTAACCATCTGGATGTCCAAACTTAACTTATCATCTTTTTGCTGCGTAAGCGCAAGGAATGCATAGACAATTTCGGGCACTCTTTAAATACTAATGAGAACTACTATCAATTCGATGCCGTTTTGATATTATTACGACCAGTTTTTGTCTTGTTTCGTGGTGGAGAGTAAGAGTGACGAATAATTTGATGCAGACAGACCTCTCTGTCTGGGGCATGTATCAACATGCCGACATCGTGGTAAAAATTGTGATGATCGGCCTGATTCTGGCCTCGGTCGTGACATGGGCAATTTTCTTTAGCAAAAGTGTTGAGCTCTCTTCGCAAAAGCGCCGTCTGAAGCGCGAGCAGCAGCAACTGGCTAATGCCCGCTCTCTGGATGAAGCCAGTGAAATGGCTGAAGCGTTTGATGCGAGAAGCCTCAGCACCATGCTTATCAATGAAGCGCAAAACGAGCTTGAGCTTTCCGCCGGCAGTGAAGATAACGAAGGCATTAAAGAGCGTACCGGTTTCCGTCTTGAGCGCCGCGTTGCGGCGGCAGGTCGTCACATGGGACGCGGTAACGGTTTCCTTGCGACCATCGGTGCGATCTCCCCGTTCGTCGGTCTGTTTGGTACCGTCTGGGGCATTATGAACAGCTTCATTGGTATTGCTCAGTCGCAAACCACCAACCTGGCGGTCGTCGCGCCGGGTATCGCAGAAGCCTTGCTGGCAACGGCTATCGGCCTGGTTGCAGCAATCCCAGCGGTGGTTATCTATAACGTGTTCGCCCGTGTGATTGGCGGCTATAAAGCCTCGTTGGGTGATGTCGCCGCTCAGGTTCTGCTGTTGCAAAGTCGTGACCTGGATTTGGCTGCAAGCTCTCAGTCTCGCCCGGTACGTACAGCTCAGAAACTGCGTGTAGGTTGATCCCATGGCAATGAGTTTTAACGAAAACCACGACGATAACGGCGAAATGCATGATATTAACGTGACGCCGTTTATCGATGTCATGTTGGTGTTGCTGATTATCTTCATGGTGGCAGCGCCGCTTGCGACGGTCGATGTGAAGGTTAACCTTCCCGCGTCTTCAAGCCAGCCGCAGCCGCGCCCTGAAAAACCGATCTATCTCTCCGTCAAAGCGGACAAAACTATGTTTATTGGCAACGATGAAGTCACTCAGGAGAACATGGTTAACACGCTGATGGCGGCGACGGAAGGCAAGAAAGACACCACAATCTTCTTCCGCGCAGACAAATCGGTTGATTACGAAACTATGATGAATGTGATGGATACGCTGCATCAGGCAGGCTATCTGAAGATTGGATTAGTGGGGCAAGAGGTCACTAAGACTCAGTAAATGCGCTAAACCTACGCATCCTGAAACGCCCGTTAGTTTAACTAACGGGCCGTTTTTCATTTTGACGCATTCTCGTCTGACTTAATTCAAATTAGCAAATCACCCACTCTTTTTATTGGTTCGCGCAGAAAAACAGACTCGCGCTAACGATAACCTTCTATGCTTTTTTTGTAGCTAATTGCGACGTTGTAAAAACATTTAGCAGAGCGGAATAATAAAAATTGTGGATAACCCAATGGCAACGATGACTGTTTTACACTCCGACATTAAACAGCCCGAGGCGGCTTCTCTGCGAACTATTTATCTACAGGCTGATGTATTAATGCTTTTTGTGGTATGGGGGCTGTTTGGCATTTCACTTGCGGCGGGGTGGGCTTATGATGCGCTTCCCGTCGCGCTGGTAGCCGGTGGCCTGCTCGCTGCCATCTCCAGCGTTATCAGGATGCTATTCCCCGGTAAATTACTCACACGGTTGTTTTACGCTTTCACCTTAATGGGTTTTGCCGCGCTGTTAATTCAGTTAGGTGAAGGTGAGACGGAATATCACTTTGCGGTTTTTGTGCTGTTATCAGCATTATTAGCGTATCGGGATTATCGCCCGGTATTAATGGGGGCGGCGGTAGCGGCAATTCACCATGGGCTATTTGCCTGGCTGCAGGCCAATGAATTATTCGGGATTATCTGTTTTATCCATCCGGGTCTGCATATGGTGCTCTTTCACGCTATTTTTGTGGTGGCGCAAGCGCTGATACTTATTTATATGGCTTTGCGAATGGCGGACGATGCCCGTTCCGCCAGCGAAGTCGCCCAGCTGGCGGCGCAGATTAATCGCCAGCCGGGCTGTTTAACCCTTGCGCGCAGCGAAAAAGATAGCTGCACCCCGTTTGCTCAAACCTTTAATACCACACTCGCCACTATGCGAAATACGCTGGGCCAGGTGAGCAGCGGCGTGGCATCGGTACTCAGCGCATCGGACAGCATTATCGAGCGCAATGCAGCTCTCTCAAAACGCACGGATGAGCAGGCCGCAGCTTTGGCCGTTGCCGCCAGCGCCATGGAGCAGCTTAGCTCCGCAGCCCAGGCCACCAATGAGAAAGCACAAAGCGCCAGATTGCTCGCCGCTCAGGCCAGCACTCTTGCCGGTAAAGGCGGCGTTAGTATTGATGCCGCGACGCACACCATGGAACAAATTCGTGACGAGTCGGAACGCATCAGTAATATTCTCGAACTGATCGACGGCATTGCCTTCCAGACCAATATCCTGTCGCTTAATGCTTCCGTTGAGGCGGCTCGGGCAGGGGCTCATGGCCGGGGATTTGCGGTGGTGGCTGCGGAAGTTCGCACTCTCGCATTACGCTGCGAAAATGCGGCGAAGGATATTCGCCAGTTGATAAGCGTGTCGGTGGAATGCACCCGCACAGGCTCGCAGCAGGTGGAAAACGCCGGGCAAACCATGCAGCAGGTGATTGGTTCCATCAATGCGCTGGCGGGGCTGGTGGCAGAGCTTTCAGAGATGAGCGGGCAACAAAGCCTCAGTATTACCCAGATGAACGAAAGCATTGCCAGCATTGATAAAAGCGTTCAGCACAATGTGGAGCATACGGCGCAAACCGTACAAGCCGCTCGCCAGCAACAGCAGCAGGCCGATGAATTACAGCAGGCAATTTCGGTGTTTCGTCTCGCCTGATTGGCCTGTGTCGGGTTAAGTTCCGGCGCAGGCCGCCCTGCTTATTCTTCAATGCGTAAGCCGTAGGTTTTAAACTTCTCCAGCACAAGGGCGATTTCCTCATCAGGAAGCACGGGTACCGGATCGACAATCGCGAGCGTGGTGAGATAAAGCCGCGCCAGCACTTCTACCTCGTGAGCCAGCCAGAGTGCTTTTTGCAGATTTTCTTCACAGGCAATCAGGCCGTGATGCTGCAAAAGCGTCGCTTTGCGATCTTTCATCGCCCGGGCGACATGCTCTGAAAGCTGGCGGGTGCCAAACGTGGCATAAGGCGCGCAAGGAATCGAATTTCCCCCGCCGACGGCGATCATATAATGAATGGCGGGAATAGGACGATTGAGAATCGACACCGCCGTGCAGTGCACCGCATGGTTATGCACCACCGCATTGGCGTCAGGCCGGGTATGGTAAACCGCCTGGTGAAAGCGCCACTCGCTGGAGGGGATTTTACCCTCTTCAAATTGGCCTGCGGCATCGACAAAGACAATGCTTGACTCTGTTAATCGCTCATAGGGGGTGCCGGTTGGCGTAATTAACATGCCGCCCTGGTAGCGCACGCTGACATTTCCGGCGGTCCCCTGATTTAAACCAAGGCGCGTCATTTCAAGGCAGGTTTCTATTATTTCACGTGCCAGTACCTCTCTTTCCATCTCTTTTCTCCATATCCTGTGAACGGTGAAAATAATATTTAGTGATTACTCTCACGCTTAATGAGCACCATATTCACTTTTTCAGTTCGCCGCGCCGGGTGGCCGTCGATAGCCTGCTGCATTAATTCAAAGGCTTTCTCCGCCCAGGTATCTTCATCCTGGCGCATTGACCAGACATTATTGGATAAAAACCCTAACATGGGGTGTTCATCGAAGGTGCCGATATTGATATGTTGCGGGATCACGCCACAATGTTCGCGCAGGGTTTTTATCGCCCCCTCAAGCATCGGTAGCGAAGAGGCGATAAACGCCTGCGGCACGCCTGCGCGCGCGATAAGTTCTTTCATCAGCTGTGCACCGCCTTCCGGCGTATTGTCCTGGGCTTCCGCCACCCAGTTTTCCTCGGCCAGCGCGTTTTGTTTAAGCGCTTGCTGATAGCCCTGAAGACGCTCATGAATGCTGGGCAAAGCCGTATCGCCTACCAGGAACCAGAGGGGCTTTTTCCCGGCGGCAAGCATTGTCTCGGTCAGGGTAATGCCGCCCGCAAAGTTGTCGCTTTCCACCAGCGCGTTATCGGTAAATTTAAAATCACGATCGAGCAAAACCAGCGGCTTTTTCACCTGGCGTAAATGATGTTGCTGATTCTCAAGCGTCGACGGGGCAATAAACAGGCCGTCAACGTTGCGTGCAATAAGCGCCTTGACCAGTTTATTCTCATAATCCACGTCGTTATAAGTACAGCTGATCATTAACTGAAAGCCAGATTTACGGCAGCGTAATTCTAACTTTTCAGCGAGTGTGGCAAAAAACACGTTGGAAATGCAGGGGATAATAAGCCCCAGCGTCTCTGTTTTATTGAGTTTCAGGCTGCGGGCAGAATGATTAATGGTATAGCCATAATGTTCTACATGTTCATTAATTCGGGTCTGGGTTTTCAGACTGATACGATATTGTTCCGCCTTACCACTTAATACCAGTCTCACTGTCGTGACCGACAAATTGAGATCCGTTGCGATCTGTTCTACCGTTTTAGCCATGCCTGCTGCCCCAGTCCGTTATATCAAAATAGCTGCCATTATAATTCCAAAGCGATAAACCACGAAAACCACTGAAGTGTGCCACGGCCTTCAGGCGACCCCTTTGCGTTAGCGCAAAGGGGCGTTGCTGTTACTTTTTAGCAAACGGATGCAGCAGCTTATCCACTGCCGGATCGTTAATGTTCTTCATGCTGACAAATTTAACTGGGATATCAATAATCTTAGCTACGGCTTTACCTTTAATTGCTTCATCGAGCGCTTTAATGCCCTGATAACCGATCTGGTAGGCATCCTGGACCACGAATCCTTGCAGCACGCCGGATTTCAGGAAACCGATAATGGCTTCGGTACTGTCGAAACCGATGACTTTCACTTTACCCTTAATGCCGAGGCTATCAATGGCGTTGGCCACACCCAGCGTTGAACCTTCGTTGGTAGCATAGATCCCGGCTAAATCAGGGTTGGCTTGCACCATATCGGTAGTTTTATCCATCGCTTTTTGTGGGTCGCCATCGCTGTACTGCACCGGCAGCACGGTAATTTGCGGATACTTCTCTTTCATCCGCTTAGTGAAACCTTCAGAACGTTCGATGGCGGAGCTGGTTCCGGCGACGTGCGCAATCACTCCGACTTTACCTTTGCCACCCACTTCTGCTGCCAGCGCGTCGGCGGCTTGCGCACCTGCCTTCACGTTGTTGGTGGCAACGAAGCTTACGGGAATGTCTGAATTGACACCCGAGTCAAAGGTCACCACTTTAATCCCGCGGCTGTTGGCGGTTTCAACCAGCGGCGTTAATGCGTTAGCATCGAGCGCGGCAAGCAAAATACCGTCCGGTTTTTTCGCCATGGTGTTTTCAATAAGCTGAATCTGCTCAGCGATTTGGGTTTCGTCAGCCGGGCCGACAAAACTGGTTTCGACGCCTAAATCTTTTGCCGCCGCGACGGTCCCCATTTTTACCGTCTGGAAGAATTCATGCTGGTAGCCTTTACTCACCACCGGCAGCGTCAATGTTTTGGCGTAGCCTGTGCTAACCATCAGCGCAGCAAGGGACAGCGCACTCAGAATATGTTTGGTTTTCATCTCATAAGCTCCGTTATTGATGTTCGGGTTTTTGCAGGGTAAGAGTGTTAACGCATTTTTTTGCGTAACGTATCGAGATAAACCGCAGCGATGACCACGATACCCATCGCAACCATCTGCCAGAATTGAGATACCCCCATCAGGTTGAGGCCGTTTTTCAGCACGCTCATAATGAAGGCGCCAATAATGGTGCCGCCGATGGTGCCCACGCCGCCCATCAGGCTGGTGCCGCCAATCACCACGGCGGCAATGGCTTCGAGTTCGTAACCCACGCCCACGGTGGGTTGGCCGGAATTCAGGCGCGAGGCGAGGATCACGCCTGCGATACCGGTTAACAGGCCACAGAAGGCGTAGACAAAAATTTTGACGCGCTGAACTTTAATGCCGGAAAGGTGTGCCGCCACTTCGTTACTGCCCACGGCGTAGACGTAACGCCCAATCACCGTTTTTTTCAGGATCCAGGCGGCGACCAGCGCAATAATCAGCAGGTAAAACACCGGGTAGGGCAGCACATCGAACAGGCGTCCCTGGGCCAGCATTTTAAACATGGGATAATCAGAGAAATAAATGGCCCGGCCGTCGGTCATCACCATATTGATACCGCGCACTGACATCATCAGACCCAGCGTGGCGATAAACGGCGGAATAGTGGCGCGAGTGACCAGCAGGCCGTTGATACAGCCGCATAGCCCGCCCGCGAGCATCCCGGCAACCACGCAAACAATCAGCGGCATGGCATAAGAGGCGCAAAGCCCGACCACGACGCCGGAAAATGCCACTACTGAGCCTAACGACAGGTCGATGCCGGAGGTGATAATGACGTAGGTCACCCCGATCGCCATGATGCCAATCACCGACGTTTGCAGCGCAATCGTCATGATATTTTCAGTGTTAAAAAAGAAGGGGGAGCTGAAGCTAAAAAATATCACCAATAACACCAGGCTAAATAACGGCGCAAGGCGCATCAGGAGCGCTTTGTTCAGGCGGCGTGTTTTTACCGGCTGGCTGGTAGGCGTGAATGAATCGGTCATTATTCAGTCCTCTAACGTCGCATATTTCATAATGGATTCCTGAGAGGCGCTGGCTTTGTCCAGCTCACCTGTGATGTGGCCGCTGCGCATCACTAATATGCGATCGCACATGCCAAGAATTTCGGGCAATTCAGAAGAAATCATGATGATGGATTTCCCTTTAGCCACCAGGCGATTCATCAGTTCATAAATTTCTAGTTTTGCTCCTACGTCAATACCCCGGGTTGGCTCATCAAAAATTAAAATATCGGTATCTTTGCAGACCCAGCGGGCGATAATTATTTTCTGTTGATTACCGCCGCTAAGATTAAGGGCCGCCTGTTGTAAGTGAGGTGTTTTAATCCGTAATGTATTAACCAGCTGCTGGCTTATTTCTGCACACTGTTTCTCTTTAACCATGCCAAACTTATCGGAATACTCAGGGAAATTTCCTAGCATGATATTGAGTTCAACAGATAACCCTAATGCCAGCCCTTCTTTTTTGCGATCTTCGGTTAAATAACCAATGCCTTTCTCAATGGCCTGATGCACATTGTCTATTTGGGTTAATTCACCGTTAAGATATATTTCGCCGCTATCAATCGGGTCTGCGCCAAACAAGGCGCGTGCAAGCTCAGTTCGCCCGGCCCCCATTAAGCCAGAAAGGCCCAATATTTCTCCTTGATAAAGGCTGAAGTTAATATCGTGCAGCACGCCCTTACGCTGAAGGTTTTTAACTTCCAGCACCTTACGCTCACCGGTAAACGGCGGGCGGCGCGGATAAATATCACCGAGCTTTCGCCCCACCATTTTGGTAATCAGGTCGCTGATTTGTACCGTTTCATAATCCACCGTATCAATGTATTGCCCGTCGCGCATCACGGTAGCGCGGTCAGCAATCAGCGCCAGCTCTTCCAGGCGATGCGAGATGTAAACCACGCCGGTGCCTTGCTCTTTCAGCAAGCGCGTGACGCGAAACAGGCTATCAATCTCGCTTTCCGTCAACGCGGCAGTCGGTTCATCCATCACCAGCACTTTGGCGTTGACCGAAATGGCCTTAGCGATTTCGACCATCTGTTGCTGAGCAACCGTTAAATCTGAAACGCGTGTTTCTGGCTTAATTTTGAGATTAAGTTTTGCCAGAATATCCTTCACCGATGCGCGCTGTGCCGGGACGTCGAGCCGCCAGCGATTGTTTTTACAAAATTCACGGCCAATATAAATATTTTCTTCTACTGTCAGGTCCGGAAATAAATTAAATTCCTGATGAATGATGGTGATACCTAATTTTTGTGCATCGAGAGGCGTGTCGAATTTGACCTTACTCCCTTCAAAAATAATTTCACCTTCATCCGGGCGATAAACGCCGGAAAGCACTTTCATCAGCGTCGATTTTCCTGCGCCATTTTCCCCAAGCAACGCATGGACTTCGCCACGGCGCAAATTAAAGCTGACGTTACTTAGCGCCAGAACGCCGGGGAAGCGTTTGGTAATATTATTCATTTGCAAAAAATTATCTGCCATAGCGCTTTCCCTTGAAATGATCAGGTGTTCGCGGTCGGTATTTAACGGGCAAGACAGATACCTGAGGGCGTTATTTTTCCGGGTTCAGGCTACTGCGTATGGCCCACGTCCCGATTTTCTCGGTGTATAAGCCCCTTGAACTGCAAGAATCGCTAACTCGAGTTAGCTTTACCGTTTTAAAACTATTCAAACTCGGCGGTTTCGACAAATAATTTGCTATCAAATTGTGACGCGGCGCGGCATCAATAATTTATCTCTTTGAAAATAAGTTAATTATTTCTTTGTGCGGGAAACTATCTTTATTAACACTTTCCCTGGAAGTTAAAACTCGTGAAAACCATCACAATTCAAAGATAATTTCATTGTCGATTTTATGGCTCACTCTCTATGCTAATTCGAGTTAGCTATTTTCACTTTTTACGCTATTCACGCTTTCTCTGCGTGCGTAAGTGCTTTTATCTCGTTCACAAATAACAGCTTTATCAATATGAGGCTCCTTTATGAACCATATTAATTCCTTACCCAAAATAGGCATCCGCCCGGTGATTGATGGCCGCAGAATGGGCGTGCGCGAATCCCTTGAACAACAAACCATGAAGATGGCTGAGGCCACGGCGCAGCTGCTTAGTGAGCAATTACGCCATGCCTGCGGCATGACCGTTGACTGTGTCATTGCTGACACCACGATTGCCGGAATGGCCGAATCCGCCGCCTGTGACGAAAAATTCAGCCGCCTGAACGTCGGGCTGACGATCACCGTCACGCCATGCTGGTGCTACGGCAGCGAAACCATTGATATGGATCCGCTGCGCCCGAAAGCCATTTGGGGCTTTAACGGCACCGAGCGTCCGGGGGCGGTTTATCTGGCCGCCGCACTCGCCGCGCATAATCAAAAAGGTTTGCCAGCGTTTTCAATCTACGGCCATGACGTGCAGGAAGCTGACGATACGTCTATCCCGGCTGATGTGCAGGAAAAGCTGCTGCGTTTTGCACGCGCAGGCCTTGCCGTCGCCAGCATGAAGGGCAAAAGCTATTTGTCCGTGGGGGGCGTTTCGATGGGGATCGCGGGGTCGATTGTCGATCACAACTTTTTTGAGTCCTATCTCGGCATGAAGGTGCAGGCGGTGGATATGACCGAACTGCGCCGGCGCATCGACCATAAAATCTATGATGAACAAGAGTTTGAGCTGGCACTGAGTTGGGCGGAGAAAAACTTCAGGTACGGCGAAGATAAAAACGCCGAGCAGCACCACCGCACAGAACAGGAAAACCACGCGATATTACGTGAAAGCCTGCTGATGGCGATGTGTATCAGAGACATGATGCAGGGGAATGCGAAACTTGCCGAAAAAGGGCGCGTGGAAGAGTCGCTGGGCTATAACGCCATTGCCGCAGGTTTTCAGGGGCAGCGGCACTGGACCGATCAATATCCTAATGGCGATACCGCAGAAGCCCTGCTGAATAGTTCATTTGACTGGAATGGCGTGCGCCAGCCCTACGTTGTTGCCACCGAAAACGACAGCCTGAATGGGGCGGCGATGTTGTTCGGGCATTTGCTGACGGGCACCGCGCAGATATTTGCCGATGTGCGTACTTTCTGGTCGCCGGAGGTGGTTAAACGTGTGACGGGGAAAGCGCTCACCGGGCGTGCCGAACATGGCATTATTCACCTGATTAACTCGGGTTCGGCGGCGCTGGATGGCACCTGTCGCCAGCAGGATGACGCCGGAAACCCAACCATGAAACCGCACTGGCAAATCAGCCAGCAAGAAGCCGATGCCTGCCTTGCCGCAACCGAATGGTGCCCCGCGGTGCATGAATATTTCCGCGGCGGCGGTTTCTCATCGCGCTTCCTGACGCGCGGTGGTGTGCCATTCACTCTGAGCCGCATCAATCTGATCAAAGGCCTGGGGCCGGTGCTACAAATTGCCGAAGGCTGGAGCATCGATCTGCCGCAAGAGGTTCACGACACGCTCGATAAACGCACTGACTCCTCCTGGCCGACCACCTGGTTTGCCCCACGTCTCACCGGCGTTGGCCCGTTCAAAGATGTGTGGTCGGTCATGTCAAATTGGGGCGCGAACCACGGCGTGCTGACCGTCGGCCATGTTGGCGCGGATTTGATTACGCTCGCTTCAATGCTGCGCATTCCCGTGTGTATGCATAACGTTGTGGACGAGGCGATCTATCGCCCTTCCGCATGGGCGGCGCACGGTATGGACAGCGAAGGTCAGGATTATCGCGCCTGTCAGAACTACGGCCCGCTTTATCAACGTTAAACACGCCAGTGCCGCCATTTTGCCAATGGCGACCTTGAAAAGCAGGAGGCATCGATGATGCAAGAAGCCGTGTTGGTACTGGATTGTGGGGCAACGAATGTGCGGGCGATGGCGGTGGATCGCGGCGGGAAAATCGTCGCGCAGGCCGCCGTTGCCAACGAAAGCCAGCTATCAGCGGAAAACCCGCATTGGTACGACTGGTCCCTCGACGCTATTCTCCAGCGTCTGCAGCATTGTTGCCGGCAGGTTGTGGGGCAGCTGAGCGGCTGGGAAATTCGAGCCCTGACCGTGACCACTTTTGGCGTAGACGGGGCGCTAACCGACGAGCGCGGTGAATTACTGTACCCGATTATTAGCTGGAAATGCCCGCGCACCGTACAAACCATGGCGGCGATTAACCGCCTGATTTCGCCGCAGGATTTACAAACGCTGTCGGGCGTCGGCCAGTTCAGCTTTAACACGCTCTATAAATTGTTGTGGCTTAAACGGCAGTATCCAGAACTGATTGAGCGCGCCGGGGCGTGGCTGTTTATTTCCTCTTTAATTAACCAGCGCCTGACTGGCGAGCTGACTACCGACCGCACCATGGCGGGCACCAGCCAGATGCTGGATATCCATAGAGCCTGCTTTAGCAGCACCATTTTGCAGGCGGTGGGTTTACCTGAACGGTTATTCCCGCGCCAGGTGATACCCGGCGAGGCGATCGGCACCTTGCTGCCCGAAATGGCCTCGCAGTTAGGGCTGACGCCGGGCATACCGGTCATTTCAGCGGGCCACGATACGCAGTTTGCGCTGTTTGGCTCGGGTGTCGGGCTTGCGCAGCCGGTGCTTTCTTCCGGAACCTGGGAAATCTTAATGGCGCGCAGCCAGACGGTTAATACCGCGCTGTTGCCGCGTTATGCAGGCTCAACCTGTGAACTGGATAGTTTGCCGGGTTTATATAATCCGGGCTTACAGTGGCTCGCTTCCGGCGTGCTGGAGTGGGTGCGTAAGCTTCACTGGCAGGATGTTGAACCCGGGCCGGTTTATCAGCAGATGATTGCGGCAGCGCAGGAGGTTGAGCCGGGGTGCGAAGGGTTGCGGATGAATTGCGGATTAATGGCACGCCCGTCACATGCAGGCTGGACGGGAGCGACGCTGGCAACAACACGTGGGCATTTTTATCGTGCGGCGCTGGAAAGCCTCAGCTGGCAGTTACGGGATAATTTGCAGGTTCTGCAATCTATCGGCGGTTTTCAGGCGCAAGAGCTGCTGCTGGTGGGGGGCGGCAGCCGTAACGCGCTGTGGAACCAGATAAAAGCCGATATTCTCGACCTGCCGGTCAAAGTGCTGGCCGATGCTGAAACCACGGTGCTGGGAGCGGCGATGTTTGCCTGGTCTGGTTGCGGCGCGTTTAGCTCCCCTGAGCAGGCGCGGGATCGGGTCGATTATCAGTACCGTTATTTTTACCCTGGCGAACAATGCGAGGCTTATCGCAATATGGTGGAAAAAGGAGTGTGACATGCTGAAAAATATCTCGCCGCTTATCTCCCCCGAGCTATTAAAGGTGCTCGCTGAAATGGGGCATGGGGATGAAATTATCTTCGCCGATGCGCATTTTCCCGCGCACAGTATCGGCCCACAGGTGATACGCGCGGACGGTGTGCTGGTGAGTGATTTACTGGCGGCAACGATCCCGCTTTTTGAGTTGGACAGCTATGCGCCGCCGCTGGTGATGATGGCACCGGTTATGGGAGATGGACTTGATAGCCGGGTTGAGCTGCGTTACCGCCAGGCTCTGTTCAACGGTGAGCCTGGTCCTGCGATTGAGCGCATAGATCGTTATGCGTTTTATGAACGCGCTCGGCATGCCTTTGCGATCGTCATCACAGGGGAACGGGCGAAGTACGGCAACATCTTGTTAAAGAAGGGCGTCACCCCCTAATATCCGGGCATTGCCGGGAGATGCCACTATGAAAACCGTACGCCATCAGCAGCTGGTGCAACTGGTTGAGCAGTACAGCAATTTGACCACCCAACAGCTGGCTCACTGCCTGGAGGTGAGCCAGGAAACGGTGCGGCGCGATCTGCGTTTGCTGCAAAAGCAGGGAAAAATCATGCGCCAGCACGGGCGTGCGAAAAGCATTAACCGCGGTGCTGATGAAAGTGGCGATCCTTTCGATTTGCGCCTGAAAAGCCACCTGAATAGCAAAGCGGAAATTGCCCATCGCGCGCTTGCCTGGATTGTGCCGGGGATGGTGATTGCGCTGGATGCCAGCTCAACCTGCTGGTATCTGGCCCGTTTGCTTCCTGATATTGCGCTCACCGTTTTTACCAACAGCGAACGGGTTTGCCAGGCGTTGGCCAAACGTGAGCACATCGAGTTGATTAGCAGCGGTGGGCTACTTCAGCGAAAATATGCCTGCTATATCAATGCGCCATTGGCCGCCGGGCTGAAAAACCTGGATATCGACCTGTTCCTGTTTTCCTGTGAGGGCGTGGACAGTTCCGGGACGCTATGGGATACACGCAGCTGGAATGCTGAATATAAAACGGTGTTGCTCAAGCGAGCGGCACAGTCTTTGCTGCTTATCGATAAAAGCAAATTTGATCGCGTCAGTGAAGTGCGGATTGGCGAGCGGACTGATGTAACTGAAATTATTACGGAATGCGATACAAAACCGTTTTGCGCTACCGCAGAACCCACAGCTTAATATTATTAAAAGCTTCGCTGAAAGTATCAGCGAAGCTTTCGATTATTTATCTGACGATGCCTGCCAAAGATTTAATTGCCCGTCAGCGACATGCCGATCGATAGCGGCTAACTCCTCCGCGCTAAAGTGCAAATTCTCCAGCGCTTTCACATTCTCCTCTAACTGCTCGGTACGGCTGGCGCCAATCAGAACCGATGTCACCCGGTTATCTTTAAGCAGCCAGCTTAGCGCCATCTGCGCCATGGTCTGGCCGCGCTGTTGCGCCATTTCATTGAGCAAACGCAGGCTATTGAGATTAGCTTCCGACAGCATATTTTCCGTGAGGCCACGCGCCCTTTTCCCTTCAATATGCATGCGCGAGCCGTCAGGAATACCGTTCAGATATTTACCGGTTAACAAACCTTGTGCCAGCGGAGTAAAGGCGATGCAGCCTGTACCGTTTTGCTCAAGCGTATCAAGCAAACCGCTCTTATCCACCCAGCGGTTTAAAAGGTTGTAGGACGGCTGGTGGATAAGCAGCGGGATTTTCCATGCGCGCAGCAGGTCAGCCATCTGCTGCGTGCGTTGCGGAGAATAGGATGAGATGCCGACGTACAAGGCTTTGCCGCTTTGTACCGCGTGAGCAAGGGCGTCTGCGGTCTCTTCCATGGGCGTGCTTTCATCGACGCGGTGTGAATAGAAGATATCGACATACTCAAGTCCCATGCGCCTGAGGCTCTGATCCAGACTGGCCAACAGATATTTACGCGAGCCGCCGGAGCCGTAAGGGCCCTGCCACATGTCATAGCCCGCTTTAGTAGAGACGATCAGCTCATCGCGATAGGGGGCAAAATCTTCACGCAGCAAACGGCCAAAGTTCTCTTCTGCCGATCCTGGCGGTGGGCCGTAGTTGTTGGCTAAATCAAAATGGGTGATGCCTGAATCAAAGGCTTTTTGCAGCAGCGCACGCTGCGAATCCAGCGTATTCACATCGCCGAAACTATGCCACAGGCCAAGCGAAAGCGCAGGGAGTTTCAGGCCGCTTTGCCCACAACGGCGGTATTGCATGGTTTCGTAACGGGAAGGGGAAGCCTGGTACGGCATGATGTTTCCTTATAGTTGTGTTTTGAAACGTTGTTTCTATTTTAGCGCGCCGGGCGATAACAGCAATGCCATAAACCCCAAGGCTCAGGGTAGATCACACTCTGGCGGCGTGATGGCGCTCTGGCTATCCCACTACTGCTTGCTGACCGTTGCTATCTTTTGTTAGTTACAGGCTATGAAAAATGCAGCTATCCGATTAAGCAACGCATGGTACGGTGAAACTTATTGGAGGCAGCGAGAGGGGGGTATTTTCTGGTATTTGACACCTCTCACAAGTTTATTGACTTGAGAATTTTGTCCATGCCGTGGGGAATTATAACCATCACGCTATCCATCAATGCGCTTTACAGTAACGTTATCGCCGGAACTCTTTTTTGATTTTGACATAAGGGCCATACGGAAAATAACGCGCAGAGAGGAGAGTAATATGTCTGATAAATTCGCCCCATCGCCCCCGCAAACTTATGATCCCGTAGCAGGCGAGGGCAGCAGTAAAAAAAGATACGTTCGCTTTTTAATTTCGCTGTCGACTAATTTTATGTTCTTGCTGGCGCTCTATAATGCGGTGATATCGGTATTTTTACCCAATCAAGTGCAGCAAATAACCGAGGCTAGCGGTGGCGATAAAGTTGCCGTACTGGCGGTTATTATGACGGTGGTGTCGATATTTACCTTCTTTGACCAACCCTTAGCAGGGGCTCTTTCGGACCGGACTCGCTCTCGCTTTGGCCGCCGGACGCCCTGGATAGTTGGCGGAACATTTATTGGCGGGGTGGCGCTGGCTATGGTGGCCCATCAAACGACTATCATTGGCTTGACGCTCTTTTGGGTGATTGCCGCCGTTGCGCTCAATATGGCTCAGGGGCCGCTTTCCGCTTCTTTACCTGACCGAGTTGAAGAGAGGCGACGTGGTGTGGCATCCGGATTTATTGGCGCAGCGCAGACCGGCGGTGGCACGCTCGGCATTATTTTTGGCGGCTGGATAGCCAATCGCGACTTAGCTGCTGGATTCTATTTCTTTGCCGTTGGGATCTTTGTTGTTTCACTGGCATCTTGTTTATTTAATCGTGAACAAAGTAGCGAAGGTATGCCCCGGGAGCCATTTTGCTGGAAAACGTTCTTTACTCAATTCTGGGTAAGCCCAACGAAATATCCTGATTTTGGCTGGGCCTTCGCCGGGCGCTTTGTTATGTTTTTGGGCTACCAGCTGATCGTCAATTATCAGCTTTATATTCTGCGTGATTATATTAATCTGTCGAAAAGTGATTCCAACGTCATTATTGGGGTGATGGCCAGCATCCAGTTAGTGATGCTAATTATATCGGCGGTGGTTTCGGGTTATCTGTCTGATAAACTTCAGCTGCGTAAGCCGTTTGTTATTATCTCCTCAATAATTATGGCGTCGGCATATCTTTTCCCATTATTTATGCAAAATGAAATATCAATGCTGATTATGGCGGGCGTCATAGGTCTGGGCTACGGCTGCTATATGTCGATAGATATGGCATTGATGACCCAGGTGCTACCTGAAAAAGGTGCCAATGCGGGGAAAGATATGGGCGTGTTGAATATCGCCAATAAATGCCCACAGATGATTGTCACTCCTCTCGGAGCGTTTATTTTGAGCGTCACAACGAGCTACAGCGCGGTGTTTATTTTTGCTATTGCCATGGTGGTGTTATCGGCATGTCTGATTGTGCCGATTAAATCGGTTAAATGATTCAGGCCTCAGGGACGAGGTAAGCCTCTAAAAATGTTTATTGTTAAGTAGCCGTTTCGATGTGTTTACGTACGCGATTGCTGGTGGCAGTCAATCTGACAGTTAGCAGTCAAATTGACCTTGATGATTATTGTCATAATGACATGTTAATTATTTCATCCGTTTATAAAAACCATTAAATACAGGTAGATATAGTTTTGGCATGCAACTTGCTCTATATACACCAGATACATTTTAATTCTGGAGAATACCATGGCACAGCGCATTCCGGCAGATTACAAACACACTCGTTCAACTCCGTTCTGGAATAAAGAGTCGGTTCCAAAAGCCTTGCTCACTCACCACAACACTAAAAAAGATGTCTATGGGCGTCTGTCGGTGATGGCGGGGGCGGTAAAATATATCGGCTTCAAAAATGAAAATGACACGCTTGCTGAAATAGAAGTGGTGATCGAAGCGGGGCATTTTGGCGTTAGCCCACCGCAGTACTGGCACCGCATTGAACTGCTGAGCGACGATACTTATTTCAATATCGATTTCTTTGCCGCCCCGGAAGCCGAGCTTGAAGGGAAAGGGTTTGGGCAGGTGGTGAATACGGCGAAGAGCTGAGCTTCTGAATTCATCAATCCCTTAACATCGGGATAACCAGAGCTAAAAGTACAGCTCCAGAACCCTCTCAAACTTGCTTATACGGGGATATCGCTGTTCACCATTTCCCACAAATAATGGTTAGTAAATGCGCTTAGGGTGAGTCGCAGGGATGCGACGAATTATCGAACGCAAGCCCGAAACCCCAGAAAGCAAAAAACCAGCCCTAAGGCTGGTTTCTTTAAATAGTGGTGCCCGGACTCGGAATCGAACCAAGGACACGGGGATTTTCAATCCCTTTAAAAGTGCCTATGAACTGCTTTCCTCTGCGTATGTAAAAGATAGATTCATTGGATTACCTTATCAAAAAAATGTTCTCACAGGGGCATCATTTCATACTCGGTTGCAAAGTAATCAAATTAAACTTACCAGAATTCTACCTTGCAAGAGGTAACATAGCGGCACTACTTGTGCTTATCACGGTGGTTATCTCCTCTTGATGCAATCGGCACCAAGAGCCTTGGTAACCAGTATTTTTGTTGCTAACTGAGAAGTGAAAATTACTATTCATGAGAAAATGGATATGAATATTTTAATTGAGTTAATTGAAATAGGGAGTACTTTTCCTCCTTGGATTCAAATTCATATGTTAAAGCGCTGCTTATAAGGTTGAGAATGATTTTACTTATATCCTAACCACTCTCTAATTGTGTTCATTAATTGATTGAAATAAGAGGTTTGCTTAGGTTTATCGTTCATGCCGGTTTCAGTATAATTATGTGAAGTAATATTTGTTTCAGATTTCTTCATTTTTAATGCTAAGTTTGCACTACGATTATTTTCTATTATATCGTTGTGCATATTTCCGGCCCAGACAATTTTATTGCCTCTTATCCAATAGTGAGATCTACATGGGAATTGCCAATTTCCTATAGATGGATGTAATGAAATTTCTTTTCCATTATAAGTCATACTCCAATCAAGTGGAGAAAGTGGAGTAATTACCTCATTCTTACATCCGCATGCACATAGATGAGCTATCGTAGAATATGGCATCGAAACATACAGGATGCCTTCTTCTAATTTCTCGGGGATAAATTCAGTAAAAGTAATGGATAGAGTTTTCATTCTACTCTCTCCATAACCTTATTTGCTATTTTGTTTAACCCTAAACTGTAAGTCATTTCATACGAACTCATGTCGTCACAATAAAAACCAAATAGTTTTTTCCATTGTATGACAGCAAATGCTGCATTTAGGCAGTTTAATTCTACCAACTGAATATTTGATCTGTATACTTCATCATCTCTTGATATGGTTGGCAGTGATTTTAAAGGCGTATCATCCATATCTTTTGTATATAATGTAGAACGACAAGTGCCGAAAATACTGCTTTTGTCTTCAGTAAAACTTAATCCCATACCTACATCAATAAAGCTGATTTTATGTTGGTATAGATAATCAGTGATCATCTTACGTGAAGTGGCGCTGTCTATGCTTATGAAGATAAAATCATAATTAATTAGTTCATGTAAGTTAGTTTCTGACAGCATTTCATTATGAGGAATGACTCCATTTCTCAGATTACTATACGTTTGATAATAGTAATCACATTTTGTTTGTTTTTTTTCTAAGTCATCTATCGATGCGGCACCAGGAGCACGAAATGAGTTATGTTGTTGGAATTGGTCTTTATCATATAAGTGTATTTCACTTACACAGGTCTTAGATATCATATCTAAAATATAAGAGCCAGTTCCACCCAACCCGATAATAGCTATTTTCTGATTTGCAATTAGATTGTTGAGCTGAACAGTTCCAATACGAGCTGAAGCTGTATCTTGATATGTGAAAATGTCTTCATCATTAGTAAGGTAATGCGAAATAAATGTTTTTGCTGAAACATTTTCATCAATAGCTTTGGCTTGGCTCTCAATAACCCTAACGTAACTAGTAATCTGATGATAATAATCATCATAGCTACCTGACGGTGGTTTATTGGAAAACCAATGATTCCCTATGATGCCATTCCCAAGTGTTTGATTTGGAGTGGTGTGCTGAATGGCTGTTAATATTCTTCCATCAGGGTGGCAGGGATGTTCCCCATTGAAATACATTTGGTGTGTATTAGGTTTACCAACAACATCGGGGGATACTAAAACAAGATTAGTGATAAGGGTCCCTTTCAGGACCTCTTTATTGGAGTTTACATATGGTACTGAGTGAACCATAAGGAAACCATCTCTAATTTCGAGTTCATAGCCCTCATCCTGAAGTCTTTTCAGGCAAGGATTAAGATTTATCAGTTTGAGTGACATAAAAAATCATCCCGTCGGTTAATTGAACATATTGACCATCAACCATTGAGCCTTCTGGATTGCTAATTGGCCCTTTAGCGTAATCTACAGAATAGATTGATGTTTCCTTATTTTCGGCATGTTCATATGCCAGATGAACAACATCCCAGTAGCTAATCACGCGGCGATTTACGACCCGCATTTTTGCATTGACAATGATGTTAATACTGGTTTCCTGGGTATAAAGGCGCTCAACATTTGGCTGAGTAAGGTCAATATGTTCATGGTCAGTAATGAGTTTGTCTTTCTCATTTTTCATTTCAAGCCATACGTCATTACTGTCAAAATCACACTCTGCGAGAGATTTTACTGTGGCCCCTGTTAAGCTTGGTGCTCCCCAATCAAACATTTTGCCATTAAGTGTAAAACGATAAGTGCGATCGGAGTTAAACATCAGGAACGTTTCAACCCCCTCTTTATCGAGAGTCGTTTTTTCTTCAGGACGAATCTCTTCAAGCAAACCATTTTTCAGCTTCTGGAACAGAACATACTCAACAATGTCTTTGACACCAGCTACAAGAAGGATTTGAGCCCCTGTAGGAGTGAGATCATCGATCTCAACAGTTTTGTCATTGATTTTTATGAATTTATTTTTCATGTGTTCTCCTGGGTATAGAACTCTGTAAGGGCAGAGATATTGAACGATTTTGTTCGACTTATCGAACTTGCAGCTATCATTGATCGATTTTTTCGTTCGGTCAAGTGTGTTTTTATCGTTCTCTTTATCGAAAATGTGTTGATCTTTTGCTCAATAGTTACTATGTAAAAGTACAAAAATGTTCGCTATACTAATAGGCATATGTTTTGGCTAACTTCAAAACGATAATGTTTATAACGAGTAATAGAGCACCAAGGAGAAAGCATGAGTTCTACATTGGGTAATAAAATCAATGCAAGGCGTAGGGAGTTGAAATTTAGTATTGATAAACTTGCTGAATTGTCTGGAACAAGTAAAAGCTATATTTGGGAGTTAGAAAATAGGGAAAGCTCTAACCCTTCGGCTGAAAAGATAGAAAATATAGCAAAAGCATTAGGTGTGACACCTCAATTTTTACTCGAAAGTAAAAGTGCTAATCCTGATGAGGATGTAATAGATGAGGCATTCTTTAGGAAATATAAAGGTCTTTCAGATAGCGATAAGAAAAAAGTGAGGAAGTTAATAGATGTCTGGGATGACGAGGATTGAATAATAAATGAAGCCAAAGGCAGAGGCAAATAAGTTATCAAAGATCCTGAGCATTTTTTTGGGAGAGGATAGGTTTCCTGTTGATGTTGAATCTTTAGCGCTAGAGTATTCTAAAGAAACTTCTCCTAGTGATCCTATAGTGAAAATAAAAAAGAGTGATGTTGATAATTTTGAAGGTGCCTTAATTAAACATCCAAATAAAAGCCAATGGATGATTTTATATAAAGAAAATATTCGTTCAGAAGGTCGTAAAAGATTTACGATTGCACATGAGTTAGGACACTACATGTTGCATCGTGCTGAAATGGATGAATTTTTATGTACATCTATAGTTGGTGAACAATCTCTATCAGTCCGCGATATAGAAAATGAGGCAGATACATTTGCATCATATCTTTTAATGCCTTTGGACGATTGTAGAAAACAAACATCTCATCAGCAATTTAGTATCGAATTACTTATTCACTGCGCCAATAGATATAATGTATCTCTTATGGCTGCAGCGTTGAAATTGAAGGAAATTCTTCCAAAGCGAATTGTAGTTGTCGCAGCTAGGGATGGTATGATTTTATGGGCTTCCTCTAACCAAAAAGCATATAAAAGCAAAGTATATATCAAAACAAAAGGTGTTCCACCTATATCAATTCCAGAGGGTTCATTAATGTCCTCATTATCAACGAATCCTGTTGGTGAAAGTAAAAAACAGCCAGCAAATTTATGGTTTCCTGATGAACCGAAAGATTTACATTTAATTGAACATGTGTTTGTTGCAACTGAAGGATATGACTATACTCTGGGTGTGCTTGAACTTGAAAGTGAATGATTAGATAAATTGTCATTCATAATGCTTTTTATTAATTTCATTTGTGGCGAGAGTTAACTTGTTTAGTATAACCCTCGCCTTGATATTGGAATATTAAGGCTTACTATCTGAAATGCATCACTAATTATCTTTCTATATATAATGAATGTCACGAATTTTTATTTATACATCTAAAAAGCTGACGGCTCGGTTTATGTCTTTCATTCGGGTAGAATCGCATTGCGGACTCACAAAGGGATGAAACCTGTCTTGCTATGTTTTTACCAAAGTTAACAAGAAGACCATGCTTGATCTTTTCACTATTCGTTCTGACTTTGATGACAAAGCTGAACTGATATACGATTACCTCAATGAGGTCATTGCCAAATGTTATAGTGGCGGCGTTGTTTATTTCACGTTCATAATCCCTCAGGTCAGCGTTGAGTCTTGCAGTTGTATCAACAAGCGCATACTTTTTTTCGATAATCATAACTTTCTCACTTATCATGTTAATGTGATTTAATCATCACTAATAATATGTTGTGAATTTAATTACGATTATTCGCCTGTTTGCTCCTGTAATGCATTATCTGATGAATAATGTTCATGTGTGGTAAGGCTTCCATAAAGTCAGACTGTTCAATCAGCGAAATGAGCGCATTATCGATTTCAAACGTTGTATCCGGTAATACCTCAACCAGCCTGATTCGGGACAGGGAGATAACGAACACGCCCGATGACGTACATCCGGCAAGAAACCACTCCGCATGGCTGCAAAGCAGACGATAGGGATGAACGGTATGGCTGACGTTTTCGTCGGTTCTGATACGCACCTGCGTCTGGTTAAGTATGGCGAGGGTTAGTCTGCTGAAATCACCGAACAGTGTGGGTTTCTGGCGCGGCTCCGGTAGCATAATCCTGTAGGGTGAAGGGTGCTCCCCGTCAAGCAGAAGGCTCAGCAGTTTGGCGTCCATCGCGGGTAACAGACGGTCAAGATGTAGCAACCTCGCCAGTATCTTCATATCCCGTTCCGTGCGGCGACGAAAGTAATGCGAAGCAAGCTGATACACGCCGTTGCTCTGTTCAATATCAAGGTACGTCAGACGGACGTTGAAATCCCGTCGCAGCGTTCGCGTCGTCACTCCAAATTCTTCTGCCAGCGTCCCGATATGCAGCTTTTCACCCTGAAACAAACGGCTCAGGATGATGGAAAGGCGGGTTGCCAGTCTGTCATGTTCGTTTTCTTGTGTTATCAGCGTCATACATCATTTCCGAATTTAGCCGGGAAATAATGCCAGCAGTAGCGGACAGGATTTGTCCGCCCTCTGAAGTTTTTTAAAGTCTGAATACCTTAAATGTAAGTGCTAAACGTCAGTATTCTCAGGTGAATAAAGATGCTTCTGGCGCATGTAGGCAATAAAAATGCAGGATGGTAGCGTCACCCGGTATGCGGGACCGGCTAAATCAATCAGCAGCCAGAGAGAACTGAGCACCCAGCCCACGGGACCGGCAAAAGCGCCCATGGTACGCGTCAGCATGGCATTTCCTGCAACGGTCAGCCCTCTGCCTAACAGGGCTTTCGCCACACCATTTGTGACAACAAGTGCCATTTGATAGGCCGCAAACCCGGATGTTTTAATCCCCGCCTGGATTGCCATGGTCAGCAGCTCCGGCGTGGGGTTGCTGTAGCCTGTCTGCAATTCTTCCGCCACGGTCTTTAGCTGGTCAGGCGTCATCTTCTCAAGACTTTTCTCCAGGATCTTCATCAGCAGATTCATTTCAATGGTTTCAACACTGGATTTGTTGTTGTAGTTCACCTTCATTTTATCGCAGGCATCGGTGAGAATTTCCCGGTACAGCACCCCTTTACCCCAGCGGAGCAGCGTGGCAAAGCTGTTCGCCCCAAACGTCTGAACCTCGGCGGCAATGGCATCCCAGTAGCGCGGGTGGTTGGGTTTGTGTTTTTTATACTGAGGATCATAGGTCAGCGTTTCCGTGATGCGTGCCAGTCCGTCTTTCGGATCGCAGATAAGCACAGAAACCAGTAAATCCAGATCGTCACGATGGCAGTGGCGCAGAAACTCAAGGTCAGGGTCGTGTCGGTAGGTAGCCATATTTCACCTCATAGCGGATATTGGACCTGACAGTTTAAGGAAGCCCCCGGACAGGGTTTGTCCGCCTGAAAAATAAAAAAGTAAAAAAAACCTGCCCGAAAGCAGGTTTCTGTTCACCGGATGGAGGTATAACGCGT
This sequence comes from Buttiauxella warmboldiae, assembly GCF_003818135.1. Lineage (GTDB taxonomy): Bacteria > Pseudomonadota > Gammaproteobacteria > Enterobacterales > Enterobacteriaceae > Buttiauxella > Buttiauxella warmboldiae. The sequence goes on along the minus strand of NZ_RPOH01000003.1, from coordinate 109,268 downwards.
CGGGATTACTTTCCGCGCCATTCCTTTTCCACTTTATCCGCAAAGGCATCGCACTGCCGGGCATATTCCGGGTTATAGAGCAGCTCCGACTGCGAAAGCTGCATGGCGGTCATGCTGCCGTTACGGGCATTTGATTCGAGCCAGGTTCTGCCATAGGTTTTGTTCATCACCTGAAGTACCCGGTTGAATACCGGTCCGTTGAAGCGGGCATTGAGATTGACGCCTTTTACCTGAAGGCCACTGTCACTGGTCTGGGTCAGGCGGGTGGAGTATATCGCACAGAAGGTCGAGTTGGTTATCATCTGAGCGTCAGCCTGCTCGTCGGCAAATGCGCTGTGGCTGAAGGCTGAAAGCAGAAGTGTGGCGGTTAACAGTTTAGCAATTTTCATCATGTTCCCTTATGGATTGAAAAGCGGAGACAGCCTGCCATACGGGGTGGTCAGGATATGTCCGGCAGAGAAAAAAGTCAGGGTTTCAGAGAGGGAGCCAGTCGCCAGAGGTGAGGGCCAGCGGATTCCAGCACAAAGGCCAGATGGGTGAGGTCCCGTCTTGCTGTACGGGGAGACACGTCAAACTGCCGGATGATGTAGCGAACAGATATTGTCTGACCGTAAAACAGGGCCATGGTCAGTCGGATAAGCCGTTCTCCCTGTCCGGTGACACGTTGCCTGCAACGGCTGGCTTTCATCGTTGCCATACGCGCCATCGGTCCCCTTTCTGAAAAGAATCGAGGTGTCTGGCAAGCCAGATATCAGGGCACGAATCGCCGGTAACGCAGCGGGCAGTAAACCGGTGGCAGTTAAAGTCGAGCAGGCTATAAGGATAGCGCTGACCCACTGCCGCCTTTGCCCGTTCAGCGGCCCGCGCACAACCCTGAGGCGTCAAATCCATACAGTCGGTATACACCGAGATAGCGGAGTTCCAGCCATCGAGCCGGTCAAGAAACCCTTTGGCCTTACTTTTGATAACGGTTCCATCGCCATCAAGATGGACAATATCGCCGTTACCCACATAGATACCGCTGTGTGCGGCAAGGCCAAAAAGCAGTTCGCACTGCACGATACCACCGTAAGCCGGTTCATCGACGCAGGAGAGAATGCAGTTATCGATAAATGAATCCACGAAGTTCAGCAGCAGAAGCCGGTACATAACATTCAGTTCCTTACTACGGGGGGAGAGGGGGATGCGTGGGAAACGGAGTGAACACTCAGCTTTCCCACAACGTACGGACCGTGAAAACCCCCATATCGTGGTACGCCATAAAGTTACTTTCCCATAGCGACCAGAACTCACGGGCGTCGACATGAGAGATATCGCCACAACGGGAAAGCCACGTGTATTGTTGCGTCCAGCTCACATCGACATCTTTTTCAAGCTCAGGCCACGGATGTCCTGCATAGTGAAAATCGGTGACGTAATCGAGCTGCCAGTCTTCTCCGGCAGGGATGAGGCGTATTTCGACCGGATGCCAGCCACCCGTTTCCGGTGAGTATTCAGGGTCACGAAAGTTAATGGTTAATCCGGTGATGGGGTGACGATGGGGCGGTTTTTGCGCAACGATACCCAGAAGCAGTTGGGTGAACGACCGGGAGAGCGGCAGCACATAGCCGCCCTGCAATATAGCGGGTGATGACATAGTGAATTTCCTTTTTAAGGGGTATGGAACACAGAAAAAGCGGGGGATTAGTCCTGGCTGATTGCGGCAAGCTGCGTCAGACGGTGCTGCCAGTCGGCGTAGCAGCGGTGCATAAAGAGTCTGCTGCTGTCCGCTTCGATAAGGCAGATATCCGGACTTCTGAGTACGGCGGCAAGAAACCCGGCGTTGTTGGTGCTGCCCTGACCAAATAGTGGTCGAAACACACGCGACGGAAAGCTGTCCTGCTGCTGTTCAAGAATGGCGTGAATAGCATCAAGCATTATCCATTCACGGGAGAACAGGCCTCCTTCGCCATTGGCGGTTAAGCGCAGGGCAAGGCTTCCGGTTTCATCCTCTCTACCCAGCTCATACGTCAGCAGTCCCTTGCTGTGGGGGCTGATTTTATCTGCTTCACCCCTGTAGAACACGGTATAGCTTTCGGTGACGGCGGCTTCGGTAGCGATTTTTTTCTTACTCATGGTTCAGCGCCTCAATCAGGTTCTGGAGTTGAGTGATAACAGTCGAGTCCGGGAACACCAGATAGATACCCTGTCCGTTATCACAGACGATACCGAGAAGCAGATACCAGCCATCATCAAGTGCGGTGACGTATTCCGGGTTAGCCAGTGCGACTGCCAGCAGCGGGTCTTCGGGGAGCGTGTCATCGTGGTTGAGATGCCAGAGCAGGGTTCCCGTTTCGTTCCAGAAATCGGTAAACAGGTCGATATCATCGACGGGGCCGAGGATTTCATTGCTGAGGGACGCCAGTGCGGAGGCGGGCAGGTTGAGAAGGGGAAGACTGGTGGGGGTCGTGAGTTTAAACATGATTATCTCCATAATGAATTGATTTACATGGAGATAATATGTGCATAAAAAGAGGTTTTTTACGGTCATAGTCGTTGGTGTGGGTGAGCTTTGTGAATGTACAAAATCAAAGCACCCGCAGGCGTGAAATGTGACGAGTGTCACAATAATAAAAAATGAATAGAGTGTGGTTTTGATTGTGGAAAGGTTGATTCACCCTTAAGTTGGGCTGCATATTGTCAAAACCATTACTTTAATCTATTGATTTAAAAAGTATTAATTTTAAATACCTTATGAGGTCGTTTTTCAGGCGAAAATCGGTGAGGTGTATCACCATTTTCTTATTTCAGAGCCTCAAAAGTTGACTTACTTTGGGCGACGCATCCGGAACACAATTTTTTTATATGGTTTAACGCTATTTTCACTTTTCCCTGAGCAGGAGTACTCCTGATGAATCATCATGGTCTTTCTGACTTGAGTATTAAATGTCAATGGGCATGTAAGAGCTGATTTTTCATGGGCTTGAAAGTGATGTCACGAATAAATAAGCTTATCCCATTGTTGGCCGACATATTAACTTACTCATTATCATCTGAATTTTCAGAGGACCATGTACATATTATGGATGTTAATTACCCTTTAAATAAAATAACGCAAGCGCTGGATGAAAAGAGCATCGCTGCTGCTCATAAAAATTCCTTCAATGTAGATGCGGAGATTCATGGATATTCCGACCAAGGAGTATCTAATGCTATAGAATATTCAGAGGTTGCACCTAAAAATACTGGAGGTGTTTTTACTAAAGCCTTTCTTGATGAATATAAAATCCGTGCAGTACAAACTGGCCGGACTATCGAAGCCAGCGATACAAAATGTACCGGGCTTAAGGCTATATTCCACTCATCCGGACGCATTAAGTTTATTGTCCGCAAAAGTATTCGCGGAAAAAATGTTTACGTTTCCGTAGGAAGTTACCCTGAATTTTCCATTAATAACGCAAGGGAGCATGCCTTTAAAATAATTCAGGATCTTAAGGCTTCCGTTGAGACTTATGGTGAGCGTTTTCTTACTCACAGTAAAATGACGTTTAATGAGCTTGTGGATGAGTATGAGAAAAGCGTACTCAGCACGGGGGTTAAGCGTTCAGCTAACACCGACCTTTCTAAGATCCGTAAATACCTGCGCCCTCTTCTCGGTGCCAAAAAGCTGGCAGGTATGACGGAGGCAGATATTCTGAGCTATCTGCATAATCTCGATCTCAAGCCTGCCACCCGCAACCGCCATCTGGCGCTCATTAAAGCGGTGTTTACCTGGGCTATACGCATGGGATACATCAGCCGCTCTCCGGCGCTTTATATCAAAGCGCTGCCTGAAGTGACGTCAGATCGCCGTGCCATGGATGACTCCCAGCTTCAGCGCTGGATGGACGTCTGTGAGCGCTGGCGTAATGGTAAACCCGATCATGAAGCCCTTGCTCTGCTCATGTTCCTTGCCCTGACGGGGCTGCGTCTGGGGGAAACCCGTCATCTTCGTCTTGAGGATGTGGACTGGATCCGGAAGGTTATCACCCTTCGCCATACCAAAAACGGCAAACTCCGCCGTGTACCGGTATGTGATAAGGCTTTCGTTCTTCTGACAGAACAGCGTCAGCATCTGGGTGATGAAGGCTGGGTATTTCCGGGCAAGGGGACCGACAATCCGGTTTCTGAGCCGCGTCGCCTGCAAAAACGGCTTTGTGAGGCTGCGGGTATTCCACCGTTCACCATCCATGAGATGCGACATACCTTTGCGACAAAGCTCATTGAGAGCGGGGCCGACATTCACACCGTCAAAGACTTACTGGGTCACAGCACGATAAAAGTAACGGAACTTTACTTGCACGCTTCCCCGGCGCGTTATCACGAAGTCGTTAATCGGGCGATGGGGTAACAACCTGCATTCAACGACATGGCTTTTAACTAGGGTTCAAATGTCACCCGTTTTCTGACGGTGGCGTAATTTGATGGTAATACACATGAATAAAAAAGTGACAATTAATGTTCCTAAGGTTTCCGGGATTAAGCGTATTCGCGCTTTTGCTGACCGCGATAAAAATTTCAACAAAATGTCGGAAGCAATTATCAGGCGTGCTGAAAACACTGAGGTCGGTGAAGATGATATCGCTTTACTCGGTATTGGTGATGGGCTGCCACGGCATTATGTGAATACGGCTGATGGCCTTTTCTACATCGGTGGACAGAAACCTGTGCAGGTTTGCACCACGCCAGTTGTGCCTGTCGCCCTGTTTTGTGGAAAAGATAAGGAGTCCGGTCTTGGGATCAGCCTGATGACCGGTAACGGGCTGGGTAAGTATGTTAAGGCCCAGGTGAGCTTTGAGGATATTGTTCAGGGTGGTGCTCAGGTTATGGGCAGACTGGCAGGTCGTGGATTTTGTGTTGGCCCCTCTCCACAGCAGCTTGCTCTTTTTGACCGTTTTATTCAGAGCTGCCGGAGTTTACCGCTGCCTGTCTATCTGATGGCAGATGCAATGGGATTCGTTTCGGAGGATATGGCCTTTTTACATGGTCATGAGCCCGTTGTGACCTCTCTGACCGGGTTTGATTATCTGCTGCCGGGATTCCGCGTGCGTCCCGGACTGCACAAAGGCGGGGCTCTGGAGGAGTGGATTAACCTCATCCGGGAAAATGCCCATGGCTGGGCGCAGACCTTTGCGCTGAGTGCCTCCTTTGCTTCGATGCTTCTGGTTCCTGCCGGTATGGATGTGGGCATGTTTCATTTTCACGGCGTATCCACCACCGGTAAAACGCTTCTCCTGATGCTGGCTGCATCGGTCCATGGTGATGGCAGCGAGCCGGGTAGTGGGGGGAATGTAAATATTATTCGCTGGAATACCACGCCTAACGCGATGGAGCGCCTTCTCGCTGACTATTCCGGTCTGGTCGCCTGCGTCGATGAGCTGGGTGCGAGTAATCATAAGCAACTTTCCTCACTGCTTTACAACATTACGTCAGGTACGGCAAAAGAGCGCCTGAACCGTGGCCTGACGGCAGATGAGCCGTTTAAATGGCGCATGTTTATTCTCTCCACCGGTGAGATGTCAATATCCGAAAAGCTGGCTGAACAGAAAGCCGTGTTACAGGGAGGGCAGGAGCACAGGGCCATCAGTATGGAGCTGCTGCCTGAGGATGCTCAAAAACCGGATGAACCGGTATCAGAAACACGTGCCCGTGCAGATGCACTGAAGACTGGGCTGGGAGAGGCTTACGGTCATGCCGGGCCTGCATTTATCGGCAAGCTGTTATCCGGGAATAATGCGGATGGGAGTCTTCGCACTTATGCAGAGTTTTCATCCTGGCTCCAGGAACAGACAGATGCCTGCTGTAACGCACTGGAAGAGGCCCTGAGAGATGAAGGGCGCGATATTACCCGCGTTCAGCGGCGTGGACTGAGAAGATTTGCGCTGGTGTGGCTGGCAGGAGAGAAAGCGCTGGACTATGGATTGCTACCTTTCGAAAGCGATGCGGTGGTTGAATCCGTGATGTCAGCTGCACGGCGCTGGCTGGATGATAACCATAATCAGTATAACCCGGTACGTAACATGCTGGAGGAGCTTCAGCTGACTCTGGTGACAAAAAGCAGCAGGCACTTTATCACCCTGCGTGAAGAACATGCCCGATGCCCGGGGGATATGTGGGGATTCGTTCACCATAAAACCGGCGACTTCCTGATTTATGAATCGGTGTTTGAAAAACTCTGCTCTGAAAAGGGACTTAAGACCGTTGATGTGGCCAGACCGTTAGAGCGTACCGGTTATCTGCTTGGTGAAAGTGCGGGTCACTATAAAAAAAGAGCGCTGAAGACGATGGCGCAATCTTACTACCAGGTCACAAAAGCATTTCTGAAATGCAATGTGATGAACGAATTTTAACCCTGAATATAACCATTTTGACTGAACCACAACGAATAAAAGGTGATGTATGTTTCCTGAATCAGACGAGTACTATGAGGGTTTTCCTCACGCCATCAGCAGTGAAAATGAAGAAAACACGTCATTCAATAATTACGCTCTGTTTAACACACTGGCGGAGTGCCTGTATCACGGCATTTCTCGTGAAATCTTCGATGGCAGCGAGCCTGCGCTCCGGGCCGTCATTGCCAACGGTGAGATTAAATTCCTGGCTCGTTATACGCGTGAAGGGGCCTGCTATTATGAACCCCTCGGCACGTTTCCACGTATGTCCGTTAACGTCGCACGTGAACGAGCACGTGAAGTCTATAACGCATTTGATGATAACCGGGTGCCGGATGAAGAATATGGGGCCATCCCGTTCTGACTGATGGCTGAACAGTAAAAAAAGCAGGGGCATTTGCCTCTGCTTTTCTGTTATCACAAGGACGGTAGCTGAGCCGTTATCCTTTCCGCCAGTAACTGACTGGTGTTCTGTAAACGCTGAGGGTGAAGATGCGCATATCGCTGCGAAGACTGACTGCTGCGGTGCCCCAGTTGAGCCTGAACGTCATACAGTGTTCCGCCGTAGGACACGATGAGGGCGGCAACCGAATGGCGGCAGGTATGAATACACACTTCCTTGTCGAAAATTCCCGCCCGACGCACGATACGCTGAAAGGCTTTAACCGGGTTACTCAGCGGCATGCCCTGTTTTTTACCGATAAACAACCACGGATTTCCGCGCTGTGTTGGCAGAGTTCTGATTACGTCCATCGCCAGTGAGTTAAGATGAACAATCCGTCCATAGCCATTCTTGGTTTCCGGGAGCCACAGGGTGCGTTTGACCGTGTCAACATGCTCCCACCTTGCCAGACGCAGTTCATCACGACGAAGGCCAGTCAGTAGCAGTAGTTTCACATAGCGGGCCGCGACGGGGCTAGTATCGTTATCGGCAGAGAGAAAAATACGACGAATTTCGTCCTCGGTGAAATAGCGTTGTCTGGCGTTGTTCTCCCTGAGAAGCTGTACCACTCTTGCCGGATGGACAGAGGTAATGCTTTGCCTTCCGGCCCAGGTAAATACCGCTTTAACCAGTACGATGACACGATTACAGGTTGCTGCTGACAGTGAAATGCTTAACGTCTGCTGGAGGCGGAGAATGGTGGCTGGTGTTATATCACTCAGTAGAACCTGACCTAAGGCGGGACGGATATGATCCCGGTAGCGCTGAACATCCTTGCCCCAGCTACGTTTTGCGGATTTTGCCCAAACCAGATAATGCTGATTAAAGAGTTCATCGAACGTCAGCTCCCTTCTCTTGTTTTCACGCTCCTGCTTAGGGTCAGTGCCGGTGGCAAGGGAGCGTTTATATTCTATGGCAATCTGACGAGCAAGATTGACGTCCACTTCAGGCCAGTGACCAATGGCGATGGCGCGTTTTCGTCCATGATAGAGGTAGCGTAGCAAAAACTTTTTACGACCTTCTCTTCTGCTGACCAGACACTTCAGGCCGGAAATCTCGGTGTCGCTGTATTCGGCATCGGTGCTGCGTGCATCTGATGTGTTAGGGGGCAGTGATTTAATGAGCTGATTAGTAAAACGGAAGCGTTTGGGGGTGGACATATTACCTCCTGTGACTGGTGTAAAGAACGTCAGGGTTGACCCATCCCCGGCACGGTACGTTTGATGGTTGTTGCGGGTTGCTTTCGTGGCAACGTGAATGATGGTATTCGGCGTGAAGGTACGAAGGATGATGAGCAGAGCAGAAGAAGACTACGGTCCGATTCTGGTCTTGTCTGAAGGGGAAAAGTGCCGTTGGGAAGTGTTCACAGAAATAATATGTGTTTCAATCGGGTATAATTACATGCCATAAGGACCAGTAGCGTTGCCTGTATGTGGGGCGGCTATGTGCCAGGAGCGGTCATTTCAAAGAAGAATACGCAAATCAATTGTTGAGGGGATGGCTTAGTTTCCCCAATGTGACCTGTCTATGATTTGTTTCCTTTTCAGCTTTTGTTGCACGGTATTGATTTTCACCTCCGAGCCTCTGTATCTCGCGGCTAATAGTCGAGGGGATCTTGATAATTTATCAGCCATTTCCCTGATACTGCGTTTTGCTACCAGCCCTCTAGTTATCGTCTCTCTTTCATCAAGCCAAAGAGATATCCAACCCCACCCAGCGTCACAACTTGTCGTGACGCTGGATTGATTTATCATCGTAAATTTTATATTAAATTGGGGCTATTAAATCTTGCAATAATATCTTGGTTACTTCATCACTAGGCATGGGGCGATAAAAAAGGAATCCTTGTATTAAATCCACGCCCGCATCTATGCATTCATCATACTCTTTTTGTGTCTCAACACCTTCAATTAAAATTACAGGACAAGTTGTACGGCATAGGTGAACAACCTTTTTTAAAAAATTGCCCCCTTGATGTAATGACAACCCTGTAACTAAAGTTCTGTCTAATTTTATTTTATCAAGTCGATACTTTAAGAGGTATGATAAAGTGGAGTAACCGCTACCAAAATCGTCAAGCGCTACTCTTATGCCTTTATTTCGTAATACATTAATAACAAACCCTAGCTCCTCGGGGTTTGTTATTTTTTGAGACTCTGTAATTTCAAACTCAAGTGACCATCCTGTCGGCATACTATCTTTCAATGCCTCATCAACAATAACTAATAATCTTGGGTCTGTGATTGTTTGTGGTGAGATGTTTATCGATAGAGTCATCCCTGAAAACTGTTTAAATTTATATCGCGCATGATAAATGGCATTTTCTAAAACCCAAAAATCCATTTCTGGCATTAGGTTTAATCGTTCATAGAAAGAAAGAAAGTATGGAGGGGTTATTTTACCATTCTTATCCTCATGACGTAACAGTACTTCCAGTGCTGTTATTTTTCTGTCGAAGACTCTAACCTGTGGTTGAAAGAAAAGAATGAAGTCACCTGATGATGTTAGTTTTTTTATCTGGTTTTGTGCCTCAGTGATTTCATCAAATTCATTGAGGTGGTGGTGATTTGAAATCAAATTTATATCTAATGATGATTTCTGTGACTTGTCGCCTATTGTGGGTATTCTAGATGTTGCATCAGAGATTTTTAAGCTGGTCATCCTTTCCATTATATAAAAAAATGGATAATAGATAAGAACACCTAAAGCTATAAGGAAAACTTGCAATGCAACGGCTGTTGAATTTCCACCACTAGCTATCCATGAGTTAATAAATGGTGGTGTAGCCCAACCGACAAGGTAATGCATCGGCTCTATTAAACCATATGCTGTTGCTGCGTACGCTATGTTATAGTTTACTATTGGAGCCAATAGGAAGGGTATGACCATTATAGGATTCAACACTATTGGGAATCCAAATATCAGAGGTTCATTTATATTAAAGAACGATAGCGGGAGAGCCTTTCGAATTAATTTTTTATATTGATTGGCATTTGAAAATATTAAGCATACTAATAAGCTTAATGTTGAACCCGTCCCCCCCGTGGAGCACCATACATCGTAGAATGACTGATTTAGTATATTAAGGGGCGATGCTCCTCTTTCCCATTGTTGTATGTTTATATTTGATTGTCTAATGAATTCATACCCAACGTCCTGAAACATAAGTTGCCCATGAATTCCCAAAAACCAGCTTGCACCTCTGACAACCTCATAAATCAACCCATTTAAATAGCTATCAGGATAAATTAAACCTAAAATGGATTGGTAGGTATTGTGTAGGTCTATAGGTAGGTAGAACTTGATGATGATGCTTGCAAGTGTAACCAGTATCAATGGGGTTGATGGGATTATCAAGTTGGTGAAAATATTATTTGACCACACCCTAGTGGCACTTGAAATTTTTTCAATCAGAATATTGACTATTATTGATATAGCAATTGATATTGGGATGCTGGTATTTAGGTAAAATGTTTGTTCATTAGAAAACATCCCTGTCACTATCATTAGTGCTGTTAGGCTTGTAGCCATTGATAAAATAACTGACGTTTTGTTTTTTGTTGCCCAATGAAAAGAAAATAATACATTTATTATAATTGGCATTAAAGTAAGCATGCTGAGCTGTAGGTTATTTAGCCAGTCAAACGTTTTGGTGTAGCCCATACTTGATGCTAATGTAGAAAAAACAACAATGATTGCCCTAATCATTGAATATGGCATTATGGATATTGTGCTTGCTACTGTGTTTTGAGTTATTCTGTTTTTAGATAAATGTGTGAGCAGTGTTGATGTTTTCATTTTATTGTTTTCGGCTTGTAGCACAAATGTTTCATTTATTATTGCGTATAAATTGAATTATACATTTGTTTTTATATGAAAGATATTTATCCAAATTATTACCAGCTTTAACCGTGCTTTTATATAAACGACATAAGTATGTGCTTGAGATCCCTTCGGGAACCAGTAATCGACTGTTTTGATGGCCAAATTCTCCTACCCACGTGGTGTGGTCGACGTTGATATCGCGTTCGGCCAGCATCTCCTGTAATTCACGATAACTGATACCGTGTTTACAGTCTGACGGCTTTTGGTAAAGGGAAGCGTGTTATCTGTGTCAGTGGTTATGATCTTTACCACTCACTGAGTCATGGAATCCCTTTGCCCGACCTTCTGGACGCTAAAACCCGGCACGCAGCTGAAACGGGAGAGCCCTATGCTGAGTTCGACCGACTATATGCACTGAAGAACAAACAGTTCGGCACGCTGAAATAACGGGTTGGGAAGCGGTGACTGCTCCCCGTTGTTTCACACAGAATGCTGCTAGTAATGCCCGCATATCCCTCACAGCGGACACTCAGCTTTAACAGTCCAATACGTTTAGCTCAAGTAGTACTACGGATAAACCATTTTATGATGGCGTGGAGGACGGGGGATTCTGGTAACGATAAGAAATGAAAAGGAAAGAAGAGCTTGTTGCAGGTGGACTGACTGGTGAAGATCCCCATGTGATTGGTGGAGGGCGTATGCTGCCTGGTTTCCCCGCTTGCTATTGGGGATTTCCCCACCCTATTCCCCGCGACAAAATCACTTTAAGACCAGCGGATTAAGGAGAAATGATAATCCCCCCGTTTTCCCCGTATTTATGAATGATCTGAGAGAAAGGAACCGTAAAGGACCGTAGAAAGACCGTAGCAGTGAGGTTAGGAAAAGGTACATCAGAGGATGTTGAGGTGTCTAAAAGTAACGAATATCAGCGAAAATGGCGAGAAATCCAGCAAACAAATAACGTGTTGCAACGACCAGAAATCTACCGTAGCCAGAAAAGGAAAAAGCCCCGCTTTGCAGCGAGGCCTTATGAATAGTGGTGCCCGGACTCGGAATCGAACCAAGGACACGGGGATTTTCAATCCCCTGCTCTACCGACTGAGCTATCCGGGCAACGGGGCGCATTAAACCGTAAAGCCTGGCAGGCGTCAACGGTTTTATATGAATAAGCCGTGCGTTTGCGCGAATAATGTGCTGCGGGGCCCCCTGGGTTGAACGCCGGGGCAGAAGGTGCCATGATTGCGCGAAATTTCGGACATCCGCAACGGGGCGCTTATTGATGTTTATAGTCAATGTTTACCGACATCTCTCGATGGCGCCCGTTCCCCCCTCGCTCGGTTCCCTAAGACCTTTGCTCACCATGCGGTGAGGGCAACGCACGCTCACTGCAGGACATCAGTAAAATCAGGTGATGCCTGGTTTTACTGATGTCTGGCGGTCGGAGTGGGGATCATCCATCAGACCATCAGGACACATTCGCCGGGGAATGCTCCCTTTGCCGTGCCGCATGGCACTCACTCATCCTTGAGCTCTGGGATTGGTGCATATGAAATCTTTGAAAATTGCCGCCAGCCACGATGTGGCTGCCACACTGTCCACGCATCGTGAAGTGGTCACTCTCGATAACACTGACTTTACCGATATTGCCGCCGTTGTCCTTTCGGTGGCCGATAGCCGCAGCGGTATTCTGGCATTGCTCAAACGCACGGGCTTTGCGATTCCTGTTTTTCTGGCGGCTGATGAGTGGCCAGGCGAGCAGGAAGGTATGACGGGGCTGATAACCGGTAAAGCGCAGGATTATCTGGAGCTGGAAACTGCGGCTGTTGATTATGAAGAAGGCCTATTGCCGCCGTTCTTCGACACGCTGACGAAATATGTCGCGATGGAAAATAGCACTTTTGCCTGCCCGGGCCACCAGCACGGCGAGTTTTTCAAAAAGCACCCGGCAGGTCGCCAGTTCTATGATTTCTTTGGCGAGAATCTGTTTCGTGCCGACATGTGTAACGCAGACGTCAAGCTCGGCGATTTGCTGATCCACGAAGGTTCGGCAAAACATGCCCAGAAGTTTGCCGCCAAAGTGTTTAACGCCGATAAAACCTATTTCGTACTCAACGGCACGTCGGCGGCGAATAAAGTCGTCACCAACGCGCTGCTGACCCGTGGCGATCTGGTGCTGTTCGATCGTAATAATCATAAATCAAACCATCATGGCGCGCTGATTCAGGCGGGGGCAACGCCGGTTTATCTTGAGGCGGCTCGCAATCCGTTTGGTTTTATCGGTGGAATCGACGCGCATTGTTTTGATGAAAAGTACCTGCGTGAATTGATTGCGGAAGTGGCGCCGGAACGCGCCCAGGAAAAACGCCCGTTCCGCCTGGCGGTTATCCAGCTCGGGACGTACGACGGTACGGTGTACAACGCACGCCAGGTGGTGGATAACATCGGCCATCTTTGCGACTACATACTGTTTGATTCGGCATGGGTTGGCTATGAGCAATTTATTCCGATGATGGCGGATTGTTCGCCGCTGCTGCTGGATCTTAACCAAAACGATCCGGGGATTTTTGTTACGCAATCGGTGCATAAACAGCAGGCTGGCTTCTCACAGACTTCCCAGATCCATAAGAAAGATAACCACCTGCGCGGGCAAGAGCGTTTCTGCCCGCATAAGCGGCTGAATAATGCGTTTATGCTGCATGCGTCAACCAGCCCGTTCTACCCGCTGTTTGCTGCACTTGAGGTGAATGCGAAAATTCACGAAGGGGAAAGCGGCCGCCGTCTGTGGGCTGAGTGCGTCGAACTGGGGATTGAAGCACGCAAAGCGATCGTTGCTAACTGCAAGATGATCAAACCGTTTATTCCGCCGGTGGTTGCAGGCAGACCGTGGCAGGATCATCCCACGACGATCATCGCGCAGGAGCGTCGATTCTTTAGTTTTGAACCGGGTGAGAAATGGCATGGGTTTGCAGGCTATGCGCAGAATGAATACTTTGTTGATCCTTGCAAGCTGCTGCTGACCACGCCGGGGATCGATCCGCAAACCGGCGAGTACACGGAATTTGGTGTGCCCGCGGCAATCCTCGCAAACTACCTGCGTGAAAACGGCGTCGTTCCTGAAAAAGCAGATCTTAATTCGATTTTGTTCTTGCTGACTCCCGCTGAAAGCACGGAGAAGATGGCGCATCTGGTGGCGATGCTGGCGCAATTCGAACAGCATATTGAAGACGATACGCCGCTGGTGGATGTGCTGCCGACTATCTATCAGAAATATTCCCAGCGCTATAAGGGCTACACGCTGCGCCAGCTGTGCCAGGAAATGCACGATCTTTACGTTAGTTTTGCGGTGAAGGATCTGCAAAAAGCGATGTTCCGCAAGGCTTGTCTGCCAGCTGTTGCCATGAATCCGCAGGATGCTAACAGCGAGTTTATTCGTGGCAATGTGGAGCTGGTGCGTTTGAGCCAGTCGGAAGGGCGCATCGCGGCTGAAGGCGCGCTGCCATACCCTCCTGGCGTATTATGCGTGGTGCCGGGCGAAGTCTGGGGCAGCGCCGCACTGCGTTACTTCCTGGCTCTGGAAGAGGGCGTAAATATGCTGCCGGGCTTTTCGCCAGAGCTGCAGGGGGTGTATAGCGAAACGGATGCCGATGGGATTAAGCGACTTTACGGTTATATGGTGAAGTAAAATCTGGAGGGGGGGTTGCCCACCCTCCAGACTCATCAATTACCGCCGACGATAGCTCTTCTGCGCGGTATTAACTTTATACAAATAATGGCGTGATTCCGCAGAAGGGTGGCGGGTGGTCAGCGTTTGATAGACATCACCAGGCGTCATGCTGTTGATAATGCTATAGGCGCGGTTCTTATCTCTGTTGAACACGCGCAGCACGCTGCCTGCACCGCCGTTATACGCGGTGATCACCGCGTAGCGCCGGGATGTCGGGTTATCAATGCCCGCCAGGTAGCTATTTTGCAAAATGGCGAGGTAAGCCGTACCGGTATCGATATTGCTTTCTGGATCAAACAGGTAGCTGCGGCTGGGTTTGCCCCATTTCCCCTGTGATTTAAACACATCAACTCCGGCGCTGTGCTGCACCACCTGCATCAGGCCGAGCGCATCGGCGTGGCTGACCGCGTAGGGGTTGAAGCTGGATTCGGTCTGCATAATCGCCAGAATCAGCGATTCATCGACACCATATTTCTTCGACGCTTTGCGCACCATACCGATATATTTATGCGCACGCTTATCAAGGTGGTTTGGCACCAGGTTAATCGTCACGCTATAAACAATTTTCAGGCCGGTGCTGCGGCTTTTCAGGCGCGTTTGCAGCAGATAGTCAGCAAACCTGGCCGCGCGGCCTTCCCAGCGAATCGGCTGGCCGGTGTTATCCACCACCTGGCCATACAGGAACGGCTGCTTAGAGATCAACACGTCGTTGGCATCGGAATAAAGATCGATCGAGCCCGGATCGTCACCCATCAGCAAGGTGCTGACGATCGCCTGGCGTAGGTGCGCCGCAGGATCGGTGCCGGCAATGGTTTCAATGGTTATCGTGCCGTCATCAAAATTGATGTGGCTACGGGTGAGGTACTGGTCGGTATATTTTACGTAGTCTTTTGGACCGGCAATCAATACTTCCTTCATACCCCAGATATTTTCGATGTTATGGGCAAACTGCCCCATCAAAATATCAAAACATTCGTGTCCTTAACAAACGCCTCGTTGTAGGAATCTTCTTTTTTGCTCGAACAGGAGATGAGCAACGGGACAACCAGAGCTAGCGCGAGAAATTTTTTCATCGTTCCGTGTATGCGTTGTGCTTGATGTACATAAGGGCCTGCGGCCCTAAGTCTGTTTATTTTTCTGGCGGCGTGTAGCCTTCGATGTGGACTTCTTTGCCTTCAAACAGGAAGTTAACCATTTCAGTTTCCAGCTCTTTGCGGTGCTCCGGGTTCATCATGCTCATTTTGCGTTCGTTAATCAGCATGGTTTGCTTGGTCTGCCACAGGGCCCAGGCTTCTTTAGAGATTTCGTTATAAATACGTTTGCCGAGTTCGCCTGGATACAGCTGGAAATCCTGGCCTTCTGCGTCACGTTGCAGGTAAGTACAAAAAATAGTTCTGCTCATCTTTATTCCTCTTCAACGGCCTGGGCGGGGTTAAGTACCACCGGCTCGGCATGTAATTGCTGTAATAAACGCTCTACAGGGGCGGCCAGCCCTACGGACGGTGGCTGGGCTAAGTTATACCAGAGAGCGGTGCCTTCATCCATGCAGCCGCTAAACGAAAGCACCGGCAGCCACATTGGCACAATATCCAGATGGAAGTGGCTGAATGTATGGCGGAAGGCGTTTAACTGCGTGAGATTATCGGCGGGGATCTGGCGTTGTGCCAGCCAGTCGCGCAGCTCTTCTTCGGTTGTGAACTGTGGGAAGCAATATAACCCCCCCCACAGACCCACTGCCGGGCGCTGAGCAAGCAAAATACTCTGCTGGTGCTGCATCATCAGGAAATAGCCGGTGCGCTCAGGAATCGTCACCTTTGGCTTCTTACCGGGATAGCTTGCCCAACTGTTGTTGGCGTAGGCGATGCAAATATTATTTATCGGGCAAAGCTCGCATTTTGGCTGCGAGCGGGTACAAACCATTGCGCCAAGATCCATCATCGCCTGGTTAAACTGGCTGACACCTTCGGCTGGAGTAACCCGTTCGCTAATCTCCCAGAGTTTTTTCTCGACGTCTTTTTTCCCCGGCCAGCCGGGTATTGCATAACAACGTGCCAGCACGCGTTTGACGTTGCCATCCAGAATCGGGAAATGTTTGCCCAGCGACAGCGAAAGAATCGCACCCGCGGTCGAACGCCCAACGCCCGGGAGCGCGGCCACTTCTTCAAAAGTTTCCGGGAACAGGCCATTGTGCTGATTAGCTACCATCTGTGCAGCTTTATGCAAATTGCGGGCGCGGGCGTAATACCCAAGGCCGGTCCACAGGTGCAGTACCTCATCAAGCGGGGCATGGGCGAGGTCGGTCACCGTCGGGAAGCGTTCCATAAAGCGCTCGAAGTAAGGAATAACGGTCGCAACCTGGGTTTGTTGCAACATCACCTCAGACAGCCATACTTTATAAGGCGTTTTTTCGCGTTGCCATGGCAGTGTTTTGCGGCCGTATTTTTGATACCAGTCGAGAACCCGGTGGGAGAATTGCGGCGCTTGTGTCATTGTTGCCAGGCCATCCGATAAATGTGTGATTTAGGGGGCTGATTCCAGCACAGAGCGCTCCATGCTGTAAACCGGAACTTTCTGGTGCTTGCTTCTCACCCTTAACTTTGGATAATGCCCGTTTCCCGAACACTAACGAAAGCCTGAACACCATGAAAAATGACGTCATCTCACCGGAATTTAATGAAGAAGGCCGCGCAATGCGCCGGATTCGTAGTTTTGTGCGCCGCCAGGGCCGCCTGACTAAGGGCCAGGAGTTCGCACTGGAAAACTATTGGCCGGTGATGGGCGTTGAATATCAGGACGCGCCTGTCGATTTTGCCGAGCTGTTTGGCCGCGAAGCGCCAGTCACGCTGGAAATCGGTTTCGGCATGGGTACGTCGCTGGTGGCAATGGCGAAGGCTAATCCACAGCAGAACTTTTTGGGCATAGAAGTGCATTCACCGGGCGTTGGCGCATGCCTCGCGACGGCTCATGAAGAAGGCGTTGAGAACCTGCGCGTGATGTGTCACGACGCGGTTGAAGTGCTGCAAAAAATGGTTCCTGACAATTCTTTATCCATGGTTCAGCTCTTTTTCCCCGATCCGTGGCACAAAGCGCGTCATAATAAGCGCCGTATCGTTCAGGTGCCGTTTGCCGAGCTGGTAAAAAGTAAGCTAAAACTGGGCGGCGTGTTCCATATGGCAACCGACTGGGAACCTTATGCTGAACACATGCTCGAAGTGATGTCCTCTATGGAGGGGTATCAGAATCAGTCGCAGAGTCACGACTACGTACCGCGCCCGGATTCACGTCCGGTGACCAAATTTGAACAACGTGGCCATCGTCTTGGCCACGGCGTATGGGACTTAATGTTCGAGAGGGTAAAGTAATGGCAATTAATCGTAGCCGTCGTTTGCGTAAGAAAATGCACATCGACGAATTCCAGGAAGTGGGGTTCTCTGTTGCATGGCGTTTCCCGGAAGGCACCTCCGAAGAACAAATCGATAAAATCGTTGATGAGTTCATTGAAGACGTTATCGACAAAAATGGTCTGGCTTTTGATGGCGGCGGCCACCTTTCCTGGGAAGGCTTAATCTGCCTGCAGGAAATCGGCAAATGCACCGAAGAGCACCAGGCTCTGGTGCGCAAATGGCTTGAAGATCACAAGGCTGAAGACGTTCGCACCAGCGATCTGTTCGACGTCTGGTGGGATTGATAGTTGCAGAATAATCAGGTCGGTGAAAACCGGCCTTTTTTTTCTTAAATTTTTAGATGTTCAGGAGTAGCTATGATTCGTAAGGCTCTGATGGGCGTTCTGTTGCTCACCGCGATGCAGGCGCAGGCCGATTATAAATGCAGCGTCACGCCTCGCGATGACGTGGTTATCAACCCGCAGTCCGTTCAGGTTGTGGGTGAAAACGGCAATCT
This sequence comes from Buttiauxella warmboldiae, assembly GCF_003818135.1. Classification (GTDB taxonomy): domain Bacteria; phylum Pseudomonadota; class Gammaproteobacteria; order Enterobacterales; family Enterobacteriaceae; genus Buttiauxella; species Buttiauxella warmboldiae. The sequence continues at coordinate 90,967 of NZ_RPOH01000003.1, read as the reverse complement.
GGTTATTGCCCCGGATGGCAGCCTGCAATTTAACGGCAGGCCACATACTTTAAATGCCACGCAGCGCCAGCTGGCGGTGAAGTACCAGCAAGCGTTGCGTAGCGATCTGCCATGGATCAATAACGGCGCATTGGCTCGCGTTGAAAAAGGCCGCGTTGCGCTGGATAAAATCATCGCTCAGGAAGTGGGCGAGAGCAGCAATATGCGCGGCCGCCTGACGAAACTGGACGCGCAACTCAAGCAGCAGATGAAGCGCATTATCGAGACGCGCCCGGATGGTTTGACCTTCCACTATAAAGCGATCGATCAGGTGCGTGCCGAAGGGCAACAGCTGGTGAATCAGGCGATGGGCGGCATCTTGCAGGACAGCATCAATGAGATGGGTGCGAAAGCCATTTTGAAAGGTGGCGGTAACCCGCTGCAGGGCGTGTTGGGCAGCCTTGGCGGGCTACAGACTGCGATCCAAAACGAGTGGAAGCATCAGGAAAAAGATTTCGAGCAGTTTGGCCGCGAGGTGTGCAGCAAAGTGGTGACGCTGGAAGGGCAGCGTAAAGGGCTGGTTGAAACGTTGAAATAATAAAAAAGGCGGGTCATTTCATTGACCCGCCTCCGCTTTTTTTAGGTGCTGCTGTTAACGCATAAACGCCGGCTGTTGCTGCTCGTAAGCAGAGATTGAACCTTCGTGTTGCAGCGTCAGGCCGATGCTATCAAGCCCTTCCAGCATGCAGTGGCGGCGGAACGTATCGATGTTAAATGCATAGCTTTTCTCACCGGCAATCACCGTTTGCGCTTCCAGGTCCACAACAAACTTAATCCCCGGATTTGCCGCAACCAGCTTAAACAGCTCATCGACTTCTGCTTCGCTCAACGTCACCGGCAGCAACTGGTTGTTGAATGAGTTGCCGTAGAAGATATCGGCAAAGCCTGGCGCGATAACCACTTTGAAACCGTAGTCGGTCAACGCCCACGGAGCGTGTTCACGAGATGAACCGCAGCCGAAGTTTTCACGCGCCAGCAAAATAGAGGCACCTTTAAACTCCGGGAAGTTCAGCACGAATTCCGGGTTTGGCTGCTGGCCTGCATCATCCAGAAAACGCCAGTCGTTAAACAGGTGCGCGCCAAAACCGGTGCGCGTGACCTTCTGCAAAAACTGCTTAGGAATAATTGCGTCGGTATCAACGTTTGCGGCATCCAGCGGAACGACCAGGCCGGTGTGTTGAACAAATTTCTCTGCCATGGTGTTTTTCCTTATTTCAACGTGCGGATGTCAGCAAAATGACCGGAGACAGCGGCTGCTGCTGCCATTGCCGGACTGACCAGATGCGTGCGGCCACCGCGGCCCTGGCGGCCTTCAAAGTTACGATTGCTGGTGGAAGCGCAGCGCTCGCCCGGTTCCAGGCGATCGTTGTTCATGGCCAGGCACATTGAGCAACCCGGCAAGCGCCATTCAAAGCCCGCTTCAATAAAGATCTTGTCCAGGCCTTCTGCTTCCGCCTGCGCTTTTACCGGACCGGAGCCCGGGACCACTAACGCCTGCACGCCTGGGGCCACTTTACGACCTTTAGCAATCTCCGCCGCGGCACGTAAATCTTCAATGCGCGAATTGGTGCAAGAACCGATAAACACTTTGTCGATGGCGACTTCGGTTAATGGGATACCTGGCTTCAGGCCCATATACGCCAGGGCTTTCTCGGCAGATGCGCGTTCTACCGGATCTGCGAAAGATTCAGGGTTCGGGATATTTTCAGTGACTGAAATCACCTGGCCCGGGTTGGTGCCCCAGGTCACCTGCGGTGCGATTTCAGCGGCATCCAGCGTGACAACGGTATCGAATTTTGCGCCTTCGTCGGTGCTGAAGGTTTTCCAGTACGCGACCGCTTCGTCCCAGTCGGCCGCTTTCGGCGCGTGCAGGCGGCCTTTCACATAATTAAAAGTGGTTTCATCCGGCGCCACGATGCCCGCTTTGGCGCCCATCTCGATGGCCATGTTACACAGCGTCATGCGGCCTTCCATCGACAGCGCCTGAATCGCGCTGCCGCAGAATTCCACCACATGCCCGGTGCCGCCAGCGCTGCCGGTTTTTCCGATAATCGCCAGCACGATATCTTTTGCCGTGATGCCAGGGGTTGCGGTGCCGGTGACTTCAATCTTCATGGTTTTCGCGCGGCCCTGTTTCAGGGTTTGCGTTGCCAGTACATGCTCAACTTCAGAAGTCCCGATGCCAAACGCCAGCGCGCCGAACGCACCGTGGGTTGCGGTGTGGGAATCGCCGCAAACGATGGTCATGCCAGGTAAGGTAATGCCTTGCTCAGGGCCCATCACGTGGACGATGCCCTGGAATGGGTGGTTCAGGTCATACAGCTCAACGCCGAACTCTTTGCAGTTCTTCATCAACTCCTGCATCTGAATGCGGGCCATTTCACCGGAAGCGTTGATGTCTTTAGTCTGCGTGGAAACGTTGTGATCCATGGTGGCAAAAGTTTTGCCCGGCTGGCGCACCGGGCGCTTGTGCGCGCGCAGGCCATCAAACGCTTGCGGAGAGGTGACTTCATGCACCAGATGACGGTCGATGTACAGCAGCGGGGTTTCATCCACCGCTTCGTAAACGACGTGGGCATCGTACAATTTCTGATATAACGTTTTCGCCATGATTATTTCCCCTCTGCTACGAAGCGAGCAATGGTATCGCCCATTTCGTCGGTGCTGATTGCGTTGCCATCGCGGGCCAGGTCGCCGGTACGGAAGCCTTCTTCCAGCGCACGGTTGATAGCGTTTTCAATGGCCACAGCGGCCTCTTCAGCATCCAGGCTGTAGCGCAGTAACAAAGCCAAAGACAGGATCTGCGCAATGGGGTTTGCAATGTTTTTGCCTGCGATATCGGGTGCGGAACCACCGGCGGGTTCGTACAGGCCAAAACCTTGTTCGTTCAGGCTTGCCGATGGCAGCATGCCCATCGAGCCGGTGATCATCGCGCATTCGTCAGACAGAATATCGCCAAACAGGTTGGAGCACAGCAGCACGTCGAACTGCGACGGGTCTTTAATCAGCTGCATGGTGGCGTTGTCGATATACATATGCGCCAGCTCAACGTCCGGGTACTCTTTGGCAATCTCACCGACGATTTCCCGCCACATCACGGATGATTGCAGCACGTTGGCTTTATCAATGGAGGTCACTTTACGGCGGCGTTTGCGGGCTGACTCAAAGGCGATGCGCGCAATTCGCTCGATCTCGAAGCGGTAATACACTTCGGTATCAAAGGCTTTTTCGTGTTGACCACTGCCTTCACGCCCTTTCGGCTGGCCAAAGTAAATGCCACCGGTTAATTCACGCACGCACAGAATATCGAAACCGTTGGCGGCGATGTCAGCACGCAGCGGGCAGAACTCTTCCAGGCCTTGATACAGGCGCGCAGGGCGCAGGTTGCTGAACAATTTAAAATGTTTACGCAGCGGCAATAATGCGCCGCGTTCAGGTTGCTGCGCCGGCGGCAGGTGTTCCCATTTCGGGCCGCCCACGGAGCCGAACAGAATCGCATCTGCCTGCTCACAGCCTTCAACGGTAATAGGCGGCAGCGGATTGCCGTGACGGTCGATGGCAATGCCACCCACGTCATATTGACTGGTAGTAATGCGCATATCGAAGCGTGTACGAACGGCATCCAGCACTTTCAGCGCCTGAGCCATCACTTCCGGGCCAATGCCGTCACCCGGCAATACTGCTATATGATGAGTTTTTGACATGTTCACACCGTTTCCTGATTATTTTCTTTATTGTGAGCTTTGCGTTGCAATTCTTTTTCGACGATCCCCGCACGCCAGATATTGTTCAGCACGTTAATCATCGCTTTGGCTGAAGATTCCACAATATCCGTCGCCAGACCCACACCGTGGAAACGGCGGCCTTTATGGGTTACAACAATATCAACCTGGCCCAGCGCGTCTTTGCCCTGGCCTTTGGCCGACAGCTGGTATTTCACCAGTTCTACATCGTAATTTGTGATGCGGTTAATCGCCTGGTAGACAGCATCGACCGGGCCGTTGCCGGTAGCGGCTTCAGATTGCGTTTCGTCACCGCACTGCAGCTGCACGGAAGCGGTAGAAATCACGCTTGAACCGGACTGCACGTTGAAGTATTCCATGCGGAAATGTTCAGGTTCTTCCTGTTGCTTACCGATGAAGGCTAAAGCTTCCAGATCGTAATCAAACACCTGGCCTTTTTTATCCGCCAGCTTCAGGAAGGCGTCGTACAAAGAATCCAGGTTGTAATCGTCTTCTTTATAGCCCATCTCTTCCATGCGGTGTTTTACAGCTGCGCGACCAGAGCGGGAGGTCAGATTCAGCTGCACCTGATTCAGACCGATAGTTTCCGGGGTCATGATTTCGTAGTTTTCGCGGTTTTTCAGCACGCCATCCTGGTGAATACCGGAGGAGTGGGCGAAGGCGTTGGAGCCGACCACTGCTTTATTAGCCGGAATCGGCATATTGCACAGCTGGCTAACAATCTGGCTAGTGCGGTAGATTTCATGGTGGTTGATATTGGTGTGCACGCCCAGCATCTGGCCGCGCACTTTAATCGCCATGATGACTTCTTCCAGCGCAGTGTTACCGGCACGCTCGCCGATACCGTTCAGCGTCCCTTCAACCTGACGCGCGCCAGCCTGGATTGCCGCAATTGAGTTGCCGGTCGCCATGCCCAAATCGTCGTGGCAGTGAACGGAGATAATCGCTTTATCGATATTCGGCACGCGGTTGTACAGGGTCTGGATAATGCCGCCGAACTGGACCGGCGTGGTGTAGCCCACGGTGTCAGGAATGTTGATGGTGGTTGCGCCTGCGCCGATCGCCGCTTCTACGATACGGCACAGGTTATCTATTGGGGTACGGCCGGCATCTTCACACGAGAACTCTACGTCGTCGGTATAGTTGCGGGCGCGTTTGACGGAATTGACTGCGCGAGCCAGGACATCATCGAAGGTGCTGCGTAATTTGGTTTCGATGTGCATGGTCGAGGTGGCCAAAAATACATGAATGCGGAATGCTTCGGCAATTTTCAACGCTTCAGCGGCGACGTCGATATCTTTATCTACGCAACGCGCCAGACCACATACACGGCTGTTTTTGATATGGCGGGCAATGGTTTGTACAGATTCAAAATCACCCGGAGAGGAAACCGGGAAGCCCACTTCCATCACGTCAACACCCATACGCTCCAGGGCCTGCGCGATTTGCAGCTTCTCTTTTACACTCAGACTTGCCTGTAACGCCTGCTCACCATCACGCAAAGTGGTATCGAAAATAATGACTTGTTGGCTCATGTTGTGGTCCTTTCTCGTCTTGGGGGCCGTTGCTACGAGCATAAAAAAACCCGCGCAGTGGCGCGGGTTTTTTCTGTCTGGTGGCTTGAATCAACGCTTGATTTCGCCCACCAGTCTACCGCGCAAAGAAGTTGCGTTTAGTAGTAGATCTAGTAGGCGGTTGCTGCGGATCATGTTTCAAGCCCCAAATGAATTTCGTGATGTATTTATTGGTACTTGATCTGCCCTGCGCTGTCAACACTCGATTGCTTTGCAACACCACTTTGGTCTAGTGAGTACAGAAGAATGCTTAGCTATTTATGTTGGGATACGCGGGGCTTTTTGAGCGCGTAATAAATCCTGCGTTAATTAGATTTAACCTGAAAAGCTATCTTTGATGATACTTTTAAGCATAGTACAGGCGTATGTTTAGAGCTTAACTCCGCCAGATAGGGGTTTTGCAGTACTCGCAAGCGAACCTCTGGCCCGCAGCCGAAGATTGGCAATTGATTGCCTGATTTTCAACGGTTATGTTAAGCGCACTAGAAAAATAACATGCAGGGCGCAACAACCTGCCTCAACGACTCCGCAGAAATGATTTCTGCAGTCGGTCAAACACGCAAGCCTGGAGGCAAACCATGGAGATGTTGTCAGGAGCCGAGATGGTCGTCCGATCGTTAATCGATCAGGGCGTTAAGTATGTATTCGGTTATCCCGGAGGCGCGGTCCTCGATATTTACGATGCGCTTCATACTATTGGCGGTATCGATCATGTGCTGGTGCGCCATGAACAGGCCGCTGTGCATATGGCTGATGGCCTTGCGCGGGCAACGGGAGAAGTCGGTGTCGTGCTGGTCACATCCGGGCCTGGTGCCACCAATGCGATTACCGGGATTGCCACCGCTTATATGGATTCCATTCCGATGGTGGTGCTATCAGGCCAGGTGGCGACATCGCTGATTGGGTATGACGCCTTCCAGGAGTGCGACATGGTGGGGATTTCGCGCCCGGTGGTGAAGCACAGCTTTTTAGTTAAACAAGCGGAAGATATTCCCGCGATTATCAAAAAAGCCTTCTGGCTTGCGGCAAGCGGCCGTCCAGGGCCGGTCGTCATTGATTTGCCGAAGGATATCATGAGCCCGGCAAACAAGCTGCCTTATAGCTATCCTGAAACCGTTAGCATGCGTTCTTACAACCCCACCACTCAGGGGCATAAAGGGCAAATTAAGCGGGCATTGCAAACGCTGCTGGCGGCGAAAAAACCCGTGATGTACGTGGGCGGCGGCGCCATTACTTCTTCCTGCCACGATGAATTACTCGGCTTAGCAGAAAAACTGAATATTCCAGTCGTCTCTTCCTTAATGGGCCTCGGCGCATTTCCCGGAAGCCATCGTCAGGCGCTGGGTATGCTGGGGATGCATGGCACCTACGAAGCCAATATGGTCATGCACCACTCCGACGTGATTTTTGGCGTGGGCGTGCGCTTTGACGATCGCACGACTAACAATCTGGCGAAGTACTGCCCGAATGCAACCGTGCTGCATATTGATATCGATCCGACGTCTATTTCTAAAACCGTGGGCGCCGACATTCCTATTGTTGGCGATGCGCGGCAGGTTCTTCAGCAGATGCTGGAACTGCTGGCGCAGGAAGATACCCCACAAGCCTGTGATGATATTCGCGACTGGTGGCAGCAGATTGAACAATGGCGCGCGCGTCAGTGCCTGGAATTCGACAGAACCAGCGACAAAATTAAGCCGCAGGCGGTCATTGAAACTATCTGTCGTCTGACCAACGGCGAGGCATATGTCACCTCCGACGTTGGCCAGCACCAGATGTTTGCCGCACTCTATTACACCTTTGATAAACCCCGCCGTTGGATTAACTCCGGTGGCCTCGGCACGATGGGCTTCGGCCTGCCAGCCGCGTTGGGGGTGAAAATGGCATTGCCGGAAGAAACCGTGGTTTGCGTGACGGGGGATGGCAGTATTCAGATGAATATCCAGGAGCTTTCTACCGCGTTGCAATACGGTTTGCCGGTGCTGGTGCTTAACCTTAACAACCGCTATCTCGGCATGGTGAAGCAGTGGCAGGATATGATTTATTCAGGCCGCCATTCCCAGTCCTATATGGAATCCTTACCGGACTTTGTGCGTATTGCCGAAGCGTACGGGCATGTTGGGATCGGTATCAGCGAGCCGCAAGAGCTGGAAAGCAAACTGATTGAAGCGCTGGAGGCGGTGCGTAATCAGCGCCTGGTGTTTGTCGATATCACCGTTGATGGCAGCGAACATGTGTACCCTATGCAGATCCGTGGCGGCGGTATGGATGAGATGTGGTTAAGCAAAACGGAGAGAACCTGATTATGCGCCGGATATTATCTGTCTTACTCGAAAATGAGTCCGGGGCGCTGTCCCGTGTTATAGGCCTGTTCGCTCAGCGTGGCTACAATATCGAAAGCCTGACGGTAGCACCGACAGACGATCCGACCCTCTCACGGATGACGATTCAAACGGTAGGCGATGCCAAAGTGCTGGAGCAAATCGAAAAGCAGCTTCATAAGCTGGTGGATGTTCTGCGCGTGAGCGAGCTGGGGCAGGGGGCGCACGTTGAGCGTGAAATCATGCTGGTAAAAGTTCAGGCGAGTGGCTATGGTCGTGAAGAAGTGAAACGCAACGCAGAGATTTTTCGCGGGCAGATCATTGACGTTACGCCCACGCTCTACACCGTACAGCTGGCAGGCACCAGCGACAAGCTGGATGCGTTCCTCAACGCCATCCGCGAAGTGGCAAAAATTGTTGAAGTGGCGCGCTCGGGTATTGTCGGCGTATCGCGTGGCGATAAGATCATGCGCTAGCCTGTGAAGGTGGCGGAATAGTAACCCGGTAACCAGAACCGGGTTTTTTTTTGCCAATGACCCAACAACTGCCCGCAAAAGCGGTTGCCCGAGTTATTATTCTGCGCTTAGATGCTAAAAACGAAACCATGACCAGGGTATGGTTATGGAAATCCTAAAGAAGGGGCTACTGTGAAATTGGATGAAATCGCGCGCCTGGCTGGAGTGTCGCGCACCACGGCGAGCTACGTTATCAACGGTAAGGCAAAACAGTATCGCGTCAGCGATAAGACCGTTGAGAAAGTCATGGCGGTTGTACGCGAACACAACTACCACCCTAATGCGGTGCCGCGGGATTGCGTGCCGGGCGCACGCGTTCTATCGGGTTGGTCATTCCAGATCTTGAGAACACCAGCTATACCCGTATCGCTAACTATCTTGAGCGGCAGGCGCGCCAGCGTGGCTACCAGCTGCTTATCGCCTGTTCAGAAGATCAGCCCGATAATGAAATGCGCTGCATTGAACACCTTTTGCAGCGTCAGGTGGATGCGATCATCGTGTCGACTTCACTGCCGCCTGAGCATCCTTTCTACCAGCGCTGGGCGAACGATCCCTTCCCGATTATCGCCCTCGACAGGGCATTAGATCGGGAAAACTTTATTAGCGTCGTAGGGGCCGACCAGGAAGATGCAGAAATGCTCGCCAGCGAGTTGCGTACTTTCCCTGCGGAAACCGTACTTTATCTCGGTGCGCTGCCGGAGCTTTCCGTCAGTTACCTGCGTGAACAAGGTTTTCGTAGCGCGTGGAAAGACGATCCGCGTGAAGTGCATTTTTTATACGCTAACAGCTATGAACGCGAAGCCGCAGCACGGCTATTTGATCAATGGCTGGAAACACACCCCATGCCGCAGGCGTTATACACCACTTCATTCGCATTATTACAGGGAGTGATGGATGTCACCTTGCGCCGCGAAGGGCAGCTGCCTTCTGAGCTGGCGATTGCGACCTTTGGGGATAATGAGCTGCTCGATTTTCTGCAATGCCCGGTGCTTGCCGTTGCCCAGCGTCACCGTGATGTTGCCGAGCGCGTGCTGGAATTAGTTCTGGCAAGTTTAGATGAGCCGCGCAAACCTAAGGCCGGGCTGACGCGTATTCGCCGTAATCTCTATCGTCGGGGAAGTTTAAGTCGCCGCTAAACCGTGATGGCAGTTACGGCTGCCATTTAATTAAGAATTGTCCCGTTTTTATTCCCCGGTTATTCAGACAATTATTTTTCATTGGCAATAAGCAATGGTTAATACATAAATAGATATAATTCTGGTCTTTGAATTATTTTGTTACACAGCAAAGGGTAAAAATGCCGGATAATTAAACAATCGTCATCGCTTACTGCACAAACTATCTTGCCAGCCCCCGTTTCGCCTGCATCTGGCGCTGTTAACCTTGCGCGAAATACCTTAAAATGCCGACCGCGTCGCAAACTGAACACTTCCTATTTTACCTGTCAGGTTTTCAGTCGATTTAACGATATTTATGCTTATTGATCTTTTTTCTTTCAAATATTCATAACGTTAATTTTGCATCGTGGATGTAGCGCCTTTTCACGCCAGTCATTTATCAATCGCTTAGAAGATGGAAATTATTTCTATTAGCGTTGTAGCTTGCTTGACAAGGTTTTCCTCCGCTCCGTAAACTCCTTTAGGTGGGATTTTGTGGGGCAAAGTGGTGGAAAGGGGAATTTAAGGGTGAGGCTGGCATGTTCCGTGGGGCAACATTAGTCAATCTCGACAGCAAAGGGCGGCTTGCCGTACCTACCCGTTACCGGGAAAAGCTTGTCGAAACCTCTGAAGGTCAGATGGTTTGTACCATCGACATCCATCACCCGTGCCTGCTGCTTTATACCCTTCCCGAGTGGGAAATTATTGAACAAAAGCTAGCTCGTCTGTCGAGCATGAACCCGGTAGAGCGTCGCGTGCAGCGGCTGCTGCTGGGCCATGCCAGTGAATGTCAGATGGATAGCGCCGGGCGATTGTTGCTGGCACCCGTTTTGCGCCAACACGCCGGGCTAACCAAAGAAGTGATGCTGGTTGGGCAGTTCAATAAGTTTGAACTGTGGGATGAAACGACCTGGCATCAACAGGTCAAGGAAGACATCGACGCTGAGCAGGCCACGACGACTACGTTGTCGGATAGGCTGCAGGACTTGTCACTCTAAATAATGATGGAAAATTTTAAACATACTTCGGTGCTGCTTGATGAGGCCGTGAATGGCCTTAACATTCGTCAGGATGGCATTTACATTGATGGCACCTTTGGCCGTGGTGGCCATTCTCGCTTAATTCTTTCCCAGCTGGGGCCAGAAGGACGTCTGCTGGCTATCGATCGCGATCCACAAGCGATTGAGGCGGCACAGGCGATTGACGATCCGCGCTTCTCCATTATTCATGGGCCTTTTTCTGAATTAGCCGAATACGCCCGCGAACGTGACCTGCTGGGGAAAATCGACGGCATCCTGTTGGATCTTGGCGTCTCTTCCCCACAGCTTGACGATGCGGAACGTGGTTTCTCCTTTATGCGCGACGGCCCGCTGGACATGCGTATGGACCCAACGCGCGGTCAATCTGCCGCGCAGTGGCTGCTTAGCGCAGACGAAGCGGATATTGCCTGGGTTATCAAAACCTTCGGTGAAGAAAAGTTCGGCAAGCGTATCGCCCGCGCCATTATCGAGCGCAACCGCGAACAGCCAATGACGCGTACCAAAGAGCTGGCAACGGTTGTCGCTGCGGCCATGCCGGTGAAAGATAAGTTCAAACACCCGGCCACGCGCACCTTCCAGGCTATCCGTATCTGGATCAACAGCGAACTCGAAGAGATTGAGCAGGCCCTGAAAGGCTCAATTGAAACGCTCTCCCCTGGCGGTCGGCTATCGATTATCAGCTTCCACTCGCTTGAAGACCGCATTGTTAAGCGCTTTATGCGTGAAAACACCCGTGGACCCCAGGTTCCGGCGGGTCTGCCAATGACGGAAGCTCAGTTGAATAAGCTCGGCGGCAGGTATTTAAAATCCATCGGCAAAATGATGCCTGGCGACGAAGAAGTGGCGGAAAACCCGCGTGCCCGCAGTTCGGTACTGCGCATCGCTGAAAGGACGAATGCATGATAGGCAGAGTGGCAGAAACCCTGAGTAAAGTGACAGGTCAGCTGAGCAGTGGCGAGCGTCATGCGCTGCCTACGGTGATTGGTGGTGACTTGTTGCGTCATGGGAAACTGCCGCTGATCTTATTTGCCGCCATTATCGTTACCGCCATTTTTGTTGTGACCACCGCGCACCACACCCGTCTGCTCACCGCACAGCGCGAGCAAATGGTGGTGGAGCGTGATGCGCTGGATATCGAATGGCGCAACCTGATTCTGGAAGAAAACGCACTGGGCGATCATAGCCGGGTGGAGCGGGTCGCGACGGAAAAGCTGCAGTTGCAGCATGTCGACCCATCGCAGGAAAACATTGTAGTTCAGCAATAAGGAATCGCGTGGCAGATGAGAGCAGCGGCAAAAACGCTTAAACCGAAACGCCAGGAAGAACAGGCCAACTTTGTCAGTTGGCGTTTTGCGTTGCTTTGCGGTTGCATTTTGCTGGCGCTGGTTTTCCTGTTAGGTCGCGTGGCCTGGCTGCAAATCATCGCGCCAGACATGCTGGTACGTCAGGGCGATATGCGTTCCTTGCGTGTGCAGGAAGTCTCAACTTCCCGCGGCATGATTAGCGACCGTGCAGGCCGCCCATTGGCCGTCAGTGTGCCGGTTAAGGCGATTTGGGCCGACCCGAAAGAGTTGCACGACGCAGGCGGCATTACGCTGGATAACCGCTGGAAAGCGCTGGCGGACGCCCTGAAAATCCCTCTCGATCAGCTCGCCTCCCGCGTTAACAGCAACCCGAAAGGTCGCTTTATTTATCTGGCTCGCCAGGTAAACCCGGACATTGGCGACTACATCAAAAAACTCAAACTTCCGGGGATTCATCTCCGTGAGGAATCTCGTCGCTACTATCCTTCAGGCGAAGTAACTGCTCACCTCATTGGCTTCACCAACGTCGATAGTCAGGGGATTGAAGGGGTTGAGAAGAGCTTTGATAAATGGCTGACCGGGCAACCGGGCGAGCGCATTGTGCGTAAAGACCGCTTTGGGCGCGTGATTGAAGATATTTCTTCAACCGACAGCCAGGCCGCCCACAATCTGGCGCTGAGCATTGATGAGCGCTTGCAGGCCTTGGTTTATCGCGAGCTAAACAACGCCGTGGCCTTTAACAAAGCCGAGTCGGGCAGTGCGGTGCTGGTGGATGTGAATACCGGTGAAGTGCTGGCGATGGCAAACAGCCCGTCCTATAACCCAAACAATCTGAGCGGCACGCCAAAAGATGTGATGCGTAACCGCACCATCACGGACGTTTTCGAGCCGGGCTCCACCGTTAAACCGATGGTGGTTATGACCGCGCTGCAACGTGGCGTGGTGCGTGAAAATACCGTTCTGAATACCGTGCCGTACCGCATCAATGGTCATGAGATCAAAGATGTGGCGCGCTACAGCGAATTGACCCTTACCGGGGTGCTACAGAAGTCGAGTAACGTCGGGGTTTCAAAACTGGCGTTAGCGATGCCCTCCTCAGCGTTAGTAGATACTTACTCACGTTTTGGACTGGGAAAAGCGACCAACTTGGGGCTGGTCGGAGAACGCAGTGGCTTATATCCGCAAAAACAACGGTGGTCTGACATAGAGAGGGCCACCTTCTCTTTCGGCTACGGGCTAATGGTAACCCCGTTACAGTTAGCGCGAGTCTACGCAACGATTGGCAGCTACGGCGTGTATCGCCCGCTGTCGATTACTAAGGTTGACCCTCCGGTGCCTGGCGAGCGTATTTTCCCTGAGCCGCTGGTGCGTACCGTGGTGCATATGATGGAAAGCGTGGCATTACCCGGCGGCGGCGGCGTGAAAGCGGCGATTAAAGGCTACCGTATCGCCATTAAGACCGGTACCGCGAAAAAAGTCGGGCCGGATGGCAAATACGTTAACAAATACATCGCTTATACCGCAGGCGTTGCGCCAGCAAGTAACCCTCGATTTGCACTGGTTGTGGTGATTAACGACCCGCAGGCAGGGAAATATTACGGCGGTGCCGTCTCTGCACCCGTGTTCGGTGCCATCATGGGCGGCGTGCTGCGCACCATGAATATCGAGCCGGATGCACTGGCGACAGGCGAAAAAAGTGAATTTGTAATTAATCAAAAAGAGGGATCAGGTGGCAGATCGTAATTTGCGCGACCTTCTCGCTCCGTGGGTGCCAGAGCTGCCTTCGCGAGTACTGCGAGAAATGACACTCGATAGCCGCGTGGCGGCATCGGGCGACCTTTTTGTGGCTGTGGTAGGCCATCAGGCGGACGGGCGTCGATATATCCCACAGGCAATAGCGCAAGGCGTAGCCGCAATCGTTGCTGAAGCTGAAGGCGAAGCCGTCGATGGTGAAATCCGTGAAATGCACGGCGTGCCGGTTATTTATCTGAGCCAGCTGCATCAACGTCTTTCTGCTCTGGCTGGGCGTTTTTATAACGAACCCTCAAGTGCATTGCGCCTGGTTGGCGTAACCGGCACCAATGGTAAAACGACCACGGCTCAATTGTTGGCACAGTGGAGCCAGCTATTGGGCGAAACCAGTGCGGTAATGGGCACCGTAGGCAACGGTTTGCTCGGTAACGTAAAGCCAACCGAAAACACTACCGGCTCAGCCGTTGACGTGCAGCATGTGCTGGCCAGCCTCGCTGAGCAAGGCGCGAGCTTCGCCGCCATGGAAGTCTCCTCCCATGGGCTGGTGCAGCATCGCGTTGCCGCGCTGAAATTCGCCGCCAGCGTGTTTACCAACCTCAGCCGCGATCATCTTGATTATCACGGTGATATGGCGGGTTATGAAGCGGCTAAATGGCTGCTGTTTTCGGAACATGATTACGGCCATGCCATCATCAATGCGGATGACGAAGTCGGGTGTCGCTGGCTTGCGCGTTTGCCCGATGCCATTGCCGTGACGATGGAAGATAATTTGCAGCCTGGCTGCCGTGGCCGCTGGTTGAAAGCAACCAACGTGCATTATCACGATGGCGGGGCCACTATCCAGTTCAGCTCTTCATGGGGCGATGGAGAAATTGAAAGTCGTCTGATGGGGGCTTTCAACGTCAGCAATTTGTTGTTAGCGCTAGCTACTCTGTTAGTGCTGGATTACCCACTCGAAGAACTGCTGAAAACGGCCCCGAGTCTGCAACCCGTTTGCGGACGTATGGAGGTGTTCAGCGCGCCGGGCAAACCGACAGTAGTGGTGGATTATGCCCACACGCCGGATGCCCTTGAGAAAGCACTGCAAGCTGCTCGTTTACATTGCAGCGGCAAGCTGTGGTGTGTGTTCGGCTGCGGCGGCGACCGCGATAAAGGCAAGCGCCCGATTATGGGGGGAATTGCTGAACAATACGCTGATGTGGTGGTGGTTACCGATGACAACCCGCGCACCGAAGAGCCGAAAGCCATCGTTGGCGATATCCTGGCCGGCATGCTGGATGCGGGGCGCGCGCATGTGGTGTCAGGCCGTGCCGAGGCCGTGACCAACGCGATTATGCAGGCCAATGAAAATGATGTGGTTCTGGTTGCCGGTAAAGGCCACGAGGACTATCAAATTGTTGGTGTGCGCCGTCTGGACTATTCGGACCGCGTTACCGTCGCCCGCCTGCTGGGAGTGGTGGCATGATTCGCGTCTTATTGAGCCAGCTTGCCGCTGTTATGCAGGCGGAACTGCACGGTACGGATGCTGAGATCGTCGAGGTCACAACCGATACCCGCAAATTAACGCCGGGCTGTCTGTTTGTGGCGCTGAAAGGCGAGCGTTTTGATGCTCACGATTTTGCACAGGACGCGGTAAACGATGGCGCCGGAGCATTGTTGGTTAGCCGCAAGCTGGATGTGAATATTCCCCAGCTTGTGGTGGCCGATACCCATCAGGCCTTTGGCGAGCTGGCAGCATGGGTTCGCCAGCAGGTGCCAACGCGTATTGTTGCGCTGACGGGGTCTTCCGGTAAGACCTCCGTTAAAGAGATGACCGCGGCGATTCTGCGCCAGTGCGGCAACACGCTGTATACCGCTGGCAATCTGAATAACGACATTGGCGTGCCCATGACGTTGTTACGCCTGACGCCAGAATATGAATTTGCGGTGATTGAGCTGGGTGCTAACCACCAGGGCGAAATTGCCTGGACGGTAAACCTGACCCGTCCGGAAGCCGCTTTGGTCAATAACCTCGCTGCGGCACATCTGGAAGGATTTGGTTCACTTGCCGGTGTTGCGAAAGCAAAAGGTGAGATTTTCGCCGGGCTGCCGGATAACGGTATCGCGATTCTCAATGCAGACAATAACGACTGGCTGAACTGGCAGGAAGTGATTGGCGAACGCAAAACCTGGCGCTTCTCGCCGAATGCCGCAGGCAGCGATTTTTCCGCCACCAACGTGCGCATCACCGCACGTGGCACCGATTTCACCATCAAAACGCCGGTTGGCGACATTGATGTGACTTTACCGTTACCGGGTCGTCATAACATCGCCAACGCGCTGGCGGCGACGTCGCTTGCGATGGCGGTGGGCGCAACGCTGGAAGCGGTCAAGATCGGCCTTGCCGACCTTAAAGCCGTGCCCGGTCGTCTCTTCCCGATCCAACTTTGCGAAAACCAGCTTCTGCTTGATGACAGCTATAACGCCAATGTCGGGTCAATGACCGCCGCTGCGCAGGTGCTGTCTGAAATGCCGGGTTTGCGCGTGATGGTCGTTGGCGATATGGCCGAATTAGGTGACGAGGCTGTTGAGTGCCACCGCCAGGTGGGTGAAGCAGCAAAAGCATCAGGCATTGATTGCTTGCTAAGCGTAGGCACGCTGAGCGAATTTATCAGCCAGGCCTCTGAAGTCGGCGAACATTTTACCGATAAGTCTTCTTTAATCGTGCGCCTGAAGGCGCTTATCGCCGAGCATTCAATGATAACTATTTTAGTGAAGGGTTCACGTAGTGCCGCCATGGAACAGGTCGTACGCGCATTACAGGAGAATGGAACATGTTAGTTTGGCTGGCCGAGCATTTGGTCAAATATTATTCCGGCTTTAACGTCTTTTCGTATCTGACGTTTCGCGCCATTGTCAGCCTGCTGACCGCTCTGTTCATCTCGTTATGGATGGGGCCACGTATGATTGCGCGTTTGCAGCAGCTCTCCTTCGGCCAGGTGGTGCGTAACGACGGCCCGGAGTCCCATTTCAGCAAACGCGGTACGCCAACCATGGGCGGGATTATGATCCTGACCTCTATCGTTATCTCGGTGTTGATGTGGGCTTATCCGTCAAACCCCTACGTCTGGTGCGTGTTGTTTGTGCTGGTCGGTTACGGCGCGATTGGCTTTGTTGATGATTACCGCAAAGTGGTGCGCAAAGACACCAAAGGCTTGATTGCCCGCTGGAAGTATTTCTGGATGTCCGTTATCGCGTTGGCAGTCGCATTCACCATGTACAGCGCAGGAAAAGGAACGCCAGCCACCGAGCTGGTTGTGCCGTTCTTTAAAGACGTGATGCCGCAGCTTGGCCTGTTCTACGTGCTGCTGGCGTACTTTGTGATCGTCGGCACCGGTAACGCCGTCAACCTCACCGACGGCCTCGACGGCCTGGCGATTATGCCAACCGTGCTGGTGGCCTCTGGTTTTGCGCTGGTCGCCTGGGCGACAGGTAACATTAAGTTCGCGGAATATCTGCATATTCCCTACCTGCGCCATGCGGGCGAACTGGTTATCGTCTGTACCGCGATTGTGGGGGCCGGGTTGGGCTTCCTGTGGTTCAACACCTATCCGGCGCAAGTATTTATGGGGGATGTCGGCTCACTGGCTTTGGGCGGTGCGCTCGGTACCATCGCGGTGCTGCTGCGTCAGGAATTCCTGCTGGTGATTATGGGTGGGGTATTTGTGGTTGAAACGCTGTCGGTCATTTTGCAGGTTGGCTCCTTCAAACTGCGCGGGCAGCGTATTTTCCGTATGGCCCCGATTCATCACCATTATGAATTGAAAGGCTGGCCGGAGCCGCGAGTGATTGTGCGCTTCTGGATTATTTCGCTGATGCTGGTACTGATCGGCCTGGCTACCCTGAAGGTGCGTTAACTATGACTGATTACCAGGGGAAAAATGTCGTCATCATCGGGTTGGGCCTTACCGGCCTGTCGTGCGTGGATTTCTTCCTTGCGCGTGGCGTTACGCCGCGCGTGATGGACACCCGCATCTCACCTCCGGGCCTGGAAAAACTGCCTGAGACGGTGGAGCGACATACCGGCGCGCTCAACGAAGACTGGCTGTTAGCGGCTGACTTGATTATTGCCAGCCCTGGTATTGCGGTAGCCCACCCTGCGTTGAGCCGTGCGGCAGACGCAGGCGTCGAAATCGTGGGTGATATCGAACTGTTCTGCCGTGAAGCACAAGCGCCAATTATTGCGATTACGGGTTCTAACGGGAAAAGCACCGTCACCACGTTAGTCGGTGAAATGGCTAAGGCGGCTGGCGTGAATGTGGGCGTGGGTGGAAACATCGGCTTGCCTGCGTTGATGCTGCTTGATCCAAACCGTGAGCTTTACGTCCTTGAGTTATCGAGCTTCCAGCTGGAAACCACCTTTAGCCTGAAAGCGGCGGCGGCGACCATTCTTAACGTTACCGAAGATCATATGGATAGGTACCCGTTCGGTCTGCAACAGTATCGCGCGGCTAAACTGCGCGTTTATGAAAACGCCGCAGTTTGCGTGGTGAACGCCGATGATGCCCTGACCATGCCGGTTCGTGGCGCAGACGAGCGCTGTATCAGCTTTGGCGTGGATGTCGGCGATTACCACCTCAATCATCAGCAAGGGGATACCTGGCTGCGTGTGAAGGGCGAGAAAGTGCTGAATACCAAAGAGATGAAAATCGTTGGTCGCCATAACTATACCAACGCGCTTGCCGCGCTGGCGCTGGCTGATGCGGTGAAACTGCCACGCTCCAGCAGCCTGCAGGCATTGACCACCTTTACCGGTCTTGCGCACCGCTTCCAGCTGGCATGGGAGCGCAACGGCGTGCGCTGGATTAACGACTCGAAAGCGACCAACGTCGGTAGCACAGAGGCGGCGCTGAACGGTTTGAAAGTTGAAGGCACATTGCATCTGCTGTTAGGCGGCGATGGTAAATCAGCTGATTTCTCGTCACTGAGCCAGTATCTGCAAGGTTCCACCATTCGACTGTATTGCTTTGGCCGTGACGGAGCTGAACTTGCTGCACTGCGCCCTGATGTTGCCGAGCAAACTGAAACCATGGCTGAGGCGATGAAACTGATTGCCGCCCGCGTTCAACCCGGCGACATGGTTCTTTTATCACCGGCCTGTGCGAGTCTCGATCAGTTTAAGAACTTCGAACAACGTGGTGATCAGTTCACCCAACTTGCGAAGGAGCTTGGCTGATGCGCTTATCGCTCCCTCGCCTGCGAATGCCACGAGTGCCGGGATTTGCCATCCTGAGCTGGCTGGCGTCGGCGCTTAAAGGCTGGGTGATGGGCTCGAAGGAGGCGGAGTCCAATAACATCGTGATGTATGACCGCACGCTGTTATGGCTCACTTTCGGGCTGGCTGCCGTCGGCTTTATTATGGTGACTTCGGCTTCGATGCCCGTCGGCCAGCGTCTGGCGAACGATCCGTTCCTGTTTGCTAAACGTGATGGTCTATACATTGTCCTCGCGTTTGCCATGGCGATGATCACGCTGCGCTTGCCAATGGATTTCTGGCAGCGCCACAGTACCGCAATGCTGCTGCTGTCTATTGCGATGCTGTTGATCGTATTGGTTGTCGGTAGCTCGGTAAACGGTGCGTCACGCTGGATTGCTTTTGGCCCGCTGCGTATTCAGCCTGCTGAATTCACGAAACTGTCGCTGTTCTGCTACCTCGCCAACTATCTGGTTCGTAAAGTTGATGAGGTGCGTAATAACCTACGCGGCTTCATGAAACCGATGGGCGTCATTCTGGTGATGGCCATTTTGCTGCTGGCACAGCCTGACTTAGGGACGGTTGTTGTGCTGTTTGTCACCACGCTGGCGATGCTGTTCCTGGCGGGGGCCAAACTCTGGCAGTTCCTGGCCATTATCGGGATGGGGATTTCTGCGGTTATCTTGCTGATCCTTGCCGAACCTTATCGTATTCGCCGCGTAACCTCTTTCTGGAACCCGTGGGAAGATCCGTTTGGCAGCGGCTACCAGCTGACACAGTCTCTGATGGCATTTGGTCGCGGGGAATTGTGGGGGCAGGGCTTGGGGAATTCTGTGCAAAAGCTCGAATATTTGCCGGAAGCACACACCGACTTCATCTTCTCGATTATCGGCGAAGAGCTGGGATATATCGGTGTGGTGCTGGCTTTATTGATGGTATTCTTCGTCGCTTTTCGCGCGATGTCCATCGGCAAGCGGGCGCTGGAAATGGACCAGCGTTTTGCGGGCTTCCTGGGGTGCTCAATTGGCGTCTGGTTTAGTTTCCAGTCGCTGGTCAACGTCGGTGCCGCTGCCGGTATGTTACCTACCAAGGGCCTGACGCTGCCATTGATCAGCTACGGTGGTTCGAGCCTGTTAATTATGTCTACAGCAATTATGATGTTGCTGCGTATCGATCATGAAACACGTCTGGCAAAAGCCCAGGCGTTTACGAAGGGTGTGCGATGAGTAATCAAACCCGGCGGTTAATGGTGATGGCAGGCGGGACTGGCGGGCATGTGTTCCCGGGTCTTGCGGTGGCGCATCACTTAATGGCTCAGGGCTGGCAGGTGCGCTGGCTGGGCACCGCCGATCGTATGGAAGCAGACCTGGTGCCGAAACATGGCATCGAGATTGATTTCATTCGTATTTCTGGTTTGCGCGGCAAGGGCCTGAAGGCGATGCTGCTGGCACCGGTGCGTATCTTCAACGCCTGGCGTCAGGCGCGGGCCATCATGAAAGCCTATCGCCCGGATGTGGTTCTGGGGATGGGCGGCTATGTATCAGGTCCTGGCGGGCTTGCCGCCTGGTCGCTCGGTATTCCGGTGGTGTTGCATGAGCAAAACGGGATTGCCGGTTTAACCAATAAATGGTTGTCGAAAATTGCCAAAAAAGTCATGCAGGCGTTCCCTGGCGCCTTCCCGAATGCGGATGTGGTCGGCAACCCGGTGCGTACCGACGTGTTAGCGCTGCCATTACCGCAGCAACGTTTTGCCGGGCGTGAAGGCCCTGTGCGGGTGCTGGTTGTTGGTGGTTCGCAGGGAGCTCGTGTGCTGAACCAGACTATGCCCAAAGTTGCAGGCCGCCTTGGGGATGCCGTGACCATCTGGCACCAGTGTGGCAAAGGCGGGCTGGAGGTGGTGGCGCAGGCGTATGCAGAAGCCGCGCAGCCACAGCATAAAGTGACCGAGTTTATTGATGATATGGCTGGCGCGTATGCGTGGGCCGATGTCGTGGTCTGTCGCTCCGGTGCATTAACCGTGAGCGAAATCGCGGCCGCAGGGTTACCTGCGCTGTTTGTTCCCTTCCAGCATAAAGATCGGCAGCAATACTGGAATGCGCTGCCGCTGGAAAAAGCGGAGGCGGCAAAAATACTGGAGCAGCCGCAGTTTACCGTGGATGCCGTTACCCAGACTCTCGCCGGGTGGGACAGAGCGACGTTACTGGCAATGGCCGGGCGTGCGCGTGCTGCATCCATTCCTGATGCCACAGAGCGGGTAGCCAAAGAAGTGAGCGCCGCAGCACTGGCGTAATCATTGTGGGCGGCTTGTTGCCCATGAATATTTGAAGTAATGGCGTTTGACGCTGCAGGTTAGAGAATGAATACACAACAACTGGCGAAACTGCGTTCTATTGTGCCCGAGATGCGTCGCGTCCGGCACATTCACTTTGTTGGCATCGGCGGTGCCGGTATGGGCGGCATTGCCGAAGTTTTAGCCAATGAAGGTTACCAGATAAGCGGCTCCGATCTGGCGCCGAACCCGGTCACGCAGCAGTTGTCGGCGCTGGGCGCCACGATTTATTTCAACCATCGCCCGGAAAACGTGCTCGATGCGAGCGTGGTGGTGGTATCTACCGCTATCTCAATGGATAACCCGGAAATTGTTGCCGCTCATGAAGCGCGTATCCCGGTTATTCGTCGTGCTGAAATGCTGGCCGAGCTGATGCGTTTCCGTCATGGCATTGCGATTGCCGGTACGCACGGTAAAACCACGACCACGGCGATGGTTTCCAGTATTTATGCCGAAGCAGGCCTTGATCCTACTTTTGTGAATGGTGGCCTGGTAAAAGCCGCGGGAACCCATGCGCGCTTAGGTAACAGCCGTTACCTGATTGCTGAAGCAGATGAAAGCGATGCGTCATTCCTTCATCTGCAACCGATGGTTTCCGTCGTCACGAATATCGAAGCTGACCACATGGATACCTACCAGGGCGACTTCGAGAATTTAAAGCAGACGTTTATTAACTTCCTGCACAACCTGCCGTTTTATGGTCTGGCGGTGATGTGCGTGGACGACCCGGTGATCCGTGAGCTGCTGCCACGCGTTGGCCGTAAAATTACCGCTTACGGCTTTAGCGAAGATGCGGACGTGCGCATTGAAGACTACCAGCAGAAAGGGCCACAGGGGCATTTCACGATTGTGCGTCAGGATAAACCTGCGCTGCACGTGACGCTGAATGCGCCGGGTCGCCACAACGCGTTAAACGCGGCGGCAGCGGTTGCTGTGGCGACGGAAGAAGGCATTGATGACGAAGACATTCTGCGTGCGCTGGAAAGTTTCCAGGGAACCGGGCGTCGCTTTGATTTCCTTGGTGAATATCCGCTTGCCGCGGTGAACGGCAAGCCAGGGACTGCCATGCTGGTGGACGACTACGGTCACCACCCGACGGAAGTGGATGCCACCATCAAAGCGGCACGCGCCGGTTGGCCGGATAAAAACCTGGTGATGATCTTCCAGCCGCACCGTTTCACCCGGACGCGTGATTTGTATGATGACTTTGCTAACGTGTTGTCGCAGGTGGATTCGCTGCTGATGCTGGATGTTTATGCTGCTGGCGAAGCGGCTATTCCCGGGGCGGATAGCCGTTCGCTATGCCGTACCATTCGCGGTCGTGGCAAAGTCGACCCTATCCTGGTTCCGGACGCCACCCAGGTCACGGACTTTTTGGCCCCTGTTTTGTCGGGAAATGACCTGATCCTGGTACAAGGTGCGGGAAATGTCGGCAAAGTGGCAAGAAACCTGGCTGAATTTAAATTACAGCCCCACACTAAGGAAGGAGATCGTCATGGCTGATAAAATCGCTGTTCTGCTGGGCGGCACTTCCGCTGAACGTGAGGTCTCTTTGCAATCCGGTGCTGCGGTGCTTGCCGGTCTGCGCGAAGCGGGGATTGATGCCCATGAAGTCGACCCGCAAAACACGCCGGTAACTGAGTTGAAAGCGCAGGGCTTTGACAAAGTCTTTATCGCATTGCATGGCCGTGGCGGCGAAGACGGAACGCTGCAGGGGCTGCTGGAATTGCTGCAGCTTCCTTATACCGGCAGTGGCGTAATGGCTTCTGCCGTCTCCATGGACAAGCTGCGTACCAAGCTGTTGTGGAAAGGCGCGGATTTACCGGTGGCTCCGTGGGTTGCCTTAACGCGTCGCGATGTTGAAGCTGGGATCGATGCTGCTACCGTCGGGCGTATTGCAAGCTTAGGGATGCCGGTCATTGTTAAGCCAAGCCGTGAAGGCTCAAGCGTGGGCATGTCGAAGGTTGATAACGTTGCGGCCTTACCCGCAGCGCTTGAATTGGCCTTTGAACACGACGAAGAAGTTCTGATCGAAAAGTGGCTCAGCGGTCCTGAATACACGGTGGCGATCCTTGGCGCAGAAATATTACCGTCGATTCGTATCCAACCGGCCGGCATTTTCTATGATTATGAGGCGAAGTATCTCTCTGATGAGACACAGTATTTCTGCCCAGGCGGTTTAAGCGAATCCCGTGAGCAAGAGTTACGGGCTTTAGTACTGCAGGCCTGGCAAGTTTTGGGCTGCAGCGGTTGGGGACGCGTCGATGTCATGCAGGACGGTGACGGCCAGTTTTATTTACTGGAAGTGAATACCTCTCCAGGCATGACCAGCCACAGTCTGGTGCCAATGGCGGCACGCCAGGCTGGGATGACATTCTCTCAACTGGTTGTGCGGATTCTGGAGTTGGCAGACTGATATGTCGCAAGCAGCTCTGAATACGCGTAATCGCCAGCAAGAGGAGGAAACCAGCTCTCGTCGCAGTAACGGTGGGAGGCTGGCCGGGATCATTTTCCTGAGCGCGGTGCTGTTTACGGTATTTATCGGCGGCTGGATTGTGGTCGGCTGGATGGAAGATGCTCAGCGCCTGCCGCTCTCTAAGCTGGTGGTGACAGGTGAACGGCATTACACCCGTAACGATGATATTCGCCAGTCTATTCTGGCGCTGGGGCCACCTGGCACCTTTATGACCCAGGATGTGAATATCATCCAGCAGCAAATTGAGCGCTTGCCGTGGATCAAGCAGGCGAGCGTCAGAAAGCAGTGGCCGGACGAATTGAAGATTCATCTGGTTGAATATGTGCCCATCGCCCGCTGGAACGATCAGCATATGATTGATGCGCAAGGAAATTCGTTTAGCGTTCCGGCCCAGCGTGCGGCAAAACAGATTTTACCTATGTTATCGGGGCCCGAAGGCAGTGAAGCTGAAGTATTGCAGGGCTATCGCGCAATGGGTGCGGTGCTGGCAAAGGATAAATTTACGTTGAAAGCAGCGGCTATGACCGCTCGTCGCTCCTGGCAATTGACGCTGAACAACGGTATCAAGCTCAACCTCGGCCGGGGCGATACGATGAAACGCCTGAGTCGCTTTGTAGAACTTTACCCGGTTTTGCAGCAGCAAGAGCAAGTCGATAATAAAAGGATTAGCTATGTCGACCTGCGTTATGACTCGGGTGCGGCAGTGGGCTGGCAGCCAGCTCCCGTAGAGGAACCTAATCCTAATCAGCAACAGAATCAGTCACAGGCAGAATAACAATGATCAAGGCGACGGACAGAAAACTGGTAGTAGGACTGGAGATCGGTACCGCAAAGGTTGCCGCTTTAGTAGGGGAAGTTCTGCCTGACGGAATGGTCAATATTATTGGCGTGGGCAGTTGCCCATCGCGTGGTATGGACAAAGGTGGCGTAAACGATCTTGAGTCAGTCGTAAAATGCGTGCAGCGTGCGATTGACCAGGCCGAACTGATGGCCGATTGCCAGATCTCTTCGGTCTACCTTGCGCTGTCAGGTAAGCATATTAGCTGTCAGAACGAGATTGGCATGGTGCCTATCTCGGAAGAAGAAGTGACGCAGGAAGACGTTGAGAACGTGGTCCACACCGCTAAATCAGTGCGTGTACGTGACGAACATCGTGTTTTGCACGTCATTCCGCAAGAATACGCGATTGACTATCAGGAAGGCATCAAAAATCCTGTAGGTTTATCGGGTGTGCGTATGCAGGCCAAGGTGCATTTGATTACTTGCCATAATGATATGGCTAAAAACATCGTCAAAGCCGTTGAACGATGCGGTCTTAAAGTTGACCAGCTGATCTTTGCCGGGCTTGCGGCAAGCTACGCGGTGCTGACCGAAGATGAACGTGAATTAGGGGTCTGCGTAGTTGACGTTGGTGGTGGTACTATGGACATCGCGGTTTACACCGGCGGCGCACTGCGCCACACCAAGGTTATCCCTTATGCAGGGAACGTGGTGACCAGCGATATCGCCTATGCCTTCGGCACACCGCCAAGCGATGCCGAAGCGATTAAGGTGCGTCATGGCTGTGCGCTGGGTTCGATTGTGGGTAAAGACGAAAACGTTGAGGTGCCAAGCGTGGGTGGCCGCCCACCGCGTAGCCTGCAACGCCAGACGCTCGCGGAAGTGATCGAGCCTCGTTATACCGAGCTGTTGAACCTGGTAAACGAAGAAATTTTGCAGTTACAGGAGCAACTTCGCCAGCAGGGTGTGAAGCACCACCTGGCGGCGGGGATTGTACTGACGGGAGGCGCGGCGCAAATCGAAGGGCTGGCAGCCTGCGCGCAGCGAGTGTTCCATACGCAAGTGCGTATTGGGCAACCGTTAAATATTACTGGCCTGACTGACTATGCCCAGGAGTCCTATTACTCCACAGCGGTCGGCTTGCTGCACTACGGGAAAGAAACCCATCTTAGTGGTGAAGCAGAAGTGGAAAAACGCACCTCTGTCGGCTCATGGATTAAGCGAATCAACAGCTGGCTGAGAAAAGAGTTTTAATTTTTTTAAGAGACCAGACAAAATTAGCGGTCTCAGGCGACAGGCACAAAACGGAGAGAAACTATGTTTGAACCTATGGAACTGACCAACGACGCGGTGATTAAAGTCATCGGCGTCGGTGGTGGCGGCGGCAATGCCGTTGAACACATGGTGCGTGAACGCATCGAAGGTGTTGAATTCTTTGCGGTGAATACCGATGCTCAGGCGTTACGTAAAACTGCGGTAGGCCAGACTATCCAGATTGGTAATGGCATTACCAAAGGTCTGGGTGCTGGAGCCAATCCTGAAGTGGGTCGTACCGCTGCGGAAGAAGACCGCGATGCGTTACGTGCGGCCCTTGAAGGCGCAGACATGGTGTTTATCGCCGCAGGTATGGGTGGCGGTACGGGTACAGGTGCGGCACCTGTGGTTGCTGAGGTCGCAAAAGATCTGGGCATTCTGACTGTCGCAGTGGTGACTAAGCCTTTCAACTTCGAAGGCAAGAAGCGCATGGCATTCGCGGAGCAGGGTATTGCCGAGCTGTCTAAGCATGTTGACTCCCTGATCACCATCCCGAACGACAAACTGTTGAAAGTGCTGGGCCGCGGTATCTCTTTGCTTGACGCTTTTGGCGCGGCAAACGATGTGCTCAAAGGCGCAGTGCAGGGTATCGCTGAACTGATTACCCGTCCGGGTCTGATGAACGTCGACTTTGCTGACGTGCGCACCGTGATGTCCGAAATGGGTTATGCCATGATGGGCTCTGGCGTGGCAAGCGGCGAAGACCGTGCAGAAGAAGCGGCAGAAATGGCGATTTCCAGCCCGCTGCTGGAAGATATCGATCTGTCTGGCGCGCGCGGCGTGCTGGTTAACATCACCGCGGGCTTCGACCTGCGTCTGGATGAGTTCGAAACCGTGGGTAACACCATTCGTGCGTTCGCCTCTGATAACGCTACTGTGGTTATCGGCACATCTCTGGACCCAGAGATGAACGACGAACTGCGTGTAACTGTTGTTGCTACCGGTATTGGTATGGACAAACGTCCAGAAATTACCCTGGTGACCAACAAGCAGACGCAGCAGCCGGTGATGGATCGCTACCAGCAACACGGTATGGCACCGCTGACTCAGGAACAAAAGCCTGCGGCGAAAGTGGTTAACGACACCACACCACAAACCGCGAAAGAGCCTGATTATCTGGATATTCCAGCATTTTTGCGCAAGCAAGCTGATTAAGAATAAACCGGAAGTTGGGGATCTCAGCTCTTTGTGCTAAACTGACCCGCCGATTGTGATATACACTTCGGTTGGATAGTTAATTTGGCGAGATTATACGATGATCAA
Source organism: Buttiauxella warmboldiae (assembly GCF_003818135.1). GTDB lineage: Bacteria > Pseudomonadota > Gammaproteobacteria > Enterobacterales > Enterobacteriaceae > Buttiauxella > Buttiauxella warmboldiae. The sequence continues at coordinate 64,127 of NZ_RPOH01000003.1, read as the reverse complement.
ACAAAGGACACTTAAACGTATCGTTCAGGCGACTGGCGTCGGTTTACATACCGGCAAGAAAGTCATACTGACGTTGCGCCCTGCGCCGGCCAATACCGGGGTCATCTATCGTCGCACCGACTTGAATCCTCCGGTAGATTTTCCGGCAGATGCCAAATCTGTGCGTGATACCATGCTCTGTACTTGCCTGGTGAACGAGCACGATGTGCGGATTTCTACCGTTGAGCATTTGAACGCTGCCCTTGCGGGATTAGGGATTGATAACATTATTGTTGAAGTCAATGCCCCGGAAATCCCGATCATGGACGGCAGCGCAGCGCCATTCGTTTACCTGCTGCTTGATGCCGGGATTGACGAATTAAACTGCGCGAAGAAATTTGTGCGCGTCAAAGAAACCGTTCGTGTGGAAGATGGCGACAAATGGGCTGAATTCAAGCCGTATAATGGTTTCTCGTTGGACTTTACCATCGACTTTAACCATCCGGCGATTGATGCCAGCACCCAGCGCTACAGCATGAACTTCTCTGCAGACGCGTTTATGCGCCAGATTAGCCGTGCCCGTACTTTTGGCTTCATGCGTGATATCGAATATCTGCAGTCCCGCGGTTTGTGCCTGGGCGGTAGCTTCGATTGTGCCATCGTTGTTGACGATTATCGCGTACTGAACGAAGACGGCCTGCGTTTTGAAGATGAATTCGTTCGTCACAAAATGCTCGATGCGATCGGTGACTTGTTCATGTGCGGCCATAACATTATCGGCGCGTTTACCGCCTATAAATCGGGCCATGCGCTGAATAACAAATTGCTGCAGGCGGTTCTGGCGAAGCAGGAAGCCTGGGAATGGGCAACCTTCGAAGACGAAGCCGAACTTCCGTTAGCGTTTAAAGCACCAAAAATGGTTCTGGCCTAAGCGCCGAATTATTTATTGCGACTGGTTTCATTGGTACTCTCTCCGGCCAATGACGCCAGTCGTTCTATTATTGCCTTCAGTTTTTCCGGGCTACGTTCAGCCACCATTCTTAATGCCTCAGCGCTTTGCAGGCTTAGCACTCTGTTCACCCCTTCAGTTTTACCTGTTACCGTCTGAATGCTGTTTTCTTGTACTGATTCTTGCCCAATTGCAGCCAGCGATGGATTAATCCTGATGTCGATTGATGTCAATGATGGTAATATTTGCGCACGTAATGCACTCAGTAACGTGGCTTGTTCATAGCGTAAGCGCATCAGCCAGCTGGCATTTGCGGTTTCAAGTACCAGAATGCCTTGTCGAAAATTGGCGACCCGGCACCAGGGGTGTAATTGAGCGGGTAATATCCCTTTCACCGCCCTGTTGAGACGAAGTAGCGCAGTAGCGCGCTGTTGCACGTTTTGCAACACGCTTGCGGCTCCGGCATCATCGAACAGATTATCTAAAGATTGTGGGCGACTATCACGCATACTTAATGCTCCGGCGGATAAAGTGATTGGTATTCTAAATTGTTGGCGACAGTTTGGCAGACGTTATTTCTGGCCGCATCTCTTACTGGGGATGGTCGCGGCAAGCTTTGGCATGCCTGCGCTTAGCCAGAATACCGAGCCGACAGCCCCCGCGGAAACCTCTACCAGCAGCCACGACTATCTCAATAAGGTCAGCTTCAATAGTCTGGCATTATTGCAGGAAAGTACCCGCAGGCCATCATTTAGTGTCGATTACTGGCATCAGCATGCCATTCGTACCGTTATACGCCACCTCTCTTTTGCTATGGCGCCTCAAACGCTTCCGGTCGCAGAAGAGAGTTTGCCGCTTCAGGCGCATAAACTTGCTTTGCTGGATACGCTCAGCGCGCTTCTCACTCAGGAAAGCAAACCCCCTGTTATTGTGCGCCACACTGCACTTTGGCAAGCGCCAGCCGTCGAGACTTTCAGTCCCGGCGTATGGATAAGCCAGGTCCAGGGTATCCGCGCCGGTCCATTACGCCTTAGCTAAAACCACGCCTTTTCATTATCACGTTATTTTTAGCTCTGCCCTGGCGGCAGGCGTTTGAGAATTTATTATGCTAATCAAATTATTAACTAAAGTTTTCGGTAGCCGTAATGACCGTACTCTGCGTCGTATGCGTAAAGTTGTTAATCTTATCAACAGCATGGAACCGGAAATCGAAAAGCTTTCCGACGATGAATTAAAAGCCAAAACCGGTGAGTTCCGCGCGCGTCTTGCAAAAGGCGAAGTGCTGGAAAGTCTGATCCCAGAAGCTTTCGCCGTGGTGCGTGAAGCGAGTAAGCGCGTATTCGGGATGCGTCACTTTGACGTGCAGCTGCTGGGCGGCATGGTGCTTAACGATCGCTGTATCGCAGAAATGCGTACCGGTGAAGGTAAAACGCTGACCGCAACACTGCCTGCGTATCTGAACGCATTAAGCGGCCGCGGCGTTCACGTGGTTACCGTGAACGACTATCTGGCGCAGCGCGATGCGGAAAATAACCGTCCGCTGTTCGAATACCTGGGCCTGAGCGTTGGCATCAACCTGCCAAACATGCCCGCGCCGGCAAAACGCGAAGCGTATGCGGCTGACATCACTTACGGCACCAACAACGAATACGGTTTTGACTACCTGCGTGACAACATGGCGTTCAGCCCTGAAGAACGCGTTCAGCGTAAGCTGCACTACGCGCTGGTGGATGAGGTTGACTCAATTCTGATCGATGAAGCGCGTACCCCGCTGATCATCTCGGGCCCTGCTGAAGATAGCTCTGAGCTGTACAGAAAAGTAAATACAATCATCCCAAGCCTTATCCGTCAGGAAAAAGAAGACTCCGATACTTTCCAGGGCGAAGGCCACTTCTCCGTGGATGAAAAATCGCGTCAGGTAAACATTACCGAACGCGGTCTGGTGCTGGTTGAAGAACTTCTGGTGCGTGAAGGTATGATGGAAGAGGGCGAGTCATTGTACTCCCCAGCTAATATTATGCTGATGCACCACGTAACGGCTGCGCTGCGTGCGCATGTGCTGTTCACCCGTGACGTGGATTACATCGTGAAAGATGGCGAAGTGATCATCGTTGATGAACACACCGGCCGTACGATGCAGGGCCGTCGCTGGTCAGATGGTCTGCACCAGGCGGTAGAGGCAAAAGAAGGCGTTGATATTCAGAATGAGAACCAGACGCTGGCCTCCATCACCTTCCAGAACTACTTCCGCCTGTATGAAAAACTGGCGGGTATGACGGGGACGGCGGATACCGAAGCCTTCGAATTTAGCTCTATCTACAAGCTCGATACCATCGTGGTGCCAACTAACCGCCCGATGATCCGTAAGGATATGCCTGATTTGGTCTACATGACCGAAGCAGACAAGATTGCTGCCATTATCGAAGACATTAAAGAACGTACCATCAACGGTCAGCCGGTGCTGGTGGGGACCATTTCCATTGAGAAATCGGAAGTGGTGTCTGCGGAGTTGACCAAAGCGGGTATCAAGCACAACGTGCTGAACGCCAAATTCCATGCCAACGAAGCCGGCATTGTTGCCCAGGCGGGTTACCCGGCTGCCGTGACCATTGCGACTAACATGGCCGGCCGTGGTACTGATATTGTATTGGGTGGTAGCTGGCAGGCAGAAGTTGCCGAGCTTGAGAACCCAACGCCTGAGCAAATTGCACAAATTAAAGCGGACTGGCAGGTTCGCCATGATGCGGTGCTGGCGTCTGGTGGTCTGCATATTATCGGTACTGAACGCCACGAATCTCGCCGTATCGATAACCAGCTGCGCGGCCGTTCTGGCCGTCAGGGCGATGCGGGTTCCTCACGCTTCTACCTCTCGATGGAAGATTCCCTGATGCGTATTTTTGCATCGGACCGCGTTTCCGGCATGATGCGTAAGCTTGGTATGAAGCCGGGTGAAGCGATTGAACACCCATGGGTCACCAAGGCTATTGCTAACGCACAGCGTAAAGTTGAAAGCCGTAACTTCGATATCCGTAAACAGCTGCTGGAATATGATGATGTAGCGAACGACCAGCGTCGCGCGATCTACAGCCAGCGTAACGAATTGTTGGATGTCAGCGACGTGAGCGAAACCATTAACAGCATCCGCGAAGATGTCTTTAAAGTGACTATCGACGCGCACATTCCACCGCAATCGCTGGAAGAGATGTGGGATGTTGAAGGCCTGCAAGAGCGCCTGAAAAATGACTTCGATCTTGAACTGCCAATTAAAGAGTGGCTGGATAAAGAGCCTGAACTGCACGAAGAGACGCTGCGCGAGCGTATTTTGCAAAACTCCATCGAAGTGTATCAGCGTAAAGAAGAAGTGGTTGGCGTGGAGATGATGCGTCATTTCGAAAAAGGCGTCATGCTGCAGACTCTGGATTCACTGTGGAAAGAGCACCTTGCGGCAATGGATTACCTGCGCCAGGGCATCCACTTGCGTGGTTATGCGCAGAAAGATCCCAAGCAGGAGTACAAGCGCGAGTCTTTTGCGATGTTCGCATCCATGCTTGAAGCGCTGAAATATGAAGTGATCAGCACGTTGAGCAAAGTACAGGTTCGTATGCCTGAAGAAGTCGAGGCAATGGAGCAGCAGCGTCGCGAAGAAGCTGAGCGTTTAGCACAGATGCAACAGCTGAGCCACCAGGATGACGATACCCTTGCCGCTGAGGCACTGGCCGCAGAAACCGGTGAACGCAAAGTGGGCCGTAACGACCCATGCCCATGTGGTTCCGGTAAAAAATACAAACAGTGTCATGGCCGTTTAAGCTAAACACTTAATTGTCGATGAAGGCGCAGCTTGCTGCGCCTTTTTTCTATGGAGTATCTGCACAAAAATGAAACAACTACAAATCGCCGTCGGTATTATCCGTAATCCACAGGGTGAGATATTTATTACCCAACGTGCATCCGATGCCCATATGGCGAATAAACTCGAGTTTCCCGGTGGCAAAATAGAAGCCGGTGAGACGCCAGAGCAGGCACTGGTTCGCGAGCTGGAGGAGGAAACGGGGATTACCGCGACGGAATTTACGCTATTTGAGAAGCTGGCTTACCAGTTCCCGGACAGGCACATCACGCTGTGGTTCTTTATGGTGGAAGGCTGGGAAGGTGAGCCGTGGGGGAAAGAGGGGCAGCCGGGCCGGTGGATCGCGCAGAAGGCGCTGGTGGCAGCAGATTTCCCACCAGCTAATGAACCGGTTATCAGTAGATTACAGCAGAGTTAACGCAGGTCTTCTTCGCTCCAGCTGTCGCTTTCAGACAGGTCGCCGCTGCTTGGAATGCGTTTTTCCTCGGCGGCCCATTCACCTAAATCAATCAGCTGGCAGCGTTTGCTGCAAAAGGGGCGGTACGTGCTGGTTTCATTCCAGACCACAATTTTGCCGCAGCCCGGGCAGTTTACTTTTGTTGGTTCAGACACTGTGGCTCCTTAACAGCATGCCAGCTCGAAATCTAGACGCTCAGGAATAAGGCCATTCTCGCTATCAAGCGGTAGGAAACGGATGGCAAAACGGCTTTTATGGCCCGAAACCTGCGGATAAAGCTGAGTGCAAAGATCCAACTGCAAACGCAGCAGATCGGCATCATCGCCGTTGTCCTGATAAAAACCGTTCAGGCTGGTTTGCTTACGGAAGGGCGCTGAATTACGAATAATGTCCAGAATCTGCTCTAAGGCGTGCTTCAGCGGCTGTAACGTTGCCAGCCAGTGATTAATCTGGGTATCGCGCTGAGCCTGTGGCGAGTAGAGCCAGATATGCAAGGTTGGCAAATCGAAACTGCAGCAGCCGCCAGGAATACTAAGACGCTGGCGAACCAGGGCTATCAGACGATCTTCACGTAACGCCTGCCCCAGACGCGGAGCGGCCATTAAGACGGTGCCGCGTTCTTTTAACTGGCTGCGCAGTGAATCAATGAGCTGCATATCAACGCCCGGAACTTCGGCCCAGTTCAACAGTTTACGCTGTTGGCGCTCCAGCTCTTTGAGAATATCGGTACGAATTTCGCCGCGTTCAAAAACGTCGAGCAGATCGCCAACGTTACGGAAGAAGTGCAGCGCTTTGGAGGTGTCATCTACCGGTAATGAACTTTCGAGTTGTTGAATTAAGAATTCGATACGCAGCCAGGTACGCATTTTTTCATTTAGTGGGTGCTCAAAAAGTATCTGGGTGCTCATTATTCGTTATCCTGCTGTGCGGCCTGGCTCGCCAGTTTCAGATACTGGCGATGCAGACGGTCAACATGTGCGGCCACCTGTGCGGTGTCACCATCATTATTTATTACATCATCGGCAGCGCTCAGGCGCGCCTCGCGTGTCGCCTGTGCCGCGAGAATTTGTTGCACATGCTGGCGACTGACTTTATCGCGCGCCATAGTACGTGCGATTTGCACTTCTGGCGAGACATCAACAACCAGAACGCGATCGGCCTTGTGTTGCAGGTGGTTCTCAATTAGCAAAGGAACAACCCACAAAACATAAGGAGAAAGGGCCCGATTGATTTCAGCCTGGGTTTGCTGGTGGATGAGTGGATGCAACAGCGCATTGAGCCATTGTTTCTCTGTGGACGAAGAAAAGATCTTCTCGCGCAAAGCCCGGCGATTAAGTGTGCCATCCTGAAGCAGGATTTCATCACCAAAATGGTTACAAATGATGCCCAGAGCGGGTTGTCCTGGTTCAACAACCCGACGTGCAATGACGTCAGCATCGATAACGGTAATACCTGAGCGGGAAAACCCCTCGGCGACAGTCGTTTTGCCGCTGCCAATCCCACCTGTTAACGCCACCGTGTAAACCATAAAAAACCGGACCCTAAATCTACGCTCATCAAAGAGATAGCCAACGTATTGGTATGCAAAGAAAACCAGAAACCTGCTGTGGTACGGGCAAAGAGCAGGCCCGTTTAGCGGTTTCCTGTTACTCAGGTAAATTCTAACGATTGTAGCGCAAAAAAGAGTGTTTTCGCAGTCTTGCGGAGCCATTAATAGTGCGTATGATAACGTCACTGGAATTGGTAGTTGTATCGCCGATTGCGTTCACGCGTCCATCGCCATTCGACCCAGGAATCTGTAACATGCGTATTGAAGAAGATTTGAAGTTAGGTTTTAAAGACGTTCTTATCCGCCCGAAACGTTCCACGCTGAAAAGCCGCTCTGACGTAGAGCTCGAACGCCAGTTCACTTTCAAACACTCCGGTATTGCATGGTCAGGTGTTCCGATCATTGCGGCTAACATGGACACCGTTGGTACATTCGGTATGGCCCAGGCGCTGGCCTCGTTTGATATCCTCACCGCCGTTCACAAGCACTACTCTGTAGAAGAGTGGCGCAACTTTGTCAACTCTGTTGCAGACGACGTTCTGAAGTTCGTTATGGTTTCAACGGGGACATCAGATGCTGATTTCCAGAAAACCAAACAGATCCTCACGCTGAATCCCGCACTGAAATTCATCTGTATCGATGTGGCTAACGGCTACTCCGAGCACTTCACGCAGTTTGTCTCTAAAGCGCGTGAAGCCTGGCCGGATAAAGTTATCTGTGCCGGTAACGTGGTGACCGGTGAGATGTGCGAAGAGCTGATCCTCTCTGGCGCTGACATCGTTAAAGTGGGTATTGGTCCTGGTTCTGTTTGTACGACGCGCGTCAAAACCGGCGTGGGTTATCCACAGCTTTCTGCGGTGATTGAATGTGCTGATGCAGCCCATGGACTTGGCGGCCAGATCGTTAGCGACGGCGGCTGCACTATGCCGGGCGATGTGGCTAAAGCATTCGGCGGCGGCGCAGACTTCGTGATGCTGGGCGGTATGCTGGCGGGTCATGACGAAAGCGGTGGCACCCTTGTTGAAGAAAACGGTGAGAAATTCATGCTGTTCTACGGTATGAGTTCCGAATCTGCGATGACTCGCCACGTGGGCGGCGTTGCACAATACCGTGCAGCAGAAGGCAAAACCGTTAAGCTGCCGCTGCGTGGCCCGGTTGAAAACACGGCTCGTGATATTATGGGCGGCCTGCGTTCTGCATGTACCTACGTTGGCGCTTCTCGCCTGAAAGAGTTGACCAAACGTACTACCTTTATTCGAGTGAATGAGCAGGAAAACCGCGTTTTCAATAGCCTCTAAGCTATCAGCGCCATACGGCGCGGCATTGATTGCTGCGCCGCTATCATCCTGCGCTCATCGCCTCTCCTGGCTGGAAAACAGGCAGATACAGCGCAATCGCCAGCGTGCCAATAATTATTCTCACCGCTAACATCATCACCGGCTCCAGAGCCGCGGCAAGGTTGACTGCCTGCTTTTCGGTATTGATTGCTGAGCTGCTATCATCCTGCGCTCATCGCCTCCCCTAGCTGGAAAATAGGCAGATACAGCGCAATCACCAGCGTGCCAATAATGATTCCCACCGCTAACATCATCACCGGCTCCAGAGCCGCGGCAAGGTTGTCTGCCTGCTCTTCGGTATTGTTATGATGCCAGCCTGCCAGTTTCTCCAGCATCAAATCTAAAGCGCCTGACTCCTCCCCAATACGTACCAGCTGGCTGCATAGCGGTGTGAAACGCCCGCTCTCAGAAAGCGACTGCCAGAGCGGTATCCCTTGAGCCACTTGGGCGCTGATTTGCAAAATAACTTTCTGCCACAATCGCTGGGATACAGTAGCCTCAACCGCCTCAAGTCCCTGTAGCAAGGGAATACCTGCCTGCTGGGAAAGGGACAGCGTAGTGTAAATCTGGCTGAGAATTTGCCCGCGCCACAGCGGCCCAACCAATGGCGTTCGCAGCATCAGATTTTGTTGGTACTCCTGCCAGTGGGGGTTTCTTTGCCGCAAAAAATAGCCAATGAAGGCGAGTGCCGTAGCGGCCAGCAGCCACCCGGGCCCTTGTGTCGTCACCCAGTGTGAAACCGCCATGATTGCCACGGTAATTGCGGGTAAGGGGGCATTAAAAGAGCGGTAGATACTGGCAAATTCCGGCAGCACGAAACTCATCATCCCAATGGTAACCAGTAGCGCGACGGCGACAATAAACAGCGGGTAGCGCAGGGCCTTCATCACCTTTTTGCGCAATTGATAGAGTTTCTCTTGTTGTTCAGCCAGCTTTTTACAGCACTCGTCCAGCTTTCCCGTTAGCTCACCAATATGGATCAGCGCAATAAACAGGGGAGGGAATATGGCTGGCCACTGCTGTAACGCGCTGGAGAAGGGGATGCCGTTTGAAACCTGTTGCTCAATCTCCGTCAGTAATGCCTGCCATTCCCGAAAGGGGTGTTGCCGGGCGATAAGCAATAACCCATCGGATAAGGAAATTCCTGCCTGCAGCAACGTGGCTAGCTGACGGAACACCTGGATTTTTTGCTGAATGTGCCAGCAGCCTCGCCGGGGATGGGACGATCTTCGCAGCTGTAAAAGCTGCAGGTCGCTATGAAACAATCGATCGCTGACCGATGCCGCATCATCCCCCAGCAGCGCTCCTTGTTGTATCTGCCCATGCCTGTCGACCGCTTTCCAGCGCCAGAGTACAAATTTAGTCATGGGGCACGCCAAGCACCCGGTACAGCTCTTCGAGTGTGGTCAGGCCTTGTTCCACAGCCTGACAGCCGCATTCAAAAAGCGTCATCATGCCCTGGTGACGCGCCAGCTTTTCGATGTCATGGGCTGGCATCCCGCTGATAACTGCCGTTTGCAGCGCAGGATCAATCAGCATAATTTCAAATAATGCGTGACGCCCGTAGAAGCCGCCGTAACAGCGTTCACAGCCCACTGCTCGCCAGCGTGGCAAAGGTGCGCCCCAAAGCGTGGCGGGAAGAGTGATGTCATCAGGCTGTTGTTGTTTACAGTACGGGCAGAGCTTACGCACCAGGCGCTGCGCCACCACCATCTTTAGCGCAGAGGCCAGCATCCAGCGCTCGACGCCCATATGTTCGAGGCGGATAACCGTCTCAGCCGTGGAATTGGTGTGGAGTGTTGAAAGGACCAGGTGCCCTGTCTGCGCGGCTTTAATGGCTATTTCTGCCGTCTCACCATCGCGGATTTCCCCCACCATGATGATATCCGGGTCCTGGCGCAGTAAAGCGCGCAGCACACTTTGAAAGCTCAGCCCCGCTTTCAGATTAATTTGCGTTTGGTTAAGGCCGCGCATCGGGATTTCTATCGGATCTTCAACGCTGCAGAGATTGGTTGAAACTTTATTAAGTATTTTTAGCGCGCTGTACAGCGTGATTGTTTTGCCGCTACCTGTAGGGCCGGTGACCAGGATCATGCCCTGTGGATTAGCCAGGGCGCTGCGAAAACGGGTGCACTCCTCAGGAGGCATGCCTAATTCAGAGAGTTCAAAAGTTTGCTCTGCCTGTGTCATCAAGCGTAAGACCACTTTTTCACCGTGATACACCGGCAGCGTCGCGATGCGAAAGGAACACTTATGGCGTTCAATTTCGACCGCCATTTGGCCATCCTGCGGGAGGCGGCGCTCGGCAATATCCAGATTAGCTAAAACTTTTAGCCGCGCGGTTAACGGTGCGGCCAGATGGAGTGGCAGCAGCGGTTGCCGTTGCAGCACGCCGTCGATCCGAAAACGTATTTGATACCCTTGTTCTACCGGCTCAAAGTGAATATCAGATGCCCGTAGCTGCATCGCTTTATGGAGCATTTCTTGCAGCAGTTGCACCACCGGTGCGGTATTCACCGGTGGTTCATCTGTACCACTCGGCAGCCGTGAGTGACGCGCTTTTTCCAGCTGTTCTGCTGGCCAGTATTCAATATTGACGGGCTTATCATAGATAAAGCGCAGCGCTTCAAAAAATTGTGCAGGGGGGTTGGGTGCAATAGCGATATGTGGCGTTGGCGTGTCGGAAAGCAATAGCGCCTGATACTGGTTACACAATGCGAGAATTTGCTGATTTGCCATGATTAGTTCCCCGCGGGTTGATTATCAAAGCGGAAAACTTCCTCGCATGTTTGTTGCAGCGCGCTGTTATTGGCGGCGGCACAGTTTCGCGACCAGCCTTCGACGCCTTGCGTATCGCTCCAGCGCGGAGTCAGAGAAACGGTAAGCCCGTTCAGGCTTTCTTGCCCTGTCAGCGTAATGACGCCTTTTTCAACGCTGATTCCGCTAACATAGCGGCTGGTTTTTGGCGCAGGAATACTGTTGCTGCCCGCATCGCATGCGTTAATTCCACCGCGCTCAATAGCGCACAGTTCTGTAGCGGTGCGATAGGGGAGGAACGTTTGTAGCATGTCGGTGAGGGCCGCTTTGCGCAGGTAGTTTTGGTAGGTGGGAATGCCGATGGCGCTAAGAATCGAAATAATGCCAATAACCACCATCAGCTCAATAAGGGTGAATCCCCGTTGTTTGCTCATATGCCGCTCCTGAGTGAGATAGCGGCACTTTGCACCGTTGCAATTTTTCAGGCGAGGGTGAATAAAAGCATTGGGAATCTGCGTTCCGGGATATTTTTATGGCTTGCAGATGCTGCAATAAAATTGCGCGGCGTGACGTAGTGACAAGCAAAAGGACGTCGCCAGACAGAAGGAAAAACCACCTTTTTCCTTCTGTCTCAGCAATGTCAGCCATCGCAGATGTGTTTTACCTCATCTGCCCGGCTGGAATTAGCGGAAACGCATGGAGAGATCGAGTGCGCGCACATGCTTGGTCAGTGCGCCGACCGAGATAAAGTCGACGCCCGTTTGAGCAAATTCACGGATGGTTTCTTTGGTGACGTTTCCGGAAACTTCCAGACGCGCCTGACCGTTGGTTAACGCTACAGCCTGACGCATCTCTTCAACGTTGAAGTTATCGAGCATGATGATGTCAGCGCCGGCATGCAAAGCCTGCTCCAGCTCTGCAAGCGACTCAACTTCCACTTCAACGGGCACATCCGGGTGGAGCCAGAAAGCTTTTTCCACCGCCTGGCGAATTGAGCCAGAAGAGATGATGTGATTTTCCTTAATTAAAAATGCGTCAGACAGGCCTAAGCGGTGGTTGCTGCCGCCACCGCACAATACCGCGTATTTCAACGCCGTGCGCAGGCCCGGCAGAGTTTTACGGGTATCAAGCAGTTGCGTATTGGTGCCGTCCAGCAGGTTAACGTAAGTGCGCACTTCGCTGGCAACGCCGGACAGCGTTTGTACAAAGTTAAGCGCGGTACGTTCACCGGTTAACAGCACGCGGGAAAGCCCGGCCAGTTCGAACAGCGGCTGGTTGGCAACCACGCTCTGGCCATCTTCCACATGCCAGCTGACTTGCACCTCTCCACCAAGCTGGATAAATACCTCTTCAACCCAGCGTTTACCGCAGAACACGCCGTCTTCACGGGTGATCACCACGGCATGGGAACGATGATCTGCATCCAGCAGCTGCGCGGTGATATCGTTATTGGGGTCGACGTCACCGCCAAGATCTTCGCGTAAAGCCTGGGAAACAGCTTCAGGAATATCAAGGTTAATGCGTTCGAGAAGCTCGTCACGTCGGCGGTCTGGGTTATAGCGGCGAGGTGGCATGATAAAACTCCGAAATGGCTTAGTTAATATCGAAACATGCTACATTGATGCGACCTCAAGTACCACTCTAAGGAGAGCGCGGATGCAGCTAAAAAACGGCTGGCTGGTGGGGATTAAACATCTCCCTTCGCCACATTTCGATTGTCGCCCGGAGGAGGAAACCCCTTCGCTGCTGGTGGTGCATAACATCAGTTTGCCGCCCGGTGAATTTGGCGGGCCGTGGATTGACGCATTATTTAGCGGAACGCTGGATCCAGCTGCTCACCCGTACTTTGCGGATATCGCACATTTGCGTGTTTCGGCACATTGTCTGATTCGCCGCGATGGTGAAATCGTTCAGTATGTTCCTTTCGATAAACGCGCCTGGCATGCCGGGATTTCTCTCTACCAGGGGCGCGAGCGCTGCAATGATTTTTCCATCGGGATTGAGCTGGAGGGCACCGATATGCTGCCCTATAGTGATGTTCAATATCAACAACTTACGGCGATTACCGCCCGACTGATCGATATTTATCCGGCCATAGCAGACCATATAGCGGGACATTGTGATATTGCCCCGGAGCGTAAAACTGACCCCGGCCCTGCATTCGACTGGCCGCGTTTTCGCCACTTAGTAGAGGTTATGTCAAATAAGGAGAGGGAATGACGCTGTTTACATTATTGCTGGTGATGGTTTGGGAGCGGCTGTTTAAGCTGGGCGAGCACTGGCAGTTGGATCACCGTCTGGAAGCACTCTTTAGGCGGATCAACAGCTTTTCATGGTTACGCACTATCCTGATGACCGCCCTGTGTATGCTGGTGGTGTTCCTCTGTATTCGCGCATTGCAGGGGTTGTTCTTCAATGTGCCGCTGCTGGTGTTCTGGATTGCCCTCGGGGTATTGTGCATCGGAGCGGGTCCGGTTCGTCTGCATTATCATGCCTATTTGCAGGCGGCGAGCCACGGGGATAGCCACGCGCGTGATGCGATGGCGAGTGAACTGACGCTTATCCACGGGGTGCCGCCAGATTGCGATGAGCGCGAGTATCTGAAAGAGCTGCAAAATGCGCTGCTATGGATTAACTTCCGTTTTTATCTGGCACCGCTTTTCTGGTTTATCGTCGGCGGTACCTGGGGGCCGGTCACGCTTGCGGGCTATGCTTTCCTGCGAGCCTGGCAGACGTGGCTTGCGCGTCATCACTCTGTGCAAGAGCGTTTACACTCCGGTATTGATGCCATTTTGCATGTGCTGGACTGGGTGCCGGTGCGTCTGTTCGGCGTGGTCTATGCCCTGCTGGGGCACGGTGAAAGGGCGCTTCCTGCGTGGTTTGCTTCACTTGCCGATCGCCATACGTCGCAGTATCAGGTGCTGACTCAACTGGCCCAGTATTCGCTGGCAAGAGAACCGCATCTCGATAAGATAAAAACCCCAAAAGCTGCGGTGTCGATGGCAAAGAAAAGCGCACTGGTGGTTTTAGTGGCGGTGGCGCTACTGACTATTTACGGCACTCTGGTTTAAGTCTGAATTTAACAAAGCGCCCCGGCGAGTGGTTGCTCAGCGGGGCGCTTTCTGACTGAAATAACCTTTATGCTTTAACGGTTTTCAGGTTCTTCTGTTTAATGAAATAACCAATGCCGAGAATTACCACCCATACAGGGATCAGCCATACGGAGATCGCCATACCCGGGGTGATCGCCATGATGACCAGTACCGCAGCCATAAATAGCAGGCAGACATAGTTACCCAGCGGGTAGAACAGGGCAGGGAAGCGGGTTTTCACGCCCTGCTGCTGTTTCGCGCGGCGGAATTTTATGTGCGCAAGGCTAATCATTGCCCAGTTGATAACCAGAGCTGATACCACCAGCGCCATCAGCAGGCCGAATGCTTCTGCTGGTGCCAGGTAGTTGATCAAAACACACAGTGCTGTGAACAGCGCAGATACCATAATGGTATTAACCGGCACGCCACGCTTATCGACTTTCTGCAGCGCTTTCGGCGCGTTGCCTTGCTGGGCCAGGCCAAACAGCATACGGCTGTTGCAGTAAACGCAGCTGTTATAAACAGAAAGTGCGGCGGTCAGTACCACAACGTTCAGCGCATTGGCAACGAAAGTATCGCCCAGTTCGTGGAAGATCAGTACGAACGGGCTGGTATCCGCAGTAACGCGCGTCCACGGCATCAGAGACAGCAGCACGGCCAGGGAACCCACATAGAAAATCAGAATACGGTAAATCACCTGGTTGGTGGCTTTTGGAATGCTGACCTGTGGGTTATCGGCTTCAGCCGCAGTAATCCCCACCAGCTCCAGCCCACCAAAGGAGAACATAATGATGGCCATCATCATTACCAGCCCGGTCCAGCCATGTGGCAAGAACCCGCCTTGTTCCCAAAGGTTACGCACGGTCGCTTGTGGGCCAGCATGGCCGCCAAACAGCAACCAGGCACCAAACACAATCATGGCCACAACGGCGATGACTTTAATAATGGCGAACCAGAACTCCATTTCACCAAATACTTTGACGTTAGTGAGGTTAATGGCGTTGATCACGACGAAGAAGACCGCAGCGGAGGCCCAGGTTGGGATCTCCGGGTACCAGAACTGAATATATTTGCCGACCGCCGTCAGTTCTGCCATGGCAACTAATACATACAGCACCCAGTAGTTCCAGCCAGAGGCGAAACCGGCGAAACCGCCCCAGTATTTGTAGGCAAAGTGGCTAAATGAACCTGCTACAGGTTCTTCAACGACCATCTCACCCAGCTGACGCATGATCAGGAAGGCAATAAAGCCGGCAATCGCGTAACCGAGAATAATTCCCGGTCCGGCGGACTGGATAACAGACGCACTGCCCAGAAACAGGCCTGTCCCAATTGCTCCACCCAGCGCGATAAGCTGGATATGGCGGTTTTTAAGGCCGCGTTTCAGCGTGTCGCCTTGTTCCATCATTTAACCTCGTATGGTTATTTTCAGGGTGCTGATTGCACCTCTGTAAGTTTGTGATTCCGTAATGTGTAGTCTTTATTTTACGGTTTTTAATTCCAGTATTTTGCAAACCAGACTTCCGCAACGCAAAGAATAGTGGTAAGCGCCAGCGTTTGCACCTGCTTTCTAAGCCTGTCGCGACGAGTTGAATAAAAAGAAATCAATCGTCAGATCGATCACGTTATTGATTGCAGAGGCTCTTGATGCAATGTAAGCGTCTCCTGTGAATGAATATGCGTATTTTGCTCAGGTGAATCGGTTCAGATTGCGAAAAAAGGCAGTTTTTACTGTTTCGTAAAGGTTAAATGCCGCTGCTAAAGGGTAAATGTAACATTTGTTCAAGGTTGCAGTTTTGAAACGTCATTTCTGTAATGTTGTTAAAATGTGCCGGTTTTAATGATTTCAATCAAAACCAATATGGACAGAAGGTGAATACTTTGTTACTTTAGCGTCAAGAATGTGAAATTGGTCATACCAATTGACTGCCCTGAAAAATAGAGATCTGATGGGCATCAGCGCTAATGGCAGAGACAGGGAACACATGGCCTACAGCAAAATCCGCCAGCCAAAACTATCCGATGTGATTGAGCAGCAGTTGGAGTTTCTGATCCTCGAGGGAACCTTGCGTCCCGGCGAAAAACTCCCACCAGAGCGCGAATTGGCGAAACAGTTC
This sequence comes from Buttiauxella warmboldiae, assembly GCF_003818135.1. Lineage (GTDB taxonomy): Bacteria > Pseudomonadota > Gammaproteobacteria > Enterobacterales > Enterobacteriaceae > Buttiauxella > Buttiauxella warmboldiae. The sequence continues at coordinate 48,043 of NZ_RPOH01000003.1, read as the reverse complement.
GACGTTTCTCGTCCTTCACTGCGCGAGGCCATTCAGCGTCTCGAAGCGAAGGGACTGCTGCTTCGTCGTCAGGGCGGCGGTACTTTTGTCCAGAACAGTCTTTGGCAAAGTTTAAGCGACCCGCTGGTCGAACTGCTGTCTGACCATCCTGAATCCCAGTTTGATCTGCTCGAAACCCGCCACGCACTTGAAGGTATCGCGGCCTATTACGCGGCATTGCGTGGTACCGACGAAGATCTCAAACGTATTGGCGACTGCCATCTGGCCATTGAACAAGCGCAAGAGAGCGGCGACCTGGATGCTGAATCTGACGCGGTTATGCAGTATCAAATCGCCGTAACGGAAGCCGCCCACAACGTAGTGCTACTACACTTACTGCGCTGCATGTCACCGATGCTCGAACAAAACGTTCGTCAGAATTTTGAATTGCTCTACGCGCGCCGTGAAATGCTGGCGCAAGTGAGCAGCCATCGCGCCAGCATTTTTGCGGCGATTATGGCACGGGAGCCGGAGCAGGCGCGCGAAGCGTCGCACCGTCACCTGGCATTTATCGAAGAAATATTGCTGGATCGCAGCCGCGAACAGAGCCGCCGGGAACGTTCTCTGCGGCGCTTACAGCAACGTAAGGAATAAGAGCCTGAACTTTCAGGTTCTCAAAAGCGCCAATTTTTAGAGCGCGGCAACTAAACGCAGAACCTGTCTTATTGTGTTTTTTCAAGGAAAGCACAATGGGACAGGTTCCAGATAATCAACGTATTAGACACAGATAAGGAATACCACCCATGTCAGAACGTTTCCCAAATGACGTGGATCCGATCGAAACTCGCGACTGGCAACAGGCGATCGAATCGGTCATCCGTGAAGAAGGTGTTGAGCGCGCCCAGTACCTGATCGACCAGTTACTGAGCGAAGCCCGTAAAGGTGGAGTAAAAGTTGCAGAAGGTTCTGCTGCCCGCCAGTACGTAAACTCCATCGCCGTTGAAGATGAGCCGGAATACCCGGGGAATCTGGAGCTGGAACGCCGTATTCGTTCTGCTATCCGTTGGAACGCCATTATGACCGTGCTGCGTGCGTCTAAAAAAGACCTCGATCTGGGCGGCCATATGTCCTCTTTCCAGTCTTCTGCAACCGTGTATGACGTGTGTTTCAACCACTTCTTCCGCGCGCGCAATGCGAAAGACGGCGGCGATCTGGTGTACTTCCAGGGCCACATCTCCCCAGGCGTTTACGCACGTGCTTTCCTTGAAGGCCGCCTGACCGAAGAGCAGATGAACAATTTCCGTCAGGAAGTTCACGGTAATGGTCTCTCCTCTTATCCGCACCCGAAACTGATGCCTGAATTCTGGCAGTTCCCGACCGTCTCTATGGGTCTGGGTCCAATCGGTGCAATCTATCAGGCTAAATTCCAGAAATACCTGGAACACCGCGGCCTGAAAGACACCTCCGCACAGCGCGTTTACGCGTTCCTGGGCGATGGTGAGATGGATGAGCCAGAATCCAAAGGTGCGATCACTATCGCTACCCGTGAAAAGCTGGACAACCTGTGCTTCATCATTAACTGTAACTTGCAGCGTCTTGATGGCCCAGTAACCGGTAACGGCAAAATCATTAATGAACTGGAGGGCATCTTCGCGGGCGCCGGCTGGAACGTGATCAAAGTGATTTGGGGTTCTCGTTGGGACGAGCTGCTGCGTAAAGACACCAGCGGCAAGCTGCTGCAGCTGATGGGCGAAACCGTTGACGGCGACTACCAGACCTTCAAATCTAAAAACGGTGCCTACGTTCGTGAGCACTTCTTCGGTCGTTATCCAGAAACTGCCGCACTGGTTAAAGATATGTCCGACGATGAGATTTGGGCGCTGAACCGTGGCGGCCACGATCCGAAGAAAATCTACGCTGCGCTGAGAAATGCACAGGAAACCAAAGGCAAAGCAACTGTCATCCTGGCTCATACCGTTAAAGGTTATGGCATGGGTGAAACTGCCGAAGGTAAAAACATCGCCCACCAGGTTAAGAAAATGAACATGGACGGCGTGCGCTATGTGCGTGACCGTTTCAATGTGCCGGTGACCGATGCTGAAATTGAAAAACTGCCTTACATCAAGTTCGAAGAAGGCAGTGAAGAGTACAAATATCTGCACGGCCAGCGCGAAAAACTGAACGGCTACCTGCCGACTCGCCTGCCAAAATTCACCGAGAAACTGGAACTGCCAACACTTGCAGACTTCAGCTCTCTGTTAGATGAGCAGAACAAAGAAATCTCCACCACTATCGCTTTCGTGCGTGCCCTGAACGTAATGCTGAAGAACCCGTCTATCAAAGACCGTCTGGTTCCAATCATTGCCGATGAAGCGCGTACTTTCGGTATGGAAGGTCTGTTCCGTCAGATTGGTATTTACAGCCCGAACGGCCAGCAGTACACCCCGCAGGACCGTGAGCAGGTTGCATACTATAAAGAAGACGAGAAAGGTCAGATCCTGCAGGAAGGTATCAACGAGCTGGGCGCAGGTTCATCCTGGCTGGCTGCTGCGACCTCTTACAGCACCAACGATCTGCCAATGATCCCGTTCTACATCTACTACTCGATGTTTGGTTTCCAGCGTATCGGCGACCTGTGCTGGGCGGCGGGTGACCAACAGGCGCGTGGCTTCCTGGTCGGCGGGACTTCCGGTCGTACTACGCTTAACGGTGAAGGTCTGCAGCATGAAGATGGCCACAGCCATATTCAGTCGCTGACTATCCCTAACTGTATCTCTTACGATCCAGCTTACGCTTACGAAGTTGCAGTCATCATGCATGACGGCCTGGTGCGTATGTACGGTGAAGCGCAGGAGAACATTTATTACTACATCACCACGCTGAACGAAAACTACCACATGCCAGCCATGCCAGAAGGCGCGGAAGAGGGCATCCGTAAAGGTATCTACAAACTGGAAACAGTTGCAGGTAGCAAAGGTAAAGTTCAGCTGATGGGCTCCGGTTCTATCCTGCGTCACGTACGTGACGCAGCACAGATCCTGGCTAAAGATTACGGCGTTGGCTCTGATGTGTTCAGCGTAACTTCCTTCACTGAACTGGCGCGTGATGGCCAGGATTGTGAGCGCTGGAATATGCTGCACCCAACTGCGGAACCGCGCGTACCGTATGTGGCTCAGATTCTGAGCGATGCACCGGCCGTGGCATCTACTGACTATATGAAACTGTTCGCTGAGCAGATCCGTAACTTCATCCCGGCAAGCGATTACCGTGTACTGGGTACTGATGGCTTCGGTCGTTCAGACAGCCGCGAAAACCTGCGTCACCACTTCGAAGTGGACGCATCTTATGTGGTTGTTGCAGCACTTGGCGAACTGGCTAAACGTGGCGAAATCGATAAGAAAGTGGTGGCAGACGCTATCACCAAATTCAATATCGATGCAGATAAAGTCAACCCGCGTCTGGCATAAGAGGTAAAGAATAAAATGGCTATCGAAATCAAAGTACCGGACATCGGTGCAGACGAAGTTGAAGTGACCGAAATCATGGTGAAAGTGGGCGACAAGGTTGAAGTTGACCAGTCCATCATCTCCGTGGAAGGTGACAAGGCTTCAATGGAAGTCCCTTCTCCGCAAGCAGGCGTGGTCAAAGAGATCAAAGTTGCGGTGGGTGACAAAGTTGAAACCGGCAAACTGGTGATGATTTTCGAATCCGCCGAAGGTGCAGCGCAAGCGGCACCAGCTCCGGCTGAAGAGAAGAAAGAAGCAGCGCCAGCGGCCGCTCCGGCAGCAGCTACGGCGAAAGAAGTGAACGTGCCAGACATCGGCGGTGATGAAGTTGAAGTTACCGAGATCATGGTTAAAGTTGGCGACAAAGTAGAAGCAGAACAGTCTCTGATCACCGTTGAAGGTGACAAAGCTTCTATGGAAGTCCCGGCAGCGTTCGCAGGCGTGGTAAAAGAAATCAAAATCAACACTGGCGACAAAGTGTCTACCGGTTCCCTGATTATGGTCTTCGAAGTAGCAGGTGCTGCACCGGCTGCTACAGAAACTAAAGCTGAAGCGGCTCCGGCTGCTGCACCTGCGGCTTCTGGCTCGAAAGAAGTGAACGTGCCAGACATCGGCGGTGACGAAGTTGAAGTGACTGAAGTGATGGTTAAAGTGGGCGATAAAGTGGCCGCTGAACAATCACTGATCACCGTAGAAGGCGACAAAGCTTCTATGGAAGTCCCGGCTCCGTTCGCGGGCGTGGTAAAAGAAATCAAAATCAATACTGGCGACAAAGTGTCTACCGGTTCTCTGATTATGGTCTTTGAAGTGGAAGGCGCAGCACCTGCTCCTGCCGCTAAGCAAGAAGCAGCAGCTCCGGCTCCTGCGGCAGCAGCTCAGAAACCCACTGCGGCGCCAGCTGCGGCTTCCGGCAAAACTGAATTCGCTGAAAACGACGCATATGTTCACGCCACCCCACTGATTCGCCGTCTGGCGCGTGAGTTCGGTGTGAACCTGGCGAAAGTGAAAGGGACTGGCCGTAAAGGTCGTATCCTGCGCGAAGACGTTCAGGCTTACGTGAAAGACGCGGTTAAGCGTGCAGAATCTGCACCAGCTGCGGCTAGCGGCGGCGGTCTGCCTGGCATGCTGCCATGGCCGAAAGTTGATTTCAGCAAGTTCGGCGAAATCGAAGAAGTTGAACTGGGCCGTATCCAGAAAATCTCTGGTGCCAACCTGAGCCGTAACTGGGTGATGATCCCGCACGTTACGCACTTCGACAAAACAGATATTACTGACCTGGAAGCGTTCCGTAAGCAGCAGAACGACGAAGCGGCCAAGCGTAAGCTGGATGTGAAGTTCACGCCTGTGGTGTTCATCATGAAAGCGGTTGCTGCGGCTCTTGAGCAGATGCCTCGCTTCAACAGTTCTCTGTCTGAAGACGGCCAGAAGCTGACGCTGAAGAAATACATCAACATCGGTGTGGCGGTTGATACGCCAAACGGTCTGGTGGTTCCGGTGTTCAAAGATGTGAACAAGAAGAGCATCTCTGAGTTGTCTCGCGAACTGATGGCTATTTCTAAGAAAGCTCGCGATGGCAAGCTGACCGCTGGCGAAATGCAGGGCGGTTGCTTCACTATCTCTAGCCTCGGCGGTATCGGGACGACTCACTTCGCGCCAATCGTTAACGCGCCGGAAGTGGCTATCCTGGGTGTCTCTAAGTCGGCTATAGAGCCGGTCTGGAATGGTAAAGAGTTCACTCCGCGTCTGATGATGCCGATGTCTCTTTCCTTCGACCACCGCGTGATTGACGGTGCTGATGGCGCGCGCTTTATCACCATCATCAACAATACGCTGGCCGATATTCGCCGCCTGGTGATGTAAGCCAAAAAGCCGACCCTTCGGTCGGCTTTTTTCTGGTAATCTCGTGATGCTGTTCGAGATTATCTGATGCAAAGGACAATTCGTTTGCCGTTTGTTGTTTCAAAATTGTTAACAATTTTGTAAACTGCGGGCGGATAGAACGTCCCGGTGGCAATGGGCGTCAAAGTACCCAGGATCGCCGGAAATAAATTAAGAGGTCATGATGAGTACTGAAATCAAAACTCAGGTCGTGGTACTTGGGGCAGGCCCGGCAGGTTACTCTGCTGCATTCCGTTGCGCTGATTTAGGTCTGGAGACCGTCATTGTAGAACGTTACAGCACCCTCGGCGGTGTTTGTCTGAACGTTGGCTGTATCCCTTCTAAAGCCCTGCTGCACGTTGCTAAAGTTATCGAAGAAGCGAAAGCACTGGCTGAGCACGGCATCGTTTTCGGCGAGCCGAAAACTGACATCGACAAAATCCGTACCTGGAAAGAAAAGGTTATTAACCAGTTGACTGGTGGCCTGTCCGGTATGGCGAAAGGTCGTAAAGTTAAAGTGGTGAACGGCCTGGGTAAATTTACCGGTGCTAACACCCTGGTTGTTGAAGGGGAAAATGGTCCAACGACTATCACTTTCGACAACGCAATCATCGCGGCGGGTTCTCGTCCGATTCAACTGCCATTCATTCCGCATGAAGATCCACGCGTGTGGGATTCTACCGACGCACTGGAACTGAAATCCGTACCAAAACGCATGCTGGTTATGGGCGGCGGTATCATCGGTCTGGAAATGGGCACCGTGTATCACGCGCTGGGTTCAGAAATTGACGTGGTTGAAATGTTCGACCAGGTTATCCCGGCTGCCGACAAAGACGTGGTGAAAGTCTTCACCAAGCGTATCAGCAAGCAGTTCAACCTGATGCTGGAAACCAAAGTGACGGCGGTAGAAGCCAAAGAAGATGGAATCTACGTCACAATGGAAGGCAAAAAAGCCCCTGCTGAACCACAGCGTTATGACGCGGTTCTGGTGGCAATCGGCCGCGTACCTAACGGTAAGCTGCTCGATGCAGGCGCTGCTGGCGTTGAAGTTGACGAGCGTGGCTTCATTCGTACCGACAAGCAAATGCGCACTAACGTGCCGCACATCTATGCTATCGGCGATATCGTCGGCCAGCCAATGCTGGCTCACAAAGGTGTTCACGAAGGCCACGTTGCCGCTGAAGTTATCGCCGGCATGAAGCACTACTTCGACCCGAAAGTGATCCCTTCAATCGCCTATACCGAACCAGAAGTTGCATGGGTAGGTCTGACCGAGAAAGAAGCGAAAGAAAAAGGCATCAGCTACGAAACCGCCACCTTCCCGTGGGCTGCTTCTGGCCGTGCTATCGCTTCCGATTGCGCAGACGGTATGACCAAACTGATTTTCGACAAAGAAACTCACCGTGTTATCGGTGGTGCGATTGTCGGGACTAACGGCGGCGAGCTGTTGGGCGAAATCGGTCTGGCTATCGAAATGGGTTGTGACGCTGAAGACATCGCGCTTACCATCCACGCGCACCCGACTCTGCACGAGTCTGTAGGTCTGGCGGCTGAGATCTTCGAAGGTAGCATCACCGACCTGCCAAACCCGAAAGCGAAGAAAAAGTAACTTTCCGGATTTGACCAAGCGGCCCTGCGGGGCCGTTTTTTGTGGGAAAAGCGTAGCGTTATCCGGCGTGGCTGCCGGGTGACAAGAGTATTAGATTTGCCACGCAGGAAGGATGAACTGCTTCCGGGCCCGGTGACTGGCTGCTACACCAGCGAAGCAGGCCGCTTATGAATATAAATAAAAGTGGTGTGTTGGGATATGGTGATTTAATGTTTGCAAAGAGTTGCATCTATTTTTAAGTTGGTGTGCACAAAACAAACAGTTTATCTTGCACCTGTATATTCCAGAAGGCAAAATAGCTCTCGTATTAGGTTTGCCACAAAATATTTCTCCTCATCGTGTGCTACCACCCTGAAGAGACAAACGAGCCGCCGAAAGGCGGTTTTTTTGTCAACGAAACTTCCCTCTGACAGCTTCGCCGCGATTCGTAACGATTCAGCCTGTATTTAATGTTGCTTTTTTGTAAACACATTCACCCTCCCTGAAAATCCTGCTATGCTGCCCATCGCGGAACCGGGCATTGACCCTGCAAACTGCTGTCTCACAGGAGCGTGAAGAGCATAGCCGGAACCGATAATGACAATGAGAGCGAGGAGAACCGTCGTGCTAGAAGAATACCGTAAGCACGTAGCCGAACGTGCTGCAGATGGGATTGTTGCAAAACCTTTAGAAGCATCCCAAATGGCCGCACTGGTCGAGCTGCTGAAAACCCCTCCTGCGGGGGAAGAAGAATTCCTTTTAGATCTTATTACTAATCGTGTTCCGCCGGGCGTTGATGAAGCCGCCTATGTTAAAGCCGGTTTCCTGGCTGCCCTCACTAAAGGTGAGGCGACCTCCCCGTTAATCTCCCCAGAGAAAGCTGTAGAACTGCTTGGCACTATGCAAGGTGGCTACAACATTCACCCGCTGATTGACGCGCTGGATAATGAAAAACTGGCCCCGATCGCAGCTAAGGCGCTGTCCCACACGCTGCTGATGTTCGATAACTTCTATGATGTGGAAGAGAAAGCCAAAGCGGGCAATACCCACGCACAACAAGTGCTGAAATCCTGGGCTGATGCCGAGTGGTTCCTGTCGCGCCCTAAACTGGCTGAGAAAATCACCGTTACCGTATTTAAAGTCACCGGTGAAACCAACACCGATGACCTGTCTCCGGCACCTGATGCCTGGTCACGCCCGGACATTCCTTTGCACGCATTAGCGATGCTGAAAAACGCCCGTGAAGGTATCGAACCGGATCAGCCTGGAAGCGTTGGCCCGATCAAACAGATCGAAGCGTTAAACAAAAAAGGTTTCCCGCTGGCATATGTGGGTGACGTTGTGGGTACGGGTTCTTCTCGTAAATCTGCAACCAACTCCGTGCTGTGGTTTATGGGCGACGACATCCCGAACGTGCCGAACAAGCGCGGCGGCGGCGTGGTGCTCGGCGGTAAAATTGCACCAATCTTCTTTAACACCATGGAAGATGCGGGCGCGCTGCCAATCGAAGTTGACGTAAACGACCTGAACATGGGCGATGTTATCGACATCTATCCATATAAAGGCGAAGTGCGTAACCATGAAACCAACGAAGTTATCGCTAACTTTGAGCTGAAAACCGACGTGCTGCTGGACGAAGTTCGTGCCGGTGGGCGTATTCCGCTGATCATCGGTCGCGGTCTGACAACCAAAGCTCGTGAAGCGCTGAATCTGCCACGTAGCGAAGTCTTCGTGCAGGCAAAAGACGTTGTCGCAAGCACTCGCGGCTTCTCTCTGGCACAGAAAATGGTGGGCCGCGCTTGTGGCGTGGAAGGCATTCGCCCGAACCAGTACTGCGAACCAAAAATGACGTCTGTCGGTTCTCAGGACACCACCGGTCCCATGACCCGTGATGAACTGAAAGACCTGGCCTGCCTGGGCTTCTCCGCTGATTTGGTGATGCAGTCCTTCTGCCACACTGCGGCTTATCCAAAGCCGGTGGATGTGAATACTCACCACACGCTGCCGGACTTCATTATGAACCGTGGCGGCGTCTCGCTGCGTCCGGGCGATGGTGTTATCCACTCCTGGCTGAACCGTATGCTGCTGCCGGATACCGTCGGTACGGGCGGTGACTCCCACACTCGTTTCCCTATCGGGATTTCCTTCCCGGCAGGTTCCGGGCTGGTGGCATTTGCGGCGGCAACCGGTGTGATGCCGCTGGATATGCCTGAGTCGGTGCTGGTGCGCTTTAAAGGCAAAATGCAGCCGGGCATCACCCTGCGTGACCTGGTTCACGCGATCCCGCTGTATGCCATTAAACAAGGCCTGCTGACCGTTGAGAAGAAAGGTAAGAAAAACATCTTCTCTGGCCGCATCCTGGAAATTGAAGGGCTGCCTACGCTGAAAGTTGAGCAGGCGTTTGAGCTGACCGATGCTTCCGCGGAGCGTTCTGCTGCGGGCTGTACCATTAAGCTCGATCGCGAGCCGATCGAAGAGTACCTGAGTTCCAACATTGTGTTGCTGAAGTGGATGATCGCAGAAGGTTACGGCGATCGTCGTACGCTTGAGCGCCGCATCCAGGGCATGGAAAAATGGCTGGCGGACCCTCAGTTGCTGGAGGCCGATGCCGATGCGGAATACGCTGAGATCATCGAAATCGATCTGAACGAGATCAAAGAACCTATCCTGTGTGCGCCAAACGATCCGGATGACGCGCGTCTGCTGTCTGATGTGGCCGGTGAGAAAATCGACGAAGTGTTTATCGGCTCTTGCATGACCAACATCGGCCACTTCCGCGCGGCGGGTAAGCTGCTTGATAGCCATAAAGGCCAGTTGCCAACTCGTCTGTGGGTTGCGCCGCCAACGCGTATGGATGCCGCTCAGTTAACGGAGGAAGGCTACTACAGCGTGTTTGGTAAGAGCGGTGCGCGTATTGAAATCCCTGGCTGTTCACTGTGTATGGGGAACCAGGCGCGTGTGGCGGATGGCTCTACCGTGGTTTCAACTTCTACGCGTAACTTCCCGAACCGTTTAGGCACCGGGGCCAACGTGTTCCTGGCTTCCGCAGAGCTTGCCGCCGTGGCTTCACTGCTGGGCAAACTGCCAACGCCTGACGAATACCAGACCTTTATGGCCCAGGTTGATAAGACGGCGCTGGATACTTACCGTTATCTGAACTTCGATAAGCTTTCTCAGTACACCGAGAAGGCTGACGGGGTGATTTTCCAGACGGCGGTATAGACAATATCAAAGCTACCCTCTCCCTCCAGGAGAGGGCCAGGGGTGAGGGCTTCAGGCTCCACCCCTTTTTTATTTGCCGCTCTGCGGCTTACACGCTGTTTTTCGCCGACTTTGCTGCGATAATTATCTTATACGCTAAGGGGTACCGTGTTTCCCCGGGCAAGGCAGAGGAAAGCACCATGGAATATGAATTTTTGCGCGATGTCACAGGGGTTGTCAAAGTGCGTATGTCAATGGGCCACGAAGTGGTAGGCCATTGGTTTAATGAAGAAGTGAAAGATAACCCGGGCCTGCTGGATGAAGTTGAAGAGGCAGTCAATGCCGTAAAAGGCAGCGAGCGCCAGTGGCAGCGCACCGGACACGAATACACCCTGTGGCTTGATGGTGAAGAGGTGATGATTCGCGCGAACCAGCTGGAAATTTCCGGTGATGAAATGGAAGAGGGAATGAACTACTACGACGAAGAGAGTTTGTCATTCTGCGGCGTAGAAGACTTTATGCAGGTGGTTAACGCTTACCGGGAATTTGTCGCGACTTATCGCTAAACTTTTGCTTTATGCCGTGTCCCAAAAGCCTGTTGCGGACTTCTGGGACAGCTGGCTCAGGCTACTTCACATAGGCAAGCAGGCTGAGCGAGTCCCGGGCAAGGGATTTACATTTGCTGGCCGTCGGTATGGCAATACCGCTTAAATCACGATAGCTCTCTTCACCAAGCGCCTTCATATTGAAGGTGTCGTAATTGCTTAAATCCCACTGGTTTTGCTGGGCAAAAAAGACCAGCGCGCGACGAATTTGTCCGTTAGGCAGATTCTGATAGCCGCAATCATTTTTCAGAAACACAAACACCGCAGTAAGATCGGCCATATCTTCTGCTTCAGACTCGCTAAGCGCCTGACTGCTGGTGGAAAAAGCCAGCAACAACCCCAGCAATACTGCCCTCACTCCCATCTTCATCACATCTACCACTTTTTCTCAGATACGAAACGTTAACACAGTTAAATGAGGTGCGACGAGATATATTCGCAGCGCCATTCGCTGGGTAAAACTTGACCTTCCGGTAAGGGGAGGGTTTATGCTGGCGATCATGCCTGCGAATAAAAGGAGTCGACTATGCATCGCCGTGATTTTCTGAAATATTCTGCGGCCATCGGTGCGTTTAGCGCGCTGCCGCTCTGGAGTAAAGCGGCGCTGGCCGCCGACAGACCCACATTACCGATCCCCACGCTTCTCGCCCCTGATGCAAAGAATAGCATTCGTTTGGCCGTGCAGGCGGGCAAAAGCACTTTTAATGGCAAAACGGCTACCACCTGGGGCTACAACGGCAATTTACTCGGGCCGGCTTTGCACCTGGCTCAGGGTGAGGAAGTCACCGTTGAGATTAAGAACAACCTGGCAGAAGAGACCACGGTTCACTGGCATGGTTTAGAAATTCCCGGAGATGTCGACGGCGGGCCACAAGGTGTTATTGCCGCCGGCGGCAAGCGCACGGTGAAATTCACCCCCCAGCAACGTGCGGCAACCTGTTGGTTCCACCCGCATCAACACGGTAAAACGGGCCATCAGGTAGCGATGGGGCTGGCAGGCCTGGTGTTAATCGACGATAGCGAAAGCCGCGCGCTGCGCTTGCCGAAACAGTGGGGGATTGATGATGTCCCGCTGATTATTCAGGACAAGCGTTTTGCCGCCAGCGGGGAAATTGATTATCAACTGGACGTGATGAGTGCCGCAGTAGGCTGGTTTGGCGACACTCTGCTGTGCAACGGCGCGGTGTATCCGCAACATGCCAACCCGCGCGGCTGGCTGCGTTTGCGCTTGCTGAACGGCTGTAACGCCCGTTCGCTGACGATAGCGGCAAGCGACAACCGTCCGCTGTATGTCATTGCCAGCGATGGTGGCTTGCTGGCTGAGCCGGTAAAAGTGACCGAACTGCCAATGCTGATGGGTGAGCGTTTCGAAGTGCTGGTAGATACTCGCGACGGCAAAGCGTTCGATATCGTGACGCTTCCAGTTAAGCAAATGGGGATGACGGTTGCACCGTTTGATAAACCGCAGCCCGTGGTACGTATCCAGCCGCTGATTGTTGCCGCTTCGGGTGAAATGCCTGACAAACTGGCCGCCGTTCCGGCGCTGCCGAGCCCTGAAGGGATCGCGGAACGCTGGCTGCAACTGATGATGGACCCTATGCTGGACATGATGGGGATGCAGGCGCTGATGGATAAATATGGCCCGCAGGCGATGGCGGGCATGAGCATGTCCGGGCATGGCAATATGGGCCAGATGAGCCAGGGAAAGATGAGTCACGGCATGCAGGGCTTCGATTTCCACCATGCCAATAAAATTAACGGCAAAGCGTTTGATATGAATACGCCGGCGTTTGCCGTTGAGAAAGGCAAATACGAGAAATGGACGATTTCCGGCGAGGGCGACATGATGCTGCATCCGTTCCATATCCACGGCACGCAGTTCCGCATTCTCAGTGAGAACGGCCAGCCTGTAGCCGCTCATCGCCAGGGCTGGAAAGACACGGTTCGTGTGGAAGGCGGGCGCAGCGAAGTGTTAGTGCGTTTTGATCATCCCGCTTCTAAAGATCAGGCCTATATGGCGCACTGCCACCTGCTGGAGCATGAAGATACCGGCATGATGCTTGGGTTTACGGTGGCGTAAAAGTGCCCCTCTCCCTGGTCCTAACCCTAACCCTCGTAGAGAGGGTTAGGGCCAAATATTACTGAGCCTCGTCCGGTAAAGCGTAAGCAACAATATAGTCGCCCATCCTGGTTCCGAAAGAGCCGTGGCCGCCCGCAGAAATCACCACATATTGCCTGCCATTCACTTCATAGGTCATCGGCGTTGCCTGCCCACCGGCTGGCAGCCGCGCTTCCCACAGCTTGTCACCGTTGCTGATGTTATAAGCGCGCAGGTAGTTATCTGCGGTTGCGCCAATAAACAGCACGTTCCCGGCGGTAGAAATTGGGCCGCCCAGCATCGGCATTCCCATTCTAAACGGCAGGGGCAGCGGTGAGCTGTCGCGCACGGTACCGATACGTTTTTTCCAAACTACTTCGTTGGTTTTTAAATCCACCGCAGAAATGTAGCCCCACGCGGGTTGCTTACAGGGTAAGCCAATCGGAGAGAGGAACGGATTAAGCGTTACGCCATACGGCACGCCGTACTGTGGCTGAATACCCGATTCAGAACCCGTGCCTTTGGCATCTTTCGGTGGCTCCATTGGGTTGCCCGGGCCGCGCGGCATCAGCTTAGAGACAAACGGCAGCGCCATTGGGTTGGCAATCGCCACCTGTCGATGAGGATCAACCGAAATTCCACCCCACTCGAACATCCCCAGGTTACCCGGGAACACCAGCGTGCCTTGCTCGGAAGGCGGTGTGAAGATGCCTTCATAACGCAGCTTATGGAAGATAATGCGACACACCATCTGGTCGTACAGCGTGGCTCCCCACATATCCGCACCGCTGAGATCTTTCTTCGGACGGAAACTTAAATCCGAAAATGGCTGGGTTGGCGTCACGTAATCACCTTTTGCCGCCCCTTGTGGCACCGGTTTTTCCGGAGCCGGAACCACCAGTTTGCCATTGCGACGGTCGAGCACAAAGATGTTGCCGGTTTTCGCAGGCGCGTAGACCACCGGGACGGTTTCACCTTTAACGGTAATATCCGCAAGCGTCGGCTGCGACGGCATATCCATATCCCACAGGTCGTGGTGAACCGTTTGATAAGACCAGGCCAGTTTCCCGGTGGTCGCGTTCAGCGCCACAATGCTGCTGGCATAACGCTCCTGTTCCGGCGTGCGGTTGCCGCCCCAGATATCTGGCGTGGCGACGCCCATCGGCAGATAGACCAAATCAAGTTTCGCATCGTAGGCCGCGGGTGCCCAGGAGTTCGGCGAGTTCGGCGTGAAATGGTGCTCATCCCCTGGAATCAGGTTCGGATCTTTCGCGCCGGGATCGAATGCCCACAGCAGTTTGCCGCTGTTGACGTCAAAACCACGGATCACCCCGGACGGCTCGCGCGTGGAGAAGTTATCAGTTACCGCGCCGGCAATCACGATGGTTGTATCGGTGACGATCGGAGGCGACGTCGGCTCGTACATGCCCGGCGTGGTGACAGGCATGTTGGTTTGCAGATTCAGAATGCCTTTATTCGCAAAGCTTGCGCACAGCTTGCCGTTATCGGCATTAATCGCAAACAGGCGGCCATCATTCACCGGAAGAATAATACGGCGCGGGCAGTCGGAAACCACCTCCGGGCCTGCGTTATCCGCTGTTGCTTCATGGTAAGAAACCCCGCGGCAGGTAACGTGTTGAAATGAAGGGTTGGTATCCAGACGCGGATCGAATTTCCACTTCTGCTTGCCGGTTGCCGCATCCAGCGCAAACAGCTGCTGGTGCGCAGTACACAGATACAGCGTATCGCGGATTTTAATCGGCGTGACTTCGTTAGTGATTTCACCTGGATCGGTTGGGCGCTTCACATCGCCCGTCTGGAATCGCCATGCTTCTTTAAGCTGGCCGACGTTTTTATCGTTGATCTGCTTTAACGGAGAGTAGCGCTGACCTTCCTGATTGCGGCCATAGGCAGGCCAGTCGGCATCAGGAATAGTGGAGGTTGCGGCAGAGAAGGTTTGCGTATCAGTTTTCAGCGTGCCGCTGATCTCTTGCGGATCGTTAAATACCGCCCAGGCTAGGCCTATCACCGTGAACACCAGTACCGCGCCCAGTGCCGGAGCCGCACCTGCTGAAGGCTGGGTAAGCCGGCGATAGACAAACGGCAGCAGCAGCCATACGCCGAAGAAGAACAGCACGTCTAACCGGGGAGTTAATGCCCAGAAATCGAAGCCCACTTCCCACACGCTCCACGCTCCGGTGCCAAGCAGTAATAGGGCGTAAAGCCAGAGCGCCAGCGCTTTGCGTTGCCAAAATAACCATGCGATGGCTAACATCACCGCCCCGGCAATGGGGTAGTACCAGGAACCACCCACGGCCACTAGCCATATCCCGCCAATAAGTAAATACACGCCTGTCAGTACCGCAAACAGGACTGTTAAGGTTGCGACGAGTCGCGAACCAGAGTGATTTGTTTTCACGATTATCACGCTCTTAAAAGTTTAACAGCAATTAATTATAGTGATTAACATGCGTGACACTCATCACATAAATGGCTTTTTTACCATTTGGGCACGGCGATGGGTTTTGCTGTTATACTGCTTGCCTGAATATTTTATGCTGATTAAATATCGATCGGCATTTAATGATTTGTTTTTAAATCATATGGTTATAACTATGAAACATACTGTTGAAGTGATGATCCCCGCAGCGGAGATCAAAACTCGTATCGCTGAACTGGGTCGTGAGATCACTGAACATTATCGTGATAGCGGTAGTGATATGGTGTTGGTTGGCCTGCTGCGTGGCTCATTTATGTTCATGGCGGATCTGTGCCGTGAAGTACAGGTGCCCCACGAAGTCGATTTTATGACCGCATCCAGCTACGGCAGCGGCATGTCCACCACCCGCGATGTGAAAATTCTGAAAGACCTCGATGAGGATATTCGCGGCAAAGACGTGCTGATTGTCGAAGATATTATCGATTCTGGTAATACCCTGAGCAAAGTGCGCGAAATTCTGAGCCTGCGTGAGCCGAAGTCGCTGGCCATTTGTACGCTGCTGGATAAACCAGAGCGCCGCGAAGTGGACGTGAACGTGGAGT
The DNA here is from genome assembly GCF_003818135.1 of Buttiauxella warmboldiae. Taxonomy (GTDB): domain Bacteria; phylum Pseudomonadota; class Gammaproteobacteria; order Enterobacterales; family Enterobacteriaceae; genus Buttiauxella; species Buttiauxella warmboldiae. The sequence goes on along the minus strand of NZ_RPOH01000003.1, from coordinate 32,146 downwards.
GGGTCGGCTTTGCGATACCGGACGAGTTCGTCGTGGGTTATGGCATCGATTACGCTCAGCGTTATCGCCATCTGCCGTACGTCGGCAAAGTGGTGCTGCTGGACGAATAAGTCGGTAGCATCCATTAAAAAGGGCCATTAAGGCCCTTTTTGCTATCTGGCTTACTGCGAAGGTGTTCTATTCTTATGGCTGCGATGGGAGTTTTGCAGGTTCGAAATCCCGCTGCGGTAACCTTGCTCCAGCGATTCACGGCTGGTGGCGGTGACTTCTAAATCGCGCAGGCGGCCGTCGTGAATACCGTAGGCCCAACCGTGCACCGTGACTTTCTGGCCGCGCTTCCACGCTGACTGCATAATGGTGGAATGGCCGAGGTTATAAACCTGCTCCATCACGTTGAGCTCGCACAGCGTATCCAGGCGTTGCTCCGGTGGGAGTTCTCCCAGTAGCGAGCTATGCTTGAACCAGATATCGCGGATATGCAGCAGCCAGTTGTTGATAAGCCCTAAATCCGGGTTCTCAACCGCCGCCTGTACGCCACCGCATCCGTAGTGACCGCAGATAATAATATGTTCTACTTCAAGTACATCAACCGCGTACTGCACAACAGAAAGGCAATTTAAATCCGTATGAATCACCAGGTTTGCCACATTACGGTGAACAAACAGCTCGCCAGGCTCAAGGCCTGTCAGACGTTCTGCGGGGACGCGACTATCAGAACAGCCAATCCACAAGAAGCGAGGTTTTTGGGCCTGAGACAAACGTTCAAAAAAGCCCGGGTCTTCTTGCTCCATCAGTTTTGACCAGACCTGGTTATTGCTGATGAGGGTATCAATGTCTTTCATGGAGGTTAACAACCTGTAACGGAAGAAGTGCGTTGGGGTAATATAGGGCAACTGAATAAATTTTAAAACTGCTTAACTTTTTTGTACCGAACAAGGTAACTGGAAATAATGACCATTGCATTAGAGCTGGAACAGTTAACGAAAACCTATCCCGGTGGTGTTCAGGCGCTGCGCGGCATAGATCTTCGCGTGGAGGCAGGGGATTTTTATGCTCTGCTGGGGCCGAATGGCGCAGGTAAATCCACCACTATTGGTATTATCAGCTCGCTGGTAAATAAAACGGCGGGTCGGGTACGAGTGTTTGGCTACGATCTTGAAAAAGATGTGGTCAACGCCAAGCGCCAGCTTGGGCTGGTGCCGCAGGAGTTTAACTTCAACCCGTTTGAGACGGTGCAGCAGATTGTGGTGCACCAGGCGGGTTACTACGGCGTTGAGCGCAATGAAGCCATCGCCCGCAGCGAAAAGTACCTCAAACAGCTCGATCTGTGGGAAAAACGCAATGAACGTGCGCGTATGTTGTCCGGTGGGATGAAGCGCCGTTTGATGATTGCCCGTGCGTTAATGCATGAGCCGAAACTGCTGATCCTTGATGAGCCAACGGCAGGCGTCGATATTGAGCTACGCCGCTCAATGTGGGGCTTCCTGAAAGATCTGAATGATAAAGGCACCACCATTATTCTGACCACCCACTACCTTGAAGAAGCTGAAATGCTGTGCCGCAACATCGGCATTATTCAAAACGGCGAGCTGGTCGAAAACACCTCAATGAAATCGCTACTTGCAAAATTGAAGTCAGAAACGTTTATCCTCGATCTGGCGCCGAAAAGCCCGTTGCCGCAGCTTGATGGCTACCAGTATCGGCTGGTCGACACCTCAACGCTTGAAGTTGAAGTGCTGCGCGAGCAGGGAATCAATAGCGTCTTTAGCCAGTTAAGCTCGCAAGGGGTGCAGGTATTAAGTATGCGTAACAAAGCTAACCGTCTTGAAGAGTTGTTCGTCACGCTGGTTAACGGTCCGAAAGGAGGGCAGGCATGATGCGGCTCTATTGGGTGGCGTTAAAAAGTATCTGGACTAAAGAGATCCACCGTTTCACGCGGATCTGGATCCAAACCCTGGTGCCGCCGGTCATTACCATGACCCTGTATTTTATTATTTTCGGTAACCTGATTGGTTCACAAATCGGCTCCATGCACGGCTTTACCTACATGCAGTTTATCGTGCCGGGTCTGATCATGATGGCCGTGATCACTAACTCTTATGCCAACGTAGCCTCTTCGTTCTTTAGCGCCAAGTTCCAGCGCAACATTGAAGAGCTGCTGGTGGCACCGGTGCCAACGCATATTATTATTGCAGGCTATGTTGGTGGCGGCGTGGCGCGTGGTCTGTGCGTGGGGATCCTGGTAACCGCGGTTTCGCTGTTCTTCGTGCCGTTCCAGGTTCACTCGTGGCTGTTTGTTGCGTTAACGCTGCTGCTGACTGCGATTTTGTTCTCGCTGGCGGGGTTGTTGAATGCGGTATTTGCCAAAACTTTTGACGATATCAGCCTTATCCCGACCTTCGTGCTGACTCCGTTGACCTACTTAGGCGGCGTATTCTACTCGCTGTCGCTGTTGCCACCGTTCTGGAAAGCGCTATCGCACCTTAACCCGGTGGTCTATATGATCAGCGGCTTCCGTTACGGTTTCCTCGGCATTAATGACGTGCCATTGCTGTTCACCGTAGCGGTGCTGGTGGGCTTTATCGTCGCCTTCTACATTCTGTGCTGGTATCTGATCCAACGCGGGCGCGGCCTGCGCAGCTAATGCGGCTACCCTCCCCGAAAGGGGAGGGTAAATAAGAATTTTCCCACCCCGTTTTGATTAACATCACATGGCCTTTTTGAGCTTCTGGCACACTTGCGCTCTGCGAAAAGGAGAACGCTATGTTAGGTTGGGTGATTGTCGGTCATGACTACTACGCTCAGGATATGCTGGATGCAATCGAGCGCCGTTTTGGGCCGCAGCCGCAATGTTGCGCGGTGAATTACTGGAAAGGGCTGAGCACAAATATGCTCAGCCGTATGATGTGCGATGCGCTTTATCATTGTGATTCGGGAGACGGAGTGGTCTTTCTCACCGATAAAACCGGCGCAGCGCCCTATCGCACGGCAGCGCTGATGAGCCACCAGCATCCCCACTGTGAAGTGATCTCCGGCGTCACGCTGCCGCTATTGTTTGCGATGCGTATGCATCGCGAAACGCTGAGCAGCGAAGCGTTTCGCGAACGCATCGTGGAGCAGGGAGGGACGGGTATCACCAGCCTCTGGCACCAGCAGCAGAAAAATCCGCCGTTCGTACTACTCCACCAATACTAATTTGCAAGGTGGGTATTGGGCAGCCTTTTGTTAGAATAGCGGCTTCATCAGTTGTTGAGACACTCAGTGCTGTTAAATCCGTTATGGCAGTGAAAGCGGCGAACGATGCGGGTTTCCATATGGCGGTGACAACGGTGCGTGGGAAGGTTAAACCGGGAGATAATCCGTTTGTGCTAAAACGGCTTTATATTCTGCGCACGGATTCGCTGGAAACCATGTCGGGGTTGATTAGTAACCAGCCCGCTTCTTGAGTTTTACCTGAGCGTAAAACGCCCTCACCCTCAGGTGAGGGAATGGTACGGCTTTTTCCTTCTCCCGGAGGAGACTGCTGGGATGAGGGCGGTGCGTTATAACCGGCTAGGCCACCTGAACCGGCACGGCTTTCGCCAGGCGTTTCATTTCGTTGTCGCTGTCGAAATAGGCCACTTTCGGCTGCCAGCTGCGCGCTTGCTCATCCGGCATGGTGACGTAAGTGGCGATAATCAGAATATCACCGACATCAGCACAGTGTGCCGCCGCGCCGTTAACCGAAATGATCTTCGAACCGCGTTCGCCAGCGATGGCGTAAGTGGAGAAACGCTTGCCGTTGGTGACGTTATAAATATCGATGGCTTCATATTCCAGAATGCCTGCCGCCTCAAGGAAGTCCTGATCGATGGCGCAGGAGCCTTCATAGTGCAAATCCGCCTGCGTCACTTTGACACGGTGAAGTTTGCCTTGCAGCATGGTGCGTATCATAGCTTAAACCTTCGTCACTGGAGTTACGTAAGCGGCAAGCTTAGCGCCTGCCATCGGAGTTTAGCCGGCAGTATTACCCGATTTTTCCGGGCTGTCTACCGGGAGAGTTCGACCTGAATATTATCAATCAAACGTGCCTGACCGAGCCAGGCGGCCATCAGCACCACGGCGCGTTTGCTGTTAACATTCAGCTCCAGCAGGGTATCGGCGTCGCGAATTTGCAGGTCGTCGGAGCGGAAGCCTTTTTCGTTAAGCTCGGTGGCGGCAATCACCAGCATCTCTTCGGTATCACGCTCACCGGCACGCAGCTTATCGGCCAGAGACTGCATGACTTTATGCAGGCCCGGTGCAATTTTACGTTGTTCAGCGTTCAGGTAGCCGTTGCGCGAGCTCAGCGCCAGGCCATCTTTGGCGCGCACCGTTGGCACGCCGATTATCTCGATGTCGTAGCCCATATCCGCCACCATTTTGCGGATAACGGCGACCTGCTGGAAATCTTTTTCACCGAAACAGGCGATGTCAGGCTGCACCAGATTAAACAGCTTGCTGACGATGGTGGCGACGCCGCGGAAGTGGCCCGGGCGGCTTGCCCCTTCGAGCATGGTCGAAAGACCCGGTACTTCGACAAAGGTCTGGGATTCCAGACCCTGTGGGTAAATATCAGCAGCGGCAGGGGCAAAAACCAAATCCACTTTGCGGCGGTTTAGCTTTTCGCAATCTTCCTGCAAGGTGCGCGGATAGCGGGTTAAATCATCCGGGCGGTCAAACTGCATGGGATTGACAAAAATCGTGGCGATTGTGACATCGGCGCGGCTTTTCGCCTCATCGACCAGCTTCATATGCCCGTCGTGCAGATTGCCCATGGTTGGCACCAGCGCGATGCGTTTACCTTCCAGGCGCCAGCGGCGGATTTGCTGACGTAACAGCGGTATGGTTTCGATAATCAACACAACCCTTCTCCTGTCAGTGGAAACTGTGTTCTTCGCCCGGGTAGGCGCCGGACTCAACTTCGGAAATGTACTGCCGCACCGCAGCGCGCATATCACCGCTTCCGGTGAGGAAGTTTTTGGCAAATTTTGGAATATGGCCGCCGGTGATCCCGAAGGCATCATGCATCACCAGAATCTGCCCGTCTGTTACATTGCCCGCGCCAATACCGATGACCGGAATAGTCAGCGCCTCGGTGATGCGTTTTGCCAGGGCAACCGGCACGCACTCCAGCACTAACAGCTGCGCCCCTGCGGCTTCAAGCGCGATGGCATCATCAAACAGCGTTTGCGCGCCCGCCTCATCACGCCCCTGAATCTTATAACCACCGAAGATATTGACCGACTGCGGCGTCAGACCCAAATGCCCGCAAACGGGAATGGCACGCTCGGTCAGCATTTTGACAGTCTCAACCAACCAACGACCGCCTTCAAGCTTGACCATATTGGCACCGGCGCGCATCAGTTCGGCGGAGTTGGCAAAGGTTTGTTCAGGCGTGGCGTAACACATAAACGGCAGGTCGGCCAGCAGCAGGCAATTTGGTGCGCCACGGCGCACAGCACGCGTGTGGTAGACAATATCTGCTACGGTGACGGGTAAAGTGGAGTCGTGGCCCTGAACGGTCATCCCTAATGAATCGCCAACCAGCATCACACCTATGCCTTCGTCGGCAAACAGTTTTGCAAAGCTGAAATCGTAGGCGGTGATAGTGGCGAATTTGCGTTGAGCCTGTTTCCACTGGCGCAACTGAGATATGGTGATTGGTTTCATGGCAATCCCTGAGAATAAAGGGTGAGGGAGTGAAATCGATTGCTATATTAGCAAACAGAACACCGTTGTGGTTACCAAAACGTAATCCCATCCCGGGAGAGATTTTTTAATACCTCGGCAACACGCAGGCCGCACGGGAAGGCGCAATCAGGGGCAATTTCCAGCAGCGGAACCAGCATAAATGCCCGGTTTTTCATATCGTAATGCGGCACGGTAAGCGCAGGCGTTGCGATGGTCAGATTACCGAACAGCATGATATCGAGATCGAGGGTTCGCGGCCCCCAGCGTTCTGCTTTGCGCACGCGGCCATGCTCCAGCTCAATACGTTGAGTATGAGCCAGTAATGCGGCGGGCGACAGGCCAGTTTCCAGCGCCACGGCGGCATTGAGGTAATCAGGTTGGTCTTGCGGGCCGAGCGGAGGGGTACGGTAGTACGAAGAGGTTGCAACCACCCGGCTGTGCGGAATGGTTGCAATGGCGTCAAGCGCGTGAGTTACCTGCTCAAGCGGCGACGCCAGGTTGCTGCCAAGGGCGATATACGCCAGCGTCATGCACTGCCTCCGCTACGCGGTGCGCGTTTACGCGGGCGGCGATGGCGGCGGCGTGCCGTAGGTTCATCCCCCAGGACATCGAGCATCTCTTTTTGCGCAGGTGGCGCGGCCACCTGGAACTCGCCCCACCATTTGGTCAGGCGCAGTAATTCCTGGTTATTTTCCACTTCTGCACGCAGCGCCAGCAGATCGTAAGCGGCACGGAACTTAGGATGCTCCATCAGCTTCCACGCGCGTTTGCCCTGGCGGCGTGACAGACGAAGCTGCAGGCCCCAGATATCACGCACCAGCGTAGTGATACGTTTTGGAATCGCCAGCGCGCGGCAGGCTTCATCCAGCACCTCATTGGTCGCCAGCGCGAAGGCGTCCATATAGGCAAGGCCGCTTTCCTGAGTCAGCTTCTGCGCCATCTCAAGCTGTGGATACCAGAAAATGGCGGAGAACAGGAAGGCCGGATTGACCCGCATATCGTTCTGAATACGGTTATCGGTATTCTTCAGCACCTGAACGATAATGCGTTCCATCGGGCTGTCGCCCTGCTCGGTAAAGTTGCGGGTGATGGTCGGGAATAGCGGCTGGAACAGCTGATATTCACGCAGTAATTCATAGGTTGGATAACCGTGACCGGCCTGCAAAAGTTTTAACGACTCTTCAAACAGGCGGGCGGGCGGTACATCGTTAATCAAGGTTGCCAGGCGCGGAATCGGCTCGCCGGTTTCCGGGCTAATCGTCATATTCAGCTTGGCGGCAAAGCGTACAGCGCGCAGCATACGTACCGGGTCTTCGCGGTAGCGCGTTTCAGGGTCGCCGATTAAGCGGATAACGCCATCGCGCAGATCGCGCAGGCCGCCGACATAATCGCGCACCGAGAAGTCAGCCACGCTGTAATAGAGGCTGTTGATGGTGAAATCACGGCGCTGCGCATCTTCTTCGATAGAACCAAAGATGTTATCGCGCAGCAGCATACCGTTCTGGCCCGTTTGCGAGGTCTGTTTATCAGACTTTTGCTCTTCGTGGTGCCCGCGGAAAGTGGCGACTTCGATGATTTCCGGCCCAAACATCACGTGAGCCAGACGGAAGCGACGGCCGACTAAACGACAGTTACGGAACAGTTTACGCACCTGATCGGGGGTTGCGCTGGTGGTGACATCAAAGTCTTTCGGGCGTTTGCCAAGCAGCAGGTCACGCACGCCGCCACCCACGAGGTAAGCCTCATAGCCTGCTTTGTTCAGACGATAGAGCACCTTGAGGGCATTTTCACTGATATCTTTGCGCGACAGAGCATGCTGGTCACGCGGAATGACCGTGATTTGCGGGAGATCTTCACTCTCCTCGACCACGACGTCATCGCGGTTAAGCACCTTGCGGCAAAAATTAGCGACTCGGGTAAAAATAGTACACCTCGGCAGTGTCAATCATAGGGACAAAAAAAACAGCGGCTAATCATAGCTCAGTGCGCGCCATTTGAGAATGATGTATTCATGACGATGCTGGCATAACGGCCTCAAGCGACCAGCTTTGCACCGCCTCGCTAAGCAGCTCATTTAACGTCAGGTCTCGCCAGTGGGCGATTTCCGGCTGATGCAAAAAAGCCAGCGCGGCGTGAATAACAGGGCGCGGATCGCCCTTTGGCAGGGCTGGCGCATGATTCTGCTTCGATAATTTTGCGCCATTCTCATTCAACACCAATGGCAAATGGACGTAATCCGGCACCTTCCAGCCAAATTGTTGATACAGCGAAATTTGCCGCACGGTGGGCTCAATTAAATCGGCACCGCGCACAATTTCGCTCACGCCCTGGAAACTATCGTCCACCACTACCGCAAGATTATAGGCAAATAACCCATCGCGACGGTGAATGATAAAATCTTCACGCGCCAGCTGCTCGTCAGCTATTAGCGTTCCGTGCAGCTTATCGGTAAAGCTTAATACCGGGTGGCGTTGTAGAAAGCGTACTGCGGCATTTTCCGGCCCGTGATTTAACGTACGGCAATGGCCGTCGTAAAAACCGCCAAGCTGCTGAATTCGGCTGCGGGTGCAGGTGCAGTAATAGCTCAGCCCTTGCTGATGCAGCCAGGCGAGCGCCTCACGGTAGGCTTCGTGGCGCTGAGACTGCCATAACTTCACCGTCCCAGTGCAGGCCGTAATGTTCCAGCTGCTGCAGTATGGTGGTGGCGGCACCTGCCACTTCACGCGGCGGGTCGATATCTTCAATGCGCACCAGCCATCTGCCCTGTTTTGCGCGGGCCTGCAGGTAACTGCCGAGGGCCGCAATCAGCGAGCCGAAATGGAGTTCACCGGAAGGTGAGGGGGCAAAGCGACCAATGTAGTGGGATGTATTCATGTCGGCGGCGCAGGCTGGAAATAAATAAGGCGGGAGAAGACTCCCGCCATTATGAATATTCTGAAATCGCGAGCTGTTAGCCAGCCATCTGTTTTTCGCGAATTTCTGCCAGCGTTTTACAATCGATGCACAAATCAGCTGTCGGACGAGCTTCGAGACGGCGGATGCCGATTTCAACCCCACAGGACTCGCAGAAACCGAAATCTTCGTCTTCTACTTTCTTGAGGGTCTTCTCGATTTTCTTGATCAGTTTACGTTCCCTGTCACGGTTACGCAGTTCGAGGCTGAACTCTTCTTCCTGGGCTGCACGGTCTACCGGGTCCGGGAAGTTTGCTGCTTCATCCTGCATATGCGTTACCGTGCGATCAACTTCATCCATAAGTTGGCTACGCCAGGCTTCAAGAATGCGCTTGAAGTGCGACAGCTGGGCTTCGTTCATATACTCTTCGCCCGCTTTCTCCTGATATGGCTCCACCCCAGCGATGGCGAGGATACTCAGGGACGATGTTTTACGCTTTTGCCCTTCTTGCATGTTGTTTCTCCTTAACACGCACTATCGGTCCCCTGTTCGGGGGAAAATCAGGCCGCTATAAATAGCAGATGCTTTTCAGGATGGCAATTATATAAATTCCTCTCTTGACAAGCCTGTGAAGAAAAGCGTATTTACGCGAACCGCCAGCACACAAAACAGACAAACGTTAACCGATCTGTATTAAGAAATTATAAACAGACAGGCAACGGCGAAATTAGAGTAAGGCCACAGGCTGAAAGTTCAGCCTTATAAGCGATAATTTCAACTCCGCGCTGTTGCGCCTCGCATAATAGCTGTGCGTATTTGGCGTCTATGTGGCGTGCCGGGGAAACCTGAGTGATAGCAGAATGCAATACTGCAAACAGCAGCACCGCGCGTTCGCCCTGTGTAACCACATTCATCAACTCTCGCAGATGCTTCTGCCCTCGCAGGCTGACGGCATCGGGAAAATAGCCACATCCCTGTTGTGATAACGTGACTGATTTCACTTCAATATAGCAGTTAACCTTGCAATCTGCCTGTAACATAAAATCAATGCGGCTGCGTTCCGCACCGTATTTCACTTCACTTTTTATTGTTGTGTAACCAATTAATTCTGGAATGGCTTGCGCGCTTAATGCTTCTTTTACCACCGTATTAGCGCGTAGCGTATTAACGCAGATAAATTCACCGTTTTGCGTCTGGGTTATTTCCCAGCTATGAGGATATTTCCGGGTCAGGCTGTCAGAGGTGGAATACCACACGGTGTCGCCCGGCGTGGCACAACCCGTCATGGCGCCAGTGTTTGGGCAATGCAGCGTTAGCTCTTCACCGGCAGGCGTAATCACGTCAGCCAGAAAGCGCTTATAGCGTTTAACGAGCGTGGCCTGCTGTAACGGCGGGTTAAATTCCATTTACTCTTCCTTATTACTTAATGACCAGCTTTGCAGCTGCTGATAGCGCGTACGCCCTTGTTTGAAAACCGACTCATACAGCGCAAACGCTTCAACCTTAAACTGCCAGCGAAAACCGGGGGGCGGAATCGCCACCGCCCGCGTGGTGTTACGATAAAGCGTAATATGCGGGTGAAAAGGTTGCGGGCTCTGGTAGCAGCCGCTGCGCGCCGCCTGTGCGCGTAGCATATTTGCCAGTTGAATCAGCCCTAAAGGCGCATGGCGCGGGCCAATCCACACCACATTTGAACGCACCCACTGCCCTGCGTCATCGATTGTCAGGGTAAAACCACGCTGACGAATGCGCCCGGCGAGCAGGCTCAGAGCCTGTTGCTTTTCAGCGCTAATATCTCCTAAAAAAGCCAGCGTAAGATGCAGGTTTTCCGCCGCCACCGGACGCCCGGTCTCTTCAGGAAACTGCGTGGCGCGCCACTGGATAATCTGCTGTTGCACCTCTTTGGGTAGTTGAAGGGCGAAAAACAGACGGCGAGTCTCAGCCATTTTGCTCTCTCTCGTTATGGTTTGGCTTGATGCTACAATAGCGAACTTTCGATGATAACCTTTTGGAGCTTTTCGTGCCGTCATTACCGGTCGCCGCTGTGCTACCCGCTCTTCTTAACGCTTTGCACAACGCGCCGCAGGTCTTGCTGAATGCGCCAACGGGGGCCGGTAAATCCACCTGGCTGCCGTTGCAGATCTTACAGCAGGCAAACTTAGGCGGCCGCATTCTGCTGCTGGAGCCACGCCGGCTGGCGGCGCGGAACGTCGCGCAGCGTCTCGCAGAATTATTGGGTGAAAAACCGGGTGAAACGGTGGGCTACCGGATGCGGGCTGAAACCTGCATCGGGCCGAATACGCAGCTTGAAGTGGTAACCGAAGGCATTCTGACGCGCATGGTGCAGCACGATCCGGAACTGCAAGGCATCGCGCTGGTGATCCTTGATGAATTCCATGAGCGCAGCCTGCAAGCCGATCTGGCTCTCGCACTCTTGCTTGATGTGCAGCAAGGGTTACGCGACGATCTTAAACTGCTGATTATGTCGGCCACGCTCGATAATTCACGCCTCCGGCAATGTTTACCGGATGCGCCGGTTATCAGTTCACAGGGGCGGGCATTTCCCGTTGAGCGGCGATACAGCCCGCTTTCCGCACACCAGCGTTTTGATGAGGCCGTGGCGATTGCGGTGGCAAATCTGCTGCGCGAAGAAGCAGGCTCGCTGCTGCTGTTTTTACCCGGCGTGGGGGAAATCCAGCGGGTTCAGCAGCAGCTACAGGAACGTGTCGCAAGCGATATTCAGCTTTGCCCGCTGTATGGCGCACTGCCGTTAAGTGAACAACGCAAAGCGATTCTGCCAGCGGACAAGGGGAGACGCAAAGTGGTGCTGGCGACCAACATTGCCGAAACCAGCCTGACCATTGAAGGGATACGCCTGGTGGTGGACTGCGCGCAAGAGCGCGTTGCGCGTTTCGACGTGCGCACCGGGCTGACCCGGCTTGTCACCCAACGTATTAGCCAGGCATCAATGATTCAGCGAGCGGGGCGCGCGGGGCGACTGGAGCCGGGTATCTGTCTGCATTTAACCAGCGCCGAGCAGGCAGAACGCGCAAGTCTGCAAAGCGAGCCTGAGATCCTGCAAAGCGATCTCTCCGGCCTGCTGCTCGATTTGCTGCAGTGGGGCTGTGCCGATCCGAGCCCGCTCACCTGGCTTGATACGCCGCCCGCTGCCAATCTGGTTGCCGCCCGCGCTTTATTGCGTAAGCTCAATGCGCTGGATGAGCAAAACCGGCTTACGCCGGCTGGCCAGAAAATGGCCGATCTGGGGAATGAACCGCGCTTTGCCGCGATGTTAGTCAATGCGCAAACCGCGGATGAACAGGCTACGGCGGCACGACTGGTGGCAATCCTTGAAGAGCCGCCGCGTGGCCAGGAGAGCGATTTGCGTAATGCATTTAGCCGACGCCAGGACAACTGGCAGCAGCGCGTCTCCCGGCTTCTGAAACGTGTTAACAGCCGTGGTGGTGAGGCTGATTTCTCACTCGCTGCGCCGTTGCTGGCTCAGGCTTTTCCCGATCGTATCGCTCGCCGCCGTGGGCAGGATGGGCGCTACCAGTTAGCCAACGGTATGGGTGCGATGCTTAATCAGGACGATCCTTTAACCCGCTACGAATGGCTGTTAGCGCCGCTGTTATTACAGGGCAGCAATACGCCCGATGCGCGCATCCTGCAGGCTATTCCGCTGGACATCGAGGCGTTGGTGGCTCAGCGTCCGTCGCTGCTGAGCGAAAGTGACTCCGTCGAATGGGATGAGGCGCTGGGGACGCTAAAGGCGTTTCGCCGCACGCAGATTGGCAAACTGGTGCTGAAGGTTCAGCCGCTGGCAAAACCCTCTGCGGGCGAACTGCATCAGGCGATGCTCAACGGTATTCGTGAAAAAGGTCTGTCGGTGCTGAACTGGTCGCCACACGCGCAACAGTTCAGAACGCGTCTCGCCTGCGCGGCAAGCTGGTTGCCGGAACGGCAATGGCCCGATGTTTCGGACGAGGCTCTGCTGCGCGATTTAGAGCGGTGGTTATTACCTGAACTTGATGGTGTACACTCGTGGCGGGCGTTAAAAACTATTGATGTCACACGGGCGTTACAGAATCTGCTCGACTGGAACGCGCGCGCGCTTCTGGATAGTGCGCTACCAACTCATTACACTGTGCCGACTGGCAGCCAGATAGCTATTCGCTATGATGATGAAAACCCGCCGGTTCTTGCGGTGCGTATGCAAGAAATGTTTGGCGAAGCACGGACTCCGGCCATTGCCGAAGGCCGTGTGCCGCTGGTGCTGGAGTTACTCTCCCCGGCACAGCGACCTTTGCAGATAACGCGTGATTTAACCGCATTCTGGAATGGTGCGTATCGGGAAGTGCAAAAAGAGATGAAAGGACGTTATCCAAAGCACGTCTGGCCGGATTCGCCAGCAGATGCGCTGCCAACGCGGCGCACTAAAAGTACCAATAACTTTGAGAGATTTCCTCTTTTGCGTTTAGCGAAAGAAAGGAAAATCAGGCCTGGCGCCTTATTTTTGGTGGAGAAAGCAATGGCGGGGAATGACCGCGAACCGATTGGACGTAAAGGAAAACCCACACGTCCCGTAAAAGAGAATGTCAGCCGCCGTCGGGTCCGGGAAGAGGAGTTCGATGCGGATTACGACGATGACTATGATGACGAGGAGCCGATGCCACCACGTAAAGGAAAAGGCAGCGGTAACGGCCGCCCGCCGCGTAAAAAACGCCGCTGGCTGTGGTTCCTGGTAAAACTGTTGGTGGTTTTTGTAGTGCTGTTAGTGATTTACGGCGTCTATCTTGACCAGAAGATCCGCAGCCGTATTGATGGCAAAGTCTGGCAGCTGCCCGCGGCGGTGTATGGCCGGATGGTCAACCTTGAGCCGGATATGCCGTACAGCAAAAAAGAGATGGTTAACCTGCTGGAGGCCACACAGTACCGCCAGGTGACGCGTATGACGCGGCCTGGTGAATTTACGGTGCAGGGCAACAGCATCGAGATGATCCGCCGTCCGTTCGATTTTCCTGACAGTAAAGAAGGGCAGATCCGCGCGCGTCTGGTGTTTGATGGCGACCATCTGGAATCGATCCAGAATATGGATAACAACCGTAGCTTCGGTTTCTTCCGTCTGGATCCGCGCCTGATAACCATGCTCTCTTCACCGAATGGCGAGCAGCGTCTGTTCGTGCCGCGCACCGGTTTCCCGGAGCTGCTGGTTGATACGCTGATCGCCACCGAAGACCGCCATTTCTACGAGCACGATGGGATCAGCTTCTTCTCCATTGGCCGCGCGGTGCTGGCGAACCTGACCGCCGGGCGTACCGTGCAGGGCGCAAGTACGCTGACGCAGCAGTTGGTTAAGAACCTGTTCCTGTCGAGCGAACGTTCTTACTGGCGTAAAGCGAACGAAGCGTACATGGCGCTGATCATGGACGCGCGTTACGGTAAAGATCGCATTCTTGAGCTGTATCTGAACGAGGTGTATCTCGGCCAGAGCGGCGATAACGAGATTCGCGGCTTCCCGCTGGCGAGCCTCTACTACTTTGGCCGTCCGGTAGAAGAGCTGAGCCTTGACCAGCAGGCGCTGCTGGTAGGCATGGTGAAAGGCGCATCGATTTATAACCCGTGGCGTAACCCGAAACTGGCGCTGGAGCGTCGTAACCTGGTGCTGCGCCTGCTGCAAGAGCAGAAGGTTATCGACCAGGAACTTTACGACATGCTGAGCGCGCGCCCCCTGGGTGTTCAGCCGCGCGGTGGTGTGATTTCGCCACAGCCTGCGTTTATGCAGATGGTGCGCAACGAACTCCAGACAAAACTTGGCGATAAAGTTAAAGACCTGTCCGGCGTGAAGATCTTTACTACGTTTGACTCCGTTTCCCAGGATGCGGCAGAAAAAGCGGTGAGAGAAGGGATCCCGGTACTGCGTACTTCCCGTAAGCTGAAAGATCTTGAAGCGGCTATGGTGATTGTTGACCGTTCGACCGGCGAAGTGCGCGCCATGGTTGGCGGCTCAGAAACACAGTTTGCAGGCTTCAACCGTGCGATGCAGGCGCGCCGTTCAATCGGCTCTCTGGCTAAACCTGCGACCTATCTGACGGCGTTAAGCCAGCCGGATAGCTACCGCCTGAATACCTGGATTGCCGATGCGCCTATTGCCCTGAAACAGCCGAATGGGCAAGTGTGGTCACCGCAGAACGACGATCGTCGCTACAGCGGGCAGGTGATGTTAGTCGATGCGCTGGCGCGTTCGATGAACGTGCCAACGGTGAACCTGGGGATGGCGCTGGGCTTGCCTGCGGTCACCGATACCTGGATTAAGCTTGGGGTGCCGAAAGAGCAGCTTCACCCGGTTCCGGCAATGTTGCTGGGGGCGCTGAACCTGACGCCGATTGAGGTAGCTCAGGCCTTCCAGACCATTGCCAGCGGCGGTAATCGCGCCACGCTTTCGGCATTGCGTTCGGTTATCGCCGAAGACGGCACCGTGCTGTATCAAAGCTTCCCGCAGGCCGAACAGGCCGTTCCTCCGCAGGCAGCCTACATGACGCTGTATACCATGCAGCAGGTTATGGCTCGCGGGACGGGGCGTGCGTTAGGCGGAAAATATCCGCAGCTGCATTTAGCGGGTAAAACGGGGACCACTAACAACAACGTGGACACCTGGTTTGCCGGGATTGATGGCAAAGAAGTGACCATCACCTGGGTAGGACGCGATAACAACCAGCCAACCAGGCTGTACGGCGCAAGCGGTGCGATGTCGCTCTATCAGCGCTACCTTGCAAACCAGACGCCAATACCGCTGGTGCTTAACCCGCCGGAAGATATCGTCGATATGGGCGTTGATAGCGCGGGCTACTTCCAGTGTGGCGGCGGTAGCGATCGTGTGCTGCCAGTGTGGACCACCAATCCGGATGGCTTGTGTCAGCAAAGCCAGCAGATTGAGCAGAACAATAACCCGTTTGATCAATCGTCGCAGCAGCCGCAACAACAGCCGCAGCAACAACAGCAACCGCAACCAGAAAAAAGTGATGGTGTTGCCGGTTGGATCAAGGATATGTTCGGCGGGAATTAATACCTGCCGTATTCTGATAAAGCCCCCGTTTTTAACGAGGGCTTTTCTTTTTTGTTAAATCCATGCTGTTTCTCTGGTTAATTATTATTCCCTCACGCTGTGAAGCAGTGTGATCTGCTTGCTATGCGCTTTCCCTTTCGTCTATTATTCTGCGGGCATAATAATAATTATCGTTTACGTTATCATTCGTTACTTCATCAGAGAAACCATCATGGCGCGTTCAATTACTGGACAACCAGTTAATACCTCAATCCGTAAGCTTGCATTTTTTGTTGCCGCCGCCGTCAGTGGCGTGAGCGTACCCGCTTTTGCTGCAGATAACACAACCACCAAAGAAGACACCATCACTGTTTCTTCCACAGCTCCGCAAGAAAGTTCCTGGGGACCTGCGGCCACGATCGCAGCGCGTCAGTCTGCTACCGGGACCAAAACCGATACGCCTATTGAAAAGGTACCTCAGTCTATTTCTGTGGTGACCGCCGAAGAGATGGCGTTGCATCAACCTAGATCGGTGAAAGAAGCATTGAGCTATACCCCAGGCGTTGCAGTAGGAACTCGTGGTGCTTCAAATACCTATGACTATTTGGTGATTCGCGGATTTGCGGCCGATGGTCAGAGTCAGAATAACTACCTCGATGGTATGAAGATGCAGGGCAACTTCTATAACGACGCGGTGGTAGATCCTTATATGCTGGAGCGCGCTGAAATCATGCGTGGCCCGGTTTCCGTTCTGTACGGAAAAAGCAGCCCTGGTGGTTTGTTGAACATGGTAAGTAAGCGCCCAACCACTGAGCCGCTGAAAGAAATTCAGTTCAAAATGGGAACAAATAGTCTGTTCCAGACCGGTTTTGATTTCAGCGATGCTCTGGATGATGATGGCGTGTATTCATATCGTTTAACCGGTCTGGCGCGTTCAGCTAATGCACAGCAGGAAGGCGCGGAAGAACAGCGTTATACCATCGCGCCGTCTTTCTCATGGCGTCCGGATGACAAAACTAACTTTACCTTCTTGTCTTACTTCCAGAACGAACCGGAAACTGGTTACTACGGCTGGCTACCAAAAGAGGGAACGGTCGAACCGCTGCCAAACGGCGATCGTCTGTCTACTGACTTCAATGAAGGCGCGAAGAATAACACCTATTCTCGTAATGAGAAAATGGTCGGCTACAGCTTCGACCACGAATTCAACGATACCTTCGCGGTGCGTCAGAACCTGCGTTACGCGCAAGTTAAAGTGTCGCAGAATAGCGTGTACGGTTATGGGATGTGTTCTGACCCGCTTTACACCGGCGATCCGGCTAACGGCCCATGCGCAACCATCGCGCCGTCAGAATGGGGCCACACCCTGACGCGCCGTTATGTGGACGACTACGAGAAATTAGAAAACTTCGCGGTTGATACCCAATTGCAAAGCACCTTTGCTACCGGCTCCGTGGACCACACCCTGCTGACTGGCGTCGACTTTATGCGCATGCGTAACGACATCAACTCTTGGTTTGGCTGGGCGGGTTCTGTGGCTTCATCGGATATCAATGACCTTGACCGCAGTGACTTTGATTTTGGCGCTCACCCCGGCCCAGGTAAGGCTTACCGGGTGCTGAATAAGCAGAAACAGACCGGCGTGTACGTGCAGGATCAGGCGCAGTGGGACAAGGTGCTGGTGACCCTGGGCGGCCGTTACGACTGGGCGGAGCAGGATTCGCTGGATCGTGAAGAGGATGTCCAGCACTCGCGCAATGATAACGAGTTTACCTGGCGCGGCGGTGTTAACTACCTGTTCGACAACGGCGTGACCCCGTACTTCAGCTACAGCGAGTCTTTCGAACCGGCTTCTACCGTGGGCCAGAATGGCAGCATCTTCGCGCCGTCGAAAGGCAAACAGTACGAAGCGGGCGTGAAGTACGTACCGGAAGACCGTCCTGTCGTGCTGACCGGCGCGGTGTATCAGCTCACCAAAACCAACAACCTGATGGCTGACCCTGCGGGCTCATTCTTCTCGGTTGAAGGTGGCGAAATTCGTGCGCGTGGTGTTGAAGTTGAAGCGAAAGCGGCACTGTCTGCGAGCGTAAACGTAGTAGGTTCTTACACCTACACCGAGGCTGAGTACACCACAGATACCAACTACAAAGGCAACACGCCAGCACAGGTGCCAAAACATATGGCTTCACTGTGGGCCGACTACACCTTCTTTGATGGAGCACTGTCTGGTCTGACTTTAGGCACTGGCGGACGCTTTACCGGCTCCAGCTATGGCGACCCGGCGAACTCCTTCAAAGTGGGAAGTTATACTGTAGTCGATGCCTTGGTGCGCTACGATCTGGCGCGTGTTGGCATGGCTGGTTCCAACGTAGCTGTTCACGTCAATAACCTGTTCGATCGTGAATACGTTGCCAGCTGCTTCAATACTTACGGTTGCTTCTGGGGCGCAGAGCGTCAGGTGGTTGCGACGGCAACCTTCCGCTTCTAAGTGTATTCGGGCACGGTTCGCCGTGCCCATCAACCAAGATGGCTACCATGCAGGACAAACACCTTCATCCCGATACCACGTTTAGCCTGGCTGACGTAACCTTTCGCGTACCCGGCCGCACGCTTCTCCACCCTCTGACGATGACCTTTCCGGTTGGCAAAGTCACGGGCCTGATTGGCCACAATGGCTCCGGCAAATCGACATTGCTGAAAATGCTGGGGCGCCACCAGAAATCCTCTGCCGGGGAGATCAACCTTAACGATCGGGCTCTGGATAGCTGGAGCAGCAAGGAGTTTGCGCGCAAAGTCGCCTATTTGCCGCAGCAGCTCCCGGCAGCAGAAGGTATGACGGTGCGTGAGCTGGTGGCGATTGGTCGTTACCCGTGGCACGGCGCGCTTGGCCGTTTTGGCGCAGCCGACAGGGAACTGGTGGAAGAGGCCATTACGCTGGTCGGGCTGAAACCTTTTGCCCATCGCCTGGTAGACAGCCTCTCCGGCGGCGAACGCCAGCGGGCGTGGATTGCCATGCTGGTGGCGCAGGACAGCCGCTGCCTGCTGCTGGATGAACCGACCTCGGCGCTGGATATCGCCCACCAGGTGGACGTGCTGGCGCTTATTCATCGTCTGAGCCAGCAGCGAGGGCTGACGGTGATTGCCGTTCTGCACGATATCAATATGGCGGCTCGCTACTGTGATCGCCTCGTGGCGCTGCGCGCTGGTGAAATGATTGCCCAGGGCAGCCCGGCTGAATTAATGCAAAGCGCCACGCTTGAGCAGATTTACGGTATTCCAATGGGCATTCTGCCACATCCGGCGGGCGCGGCTCCGGTAAGCTTTGTCTACTGATGAGCGAGCTGATTAATCCTTTGATAAGCCGTCGCCAGCTGCTGGCGGCGCTGGCGCTCTCTCCGTTATTGTTCAAAATGGATAATACGCACGCGGCTGTAATCGATCCGCAGCGTATTGTGGCGCTGGAATGGCTGCCGGTAGAGCTGATACTGGCGCTTGGCGTCACGCCGTATGCCATGGCGGATATCGCTAATTACCAGACCTGGGTCGGCGAGCCAAAATTGCCGGATGGCATTATTGACGTGGGTTTGCGTACCGAGCCTAATCTTGAGCTGCTCACGCAGTTAAAACCCTCGCTGATTCTCTATTCCGCAGGCTATGGCCCGTCGCCGGAAAAGATGGCGCGTATTGCACCAGGTTTGGGGTTCAATTTTAACGATGCCTCCGGCAAACCGCTGTCCGTGGCTCGTCAGTCCTTAACCGAACTGGGTGAGATGCTGGGTATGCAGCAGGCGGCAAGCGATCACCTGCTGAAGTTCGACCAGTTTATTGAGCGGATGAAGCCCCGCTTTGCCGGACGCGGCGATAAACCCGTGTTGCTGATGACGCTGTTAGATCCCCGCCATGCGTTGATTATCGGCAAAAGCAGTCTGTTCCAACAGGTCATGGATCTGCTGGGCGTGAAAAACGCATGGTCCGGCGAAACTAATTTCTGGGGCAGCGCGGTAGTGGGGCTTGAGCGCCTGGCCGCCGTTAAAGATGCCGACGTTATCTGTTTTGATCACAATAACGATGCAGAAATGGCGCGCGTAGCGGCAACGCCGCTGTGGAAGGCGATGCCGTTCGTGCGGCAAAACCGTTTCCAGCGTGTGCCGGCAGTATGGCTTTATGGGGCGACGCTCTCCGCTATGAATTTCACCACCATGCTGGCTAAAGCCATAGGGAGCCGGGCATGAGACATCGCTATGCTTTGTTCCCGGCGCTGCTGTTATCGCTGCTATTTGTTATTGCCAGCGTCTTAACCCTGCACAACCTGAATGCGCAACTGCCTTCTGCGCTGTGGAGCGCCGCCTGGTGGCAGCCCAATATTGATGACATCAACCAGATGTTATTCCACTACAGCTTGCTGCCGCGGCTGGCCATTTCTTTGCTGGTTGGGGCAGGGCTTGGGCTGGTGGGCGTGCTGTTCCAGCAGGTTTTGCGTAACCCGCTTGCCGAGCCAACCACGCTTGGGGTGGCGAGCGGCGCGCAGTTAGGGATTACCGTGGCGACGCTGTGGGCGCTGCCCGGCGGCTTTGCAACGCAACAATTTGCCGCGTTAATCGGCGCAGGCGTAGTTGGTTTACTGGTCTTCGGTGTCGCCTGGGGGAAACGTCTGTCGCCTGTAACGCTGATCCTGGCCGGTCTGGTGCTGAGCCTGTACTGCGGCGCGGTGAATCAACTGCTGGCTATCTTCCATCATGACCAGCTGCAGAACATGTTCCTGTGGAGCACCGGTTCGCTGAACCAGCAGGACTGGAATATCGTTAACGACCTGTGGCCGCGCCTTGTCGGTGGTTTGTTATTAACGCTGTTGCTGCTGCGCCCGCTCACATTGATGGGGCTTGACGATGGCGTGGCGCGTAACCTGGGTCTGGCGTTATCCATGGTGCGCCTGGCGACGCTGGTGCTGGCTATCGCCATTAGTGCGCTGCTGGTTAATGCGGTCGGGATTATCGGCTTTATCGGCCTGTTTGCTCCGCTGCTGGCGAAAATGTTGGGTGCGCGCCGGCTGGTGGCGAGATTATTCCTCGCGCCGCTGATCGGGGCATTGATTCTGTGGCTGTCGGATCAATCCGTTATCTGGCTTGCCAGCGCGTGGCGTGAAATTTCTACCGGTACGGTAACGGCTCTGATTGGTGCGCCGTTGCTGCTGTGGCTGCTGCCGCGGTTGCGAACTGTGGGTCAGCCCGCGATGAACCAGGGCGATAACGTTCCCGCTGAGCGCCAGCATTTAGGCTGGTGGCTGTTAATTGGCAGCGGCGTGCTGGCGTTGGTTATCGTTACTGCGCTAACGCTGGGGCGCGATGCCCACAGCTGGAACTGGGCGATGTTCCATGATTTATTGCAGTGGCGCTGGCCGCGCGTATTAGCCGCCCTCACGGCGGGCATGATGCTGGCGGTGGCGGGTAGTGTGATTCAGCGTTTGACGGGCAATGCCATGGCAAGCCCTGAAGTGTTAGGGATCAGCTCTGGCGCAGCTTTCGGCGTGGTGGTGATGCTGTTCATCGTGCCGGGAAATGCCTTCGGGTGGCTATTCCCGGCGGGCAGCCTCGGAGCGGCAGTCACGCTTCTGGTGATTATGGTGACTGCCAGCCGTGGCGGTTTTTCGCCGCAGCGCATGCTGCTGGCGGGGATGGCGCTGAGCACCGCGTTTACCATGTTGCTAATGCTGTTGATGGCGAGCGGCGACCCGCGGATGGCGGGGATCCTCACCTGGATTTCCGGTTCAACCTATAACGTAACCGGCGACCAGGCCGTCAGAACGCTTATCCTGATGGTGATTTTATTTGCCCTGACGCCGCTGTGTCGCCGTTGGCTAACAATACTTCCGCTAGGTGGAGCGACCGCGCGCGCCATCGGTATGGCGCTGACGCCATCTCGTTTTGCGCTGTTATTATTGGCGGCAACGTTAACCGCAGCCGCGACTATGACCGTCGGCCCGCTAAGTTTTGTTGGCTTAATGGCGCCGCATATTGCGCGCATGCTGGGGTTCAGGCGTGCGATGCCGCAGCTGATGATGTCGGCGTTATTAGGTGGCATGCTGATGGTGGCGGCGGACTGGTGCGGGAGAATGATTTTGTTCCCGGATCAGGTTCCAGCCGGGTTGCTGGCGACGTTTATCGGCGCGCCATACTTCATCTATTTGCTGCGTAAGCAGACGCGGTAAGTTTTGCCCTCACCCGGCCCTCAGGAGAGGGTCGGGTGAGGAGGCAAATTAAAGCTTCGCAAACGCCCGACGCGCGGCATCGATGGTCTTCTGAATATCTTCTTTCGAATGCGCGACTGACATAAAGCCTGCTTCAAACGCGGACGGTGCCAGGTAAACGCCTTCTTCCAGCATCAGGTGGAAGAACTTCTTAAAGCGCTCCACGTCACACGCCATCACGTCCTGATAGCACGTCACAGACTGCGCGTCGGTGAAGAATAAGCCGAACATGCCGCCAACGTTGTTCACGACCAGCGAAATGTTTTCCTCTTTCGCCGCCTTCAGCAACCCATCAGCCAGCATTTCGGTCAGCTCGGTTAACGTCTGGTGAACGCCTGGCTGGGCAACTTCCGTCAGACAGGCGAAACCTGCGGCCATGGCGATTGGGTTACCGGAGAGCGTCCCCGCCTGATAAACCGGGCCGGTTGGTGCCAGCGCGTCCATGATTTCACGACGGCCGCCGAATGCGCCTACAGGCATGCCGCCGCCGATGATTTTGCCCAGACAGGTTAAATCTGGCTCGACGCCGTAATAAGACTGCGCGCCCGCCAGGGCAACACGGAAGCCGGTCATCACTTCGTCGATAATCAACAGGGCGCCAAACTCATCACACAGGGCGCGTAATCCCGGCAGGAACCCCTCGTCTGGAGGTATACAGTTCATATTGCCGGCGACAGGCTCCACGATAATGCAGGCGATATCTTGCGGATACTGCTCGAACGCTGCGCGTACGGAAGCGAGATCGTTATAGGTGCAGGTGAGGGTGTGTTTAGCAAAATCAGCTGGAACGCCCGGTGAATTTGGCTGGCCGAGGGTCAGTGCGCCGGAGCCCGCTTTCACCAGCAGGCAGTCGGCGTGGCCGTGGTAGCAGCCTTCGAATTTGATGATTTTATCGCGCCCGGTGAAGCCACGCGCCAGGCGAATGGCGCTCATGGTGGCTTCGGTGCCGGAGTTCACCATGCGCACCATATCCATAGTGGGCACCAGCTCGGTGACCAGCTCGGCCATTTTGACTTCCATTGCGGTTGGCGCGCCAAAGCTCAGGCCACGCTCAACGGCTTCGATGACCGCATTGCGGATCGCCGGATGGTTATGACCCAGCACCATTGGTCCCCATGAACCGACGTAATCGATATAGGCTTTGCCGTCTGCGTCATACAGGTAAGCCCCGTCAGCGCGTTCGATAAACAGCGGCACGCCGCCGACGCCGGTAAAAGCACGAACCGGTGAGTTCACCCCGCCCGGGATGACTTTACGTGCGGCAGCGTACAGATTTTCTGACTTACTCATGAATCGGCTCCTGATTCGTGGAAATAGTGATAACGCGCTATTCTAAGGGAAACCCGCGAAGTTATGAAAGTTTTGCCCAAACGCCCCGAGAGAGTAGAATGCCCGCCTCGATTTGTATTACCAATAAATGATTAGCCTAATGAATCACTCCCATCCCACTTTCGAAACACAGCAGGTTATGCGTTTACGCCGGGGCGACATGGTGCGTCGCCTGATTCGACAGGATAAAACCCCGGTAGCGATTCTTTTTATGGCCGCGATAGTAGGGACGTTAGCCGGTTTGGTGGGTGTCGCCTTTGAAAAGGCGGTGACCTGGGTGCAACAAAATCGCCTGGCGATGCTGGCCCATGTGGCCGATAGCAGCCTGATTGTCTGGCCGTTAGCATTTATTAGCTCAATGCTGTTGGCGATGCTTGGCTATTTTCTGGTGCGCCGCTATGCGCCTGAAGCGGGCGGCTCGGGCATTCCCGAAATTGAAGGCGCGCTGGAAGAGTTACGTCCGGTGCGCTGGTGGCGCGTCATTCCGGTAAAGTTTATCGGTGGCATGGGAACGCTCGGTGCGGGTATGGTGCTTGGGCGCGAAGGCCCAACGGTGCAGCTGGGGGGCAATATCGGCCGCATGGTGCTGGATATCTTCCGGCTCAGAGGTGCTGAAGCGCGCCATTCACTGCTGGCAACCGGTGCCGCAGCTGGCTTATCCGCTGCGTTTAATGCGCCGCTGGCGGGCATCCTGTTTATCATTGAAGAGATGCGCCCGCAGTTCCGCTACAACCTGATTTCGATAAAAGCCGTGTTTATCGGCGTGATTATGTCGAGCGTGGTGTTCCGTATTTTCAATGGCGAGAATGCCGTTATTGAAGTCGGGAAGCTGTCTAATGCGCCGGTCAACACGCTGTGGCTGTATCTGGTGCTGGGGATGGTGTTCGGCATTGTCGGCGTATTCTTTAACGCGATGGTGTTCCGTACCCAGCATATGTTCCAGCGCCTCCACGGTGGTAACCTGAAAAAATGGGTGATCGTCGGTGGGTTGCTGGGGGGCGTATGCGGGGTTCTGGGGCTGATCCAGCCCGCAGCCGCGGGCGGTGGCTTTAACCTCATCCCTATTGCTGCAGCCGGTAATTACACTCTCGGTATGCTGCTGTTTATTTTTATTGCCCGCGTGATTACCACACTGCTGTGCTTCTCTTCCGGCGCGCCAGGCGGAATTTTTGCGCCAATGCTGGCATTGGGAACGCTGCTGGGCACCGCATTTGGTATGGCGAGTGCCGCCTGGTTCCCTGCCTATCATCTTGACGTTGGGACATTTGCGATAGCCGGAATGGGGGCGTTATTTGCCGCATCGGTGCGTGCGCCCTTGACCGGTATTGTGCTGGTTCTGGAAATGACGGACAATTATCAGCTCATTCTGCCAATGATTATTACCTGCCTTGGCGCGACACTACTGGCACAGTTTCTGGGTGGGAAACCGCTATACTCCTCGATTCTTGCGCGCACGCTTGCGCAACAGGAAGCGCAAAAACAGACCAAAGAGCAGCAAACCCCGGGCGGGGAGAATACTTGAACGATTTACTCAGGTATTAGATAATGACGCCAAAGACTGGGTTAAATTTTACCCGACTTCTTATTTCGTTGGGAGCAAAAAATGAGTGATGACGTAGCCGTGCTGCCGTTGCAGTTTACCGAAGCCGCAGCCAATAAAGTAAAAAACCTGATCGCAGATGAAGAGAACCCCAATCTGAAACTGCGCGTTTACATCACCGGTGGTGGTTGCAGCGGCTTCCAGTATGGTTTTACCTTTGACGATCGGATTAACGACGGCGATATGACTATCGAGAAGCAAGGTGTTGCTTTGGTTGTTGACCCGATGAGCCTGCAATATCTGGTTGGTGGTGCGGTGGATTACACCGAAGGTCTGGAAGGTTCGCGTTTTGTGGTGACCAACCCGAACGCCAAAAGCACCTGCGGGTGTGGTTCCTCGTTCAGCGTTTAAACCTGCATACTTCAAGCTGCAGATGCGTTGGCTAAACCCGTTCGCCCCAGTCACATAGTTATCTATGCTGCTGGGGAGTCACGGCTTTGTCGCCTTTCTGCAACTCGAATTATTCGGTTTAAATGGTTAGTTATAAAATTCTTGTAGGCCGGATAAGCAACAGCGCCATCCGGCTTTTTTATTCTCTATTGCCGGTCATCGAGCGCAAACGTCGGCAATTTAAGATGCCAACGAATCGCGGCCAGACGAATCGCCAGCGTGACGACCATACCAATCATACTGGCTTGCTCTAACGGCACGTGGAACGTGTAGTAAGCGGTAGCGTGAACAATGCCGCCTGCGATACAGGCGGTGGCGTAGATTTCGGTACGCAGGATCATCGGAATTTCGCGCGCTAAAACGTCACGAATGATCCCGCCGCCCACGCCGGTCAGCACCCCCATGCAGATAGCAACCAGCGGACTGGCGCCTGCCAGAAACGCCTTGTTCACCCCAATGCCGACAAACACCGCCAGACCGACGGCGTCCAGCACCGGCAAAATCCATTTCGGCAGGCGACGTGGCTGACGCACCAGCAGAATGGTCAACATACAGGTGACCATCGCTACCACTAAATCGGTGGGATCTTTAACCCAGAATACCGGGCCGTTATCCAGCGCCATATCGCGAATGGTGCCACCGCCAACGGCTGTTACCACGCCCAGCACCAGCACGCCGAACGGGTCCATACGGAGTTTTCCTGCCAGCAGCACCCCGGAAATGGCAAAGACGGCTGTGCCAATAATGTCCAGCCAATAGACGAGCATATCAACTATCCTCTTAAAGTTTATTTTTCTGCCAGCTCCTGACAGAGCTGTTTTGCGGCGAGGATAATACGCGGGCCTGAGCGGCTAAACCAGTCATCATTCACGGCAATAACCGGTATTTTTAGCTGGGTATTCCAGAATTGCCTCACCGAGGGGATCTGAGTTTCATCGCCAGCGATAATAATAGCCTGCGGGCGGCGGCTCAGCACCTGCTCGCGGCTCACCTGCGGCCAGGGAACCCGGCTATCTGCAAAGATATTTTGCCCGCCGCACACTTCCAGAATTTGGTGCTGAATCGAGCCTGGACCCGAGGTAAACAGCGGCTGCTGGCCAAATTGCAGGAAGACTTTTTTCGGCGTGTGCCGGGCGTATTTCGCTTTCAATTCGGCAAACTCTTGCGCCAGCTTTGCTGCGGCCTGGCTTGCGGTTTCGGGCGTTGGGCTGTACTGGCCTAGCTGACGCAGGGCGGCAACCACGCCTGCCACGCTGGTGGGATCAAGCCAGACGACGTTGATTCCTAAAGCCTGCAGTTGATTGACCTGGCGTTCCGCATTGCCGCCACGCCAGGCGAGCACCACGTCGGGTTTCAGCGCCACGATGCGTTCGAGGTTCATCCCCTGCCAGTTTGAGACCTGCTCAAGCTTTTTGGCCGCTTCCGGATAGTTCGACCACGTACTGACGGCTACAGGCGTAATACCGGCGGCAAATGCCAGCTCGGTATTACTCGGTGACAGTGAGATAACCCGCGGTGCGGCAAGCAGCAGCGCCGGGATACAACACAGCAGCGCGGTGATACCGCGCCAGAAGTTCTTCTTAACCACGGGCCAGTTTCTGCACCAGTTTTTCAACCATCAGCGTGGACTGCTTCGCCGCAACCACCAGGAACTCTTCAAAGCTCAGGTGAGACTGCTGGTCAGCCACATCGGAGATAGCGCGAACCACGACAAACGGCGTGGTGAAGTTATGGCAAACGTGGGCAACGGCAGTCGCTTCCATTTCCACCGCCACGGCCTGCGGGAAGTGATGGCGGATCTTTTCCAGCGCCGCAGATCCGTTTATAAACGCATCGCCGCTGACAACCAGGCCACGAACGGCATTCAGGTTCAGCTCGGCAATACACTCTTCGGCGGCAGCAATCAGTTGCGCATCAGCAGCAAAACCTGCCGGGCAGCCTGGCAATTGACCAAATTCATAGCCAAACGCGGTGACGTCAGCATCGTGATAACGCGCTTCATCAGAAACCACGATATCGCCCACTTTCAGCGTGGGGGCGAGGCCGCCCGCAGAACCGGTATTGATCACCACATCTGGTTTGCAACGCTCAAGCAGAAGCGTTGCCCCCATTGCCGCGGCGACTTTACCGATACCTGATTTCAGCAAAGCCACTTCAACGCCATTGAGCGTGCCGGTGTAAATTTCACACCCGGCCAGGGTCAGAGTTTGACGGTTTTCAATTTTGTCACGCAGCAGCGTAACTTCTTCTTCCATTGCCCCAATAATGCCTACTTTCATGGTGATACTCGCTAAAGTTATAAATCAGATGCATAGTCTATCACGGCAAACTGTAGAGATAACGGCGAAGGAGAGGGCATGAGTGAGATAGATTTCCGCAGGAAAATTAACTGGCACCGCCGTTTCCGCTCCCCTGAAGGGCAGAAGAACGAACATGAAATCCTGCGTATTTTTGAAAGCGACCGCGGGCGGATTGTTAATTCTCCGGCCATCCGTCGTTTACAGCAGAAAACCCAGGTTTTTCCTCTGGAGCGTAACGCCTCTGTGCGCACGCGGCTGACCCATTCTATGGAAGTCCAGCAGGTCGGGCGCTATATCGCCAAAGAGGTGTTGAGCCGCCTGAAAGAGCAGCAGGACCTTGAGCGTTATGGTTTGCATGAGCTCAGCGGCCCGTTTGAAAGCATCGTTGAAATGGCGTGCCTGATGCACGACATCGGTAATCCGCCATTTGGTCATTTTGGCGAGTCGGCGATCAATGACTGGTTCCGCCAGCGCCTGTTTCCCGGTGATGCCGGCAGCCAGCCGCGTAGCGACGATCGTTGCCGGGTAGAAGTGCTGCGCCTGCGTGAAGGTGAAGATCAGATTAATAGTTTGCGCTACAAGGTTCGTCAGGATCTCTGCCATTTTGAAGGTAATGCGCAGGGTATTCGCCTGGTGCACAGCCTGTTACGCATGAATCTGACCTGGGCGCAGGTGGGCTGCATTCTGAAATATACCCGTCCTGCCTGGTTTGTCGGCGAACCGCCGAAAAGTCACGCTTATCTGATGAAAAAGCCCGGTTTCTATCTTTCTGAAGCTTCATATATTGCGCGTTTACGTGCCGAGCTGGAGCTGGGTGAATACAGCCGTTTTCCGCTGACGTGGATTATGGAAGCGGCGGACGATATTTCTTACTGCGTGGCGGATCTCGAAGATGCGGTCGAAAAGCGTATTTGCAGCGTTGAGCAGCTTTATCAGCACCTGCGTGATGCCTGGGGCGAACATAGAACAGGCGATCTGTTTGAGCGCGTCGTCAACGAAGCATGGGAAAAATCCCGCACCAATCAGATGCGCCGCAGTACAGAAGATCAATTCTTTATGTATCTGCGCGTCAACACCTTAAACCAGCTGGTGCCTTACGCGGCCCAGCGCTTTATCGATAATCTCGCTGAGGTATTTAGCGGCGAGTTCAATCATGCCCTGCTTGAAGATGACAGCCCGTTTGCACGCCTGCTCGAGCTCTATAAACGAGTGGCGTTTAAACATGTGTTTAGTCACCCGGAAGTTGAACAGCTCGAATTACAAGGCTATCGCGTTATCAGCGGGTTACTTGATATTTACAGTCCCTTGCTCCATATATCAGCTGAGGATTTTGCTGAACTGGTGGAAAAAGAGAGTTTACGTCGTCTGCCGATTGAGACGCGTTTGTTCCATAAACTATCGACAAAACATCGGCTTGCTTATATTGAGGCCGTTAATGATTTGACGCCGTCAGCCAGTGATTTTGCGGTATGGGAATATTACTACCGCTGTCGCCTGATTCAGGATTACATCAGTGGAATGACGGACTTATTCGCCTGGGATGAGTATCGCCGCCTGATGGCTGTGGAATGAACGCGCCGCTGAGTTTTGTAAAGACAGACAATAAATTTTTACTTTTTCCAGTGACTTAACGGCGGAACTTAGCGCCTCAATTGTTACTCTATATTGGCCTACACAGCAATTTTGCGTGACTGATTAACTTGAGACTGAAATCGATGAAAAAAACAACTTTAGCAATGAGCGCGCTGGCTCTGAGCCTGGGTCTGGCGCTGGGTCCTGTATCTGCTATCGCTGCCCAGACGGCTTCTTCTGCCACTGCGGCACAGCCGCTTCCAAGCCTTGCCCCAATGCTGGAAAAAGTGATGCCTTCCGTAGTGAGCATTAACGTTGAAGGCAGCACCACGGTTAATACTCCGCGCATGGGGCGCAATTTCCAGCAGTTCTTTGGTGATAATTCACCTTTCTGTCAGGAGGGATCTCCGTTCCAGAGCTCGCCATTCTGCCAGGGCGGCGGGGCTGATAATGGCGCCCAGGGCGGCCAGCAGCAGAAGTTTGCCGCACTGGGTTCTGGCGTGATTATTGACGCAGCAAAAGGCTACGTGGTGACTAACAATCACGTTGTTGATAACGCAACCAAAATCCAGGTTTCCCTGAGCGACGGCCGCAAGTTCGAAGCGAAAGTGGTGGGTAAAGATCCGCGTTCTGATATCGCCTTGCTGCAGCTGCAGGATCCGAAAAACCTGACCGCGATTAAAATGGCGGACTCGAATACGCTGCGCGTGGGCGATTATACCGTCGCTATCGGTAACCCGTATGGCCTGGGTGAAACCGTGACCTCCGGTATTGTTTCCGCGTTGGGCCGTAGCGGCCTGAACATTGAAAACTATGAAAACTTTATTCAGACCGATGCGGCAATTAACCGCGGTAACTCCGGCGGCGCGCTGGTTAACCTCAACGGTGAGCTGATCGGGATTAACACCGCTATCCTTGCCCCGGACGGCGGTAACATCGGGATCGGTTTTGCTATTCCAAGCAATATGGTGAAAAACCTGACCGCGCAGATGGTGCAGTATGGCCAGGTTCGTCGCGGTGAGCTGGGAATTATGGGCACCGAACTCAACTCTGAGCTGGCGAAAGCGATGAAAGTCGATGCGCAACGTGGCGCATTTGTCAGCCAGGTGATGCCAAACTCCTCTGCGGCAAAAGCGGGTATTAAAGCCGGTGATGTGGTGGTTTCCATGAACGGTAAGGCGATTAGCAGCTTTGCGGCACTGCGGGCAGAAGTCGGCTCTATGCCGGTCGGCAGCAAACTCACTCTTGGCCTGCTGCGCGACGGTAAACCGCTCTCGGTCAATCTGGAGCTGCAGCAAAGCAGCCAGACTCAGGTTGATTCCGCCACCCTCTTTACCGGCATTGAAGGGGCTGAAATGAGCAACCGCAGCGGTAAAAATGAGAGAGGGGTTATTGTTAATAGCGTGAAGGGCAACAGCCCGGCGGCACGTATTGGCCTGAAAAAAGGTGACATCATCATTGGGGTTAACCAGCAGCCGGTGAACAATATTGCTGAACTGCGTAAAATTCTCGATACCAAACCGTCGGTGATGGCGCTTAACATCCAGCGCGGTGATTCGACTATCTACCTGCTGATGCAGTAATCGCAGCTGTTTGATTTTGTGAAATAACAAGGGCCGCCGATTGCGGCCCTTTGGCATTATTTGTTGCGGGTAAGCTTTTCCAGATCGGACTCGATCTCGGTAATTTTATGCGCGACTACCGATTCCAGATGGCGCAGATCGTCAAGGATTTTGCGTTTCAGATCGACTTCAGTGCGATCGCGCTGGCAAAGCTGATCTAATTCATCGATCACATAGCGCAGATTCGGGCTAATCTCCTGCACTTCTTTGTAACCCTGGCCGACACCATCGGCCACGACAGTTTTTCGCTGGCGTGGGTACTTAAACTTCACGCTTTTGGCAAAAAACTCGCCCTTATCCTTCTGGAAATAGATTTTCAGGATATCGTTGTTGGCTTCCTGCCGGAGGCTATAACGATCGATTTCATCAGGATTGGTAATACCCAGACTTTTCAGATTATCGTACATAGTGTTACCTTTTGCGATATCAGCATCATTAACCTTTAGATAATTAACGGAAAAATCCATTTCCGCCAGCCCAGAATGCTAAAAAGGCGGGACAGCCCGCCTTTTGCACATTTTTTTAGTCGATAGTGCGAAGCAGCTCGTTGATGCCCACTTTGCCACGGGTTTTCGCATCGACTTTTTTCACGATAACGGCACAGTAGAGGCTGTATTTACCATCTTTAGACGGCAGGTTACCGGAAACCACCACGGAACCCGCAGGCACGCGGCCATAATGCACTTCGCCCGTTTCACGGTCATAAATACGGGTGCTCTGGCCGATGTAGACGCCCATGGAAATCACCGAACCTTCTTCCACGATCACGCCTTCAACCACTTCGGAACGCGCGCCGATAAAGCAGTTATCTTCGATGATAGTTGGGTTTGCCTGTAATGGCTCCAGAACGCCGCCGATGCCCACGCCCCCGGACAGGTGCACGTTTTTACCGATCTGCGCGCAAGAGCCGACTGTCGCCCAGGTATCAACCATTGAGCCTTCATCAACGTATGCGCCGATGTTGACGTAAGAAGGCATCAGCACGGTGTTGCGTGCGATGTATGCGCCCTGGCGGACGGCCGCCGGTGGCACAACGCGGAAACCTTCTTTCTGGAAACGCGCTGCGTCGTAGTTGGCGAATTTCATCGGCACTTTGTCGAAGTAGCGGCTTTCAGCGCCATCAATAACCTGGTTGTCATTGATACGGAAAGAGAGCAGAACGGCTTTCTTCAGCCACTGGTGGGTCACCCACTGGCCATCAATTTTTTCAGCAACGCGCAGCGCGCCGCTGTCGAGCAGGGAGATGACCTGATTTACCGCTTCACGAGTCACGGTATCTGCATTTGCCGGAGTAATGTCGGCGCGGCGCTCGAAAGCGGTTTCAATAACGTTTTGTAGCTGCTGCATTGTTAAAGTTTTCCTGATTGTGACATTACCCTTCATCCTTCAAGCTGCAGGGGTGTTGGCTGCACTCACTCACCCGAATCACTTACTTAAGT
>NZ_RPOH01000002.1 GCF_003818135.1 Buttiauxella warmboldiae | reverse complement strand
TTCCTTCTTTGTCAGCAAGCTAACATATCACTTTCCCAACGTACGACACGGTTGCCCATCTCTTTTTATATTCCCATTGCGGTTCAAAAACGCCAATCGAGATAGTCATTTTCTTGTTAAGAGAGGAACACAGCTCTCTGGCCGACCTGATGTTGAGCCACATAAGAACGCTTCCAATACTCAGGTGCAGGTAATTGGTATCCAGCCCGCCATTTGGCACATCAAAATAAACATCCCCTGCGCTTTCTGATTTAAGCATTAAATCATAAGCGCAGGGTTTGCCATTGATATACAGAATATGACCAAACAGCATATTTCTAAACTCGGAAAAGATAGTCATTAAATTATCAAACTCGTAACAACGCACACGGCCTGCGAATCTTAATTTAAATAGCTGCTGATAGATCCCGGCAAGATCTTCTGAAGACAAATCGTTGCAGTTTTTAACCTCGCCACCGCTGCGGATGAATTTATTAAACTCATTCCTTCTGGCCTTTTCATTTTTTGGTGAAAAAGAGTGTTTAATCCAACAAACCTGCTTTTTTCGCAAAAGAGTATAGGTTGCATTTTTTACATTGATTCGGTTGCCGAGCGACAGCTTATTGGTGCTATCAGGCAGGATGAACTTCTGCTGCTTAGCCATTCACTATGTCGCTACGTATTTTCCCGGTAAACACACCTTTCTTCGATTCCGTATTTTCTGACCGCTTCAGTCGTATCGACCGGCTGTTCAGCCAGTTGACGGGTGACAGCCCCGTGTCCCTGACGCCCCCATACAATTTGCGGCAGACGGACGAGGAGCACTTCGAACTTACGGTCAGTGTTCCTGGCTGGAAGGAGCATGAGCTTGAGATTGAGGCGGCCGGCGGACGCCTGACGGTCTCCGGCAGTAAAGAGAAAACTACCGCTACCAGTGACGATGCCACTGCGGATTCCGCTGGCTCCGGCTGGCTGTACCAGGGCATTCAGCGTGCGGATTTCCGGTTAAGCTACAGTGTCCCTGAGCATATGAAGGTGACGACGGCAAAACTGGAGGACGGTCTTCTCAACATTGCTCTGCGGATGGAAGTACCCGAAAGTGAAAAACCGCAGCGCATTCCGATAGAACATAAACACCGCGCGTCCGACGCGATTGAACATCAGAAATGATGGTACACCTGAAGAGGGCTTATGCCCTCTTCAGTCTGATGTAATGGTGAATTAACCTGCCAATCATTGATTTATATAGCCGTAAATAATTTTCTGTCACGCCCAGACGCTATGCCGATAGCCAGCGTTCCACAAGCCATTCCCATTGACTCGATCCTCCATTTAGGGAGGCACGTTTTCTGCCTCATCTGCGGAGATGAGAGGTATCGGCTGTACGCCACTAAGAGTGTTGTGGGTTATAAAATATAGTGATGTAAAGATAACATTACAGCAATTGTAACTTACGTTTGACGACATTACGCCAATCCCTTAATCTGCGCGGCATAATGTCATTACTAAAAACGTAAATTCAGAGGGAATCGTGAGGAATCGCACTCTTGGCAGTATCTTTATCGTGGCGGGAACCACTATTGGCGCAGGAATGTTGGCAATGCCGCTGGCTTCAGCCGGAGTCGGGTTTGGGGTGACTCTTCTGCTGCTTATCAGTTTATGGGGACTGATGTGCTACACCGCACTGCTGCTGGTGGAGGTTTATCAACACGTTTCAGCCGATACCGGGCTTGGCACCCTCGCCTACCGCTACCTTGGCAGGCCCGGACAATGGCTCACCGGTTTTAGTATGCTGTTCCTGATGTATGCCCTCACGGCCGCGTATATCAGCGGAGCCGGTGAACTGTTAACCGTCAGTCTGAACCAGTGGTTTTCTACCACTCTCCCTGTTTCAACGGGGGTGCTGCTGTTCACTTTGGTTGCCGGAGGCGTGGTCTGCATCGGTACGCATATGGTAGATGTGTTCAACCGCGTGTTATTCAGCGCCAAAATCGTGATGCTGGTCGTCATGCTGGCGTTAATGATGCCGCATATCCACCAGACTAATCTGCTGACTCTGCCAGTGGAAAAAGGGTTGGCGCTGTCCGCTATTCCGGTCATTTTCACCTCTTTTGGCTTCCACGGCAGCGTGCCGAGCATCGTCAGCTATCTGGATGGTAATCTGCGCAAGCTGCGCTGGGTGTTTATCATCGGCAGCGCGATCCCGCTGGTAGCCTACATTTTCTGGCAGCTGGCAACGCTTGGCGCTATTGACTCTGGAGTGTTCAGCGGGCTGCTGGCCCAGCATTCTGGCCTGAACGGTTTGCTGCAGGCGGTTCGTGAAGTGGTTGCTTCGCCGCACGTTGAGCTGGCAGTACATCTGTTTGCCGACCTGGCGTTGGCGACTTCGTTCTTAGGGGTATCGCTGGGGCTGTTTGATTACCTGAGCGATCTCTTTAGCCGCAACCGTAAAGCATCGGGACGGCTGCAAACCGGGCTGATGACCTTTGTTCCTCCGCTGGTCTTTGCCCTGTTCTATCCGCAAGGTTTTGTGATGGCGCTGGGTTATGCCGGAGTGGCGCTGGCGACCCTGGCATTGATTATCCCGTCGCTGCTGGTATGGAAAAGCCGCCAGATACAGGCAGGAGCGGCTTACCGTGTGGCCGGCGGTAAACCGCTGCTGGTTTTAGTGTTTGCCTGCGGCATCGCGGTGATTGTGATTCAGGCGCTGATAGCGGCTGGCGCATTGCCGGAGGTGGGTTAATTACGCCAGCCCGGTGTTCACCCGTTTGCCTATCTCTCTAAGCTGCGAGTATTTCTCAAGCAGCGATGGGCCGTCATCAAGACTCATAGCAAACATCCACAGATAAGTCATAACCGAGTAAATATGCCCGGCGTTCCCGCCCCCTTTCAGGGCCATCAACCAGAGAGTCATGGCGAACAGGAACGCTGCGGCAATGCCAATCGAAAGATAGCCAAAGGCTTCACGATCGGAAAGACGAATACGCACCTGTGCTAAAAAGTTGTAGTGCTTATTGAGCGTGTTCTCACTGGCCGTGCCAACAAAGCCCACCTCTTTCTCCAGCCGATCGTTGAGCTTCTCGTACAGCATTTCGTTCTGGCGCGTGTAGCCGGGCAGAAAGAGCGCGAAGAAAATCAGCACTGCCAGGCACGCCACGCCTGTCCAGAATTCAATAGTCAACAACATCACTACCGCGCCGACCATCGAAGCCACCGAGCTAATCAACAACGGCAGGTGCGTTTCAAAGAAATTAACGAATTCACGTGACAACGTCACACGAGCGGCGATGGTTGAGTGGCTATGGTCATCCTGCCGCTGGGCGAGGATCACCGGCACCGCAAGGCCTGCGTAGATTCTGGCGAAGGTGCGCGTATCCATGCTACGGCGCGCCGCACCGATCGCCCACATCACAAACACCACCAGCGCATACAGTAAAGCATGTAGCGGCTGGCCTTTGATAATGGCATTGATGGCGAAACCGGCCATTAGCGGATACAGCAGATAGATAATGTTTTCGGCGACCACCAGCATCAGGGTAACCACTAATTTTTTGCTGTGCAGGCTGGCGAGTTTCTTTAAAGTATTCAGCGCGCCGCGCGAGGGTTTAAGCGCCGCGGTCGGGATGGTATGCATGACTTTATATTCTTAAATTGTTATTCTTGAGCGGTTGCTCAAGATTGAAAATATTGTATTTGAGCGCTTGCTCAAAGTCAACGAAGGTACGGTGATGAAACAAAAAGCGTCTGTTCTGAAAGAGAATATTCTTGATGCGGCGATAGCCCTGTTTACTGAAAAAGGGGTCGAAAAGGTCACTACCCGCGAGCTAACAGAACAGGTTGGTATTGCACGTAGCCACATTTACCACTACTTCCCGGACTGGCAGACGTTGTGCATTGCAGCCTTTTCTCGCTTTATGTATGCGGAGCTGGAAGCCTTCAGGCAAAAAACGCAGGCGCTTGCTCCCGAGCAGG
This sequence comes from Buttiauxella warmboldiae, assembly GCF_003818135.1. Taxonomy (GTDB): domain Bacteria; phylum Pseudomonadota; class Gammaproteobacteria; order Enterobacterales; family Enterobacteriaceae; genus Buttiauxella; species Buttiauxella warmboldiae. Next base: position 41,803 of record NZ_RPOH01000002.1, on the reverse strand, counting down.
GTTTGCAGACTTTTGTTGCCGATTATTTACCCGACCGCGCCGATGCGGTGTGGGAGCTGTACGGTTCGCTGTGGCGCCTGGCGGTGCATAACAAGGCGTATGCCGATCTGGCGCTGGCGCTGAGCGAAAAATGGGAGGCGTTGCTGGCCAGCATTATTGCTGCGGGAATTGAGAGTGGCGTGTTTCGTCACACCGATGTCTGGCGTGTTACCCGTCAGCTTGGTTCATTGCTGAACGGGTATTCGGATCGGCTGATTATCGACAGTGCACCGCAGGCTCGTAAGCAGGCTTTAGAGGATATTCAGGCATTTATCCACGATATCTTACTCAACGATAAGTCATTCCCGATGGATTGACCTCGGTTAGCCAAAGTCTTCCCCCTTATTAAAATGGTCATATATGACCCTTTTTATTCCGATTTATTACTACTCAAGGTCTTTTATGATCATTTTTATTGACAAAAGATTATTAATGACCCATTTTTAATAATTATTATGAAAATAGACCATATATGACATATTTCTGGTTTTTAAGGTCATAAATAGTCTTTATTGATGATTATGCTCAATAAAAGGTCAAATATGAACCATAACAATGCTGCACTGGCGGACAAACTGCACGCCATGAGCGAATTATTGAATGACGTTAAAAAAACGCTGCTGCTTCAGGCGCAGGAATCCGACCTGTTGCTAAACGAAAAAATCGTCTCTGAGACGATACATCTTGGGCAGCAACTGAACCAGCGCCGGAAAGATCTGGATATCGATCTGCCAACGCTTGAACTGCAAACGGGGGTATCAGCCTCAACCCTGAAGCGCCTGTTTAAAGACCCCGATCAGGTTAAGTTTGGCACCGTATTACGCGTTGCCGATGCCTTAGGGGTAAAACTATGCGCCGCCGTGTAGCCGTATGGTTATACGGTGAAGCCGTGGGGGAACTGAGCCAGGATGACGGTGGTTTTGCTTTTAGCTATCGCGCAGACTACATCGGCCCGCCGCTGTCGCTGAGTTTGCCGATACACATCGGCCACTTTCACAGCCCAACATTACCCCCGTTTTTCGCATCGCTCGCCCCGGAGGGCTGGTTGAAAATGCGTTACAGCCAGCTACAACAGCGCGACGAACAGGATCTACTCGGTATGCTGATCGATAACGGCAAAAATCTGATTGGCGCGGTACAGCTGGTTAGCCTACAGGAGGAGTAACAACGATGCGTTGCCATATTCTTTTGACTCCGCTGGTGCAGGCTAAGGAGCAGGCATCCGGCTATTCAACCAGAGGCCTCAAGCACCTGACGGGCTCCGCCAGAGTTAACCCGCAGCTGGGTTTTACGCGCAGCGAGTTTATTCATGAGCTGCCGAAAGCCCAGCGTGGGATGAGTATTTCCGGCTATCAGCCGAAATTACAAATGGTCGTGCGTGAAGACGAATTTGCCGTAGTGGAGCACCAGGGCGAGTATATCCTCAAGCCAAGCCCTGCTGAGTTCCCACATCTGGCAGAAAACGAACACGCGACCATGACGCTGATGGCGCGGCTGGGTTTTGATGTCCCTCCCCACGGGCTGGTAAGTTTTGCGCCGGAAACGAATGCGGCTGAACGAGAGCTGGCTTTTGCCATCCGCCGCTTTGATCGCGACAGGCATACGGGGGCTGCAATTCATCAGGAGCAGCTGGATGCCGCCATGAATATCGGCGAGAAATACGGCAAAACGGGAAACGATGGCAGGCAGTATGTGAGCTATCAGCAGCTGGCAGAATTTCTGACGCAGCATGTGAACAACAACCTGGCCTTCAAAATCGACCTGTTCCGCCGTATCGTCTATGCCTGGCTGCTGGGCAATAACGATATGCACCTGCGCAATTTCGGCCTGATCCATCCGCGCATCGGGGAGCCCAGGCTGTCACCCGTTTATGATTTTGTCTCCGTCGCCCCCTACCCGGCGATTTTTAGTTCGGGTTTTTTGGCGCTGCCACTGCTCCGCTGTGAAGAGGGTGACAGGGAATTAGCGCCAGGTTTTAAAACGGCGTATGGCGAATATCTGGGGATGGATTTTCTGGCACTGGGCTCTGGGATGGGCCTCGCCAGTAAGCTGATTGTTAAATTGTTTCACGATCTGCAAAAAGAGAGCCGGATCGTCGACGCGGTTTATCGTGACTCGTTTATGCCCGCAGGCGATGTGGAAGCGACGCTGCGTTGTTATCACCAAAGGCTTGATCGTTTGCAGCGCCTGGATGAAGCGGAGCTGCAGAACGGCGGGTAAATCAATACCCGCCTTAACGTTCAGACTCAGAAGGTTTCCCAGTTTTCGTTACTATCGCTGGCGGATGTTTTACGGTTTAAAACCGGGGCGATAGCCCGTTTCGGGACCACGCTATGGGATTCGGTTTTCGCCTCCTGATTAATACGGAACACCGCAACCGCCTGCGTCAGACGGCTGGCCTGCTCTTCCAGCGCGCAGGCCGCTGCCGCGGACTCCTCAACCAGTGCGGCGTTTTGCTGCGTCACGCGGTCCATCTCAGAAACGGCCAGCCCCACCTGGTCGATGCCACGGCTCTGTTCGTCAGATGCGGAGGCAATTTCACCCATGATATCCGTTACGCGCGTCACAGCATTGACGATCTCATCCATAGTTTCACCCGCGCTTTCCACCAGCGTAGAACCGGTATCCACTTTATTGACGGAATCTTCAATCAGGCTCTTAATTTCTTTCGCAGCTTGCGCACTACGGCTTGCCAGGTTACGTACTTCACCGGCAACCACGGCAAATCCACGCCCTTGCTCACCGGCACGAGCGGCTTCTACCGCTGCATTCAGTGCCAGAATATTGGTCTGGAAGGCAATGCCGTCAATCACGCTGGTAATATCGGCGATTTTTTTCGAGCTGCTGGCGATGTCGTTCATGGTGCGGACCACGTTATCCACCACTTTACCGCCCTTTTGCGCCGTCTCTGAGGCACTCAGCGCCAGCTGGCTTGCCTGACGGGCATTCTCCGCGTTCTGCTTCACGGTCGCCGTCAGCTGTTCCATGCTGGCCGCCGTTTCTTCAAGTGAAGCCGCTTGCTGCTCGGTCCGCGCGGAGAGATCGTTATTGCCGCTAGAGATTTCGCTGGCACCGCTATAAATCGCATTCGCGCCGTTACGAACATTGCTTACCGTATTCATTAGCTCAGACTGCATATGACGCAGCGTGCTTGCCAGCTGCCCCATCTCATTGGTGCCTTCCACATCAATAGTGCGCACCAGGTCGCCGCCCGCAATATGGCGAATGCTCTCAATCAGGCGATGGAGCGGCGCAATCAGGGCTTTTCTGATGCCCACCCAGACAATAATAATGGCCGCCGTAACCAGTATCAGAATCACCACAAGAAGCCAGATGGCCTGCGAATAGGAGCGGTTATTGTCATCAACCGCCTGTTGATACAATCCATCATTCTGCAACAGGTAATTGAGGTACTCTTTCTCGAAACCATCCTGGTATTTCTGCGTTGGCTGGTCGAAGAATTCATTAATTTTGCCCGCCCCCAGCAGCTGAATCAGCTCGGCCAGCGCACCGTGATAAATGGCGTAGTTGCGTTTGATCTCAGTAATGGACTCTTCACTCTGGCGTGGATCGCGTGGCAGCGCTTCATATTTGGCCCACTCTTTTTCCGCCTGTTTCAGTGACTGGCTGGCCGTCAGCATCAGTTCATTGACCGTCGAACCGCTACCGGTATTGTTGGTATCCATCATATGGCGAATACCGGCACGGTTTAGCGTGTTACGGGTTTGCAGTAATGCCACCCAGCTGCCGTTAAGCGTGGACTGCTGCTGGCGAATAGTTTGCAGCACGGTGAAATTTTCTTTGTCGTTTTTCAACGAGTTAAAGAACAGCCCGCCGGACGTCATTTGTAATACACCAAATAAACCCAGCACAAATAGCAGGCTGGTGACAATTTTTATGCGATTTAACATGCTTTTATCTTCTCATGACCACAGAAGCATATAGTTTCGGCACTTAGCGCTAAAACTTTATGCTGCGTCGATGAGAATCATATTTTAGCTGCGCTCAATATCTTTCGCGGCTTGATCCAGGGTGTCGATAATTTTGTACAGCGTCTCCCTGGGCAAATCGCTCTGGCCGAGCCGGGTGTTGAGCGCCATTTTAAAGTTATGGATAGCACGCTGTATTTCGGGAAGCCGACGGTTATCACCCAATACAGCCAACGATTCAAGCTTCGCGATGACAGGGCCGAGACGTGCTTGCTGAGCGGCAAGTTCAGTCTGGCCCTCCCCGGTTAACATCCACGCTTTTTTACTGCTGTCGCTCTGCACGGCGGTGATAAACCCCATCTCCTCCAGTAACGAGAGATTCGGGTAGATAATCCCGGGGCTTGGCACATATTCGCCTTTGGCCGTCGCTTCAATAGATTTAATTAACTCATAGCCGTGTGCGCTGCTGTCAGACAGAAAATGCAGAATCAACAGACGGATATCGTTGGCGTCAAACAGGCGCTCACGGCGCATTCTCGCTTTGCCTTCCATGCTGCCATGCTCGTGCTGCCCATGGGCACCGGGTAAGCCATGCCGCTCGTGAGATTCATGTTTCGCGCAAAAATGATGGTGATTCATATTTGTTTCCTTTTTTATTTGTGATGCCAGTAAGCCACCGCACGCACGTAATCTGCATCCAGGCCTCGGTTTTCCAGCAGTTCATCACTCAGTTGCTTCACATCACGCCCTTCTCCGGTAAGCCAGATGAAATAGTCAGTCTCCGGGAATTCAATAGTGCTGATGCGGCTGGCAATTGCGTCAGCGTCGAGCCACTCAACCTGTGCGTGGGCAAACTCCTGCAAATAATCGAGGGGCTGAGCGTGGTGGCTATTAACCAGCACTATGGGTTTGATATGCGCAGGCAACGCGGCTAAACGACGGCGTACCGCGGGTAAACCGCTTTCATCGCAGACATAGAGCTGGAAAGCGTAATCAACCGGCACCACCAGCGATCCTCGTGGCCCGCCAATAAGCAGCGCATCGCCCACTCCCGCTTTTTCCGCCCACATGCTTGCCACGCCGCCAGCGTGAATATAAAAATCCAGCGTCAGCTCGTTTAACTCAGCATCAAAGGCCAATGGCGTGTAGTCGCGTGAAAGTGGACGTGGCCCTTCCCCCCAGACAATACCGTCATCGGTGACCGAGGGCCGTATAAATTCCCCTCCTTCTGGTGGGAAAAAGACTTTCACGTGGTCATCAAAACCCTGTGAGGAAAAGCCAGCCAGCTCCGGGCTGGTGAACACAATACGGTGAAAACAGCCGGCCACCGTGAGTTTGCTTTTGACGATAAGCTCGCGAAATTTGATTTCATTTTTGACGCGCTGTGGAAGTTTCGGCTTGCTTTGTAAGATCATAAGTTTCTCATTTCTTGCTGTTTAAGATATATCATAGATATGTTTTAGCATGTAAAGATGAGATTGTCGTTGTCAATTATTGCCATTTTGCAAGCCGACATATGCTTAAAATGCGCTCAATTTCACCAGTTCGCCTTGCCGGTCTCAGATTGACAAACCCTTACCAGGCCGCGCTTTCAATTTACAGTAAGGGGTGCCTACACTGCAGCTGGCAGTCGCTGCCAGTTCACACTCCATTCATTTATCACCAACAGTCCAGGAGGTTTGCAATGTTTCCTGAGTACCGTGAATTGATCGACAAACTAAAATCCGCTAACCCGCACTTTCTCAGCTTGTTTGACAAGCACAATCAGCTCGACGACGAGATCTTACGTAAGGGAGGGCCGCAAGGGACGGGATACAACGAAAAGGTCGTACAGATGAAAAAAGAGAAACTGCGGCTGAAAGATGAGTTGTATCAGATGTTGAAGCAGGCCAGTCGGTAGCTTCGTTTGTTAAGGAAGGGGAACGCCCCTTCCTTTGCGTCTCAGGCTATGGGAACCTGGAGATGCTATGATCGTTTTTGCAGGTGACGTAAGCTTCCATACAGTGACAGCAGAAGCTGGTACTCCTCAGCATCAAAAAACTGACAGCTGCCACGACCATACTCTTTCGCCACTTCAACAGCAAATTTGGTTACCAGCGCAATATCGACTTCATGACTGGCACCAGTACCGCAGCCCGGCACTACCGATTCCGTCGTGATCGCCACACCTACCACTGGAGCACTGGTTACCGTTGAGGGCTGTAGAATACTGTTCAGATGATATATACCGTTACCGTAAGGTGTTACGTCCTGCGTAGTGATGGGGAACGTCACCGCCGGTTTACCGCTGGTCATTTCCATAATGCGCAGTAAGTCTTCCGCTACACGCAAGATGTAACCTTCTTTAACCGTAGGCGAAATAGCATACCCTTTATGATTGATAATGCGGTTGCCTTTGGTGGTATCAAGAGAAAGAATGGCATCAACATCATCGGCTACTTCGTTAGCGTTCATGGTTACATCATCGACTGGTGAATCCATAAAATCTACGGGCTCGTGCGGGCGAGTTGGCGCATTAGGGCAAATATGTGTGGTGATAATAACATCACCTGCGGTGATATCTCCTTTTCGCTGCATATCAGCCAGTTTTAGAGCGCAGGCAAGTGCTGCAATCGCACCGTCACCATCTGATACCAGGCCAATACGTCCCGGACGCGCACCGACTCCACCAAGGCGACCAATAATTCCCAGCGTTGGTGCTGTGCCGCCGCTGCTTTTTCCCTTGCTACCCGGCACGATAATACGTACAAAATCCGTGCCGCCTTTCGGACTAGCAACCCGAGATGTGCTAGCGGTAATACCAGTATAGGGAACGAATAAATCCACAATATCCTGCCCGCTTACATATGCACTATCAATAAGTTCAAATACCGTTAATGTTTGTTGCAAACTCATTATAAAACCCTCTTATAATATCGCGCCGGACATTATGCCTGACGGCCAAAAACACATGAATGTGCAACCAGCGTGTAATATTGGCTGAAAGAGATCTGCGGCTGGTTCCATATTATTTCCTGGCAACAAACATAGAGGTAAAGAAGTTATAAAGCGCATCACCTGCAATAAAACCTGCTGCCACAACCTCCATGGGTGTACGCCCTTTCTCACCCCAAAGACGGATAATAATAATACGTAGAGCGATACCGCAGATCACCGCCCAACCGGCCATCACACTGTTAATAAGCAAACCGGTTGCCAACAGCACGCCAGCTTGACGTTTCGGGCCACCAATAAGCTGAATCAACGCGCCTGGAATTGCCCACAGAAGCAGGCTATGAGCGATTCCAGGCTGCGCGCCAGCCTGGATAGTTTTGGCAAATACGCGCGCAACAGGCGGCACTAAATCCTGAGAGAAGTAACCAGAATGCGCATACCACACCACCGGAATAGCGATAATAAACGCCAGTAAAGCGGCAATTAACTGAACCCGACGCCCGGACAATTCCGCGCTCAAATCCTGACCGTAACCGCGGAGAATAAACCCCGCTTTTAAATCAAATCCCATATCAGCAAACGCGGGGCCGGTTGCCGCAGTAAAACCGGTTAATACGCACAATGCTAACGGAGGAAAACCAATCAAAATCCCAACGATCAACGTGATTAATGCCACTGCAAATGCTGGAAACCAACCGGAATGCATCGCGGCGATTCCAACAATCAACTCGTGGAAGAAAGCGGCAAAAGCAGCATAAATAACAAAAGCGATCAGCATAACAACCGACATTTCGCTATACAGCCCAGCGCTCAGTGCCAGAAGTACAGCGATGGCAAGATACCCAAAAGTCCCAAGCCTGAGAGCCTTACGTACTTCTGTGGCGGGCTGGGTCAATAGGGTTCTGCTATCAGTAGATTTTTTAACGCGAACAACCTGAACCACCTGAAGCAACGAAACAAGTCCCGCTCCCACCATCATACCGTGCGGAATATACAAAACATTGAGATCTAACCCGGCAACCGGCTGTGTATAAGCGCGAACAAGCAATCCGATGCCGAACATACTGAGCGCCCAGATGTTACCGATAAATGCCGTACCAAAAGCGGCCATAGGGATTTTAGCCATCGCCCCCGCAAGACCAATCAGTACGCCTGCGACTAATAGCCAGGCCTGACGACCCCCCTTATCCCCCGCTTTAATGGCTTCAGCCGCCGCGAGGCCTGGTGGCCAGGCATGACTGGCAGGAAAAACCCTGGTGTCGAAAAGGCGATAAAGCAGATAGGCATCAAGTAACATTGCCACAGCCACACCAGCAAACATGGGCATAATCAGTTGTGGTTGCCCCATCACATAAGGAATCGCGATCGGCATTAGCAGGCTGTTTGCGGCACCAAACGTTGCCGAGGAAATTACGGTTTGCGCCAGGTTTTGCGTATGAATTGAGCGATAACGTTTAAAAATATGTAGCGGGAGGCGTGCCAGCAGCATGGCAAACAAAGCGCCGATAATCGAAGTATTAGGCGTCATGCCTAAAGTCGTAATCAGCTGTACGCCGATAACTGCTCCTGCAACAGACAACAGAATCATCACGATGAGAGTACCAATATCGTTTAACTGATTTTCCTTTTTGTTTTTAATCTGTTGATGTGACATAAAGCTCCTGATATTGAGTAGATATGCCATGGAATAATGAATGCCGGCCTGATATTACTGCGATATATCCTGTGCAATGAGTAAACTGTGATATAGGCGATAGAATAGAATTAATAAGCTGCGCTAATAAATAATAAATTGAGAGTGCCAGTAATATCTCTTTTGCCACATTCCACAATACAGTCATAATAACAATGTAATTACTGCGTAATTAAAATGAAAATAAATCCACTGTCGACTGCCGTCAAGATGCTTATCTTTTTATCTGTACTGGGAAAAACAAATTAAAATCCTTAGCCTGAACGTTCCGGCTATTTAATAAGGAGGGATCCTGGCAGATATAGAGGGGATTAATAATGCTACATGCAGAAAATCCAGCATAAGAATTGGATAAAATATTATGTAAAGTGGCTGCAATCCGATAACAGCCATCTACCTTATGGCTAGTGCTTAATCATCACATGGCGGATCACGGTGTAATCCTCAAGGCCGAACAGCGACATATCTTTACCGTAACCGGAAAGCTTTTGCCCGCCATGGGGCATTTCGCTAACCAGCATAAAGTGGGTATTTACCCAGGTGCAGCCATACTGCAAGCGAGCGCTAAGACGGTGGGCTCGCCCCACATCCTGCGTCCAGACCGAGGATGCCAGCCCGTAGCTGGAATCGTTCGCCCAGCCCAGCACCTGCTCTTCGTCATCAAACGTTGTCACGCTGACCACCGGGCCAAACACCTCTTTTTGCACGATGTCATCTTCCTGCTTCGCACCGGCCAGCAGCGTGGGCTGGAAGTAATATCCTGGCCCCTCGACTTTTGCTCCGCCCGTCACCACTTGCACATGCGGTAGCGCTTTGGCCGCATTAACTGCATTACTGACCCGTTCAAGATGGGCGGCGGAGCTCAACGGCCCGAGTTCGGTAGATTCATCATCAGGCGCGCCATATTTCAGGCTGCTGACGGCCTCGCCCAGCTTCTCAACGAGTTTGTAGTAAATCCCTTTCTGAGCGTAGATACGGCATGCGGCGGTGCAATCCTGCCCTGCGTTGTAATAACCAAAGGTGCGCACACCTTCTACAACCGCATCTAAATCTGCATCATCAAACACTATCACCGGCGCTTTGCCGCCCAGTTCCATATGGGTGCGCTTAATCGACGGTGCGGTATGGCTGATGATGTGCTCGCCGGTGGCAATCGAACCGGTTAGCGATACCATACGCACTTTATTATGTCCGGTCAGCGCATCGCCGACCGTCTGCCCACGGCCAAACAGCACGTTTAACACACCCGCCGGGAAAATATCTTTTGCCAGCTCGGCAAGTTTAAAAGCGGTAAGCGGGGTGATTTCTGAGGGCTTGATCACCACGCAGTTTCCTGCGGCAAGCGCTGGAGCAAGTTTCCAGGCCGCCATCATTAACGGGTAGTTCCACGGGGCGATCGATGCCACCACGCCGACCGGATCGCGGCGGATCATCGAAGTGTGCCCGCTCAGATACTCTCCCGCCGCCAGGCCATTCAGGCAGCGGCTGGCCCCGGCAAAGAAGCGAAACACATCCACCACCGCCGGAATTTCATCATTGAGTGCGCAGTGATACGGCTTACCGCAGTTTTGCGACTCCAGACGAGCAAATACCTCACCATGTTGTTCAATCACATCCGCCAGCTTGAGAAGATATTCCGCACGCTCTTTCGGCGTGGTTTGCCCCCAGTTGGAAAAGGCGCGATCCGCAGCCAGCACCGCCTCGTTTACCTGATCCGCTGTGGCTTCGGCTATTTCCAGCAGCACCTCACCGGTCGCCGGATTGTAGACCGGTAATTTTTCACCCAGGCCTTGCACTAACTGGCCGTTAATTAACAGTTGGCTTTGCATAGTGATACCCTTTCGTTATTTACCGCTATCCGCGACTTCATCTCCGCCACGGCTCAGTCAGTACGCCCCTAAAATCGGAATGGAAGGTCTGCCAGCCGTCAGTGCCCAAACCCATCAAGGCCTCAATCAGGCTGTAAGAGGTGCGCCGGAATCGGGCAATGACGTTGTTAAACACAATAACCACGCAAAACCTTGCATACCCCACCACGATGGTGAAAAAACCCGGTGCAAAATTCATCATTTTGAATACCGTCAGCAGCGCCAGGCCGGTAATAATCAGCAATAGCGTGATAACGTTTTTGCCAAAGAACCCCCATCGCCAGGGTACCGAGGCTCAAAGCAAGTATAGTTGCCAGCGCGAGGAAATTTCACCGGGATGTGATAGACAACTCACTCCCCCACGCCGAAGCTTGATTGCCGGGAAGTAAATGATCTCTGGCTGATGTTCTACTCTTAAAGCTGCTGTTTATTATCATCAGGAGACAACATGACTATATCTGCACGTAACCAGCTTACCGGTACGGTCAGCCGCATCGCCGATGGCGCGCTCAATGACGAGGTTGAACTGACGTTAGCAAGCGGCGGTAAACTGGTGGCAATGGTGACTCGCTCGAGTCGGCAAGCCTTAGATCTGAAACCCGGTAAAGAGGCCATTGCCCTTATCAAAGCACCGTGGGTGATGCTGGCCACTGAGAATTGCGGTTACCAGTTTTCTGCCCGTAACCAGTTTCCCGGAACGGTACTCTCGTTATTGCGTGGGGCGGTGAATACTACCGTTAACGTGACTATTGATGGCGGCCCCGAGTTAACCGCGGTTATTACCAACGAAGCTGCGGATGAAATGGCGCTGGAAAACGGCACCCGTTTAATCGCCCTGATTAAAGCCTCTTGCGTATTGCTGGCGGTAAAGCCGACAGCCTGAGGCCAGGTTAACCGACTCGAGATGCCATACGGTTTCGCAAACTGGGTAAACGTAGGGCCACCCGGTAAAACAGCCGATGCTATTCGGGGCTGTTAATCCGGTAGTACGGTACTCCATTTTCACGCCTTAATTTGGTCGTGAATTAAATCAGCGAGCGTGACCACAGCCTGCCGTTCACGCTCCCCCAAAGCCCATGAAGCGTTGAGGCGAAAATAGTTATGCCAGCCGCCCCCGGTAGTAAACATTTTCCCCGGCGCAATACTGATTTTATGGGCGATGGCCTGTTCGCTCAGCAGGTTGGCATCCATATACTCCGGCAGCTCAATCCAGAAAAAATAGCCGTGTTCACTATGATGGAGCTTAACTTGTGCCGGCAAATGTTGATGCAGCTCCTGCCAGATTTGCTGTTTACGTTCCGCCAGAGTGCGCCGCAGTTTGCGCAGATGGCTGTCATAGCGCTTCGTCGCCAGGTAATCGGCCAGCGCCAGCTGCATCGGTGAACTGGTGGAAAGCGTGCTCATGAGCTGAAGTTGCTGAATACGGCGCGCATGTTTTCCCGCCGCTACCCAGCCAATGCGGAACCCCGCCACCAGGCATTTAGAGAACGATGAACAGTGCAGCGTGATACCCCGTTCATCGTAAGCGCGTGCCGGTAACGGGGGTTCGCGTCCGTAGTACAGCTCGCTATACACGTCGTCTTCTATCAGCGTCACATTATGCTGTTGCAGTAACTCAACCAGCTGCCGTTTCTTTTCGGGTGACAACGTCACGCCTAGCGGATTTTGACCGTTGGTCATTAACCAGCAGGCTTTCACCGGATAGTCGTTGAGCACCTGTCCAAGTGCCGCCAGGTCGATACCGTGTTGCGGATCGGTGGCAATAGAAAGCGCTTTTAAACGCAGGCGTTCCAGCGCCTGAAGCGCACCATAGAAACACGGGTTTTCCACAATCACCCAGTCACCCGGCTCGGTAACCGCCTGCAGGCTCAGGTTCAGCGCTTCAAGAGCGCCAGCGGTGATGACAATTTCGTCCGGTGACACCTGCATTCCGTGCCGGGCATAACGCCGTGCAATGGCGTGGCGCAGAGCTTCATTGCCCGGCGGTAAGTTTTCAATCACGCTCATGGCGGTTGCCGTTTTGCTGACGGTCACCAGCGAGCGATTCAGCTGCTGAAGCGGAAACAGGCGCGGATCGGGAAATGCCGAGCCAAATGGCACGACGCTGGCGTCACAGCTGGCCTGCAACATATCATAAATATAGGTATTAATATCTACAGCTTCGTCACGCATGACTTTCACAGGCGCAACCGTGGCACGCCCTGCCGGGCGAGACGCCACGTAATAACCAGACTGTGGCCGGGCAACAATCACGCCCTGGCTTTCGAGCGTCTGATACGCATGGCTGACGGTCATAAAACTCATGCCGCTGAGGGTTACCTGCTCGCGCAGCGACGGCAGTTTGTCCCCCGGCAGCCATGCACCAAGGGTAATCTGGCCTATAATTTGCCGGGCAAGCTGCTGGTATTTTTTCATTTATCGGGTGGTTCTGTTCTATATCAGTGAACTAAAAATACGCTAATTCATTCAACTGTTATAGCCAAATAACCGCTTTCTGTTGCTGCTCAATACCATGAATAACCCTCGTAAGAATTGCTTGCCAGCGCTGGCTTTGATCTTTAGATTGGCGGGCTGATATCGCGAGGGAGAAACGGAGATGACTTATCTTTGGCTGGTAGTGGCCATTGCCGCGGAAGTAATTGCAACGACTTCACTGAAACTCTCAGAGGGCTTTAGCCGTTTGTGGCCAAGCGTAGTCACTATCGTTTTCTACGGCGTGGCGTTTTATTGCTTATCGATAACCATGCGTACCATCCCAACCGGAATTATTTATGCGATTTGGTCGGGTGCAGGAATTGTGTTGATTGGCGCCGTGGGCTGGATTTTTCTGGGACAGAAGCTCGACTGGCCTGCGATAGCGGGCATGGCGTTAATTATTTTGGGAGTGCTGGTAATTAATCTGTTCTCAAAATCAGTCGCCCATTAATCTCGCTTCCAGCACCAGATAAACCCCCTGGCCGATTCACGCGCACAGGAATCGGCCAGGGGTGATATATCGTTACTTGTCGCCGAAATGAATCACGGTACGAATCGATTTTCCTTCATGCATTAAATCGAACGCTTCATTGATTTGTTCAAGCGGCATACGGTGCGTGATAAACGGGTCGAGATTGATTTTTCCCACCATCGCGTCTTCCACCATGCCTGGCAACTGCGTGCGCCCTTTCACGCCGCCAAATGCTGAACCGCGCCATACGCGGCCGGTGACCAACTGGAATGGACGGGTTTTAATTTCCTGCCCAGCTCCCGCCACGCCGATAATCACGCTTTCTCCCCAGCCTTTATGGCAGCATTCCAGTGCGGAACGCATAACGTTCACGTTGCCGATACATTCGAAGCTGAAGTCCACGCCGCCGTCGGTCAGTTCAACAATCACGTCCTGAATCGGCTTCTGGTGATCTTTCGGGTTGATGCAGTCCGTGGCGCCCATTTCCCTCGCCAGTTTGAATTTGTCCGGGTTGGTGTCAATGGCCAGAATACGCCCGGCTTTCGCCTGCACCGCCCCCTGAATTACCGCCAGCCCAATACCTCCCAGGCCAAACACCGCAACGGTATCACCCTCTTTTACTTTTGCCGTGTTATGTACCGCACCGATACCGGTAGTGACACCACAGCCTAGCAGGCACACTTTATCCAGCGGGGCCTGCGGGTTAACTTTTGCCAGTGAGATTTCCGCCACCACGGTGTATTCGCTGAAAGTGCTGGTGCCCATATAGTGGTAAATTGGCTCGCCGTTGTAAGAAAAACGGGTGGTACCATCAGGCATCAAACCTTTGCCCTGGGTGGCGCGTACGGCCTGGCACAGGTTAGTTTTACCGGATTTACAGAACTTACACTCGCCGCACTCTGCGGTGTACAAAGGAATAACGTGATCGCCTGGTTTCAGGCTGGTCACGCCCTCGCCCACTTCCATCACAATCCCGCCGCCTTCATGGCCGAGAACCGCCGGGAACACGCCTTCAGGATCGTCACCGGATAAGGTGAATGCATCCGTGTGGCATACGCCGGTATGGGTGATTTTTACCAGCACTTCGCCTTTCTGCGGCGGGGCTACATCAATTTCAACGATCTCAAGCGGTTTACCCGGGCCAAATGCAACAGCTGCACGTGATTTCATTTTTTTCTTCCGTCGTCAGGTGGGAGTGAGTTTTATTTTAGATAAGAGCGGATCAAATGCGCGACTTCAGCCATTCGTGCGGCGCGCTGATCTTCGGTGGTTTCCCCGGCGACCAGCTCGTCTTTCAGATGGATTTCCATCATCTCGGCCATCAGGCCGTTTGCCGCACCGCGAACGGCGGCAATTTGTTGCAGGATGGCAATACAGGCGTCACCCTTTTCCAGCGCGCGTTCCAGCGCCTCTGTCTGCCCGCGGATGCGGCGTACACGCGTCAGAATACGTTTTTTATCTTCAGGTGAATGTGGCATGCGCGCCTCCTGATACTGTAGGGGGGTATCGTACATGAATTTTGTGTTGATTGATAACTTCGGGTGGGTACCGTTATTAAGGATTAAAAAGGCCGCTGTGTTACGGCCTCTTGAAGGAGCAGGGACTAATCCTTTTTTCCTGGCATCATGCGCAGCAAGGTATTGTCTTTCCAGACATAATGGTGAAACAGCGCGGCGAAGGCATGAATACCGATCACGAAGTAACCCATATTGGCGATCAGCTGGTGGTAGCCCTTGACGGCAAATTCCCTATCTTCATCGGCTTCAGCCGCATGCGGCATTGGGATCCCCAGCACCGACCAGTCGCTGCCTTTGAAGTAGACCGTAGTAAAGCCCAGAATCGGTAGCACGATAAACATCAGATAGATAATGGTGTGCACTAAATGGGAGATCCCCGTAATAGCAGGGTGAGGTTTCGGTGTAATTTGAGGGGCGCGATATTTAATGCGCACTAACAGACGTGCAATCATCAAAAAAAAGACGCCGATCCCGCAAGTCACATGGGTGGCATTAAACAATGGCCGGTACGAACGCGGCGCAAAGCCTTTCAGCTCCATCGCGCAATACGCTCCCACTATCAATAAAAAAACCAGCCAATGAAGAGTTATCTGTAACGAGGTATATTTGTTGCGCATTCCGGAGTCCTGCTCGGTGACAATGATTTTTCGAAGATAACGGTAAACACTCAGAAAATCATTAACATCTGGTGAAATTATCTAACATTCAGAACGAATGCCACTTACAGAGGGGAAAACCACGGTTAGTTCGCAGGGGGGATTAAATGCAGTCGAGAGGGAATCAAAAGAGCCTCTCCCCGCGCGAATATCGCAGGGAGAGGTGTTAAAACTTTATTTCAGCAAACGTACTTTAACCGATTTGCCTTTAATTTTACCCTGCTGCAGCTGCTTCCACGCATGGCGTGCCACAGACTCACGAATCGCAACATACACGTGCATCGGATGCACATCGATTTTGCCGATATCTGTACCGTCCAGCCCCATATCGCCGGTCAAGGCGCCGAGAATATCCCCCGGACGCATTTTTGCTTTCTTGCCACCGTCGATGCACAGTGTCGACATGGTTGCCTCAAGCGGTTTGATACTGCCACCCGTAGGTGCCGGCTGCCAGTTGAGGGATAAATTCAGCATGTCAGCCAGTACGCTGGCGCGCTGCGCTTCTTCCGGCGCACACAGGCTGATGGCTAAGCCACTCTCCCCGGCGCGGGCGGTACGGCCGATGCGGTGCACGTGAACTTCCGGATCCCAGGAAAGTTCATAGTTAATGACCATCTCCAGCGCCTTGATATCCAGACCACGAGCGGCAACGTCGGTGGCTACCAGCACGCGGCTGCTGCCGTTAGCAAAACGCACCAGCGTCTGGTCGCGGTCGCGCTGCTCCATATCACCATGCAGCGCCAGCACGCTTTGATTGCTCTCCGTCAGGGCGTCACAAACCGCCTGACAATCTTTTTTGGTATTGCAGAACACCACACAAGATGCGGGCTGATGCTTGCTCAGCAGCTTTTGCAGCAGGCTGATTTTGCCACTGCGTGAGATTTCATAAAACTGCTGCTCAACGGCAGGCAATTCGTCAACGGAATCAATTTCGATAGTTTCCGGTGCGCGCTGCACGCGGGAGCTGATCGATGCAATGGCTGTTGGCCACGTGGCCGAGAAAAGCAGCGTCTGACGATCCTGCGGCGCATGGCCGATCACCTCGTCAATGGCGTCAGCAAATCCCATATCCAGCATACGGTCTGCTTCATCGAGCACCAGCGTTTGCAGGGCATCAAGCTTCACCGTCTCTTTTTTCAGGTGATCCAACAAACGGCCCGGCGTGGCGACAATCACATGCGGCGCATGCTGCAGTGAATCGCGCTGCGCGCCAAACGGCTGTCCGCCGCACAGCGTCAGCACCTTGATATTGGGCATATAGCGCGCCAGGCGACGCAGCTCTTTAGCCACCTGGTCTGCCAGCTCGCGCGTTGGGCACAATACCAGCGACTGAGTAATAAACTGGCTTGCATCAATATGTTGCAGTAAACCCAGGCCAAAGGCGGCGGTTTTACCACTGCCGGTTTTGGCCTGCGCACGGACATCTTTCCCAGCCAGTATTGCGGGTAACGCGGCCGCCTGAACAGGCGTCATGGTGTGGTAACCAAGCTCGGTAAGGTTGGCGAGTTGTTCTGCTGGCAGAACGTTCAGGGTAGCAAAAGATGTCACAGTTATACTCTCAATTAATGGGCTGTCAGACAGCGTCTGGCGCGCATATTAGCAGAATCGCAGGTACAACGCGGCATTTTCCGGCATAAATCGTACCGCCAGCGGGAATAACAAACAGCAATAGAGTCAGTTTTTGCCACGCTATTATGTTTACCATTATGACTGCACGAGTGGGCTGCGCACATGGCAATGCCGATGGATTTATTTGGCAGAGGATAAAAATAACGACATTATTGCTACATTAACCACTGGTCGGATTTCTTATCGTTAATGACAGTGAGAATCTGCTGAGGGTTACCATAAATAAAAAAGGGTTGTTATGAAAAAGTTAATGATAGCAGTTATCGCTACCGTGGTTTTATCTGGCTGCGCGCAGCAACGTTTCACCATCAATAAAGAGATTGCTGAAAAACCTCAGCAAACCACGACGCACCACTTCTTTGTTAGCGGTATTGGCCAAACCAAAACTATTGATGCGGCTGCGGTATGTGGCGGTGCAGATAAAGTTGTTCGTACGGAAGTTCAACAGACTTTCGTGAACGGCTTACTGAGCTTTGTTACGTTTGGTATTTATACCCCGCGTGATGCTCGCGTTTACTGCGCTAAATAAATTTTACTGCCAGTGCCATGCGCTGGCTTTAATCAAACTACAGGGTTATACGACAAGATATTTTCAATGCTACGTGGATTTAAAATCGCCCTGCTCTGTTTAGCGTTTGTGATTCTGGCATGGCTTCTGATACTGATAAATACCTTCGCGCCCCCCGCTCACTCTTTTCACTTCCTTAATAAAATTGAGGCGATTAACTGAATTTATTTAGCTTAATTATTGTCGCAAATATATTTAACCAGAGCGATCGGCTAAAGATTTGTTTAAGGAAGGATAGAGAGCGTATGGAAGAGTGAGAACCATTTTAAGATGGTTGTTTTGGTCCGCCACCGGAGCCTCGAACCCCGTACTACAACACTGCTGTTGCCGCTCTTCCCGATGAGCTAGTGGCGGTTTGGTAACACCGCCGGGCATGTCCCTTACAATCGCTTACTTCAAGCAGGGATAAAGACCGGCGGCGCATAATACATAAGTGAAATTGCCCATGCAATCACTAACAATCCAGCGCCGTCATGTTTTTGCCCGCTTCATTGGTCATTCAGCCAGCCCCACAATGGCAAATCGCTGCAAAACGTGCTGGTATTCGTCGCGCCAATCCGTACCATACACGCCAGTATTACGCGTTATGCGTGTTGGTTTAGCCTGAGAAATCCATGACCAGTCAAAAAGAAATTTATAACCTGAACAAATTACAGAAACGCCTGCGCCGTAACGTAGGTGAAGCGATCGCTGATTACAATATGATTGAAGAAGGCGACCGCATTATGGTCTGCCTGTCCGGTGGCAAAGACAGCTATACCATGCTGGAAATTCTGCGCAATTTGCAGCAGAGCGCGCCGATTAATTTCAGCCTGGTCGCCGTCAACCTCGATCAGAAACAGCCGGGCTTCCCTGAGCATATTCTGCCGGCATATCTGGAAAGCATTGGCGTTGAATACAAAATTGTCGAAGAGAACACTTACGGAATCGTTAAAGATAAGATCCCTGAGGGTAAAACCACCTGCTCTCTGTGCTCTCGCCTACGCCGCGGCATTCTTTACCGTACAGCGACCGA
Organism: Buttiauxella warmboldiae; assembly: GCF_003818135.1. Lineage (GTDB taxonomy): Bacteria > Pseudomonadota > Gammaproteobacteria > Enterobacterales > Enterobacteriaceae > Buttiauxella > Buttiauxella warmboldiae. Next base: position 23,008 of record NZ_RPOH01000002.1, on the reverse strand, counting down.
GCTGGGGGCGACCAAAATCGCGCTTGGCCATCACCGTGACGATATCCTCCAGACGCTGTTCCTCAATATGTTCTACGGTGGCAAGCTGAAAGGCATGCCGCCAAAATTGATGAGCGATGATGGTAAGCATCTTGTGATTCGCCCGCTGGCCTACTGCCGTGAAAAAGATATTGAGCGCTTTGCCACCGCACGTGAGTATCCGATTATTCCGTGTAACTTATGCGGTTCACAGCCTAATCTGCAACGTCAGGTTATTGGCGAGATGCTGCGTGACTGGGATAAGCGCTATCCTGGCCGCATCGAAACAATGTTCAGCGCCATGCAGAACGTCGTGCCGTCGCATCTGTGCGACACCGAGCTATTCGATTTCAAAGGCCTGCAACACGGCGCTGAAGTCATTGATGGCGGCGATTTAGCCTTCGACCGTGAAGAGTTGCCGATGCAGCCTGCGGGCTGGCAACCAGAAGATGACGACAGCGAGATACCGGTACAACGGCTGGATGTTATCGAAATCAAATAAAGCCTCTTCCCTCGCCAGAAGTTGCAGAGATAACTATCGGCTCAGGTGAACGGAAAACCGGCGAAACTTACAAATCTCACCCTGACAGATTGCCAGAGTGAGGTGCAAGTTGTTATGTATAAGAGGCCTCCCTTATCTGAGAGAGGGAGGCATCTACATATGCGGTGGCGGATCGATAATAGGTCTGGGATCGGGTTCTACGGGTGGATCCGGAATCGGCTGGGGTTTTGGAATCGGATCGGGTGTTGGGGTAGGTTCACCCGGAAACGTCGGGTCGCTCATAAGCATACTTCTGGAATCAGTCATTATTGCCTCCTGTCATCACTCCTTTTAAGCATAGACTACATAGCACAGACAAAAAAAAAGCCGACTAATAGTCGGCTCGTACGAATCAATTGTGCTATGCAGTAATTCTAAAAAAGGAAGTAAGACAATATGGAGCGCAACGCCCATCGCTTGACGTTGCATTCACCTGCGAGAGAGATAGTGCCTTGAACCGGCGTTCCATTTATTGACCTTGCGCAAATATCGCCGCCTTTTTTCATCGGCATAATGTTAAAAATGTTAAATTTTACAACCATTTACTACGATGTAACCACCAGGCAACACCGCCTATAACAACCACCAACATGATACAGAACAGGCTGAAGCCCAAATGCCAGTCGCCGCCCGGGATGCCCCCTAAATTCACGCCAAATAGCCCGGTTAAAAAGGTGCTGGGTAAAAAGACCATCGCCATTAATGACATGGTGTAGGTTCGTCTGCCCATCGCTTCCTGCATCATCTGTGCAATTTCATCAGCCATCACCGCCGTACGGGCAATACAGGCATCGATTTCATCCAGCCCGCGCCCTAATCTGTCGGAGATGTCCTGCATCCGGCGACGGTGATCGTCAGTCATCCACGGTAAACGTTCGCTTGAAAGACGGGCATACACATCGCGCTGGGGGGCCATATAGCGGCGCATAACGATTAGCTGTTTGCGTAGCAGCGCAAGAAACCCGCGCGGTGGAATTTGCTGATCCAACAGGTTATCTTCCAGGTCGATAATTTTGTCATGAAGCTGTTCAATAAACTCACTGGCGTGATCGGTCAGCGCATCACACACATCCACCAGCCAGCTTCCGCAATCCGTTGGGCCGGTACCTTTTTTAAGATCGTTTATCACATCATCCAGCGCCAGCACCCGGCGCTGCCGGGTTGAGACAATGAGCCGCTCATCAATGTATAAACGCATGGCTACGAGCTGGTCCGGCCGTTCATCCGTGCTGCCATTGATGCAGCGCAGCGTGATTAGCGTCCCCTCCCCGATCCGCGTCACTCGCGGGCGCAAACTTTCCCCCGCCAGGGCATCACGCACATAATTGGGCAGCAAAGGCGTTGTCGCAAGCCACTCAGCGCTTTCGCTATTGGCGTAATTTAAATGCAGCCAGGCGGGATGCCCGGCATCAATGGTATCGTTAACTTCAATCGTTTCGACCCCACCTTTGCCGTCCAATTGCCAGGCTAATACGGCATCCGGCACATTTAATTGCTGTCCCTTAATGGTTTCCACTGCATTATCTCCACGCGTTACCCATCTCTGATGTCAGTCTAGCCATCTTCTTTTGTTATGTAACTCGAAAATAAATGCAAACGCGCTGAATTTATTCAATAAAAAATGTTACATTTATGTTGTTTTTTTCCCTTCAGACATGCCGTGCGGCATACGGAGATGATGTTTGCCAGTAAGACGTAGCGATTCGCTTAATTTAGACCTTCGCCTGAAGACCATGCGCCAGCGGGCGATCACCGTCAGCGGCCCCTGGTTTTTGTGGATTAACCTGTTGTTCAGCCTGTTTATTTTAGGCAGACACTACTTTTCGCCGCTTGAGAAAACCATCAGCCTTACCGACGCATTTCCCGTGCTGGAAATACTGATGGGGCTGATACTGGCTATCTCATCCTCAACCATATTCATTTTGCGCATGGCGTACGACCAGCACGCCGAATGGCTGAGCAAGCTGCTGTCCGGGGCATTGATTGCTATCAGCGCGTTATGGATGGGCTGTTTTTATCTGCTGCTGGCCAGTGGTGATTCGCGAATTGTGTTCCCCTTCGCCGCCCTGCTGATTTTCACCGCGCTGATTTCACTCTATTTTGATGGTCGCGTGTTGCTGAGTTTTACCCTGCCCATCTGGGTGGTGATACTGTTCTGTAACTTTATCTATCCCTCTGACCTGACCCTGCTAAACGCGCTGCTCTATCTCCTTCTGGCCGGCCTGTTTGAGTCCGGGCGGCGGATTTTACGCAGCTGGTTTGTTCTGGCTATCCGTCGTGAACAAGAAAACCGAGTGTTAATTAAACAGCTACAGGATCTGGCCAACCTCGACCCGTTAACCGGCATCGCCAATCGTCGCTCGTTCCATCTGCTGCTGGATAAAGCCATGCAGCGTCAGCAGCAGTGCCACACACCGCTATCTTTAGTGATGCTGGATGTTGATTACTTCAAGAAGTATAACGACCATTATGGCCATCAGGCCGGTGACGAGTGTCTGGTGAATATTGCTCAGTGCCTTGTGGCGGCAACCCGTTCAACGCAGGATGTCGTGGCACGCTTTGGTGGTGAAGAGTTTATTATACTGCTCCCGGAGGCCACCGAGCAGCAGGCGATAGAAGTGGCGGAGCGGATCCGGCAGAAACTCCAGGCGCTGGCCATTCCTCATGTGGGGTCGCCAGTCACGGGGTATGTGACTACCAGTATGGGAATCGCCAACCTCAGGCCGGAAACTACCAGCACGAGGCTTATCGCGCAGGCTGATGCCGCGTTATATAAAGCCAAAAAACACGGCCGCAACCAGTGGCAAACTTTTAGCGATGAATAAATGAGAGAACAATGAAAATTGGCGTACTGTTTCCGATAGCCATCATTATTGCGGCGCTGGTATTTATCACCTGGTTTATCGCCGGTGGCTATGCAACTTCCGCTTCCTGAAAGCATCAGGCCTCGATTTCGGGACCTGATGCTAACTTAGCCTGACGGCTAGTGCGCGACTATATACATGGTGCGGCTGTAAGCGACATCTTCCGGGTTATTAATCGGATAGCCCTTCAGCCACGGCTTGATTAAGCGGCCGTTGGTGTACTGATAAATCGGGGCGATCGGCGCCTGCTGCTGGATAATTTTTTCAGCCTGGTTGTAGTCTTGATTACGCGCCTGAGCGGTAGTCTCCTGGCTTGCCTGTTGCAGGACCTTGTCATATTCCGGTGAATTAAAACGTGAAATATTGCCGCTATGGGATGCGCTCAGCAGCGACAGGAAAGTAGAAGGTTCGTTATAGTCCCCCACCCACGAGGCGCGAATAACATCGAAATTACCGGTGTTACGGCTGTCGATATAGGTTTTCCACTCCTGGTTTTGCAGCTTCACGTCCACCCCCAGATTTTTCTTCCACATTGACGCCACGGCGATAGCAATTTTCTGGTGGTTTTCTGAGGTGTTATACAAAAGCGTCAGCTTTAGCGGTTTGTTCGGGCCATAACCCGCCGCCTGCAGCAGCGTTTTGGCCTGCGCATTGGCTTCTTCCTGGCTCATTTGCTCAAAAGAAGAGGTTTCCGGCTTAAAGCCTGCGGTTACATCCGGAGTAAAGCGCCATGCGGGTTTCTCACCCGTACCGAGTACCTTTTCGGCCATAATCTGGCGGTCAATCGTCATGCTGAGCGCCAGGCGCACACGCCGATCGGCGGTTGGCCCTTTCTGGGTGTTAAACGCGTAATAATAAGTGCCCAGCTGTGGCGGCGTATAAACCTCTGCGGGGATATCTTTAAGCAGCTTCTGGTAGAGATTTTTCGGGAAGGATTCAGTGATATCAATGTCCCCCGCCAGATAGCGTTTGGTGGCGGAAGACTCCTGATTAATCGGGATAAAGGTCACCTGGCTAATCACCGTTTTGCTGTTATCCCAGTAATTTTTATTCTGCACCGCGACCAGTTTTTCATTAACGATACGCTCTTTCAGGGTATAAGCGCCGTTACCTACCAGGTTGCCGGGCCTGGTCCAGCTATTGCCGAACTTCTTCACCACCGCTTCCGGGACCGGATAGAGGGAGAAGTTAGCCGTCAGATTGGGGAAATACGGTACGGGTTTATCTAACTGGATGCGCAGCGTTCTGGCATCTACCGCCGTCACGCCGAGTTTATCCGCCGGCATTTTACCCTCGATAATGGCCTGCGCGTTGTTGATACCCGCAAGCGCTGCAAACCAGGCAAATGGCGAAGTGTTTTCAGGATCGACCAGCCGCTGCCAGCTATAAACAAAATCTTGCGCCGTGACCGGGCTTCCGTCTGACCAGCGGGCATTATCACGCAGGGTAAATGTCCAGGTGCGGTTATCATTGCTTTGCCATTTGCTTGCCACGCCCGGCTCTAACTGCCCTTTCTCATTTTGATTGACCAGGCCTTCAAACAGATCGCGAATAACCTGAATTTCAGGCAGGCCAACGGCTTTTACCGGGTCAAGGGATGCAGGCTCATCTTTAATATGGCGAACTAGGCTCTGGTCTGCCGCAAGTTTGGTGCCCGCCGGGACATCCGCCGCCCAGACAGGGGCGCACAAGCCAGCCAGCGTTAATGCACAAGTGGTCATACGAAAAGGTATTTTCATGGGTGGCCCTGTAGTGGTTCATTTTTAGTCAGTGAAGTATCACGCCCAGAACTGACCGCTAATGTATCGCAATAGCTTGTTTTGCCACTAAGAAAAACGCGCTACATTGCGAAACTGATAGCTGACTATAGCAAGATTGCCAACGATTTTTAACGCTGCTGCTGATTGAGTCAGCGCTGCGGCCCGGCGGTCATTTGTTTCAGATGAGTTTTTGGCTAAACACTGATATTAATAATACCCTGCAACTCGTCACAGTAAGGACATTTATGTCAGGCCACCGCCCTCGTTCACAACGAGGCCATTTGCCTCACGGCTGCGAACTCTATGGTAAATCCGTATTCGGCGCCCCCCTGCTTTGGTTCCCGGCCACGGCAGGCGAACAGCGCAGTGGGTTAATCATTGCCGGTACCCATGGCGACGAAAATGCGGCGATGGTGGCCCTGTCGTGCGCGTTACGCACTCTGCAACCCGAACATCGCCACCATCATGCGATCCTGGCCGTGAATCCGGACGGCTGCCAGCTCGGGCTACGTGCCAATGCAAATGGCGTCGATCTGAATCGTAATTTCCCGGCCGCTAACTGGAAGCCTGGCAACACGGTTTACCGCTGGAACAGCAGCGCAGATCAACGCGATGTCGTGCTGTCTACCGGCGAAAAGCCGGGTTCTGAGCCAGAAACCGCAGCGCTGTGTCAGCTCATTCACACGTTGCAGCCAGCCTGGGTTGTCTCCTTCCACGATCCTTTAGGCTGTATTGAAGATCCCGCTAACACGGCGCTGGGGGCGTGGCTGGCGCAAGAGTTTGCGCTGCCGTTGGTCACCAGCGTCGGTTACGAAACGCCAGGTTCATTTGGCAGCTGGTGTGCGGACCTGGGTTTGCCTTGTATTACCGCAGAGTTTCCGCCCATCTCGGCTGATGCTGCGAGCGAACAGTATCTGGATGCAATGATGGGCTTATTACGCTGGCAAAAATAGCGAGCCGTTACGGATACAGTTTGCCGGTTTCAAAATGCAGTGCGGGTTCAACATCCACCGCAAGCCAGGTCGGGCCATCAAGATCGGCAAACCGTACTTTAGCGGCCAGCGGCAGCGCGGCCGCTATCGCTCTTGAGGTACACAGCATACAGCCCAGCATCACATCAAAGCCTTGTTCACGAGCGGCCTGGGTCAACAGCAGCGCTTCGGTTAAGCCGCCGGTTTTATCGAGCTTCACGTTGACCATCTCATAACGCCCTTTCAACGCCGGCAGGCTTTCGCGAGTATGGCAACTTTCGTCTGCGCAAATTGGCAAGGGGTGGATAAAGTTTGCCAGCGCGCTATCCTCGCTTGCCGGCAAAGGCTGTTCGAGCATCGCCACGTTGAGATCCGCCAGCAGCTGGCAACGTGCCGCCAGCCCGTCGCTGCGCCAGGCTTCGTTAGCGTCTACGATTAACACCGCTTGCGGAACTGCGGCGCGAATAGCCACCATCCGTTCCGCTATCAGACGGTCGTCAATTTTGACCTTCAATAATCGTGCGCCCTTATCCCATAGCTGTTTTGCCGCCGCGGCCATTTGTTCTGGTTCAGCAATACTGACCGTTTGCGCGGTGGTGATGAGCTCCGGGAGTTCAGCACCGGCAATGAAACTAAGCGTTCGTTCCCTGCGGCGGGCTTCTGAATCCCACAATGCGCTGTCGACGGCATTACGCGCCGCCCCTGCCGGGAGCGCCTCCTGTAGCTGGGCACGCGTCATCCCTTTTTCCAGCAGTGGGATAATAGTGGTGATTTGTGCCACAACCGAGATACCGCTCTCGCCATAGCGTGGATAAGGCGTGCATTCACCCACGCCTTTAATCCCGTCTTCTTCCAGCTCGACGACAACCACGACGGCTTCGCTGCGAACGCCTCGTGAAATCACAAACGGCGTATGGAGTGGCCATGCTTGCTGGTAAACTTTGACTGTTCTCATTGCTGTGCCTGTTATTTTCCTGGTTTGCTGAGTATAGCCAGAGAATACTTTTACTTGCAGTATCAGTTTCTTATATTCAGATGATGAATACTTTTACTTGCAGTATCAATTTTTTATATTCAGATGATGAACACTTTTACTTGCAGTATCAGTTTTTTATATTCAGATGAAGAATAGTGACATACACTGTTTGCGGCGTTAATCACATGTAAACAGGAAAATAAAATATGTCACAAATCGTTCATTTTCAGGGCAACCCTGTAGCGGTTGCAGGTCATATCCCACAGGCTGGCAACAAAGCTGAAGCTTTCTCACTGGTCGCAAAAGATCTTTCTGATGTGACGCTGAGCCAGTTTGCCGGAAAACGTAAGGTACTGAACATTTTCCCAAGCATCGACACCGGCGTTTGTGCAGCTTCGGTACGTAAATTCAACCAGCTGGCCACCGAGATGGAGAACACCGTAGTACTGTGTGTTTCCGCCGACCTGCCATTTGCGCAGTCTCGCTTCTGCGGCGCAGAAGGTCTGAACAATGTGGTCACGCTTTCTACGCTACGTAACCCGGAATTCCAGCAAGCTTATGGCGTGGGCATTTCTGAAGGCGCACTGAAAGGCCTGACTGCCCGTGCGGTGGTAGTTATCAATGAAAATGATGAGGTGGTATTCAGCCAGTTAGTGAACGAAATCACTAACGAGCCGGACTATGACGCTGCACTGGAAGCCCTTCAGGCTTAACCTGAATGCCCCCGCAAAGCGGGGGCAGCTTAACAACTCTTCTGTATTATGCGGCTCAATCCCTATCTACTCGTCTGTTTTACGCTGATTCAAACCATATTCACGTAATTTATTCGCAATCGCGGTGTGCGATACCCCCAGGCGTTTCGCCAGCTTGCGCGTGCTTGGATAAGTACGATAAAGCTGCGTCAACACTGAGCGTTCAAAGCGGCTGGTAATATCATCCAGCGATCCTTCCATCGCCTCTTCGCCCACCACCAGACTCGCGGTATCAAAATCCGGCAGCAGAATGTCTTGCGGACGTAGTTCATACCCTTCCAGCTGCGTTAATGCGCGGTAAATCGCATTTTTCAACTGGCGGACGTTGCCAGGCCAGGCGTAGCGCGTTAACACATTGCTCAAATCGTTAGCCAGTTTCGGGCGCGGCACGCCTTGTTCATCGGCAAAGCGCGCCACGAACAGTTCGGTGAGCGGCATAATGTCCTGCGGCCGATCCCGCAGCGGGGGCAGATTCAGCGTCAGAACATTCAGGCGATAGTAGAGATCTTCGCGGAATTCCCCTTTTTGCACCATCTCAATCAGGTTTTTCTGCGTGGCGCAAATCACGCGCACATCCACATGCACTTCGTGTTCTTCCCCAACGCGTCGGAAGGTGCCGTCGTTGAGAAAACGCAGCAGCTTGGTTTGCATCCGCGGAGACATTTCACCGATCTCGTCCAGCAGAACCGAACCTCCGTTAGCCTGCTCAAAGAAGCCTTTTTTGCCTTCTACCGCGTTGGCGTATGCCCCTGGCGCATGGCCGAATAGCTCACTTTCCACCACGTCATCCGGCATTGAGCCGCAGTTGAGCGCCAGATACGGTTTCTGCGCGCGCGGGCTACCAAGGTGGCACGCGTGAGCCAGCAAATCTTTACCGGTGCCGGTATCGCCGACAATCAGCAGCGGTGCATTCAGCAGCGCCAGTTTATGCGCCTGATCGACCACCTGACGCATTTTCGGGCTGACGGCAACAATCTGGCTGAACGCACTGACGTCGGTAGTCGTCAGGTTTTGCAGCTGTCGCCCCATGCGCACGGTTGAGCGCAGCATCACCAGCGCCCCCATCAGCACGCGGGTGCCGTTTTCATCTTCAAGCGTGACAGGAGTGACTTCCAGCAGAAAATTCTGGCCGTTAATCACCACATGTTCAGTATGTGATTCTGCCGGTGCCCCCTCCAGCCAGCGCTGGAAATTAAAGCCGTTAATCAGCTGGGCGGCGTTGTGGTTGCGCAGCTTATCCTGGGATTGCCCGAACAGCTGGCAGCTCGCCGGGTTCGCCAGTTCCACTTTGCTTTTCATATCCAGCGAAAGTACGGGTTCCGGCATCGCCTCCAGTAGCGCACTCAGCGCCAGGTGCTCGCGCTCAGAAGGCATCCACGGTACGGTGCGCACATCGGTCACACCCGCAATACGGCGAATTTCCCCCATCAGGCTGCTGAAGCTGTTAAATTCCAGCTCCGCAAAATTGAGGTAGATCCGGCCAATGGGGTCGATATCGATACCGCGCAGGTCGATGCCGCGCAACACCAGCAGATCAAGCAATTCACGAGTCAGACCAAGCCGGTCTTCACAAAAGACTTCAAGACGCATGGGAAATATCACCCTTATAGCCAATAACCACCGGATGATAAGACAGTTACCCTTTCGCGGGAAGCGATCTGTCAACAAATATTGACAGCGCGCTGGAAAATCAGGCGCTTTAGCGTAAAGTTGCCCGTAAAGCATACCAGGCGGAAACTCAGGAAGGTGGCACCCGGCAAATGCCTTACCGGGAACTCACCCTATCTGCGGCAAGAAAAAGCGCATGATATGGCGCTGAGAATCAGGTCGGACGTTTATTCAGCGTCTCTTTTAATTGCCCTATCAGTTCACGGCGGAAATCACCGAGCTTCGGCTTATCGCCGTCAATCCACGGCAGCGGACGGCACAGCTCCATTGCTTTAATGCCCAGGCGAGCCGTCAGTAAACCGGCACCGATCCCTTGCGCTGCCCGCGTCGAGAGGCGCGCTGCGAGATCCTGCCCGATCCAGTCCATTCCCACCTCGCGCACCAGTTCACTGGCGCCGGCAAAAGCGATATTTAACAGCACCAGCCGGAACAAACGAATGCGGCTGTAATAGCCCAGCTCGATGCCGTAAAGCGCGGCGATACGGTTAATCAAGCGCAAATTACGCCAGGCGATAAAGGCCATATCCACTAACGCCAGCGGGCTGACGGCGATCATCAGCGTTGATTCCGCTGCGGAACGGCTAATTTCGCGCCGCGCCTGGTTATCCAGCACCGGCTGAACCAGGCGCGCATACAGCTCGACGATTTCGCGATCGTTTTGCGTCTCATGAATGGCCGCATACCAGCGCTGCAGCGCGGGGTGACCGTGATCGAGCCCGGCCTGGGCGGCTAGCTTTTCACAAAATGCCCGGCCTTTGCCCATACCGTGGCTATGCATTAAATCGCGCGCTTCGTCGCGTTCTTCTGCCCGCTGGCGCAAACGCCATAAACGACGCCACTCGGTGGCGACAGATCCTATCCCGGCGGCAACAATCAGCCCACCGGCAACGCCGCCGCCGAGCGCAATCCAGTCCTGGGTGATATAGGCGTTATGCGTCCACTGGATACCCTGCGCCACTACGCTTACCCCAAACAGCCCAAGCCCCAGCTGCACCATACGTCGCCAGATGCTGCGCCTGGGATGCAGCGCCGCTTCAATGACCGCTTCGGCCTGCCCGTTCTCTTCAGCCTCCTCTGAAATACCGAGCGCCGGGGTGAATTTTTCGGCTTCAGGTTCGCTAAAGGCATGGGGTGCTTTGTAGACAGGCTCTTTTTCCACCGCCAGCGGTTGCGCAAAATCAATGCGCGGTTTTAATGGTTCGTTCATCGCAATTTATCCCCGATTAAAAACTCCAGCGCCGCATCCAGCCGAATGTGTGGCATTGGCCGATCCACATCCATCATCTGTGGACGGAACTGCTCAAACTGAAAACCCTGTTGCTCCCAGAATGCGCTGCCCGGTAAACGCGCCGGGACTTCGCCTGGGTAAACCGTTAGCGGCTCACCATCGCTTAAACGATGGCCGCGTAATGCCGGGATCTGTTCCCCCCGGACATCCACCAGCCCGCTTTGTGTTGCCTGCACTGCCGCAAGCCCCATGCAGTCCATATCGATCCCCTCAAACGCCGCGTTTTGCCAGGCGTCCTGTACCAGCTGCTGCAGGAGCGCCACCATATTGGCATGCTGATCGACGGTGACGTGGTCTGCTTTCGTCGCGGCAAATAGCAGTTTGTCGATAACCGGTGAAAACAGGCGGCGAAACAGCGTACGCTGGCCGTAATGGAAACTTTGCATCAGCTGGGTTAACGCAAGGCGCATGTCATTGAATGCCTGTGGGCCACTGTTCAGCGGCTGCAGGCAATCCACCAGCACGATTTGTCGGTCAAAACGCAGAAAGTGGTTTTTATAGAATCCCTTGACCACTTTTTCACAGTAGTAGTCAAAGCGCGCGCGCAACATTCCGATATTGGTGGTTTTGTCAGCCTGCGCGAGCTTCGATTCGCCAGCGCCATCCACATCCGGCCACGGAAAGAATTGTAACACGGGCGCGCCAGCCAGATCGCCGGGCAGCACAAAGCGCCCAGGCTGGATAAAGTGCAAACCTTCACGTTTGCAGCGCAGCAGGTACTCCGTCCACGCCTGCGAAATTTCCGCAAGACGGTTTTCATCCGCCACGGCCAGCGGATCCAGCCCTTCGCACAGTTTGCGCCATGGTGCCGACCACCCGGCACGATCGCCGGTCAACAGGCTGCTCATCTGCCGCGACCAGCTCAGATAATTTTGCGCAAGCATAGGCAAATCCAGCAGCCATTCGCCCGGATAATCGACAATTTCCAGATACAGCGTCGAGGCGTCTTTAAAATGGCGCAGCAGTGAATCATTTGAGCGATAGCGCAGCGCAAGGCGCATTTCGCTTACCCCGCGCGTTGGCGTAGGCCAGCCCGGTGGCGAACCATAAAGCTGCGCCAGCCCTTCGTCATAGGTAAAACGCTGCATGCCTAAATCACGCTGCGGCACCCGTTTTACGCCAAGCAGCCGTTCTTCCCGTACCGCGCTAAGTAACGGCAAGCGCGCGCCGTTATGCACGCTCAGTAATTGATTCACCAGCGCGGTGATAAAAGCCGTCTTCCCGCTGCGGCTCAGGCCAGTTACGGCGAGGCGCAAATGGCGGTCCACCCCTGCGTTCATCAGGGCATGCAGTTCATTCTTGATTCTGTTCATATGCGTCCTGGTTGCGAGCGTCGGTTATTTTTATCGTTGAAGTTATGGGGGTAATGTCTGGTAAATCAAAGGATATGGCTTAATTTTACACCCTATTTACACTAAGCATATCAGACATAGCATGGCTAAAATTGAGGAAAAAATTAAGCGGCGGTGTTATCAGGCAGAAATGTAAGGAAGGAAAACCTGTTGGCTGGGCAGGCGTTGACGCTGGCCTATTCATGCCGGGGCAACAAAAGCCACGGAGGCTCTCCGTGGCCGAGAAACTAAACGGTTAATCGGTAATGACCCCTGCTGCCCGGAGTATGCTTTTGGCCTGCGCTATTTTTTCTGCGGATAATTTTAAGGTTGGCGCAATAACCTCGGTTGATATATTCATTCCCGTAGCTTTAATACACTCCTTAATCACCCCGAAGAAAGGAGACTCAATGGCATACAGGGAAGAGAGTTTCGCCAGTATGCGTTGCTTCCTGAATGCTTCTTCATAATCTTTTGCCACGAAAGATTTATAAATCCCGGCGGTAATAGACGGAGCAATATTAAACGTTGCCGGAATGCCCCCATTGCCGCCAAGAATCAGCGTGTCCAGCATATACTCGTCATATCCGGAAAAAACGAGAAAGTCCCGACGAAACGCATGTACGCGATTGATCACTTCCCGTATATGGCTGATGTTATCCACCGTATCTTTAATGCCCACAATATTAGGGACCTCCCTGGCCAGACGCTCAATCACATCAAGGCCAATATCCTGCCCGGTTAAGGCCGGAAAGTTATACAGCAGAACGGGAGTATTAAGCTTCTCAGCAATAGTACGAAAATGTTGATAAATATACTCAGGGTTTAAAATGGCATAGTAAGGATTGACCACCAGCACCGCATCAGCCCCATGCTGCTGGGCATGCAGCCCATATTCAATGGTTTCCCGGGTGCCAGGTGCTGCGATACCGACCATGACGGGTACGCGCCCCGCAACATAATTTAGCGCAAACTCAGCAACTTCCAGGCGCATTGGGTGCGTCATATGACAAAATTCACCGCCGCTGCCGAGGATGAGCATGCCGTTAGCCCCCTCATTAATGACTTTATCAAGCATCGCTCCCATTCCCTCGCGGTCCAGCTGCCCCTCGTGATTAACAATCGTCGGGACGGGAGGGAAAACTCCGTTAAACTTTTCAAGATTCATTTGATTGCATCCTGTTTCATATACGGAAATCAAATTCCACAAAACAACAAGAATTATTCTCGGATGTTAAAACAGAAGCAATAGCTATTTACTACCGTCAGTGAATAGTTGGTATTTATGTGATCGCCCCCACTTTATTTATCCGTTATTAATATTTACATATCGATGACGACTGACAGCAATAAATTAAGGCTCCCTGTATTAGATTTGTTTTAAGCTAATGGCTGGCGGCTTAATGATGCAATTTTTATATAACACACGCCAAATCATCACCCACGTTCCGTCTGTGGAACTTATTTAATAAGGAAACTTTATGATTACTACAGCTATTTTCCCCGGGCGCTATGTACAAGGCGCAGGCGCAATAGAACTCTCTTTAGCTCAGGAGATATTAAGGCTGGGAAACAAGGCGTTGTTACTTCAGGATCCCGTGGTTAATCAAAAGATGGGAGACACCATTAATACCGCACTTAAAGGAAAAATTGATTACCAGGTTGAGATCTTTAATAGTGAATGTTCTGATGAAGAAATCAATCGCGTTTCTCAGCTTGCAGAGCGCTATAGCGCTGAGATTATTGTTGGTATTGGCGGCGGGAAGACACTCGATACTGCAAAAGCGGCAGGCGCGTTGTTAAAACGGCCTATTGTTATCGTCCCTACTCTTGCTTCTACCGATGCCCCCTGCAGCTCTTTAGTGGTTATTTACACCCCTCAAGGCCAGTTCAAACGTTATCTGACGATCCCCCGCAATCCGGATGTGGTGGTGGTAGATAGCGCGGTTATTGCGCAGGCACCGGTTCGCTTTTTGCTGTCAGGAATGGGGGATGCGCTGGCAACCTGGTTCGAGGCTGAAGATTGCCGGATTAAACTCGCAGACAATATGACCGGGCGCCCGGGGCCAATGACGGCATACAGCCTCGCCCGGCTGTGTTTTGATACCTTGCTGAAATATGGCCTACAGGCTAAAAATGCCTGCGAGCAGCAGAAAGTCACCCCTGCCCTTGAGCATGTGATTGAAGCCAATACGCTGCTCTCCGGGCTGGGTTTTGAAAGCGGAGGACTGGCGGCGGCGCACGCTATTCATAACGGGCTGACGGTATTGCCGCAAACCCATCGCTATTGGCACGGTGAAAAAGTCGCATTTGGTACGCTCGCAATGTTAATCCTTACCGATCGCGAGCCCGAGCTTATTGATATCGTGTACCGTTTCTGCCTCGACGTTGGGCTCCCCACCACGCTTGGGGATATAGGTTTGCAGGACATTAGTGATGAAGAGCTGTTAAAAGCGGCGCAGGCGGCCTGCCAGCCGGGGGAAACCATACATAATGAGCCCTGTGAGGTAAACCCAACCAACGTTGTAGCGGCGATGCGCGCCGCCGACGCGCAGGGGCGCCGTCTGAAAGCGCTACGCTAATCATGGCGCTATCAGCAGCCGCAGGAGACCATCTGTTGATGGCCTCCTGTTGCAGGTTAACTACCAGTTAACGATGGTACCATCAGGCAACTGTGCTTCTGCGCCACTTTGCGGTTCCGGCTGATAAGGGTGTTTGCGAGCTTCCGCTTCATTCACTTCAACGCCCAGACCGGGTTTCTCAGGGATCTGCCAGTAGCCATCGACCATCCGGATAGGTGTATCCACCACGTCATGGAACCACGGTACGGCGCCAATCATCTCTTCCTGGATAACGAAGTTCGGTGTGGCGACATCAAAGTGCAGCGCTACCGTGCCAGCAATTGGCCCTGCCGGATTATGAGGTGCCACACCGATGTAGGCGCCTTCTGCCGCCGCTGCAATCTTCTTCGCCATCCACAGGCCGCCACAGTGGCTTAAATCCGGCTGGATAATATTGACTGCGCGCTGCATAAAGATCTGCTCGAACTCTTTATACTGAATAAGCCGTTCACCGGTTGCAACCGGGCAATCAACCTTCATCATGACATCACGCATCGCGGCGGGATCGCCCGGCTGTATCGGTTCTTCCACAAAGAGCGGGTTCGCCGGTTCAAGGGCTTTTATATACTGGACGGCCAGCGACGTGGAGGCGGGACGACCATGGAAGTCCACCATGATATCCACATCTTCACCCACCGCCTCGCGAACCGCGCTAATGGTCTCTTCAACCATACTGAGTTCTGAGGCCGCCGAAGTATAGTGACAGTACGGTACGAACAGGATTTTCATTGCCCGATACCCCATGTCCATCACTTCGAGCGCTTTCTCAACAAAAGCATTTTTATCAAAGGTTTCGTAGATGGCTTTGGCATTTCCCTGGCCGAGATGGGTATAGGCCTTGATGACCTCATGCGTTTTGCCTCCCAATAAGCGCCATACCGGCAGCCCCACACTTTTACCCAGAATGTCCCAGAGAGCATGCTCAATTGCGCTGACCGCGGTCATGGCAATAGTGCCCGGCTGCCAGAAATGGAATTTCGTCATTCGGCGAAATGCCTGTTCAATATCACGGGGATCCTGCCCAAGCATTAACGGCTTAATATCTTCTACGGCGCTGACGACGGCCCGGGTCTTCCATTCAAGGGTCCCTTCTCCCCAACCGTATAAACCATCAACGTCCGTGATGACTTTCACAAATACCCAGTTTCGCATATCAGCATTGACCACCAGCGTTTGAATATCGACAATTTTCATCTTTCACCTCGTGATTGAGTCATGAAGGTTATTTTTGCGGATTAAACATTTTTGACGGCAGCAATAAGAACAGCAAACCACATATAAACATGCAGACGCCCAGTAAATAGGTGCCGTTATTAATATCGCCGGTGATATTTTTAGCAATATCGCTAATAAACGACCCCATAAAACCAGACAGCGCGCCGAATGAGTTAATCATGGCTATACCTGCAGCTGCCGCGGCGCCGCTTAATAATGTTCCCGGGAGCGTCCAGAATATTGGCATCATGCCGAATAGGCCGAAAGCCGCCAGCGTCATAAAGAACATCGATAATGTCAGACTCCAGGCAATACAAAATGCGCTCAGCATCAGGCATATCCCACCGATTAACGGGGGAAGAGCCGTATGAAAGCGTCGTTCATTTTTCTTGCGTGAATGCCAGGGGATTAAAACCATCGCGATGGCCCCGAACAGATAGGGGATGGCGGTAATCAGGCCGATGATCCAGACGTTATGTACGCCGCTGTAGCTGATAATAGAAGGTAGCCAGAATGTGATGCCGTAATAGCCGGAGTTGTACATCAGGATAATCAGGCACAGTATCCATATCCGCGGGTCTTTGAGCGCCACGGCAAAATTGTGTTGTTTATGGGTATTATCGCTGGCAAGGTTATGGCGCAGCATTTTCTTTTCTTGCGCGCTCAGCCACCCGGCATCATCAATACCGTTGCTAAGCCAGAAATAGGTGAAAATACCCAGTAACGATGCGGGAATGCCCTCGATTAACATCATCCATTGCCAGCCTTCAAGGCCATAAGCCATATGCGAATATTCCATAATTAAGCCCGATAACGGCCCGCCTAATACGGAAGCAACGGGTAATGCCAGCAGAAAGACCGAGGTGGCTTTACTCATTAAATGTGCGGGGAACCAGTAATTAAGATAGAGAATAACCCCGGGATAAAATCCGGCCTCACAGACCCCAAGCAGCAAACGGAGGAGATAGAAAATAGTGGCGCCGGAAATACCGCTGGCGGCAGACATCGGCTGTATTGCCATGGTCAACGCAGAGATCCCTCCCCACAGTAATAATATCAGCGCAATCCAGCGCCTGGCCCCGATCTTATGCAGGATCATATTGGCCGGAATTTCAAAGAAAAAATAGCCCCAGAAAAACATGCTGGCGCCCAGTGCATAGATGGTATCGGTAAACTGCAGCGTTTCCAGCATCTGTAACTTAGCAAAGCTGATGTTTACGCGGTCAAGGTTAGCAAAGAGATAGCACACCATAAAAAGGGGGATAATTCTAAATATCACCTTTTTATAAAGGTTATCTTCAGTAACCGATGGGCTCTGCTCAGCAGGAATGGTGCTGTCATCGTGGGAATAAGACGGGTTCATAACATAATCCTCAGAAAAGTAAGGACCGGTATAGACAGTGTGAGTCCTTTACGAAAAAATGATATAAAAACACACCCTGACGAGCTGTTTTTAATACGTATCCTGAAATGAATAATGTCACTGCCATAGTCGTTACCCTATCCTCCTTTTTTGAATGAAAAGAAATAGTGGACGCTAATAATTTTATTTACTTCATGTTATTTATAATATGCATCTATGATATGGCCTGACTTCCCAGGTCTTATAATTTATTCCATTATTTATCGAAAACTAAAACCAACCTTTTATGCCTCTTATAATAATAACTGTAGAAAATAAATTATCAGCAATAATAAGTAATGGCAAAACAAGAGCTTTAGCAGGGCTAAAATTTCATATCCCATCTTAACATTCAATGAGGAAAGTATTTTTCTGCGTGTTTCATCACATCATTAAATGCAGGGTAATCGACTGCGCAAATTTAATAAATGATTGATTAACAGCATCTGTTATTGGTTGCGTTGATATTTAATCGGCTGAAAATCAATAAATGGATTTTGCTGATTTTTTATTGATGGTTTCTGTTTGTGTGGCGAAAAACATGGGGTGGGTCAGCAGTCTGAGACTCCAGCACAGGCTGGAGTCTGTCGCACTCTTATTCCTTACCGTAACGGCTAAAAAGTTGCCCAGTTATCGCCTTCGTCAACCGCTGCGCGTGGCGCAGATGAGGATGCCTGCTGCGTGGCTTTTTCAGCGCTAATATGCTGATGGTGAGCGTTTAGTCGAAAAATGCCGACCGCGGCGGTTAAACCTGCGGCCTGCTCTTCGAGAGAGCTCGCGGCAGCCGTCGCCTCCTCAACCAACGAGGCATTTTGTTGCGTGACGCTATCCATTTCGTGAATAGCTATGCCGACCTGCTGGATACCACGGCTTTGCTCGTCGGACGCGGCGGCGATTTCCTGCATAATATCGCTGACGCGTCGTACTGCATCGACAATGCCGGTCATGGTTTCACCGGCATGAGCTACCTGACTGGAGCCGCTGTCAATCAGCGAGACCGATTCGCTAATCAGCCCCTCAATTTCTTTGGCCGCCTGCGCACTGCGCTGCGCCAGCGTGCGCACTTCGGTCGCTACCACTGCGAACCCGCGCCCTTGCTCTCCCGCACGTGCCGCTTCCACCGCCGCATTCAGCGCCAGGATATTGGTCTGGAAGGCAATGCTGTTAATCACCGCGGTTATCTCAGAAATTTTCTTCGAGCTCGAAGAGATATTATTCATGGTGCTCACTACCCCCGAGACAATGCGCCCGCCGTCGCTGGCTTTATGCGAGGCTTCTTCCGCAAGCCGGGTCGCGTGATGGGCATTATCCGCGTTTTGTTTTACGGTCGCGGTTAGCTGCTCCATGCTGGCAGCCGTTTCTTCAAGCGCGGCCACCTGCTGTTCGGTTCGCGACGATAAATCCGTATTACCGGCTGAAATCTCACTGGTGCCCTGATAAATCGCTTCGGCCCCCATACGCACTGCACTAACGGTCTGGGTCAGCGAGGCCTGCATCTCCTGCAAGTTCAGGTTAAGTTTACCGATTTCACTGTTGCCGTATGATTGCGCGGCAAGCGTTAAATCCCCCTGCGCAATATGTTCGATACGCGTGGCCGCCTGTTGCAGCGGCTGAATCACCACGCGGCGTAAAAAGACAAAGGTAAAAATAGTCAGGAACAACGCAATAGCAAAAGCCCCCGCCATCACCAGTACGCTTAAATGCGAGCGTGCCTGGGCCTCGGTGTGAAGCGCTACGGCACGTTCGGTACGAATTTGTGCCGCCTGCTCTGATAGCTTGTTGTAATCAGCATCCAGCTGGCGGGCGGCTTCATTTTCATGGTTGATGATCGCCTCAAACATGCCGTTTTTGGCATATTTGATCATCGGCGCCATGCCTTTAGTCAGATAATCATCAAAGCGTGTGCGCAATTGGCTATCCAGCGCATCGACCTTATCCGCCCGCGCCATATAAATATCGAAGCTGGCCTGGGCTTGCTTAATTAATCTTTCCGCTTCGGCGATATTGAATTTCATATCCTCCATGTCTGCCACGCGCCCTGCGGCACCCGCATGGATAATATTCAGCCGCGCGCTGCGCAGATCGGTGGCGCTATCGGAAAGCCCAATGCGCACCTGAATTTCGTTGGTGACATCCTGCAACGCTTTATCGCTTTGCAGCAAAAAATAGCTCGCCAGCCCGACACACAACGCGAACAGAACTAAGATCCCGCCCAGAATAGAACTAAACAGCGGCACTAACCGAATATGGTGCCAGAAACGAACGGCCCCTTGTGGGGTGAGTATTGGAATTGCCATGTCCTTGGTTTCTCTTATGGTAAAGGGAGGTTGCGGTAACAAGGTCATCGGCGTGGCAAAACAAATGGTTGAGCAAAGAATTGTCGTTTTGTGGCGGGGTTAACAAATCATTGGTGGAAAGTTAATCGGATTGCAGGCTAACCCCGTCATGAACAGGCATCAGGCACCGGTTTATCACCGGGGAAGAGTCCTTCCGCCTCCGAAGCTTTTCAGCCGTCCGGGCGGGTACCGCTGGTACCCGCTCCTGGGTTACTTCACATCCACCTGATAGAAAATATGCTTACCAAACGGATCGACTTCATAACCGGTAATTTCCTTACGTACCGGCTCAAAAATCGTTGAGTGGGCAATCATCACCGCTGGCATCCGATCGTGCATCATCTGCTGCGCCTCCTTGTAGAGCGCCACGCGTTTTTCGCGATCGCCAGAGGTTCGTGCTTCAAGAATCAGCTTATCAAACGGCTGATAACACCATCTTGCGGAGTTAGAGCCCCCCTCGGCTGAACGGCAGGTAAACAGCGGGCCGAAGAAGTTATCCGGGTCCCCTGTCGCGGTAGTCCAGCCCATCAGAGCCGCCTGATGTTCACCGCTTTTCACCCGTTTCAAATACTCGCCCCATTCGTAAGTGACCACTTTTGCCGTCACGCCAATTTTCGCCCAGTCGGCCTGAATCATCTCGGCCATCCGTTTGGCGTTAGGGTTATACGGACGCTGCACCGGCATGGCCCACAGGTCAATCGTCAAGCCATCGGCAAAACCCGCTTGCGTAAGCAACGCCTTAGCTTTTTGCGGATCGTATTCATAATCTTTCAGCGCATCGTCCGCGCTCCACACGCCCGGCGGCAACAGGTTTTTGGCCGCCGTTCCGGTACCGCGGAACACCGCTTCAATAATGGCTGGCTTGTTGATAGCCATCGCCAGCGCCTGGCGTACTTTCACATTATCCGTCGGTGCTTTTTGGGTATTAAACGCAAGGAACCCTGTGTTTAGTCCCGCCTTTTGCATCAGGTTAATCTCAGGGTTCTCCTTCATACGCGGCAGATCGGCCGGGTTCGGGAAAGGCATCACCTGGCATTCGTTTTTCTCAAGCTTTGCGAATCGCACCGAAGCATCCGGAGTGATGGAAAAGACGAGCCTGTCGATTTTTGCCTTGCCCTGCCAGTATTCGGGGAAAGCGGTAAACAGAATGCGTGAGTCTTTTTGATATTGTGCGAGGCGGAACGGCCCGGTACCGACAGGATCCATATCGACGCGCTCTGGAGTGCCTGCTTTTAACATGGCATCGGCATATTCAGCGGAAAGAATCGAGGCAAAATACCACCCCAGGTCGGCAATAAATGGCGCTTCCGGGTGCGTCAGCGTGAAGCGAACCGTATTCTCATCGACTTTATCAATAGCGGTGATTAATTTGCCAAATTCCAGACTTTCAAAATTGGAATATTGCCCATGGGAAACATTGTGGTAGGGATGGTTGGGATCTTTCTGACGCATAAACGAAAAGATGACATCGTCAGCGTTAAAATCACGGGTGGGCTTAAAGTATTTGTTGCTCTGGAATTTCACCCCTTTTCGCAAATGGAAAGTATAAACTTTGCCATCTTCGCTGATATCCCAGCTTTCTGCGAGGCTTGGCTGTAGCTCGGTGGTGCCCACTTTAAAATCAACCAAACGGTTATAAACCGGTACGGCGCTGGCATCAACGCTGGTCCCGGAGGTATATAACTGCGGGTTAAAATTTTCCGGCGATCCTTCGGAACAATAAACCAATGTTTTTGCCGCGACAGTTGAACTGACCGTCAGCGCGGCGATGATCAATGCAAGTTTGGTGGTTGTTGTCGTGAAAGTTTTCATGCCTGCCCTGTAATTTATAATGTCACCCAGAATAATGCTTGTACTAACCAGCTTAATAAATAACATTAAAAGCCGATTGCAAACAAATGAATATCTCCAATAGATTCCAAAAAAGGAATGACGATGTCCTCGCAGCTAACTGACCAATTAACGCAACGCTTCTTCCGCTACCTTGCCATTACCAGCCAAAGCCAGGCCGGAGCCACCACGTTGCCAAGCACCGCAGGCCAACACGAAATGGCGAAATTATTGGCGCGTGAGCTACGCGAGCTGGGTATGGATGACGTCGTTATCGACGAACATGCTACGGTAACGGCGGTTAAACGAGGCAATGTTGCCGCGGCCCCCCGCGTTGGGTTTATTACCCATATTGATACCGTCGATGTGGGGCTGTCACCGCATATTCGCCCGCAGGTACTGCGCTTTAACGGCGAGGATCTTTGCCTCAATCAGGAAAAAGATATCTGGCTGCGTACCGCTGAGCACCCGGAAATCCTTGCTTACCCGAACGAAGAGATTATTTTTAGCGACGGCACCAGCGTCTTAGGTGCCGATAATAAAGCGGCCGTCACCGTGGTGATGACGCTGCTGGAAAACCTGACGCCTGAGATAAAACATGGCGATATTGTCGTGGCATTTGTACCCGATGAAGAGATTGGCTTATGCGGTGCAAAAGCCCTGGATTTGGCGCGTTTTGATGTTGATTTTGCCTGGACCATCGACTGCTGTGAATTAGGTGAAGTGGTGTATGAAAATTTCAATGCTGCCCATGCCGAGATTCGCTTTACCGGCGTCACAGCGCACCCGATGTCTGCAAAAGGCGTGTTGGTTAACCCACTGTTGCTGGCCCACGATTTTATTAGCCATTTTGATCGCCAACAAACGCCAGAAAATACCGAAGGCCGCGAGGGTTACATTTGGTTTAATGGTTTGAACACCACGCAAAACGAAGCTTTATTAAAAGCGAACATCCGCGATTTTGACGCGGAAATGTTTGCTCAGCGTAAGCAACAAATCCGTGATGCGGCAGAGAAAATAGCCGCGCAGCATCCAACAGCGAAAGTGGAAGTGACCATCAGCGATACCTACAGCAATATCAGTAACGCGATTAAAGACGATCGCCGGGCTATTGATTTAATTTTTGCTGCCATGAAAGAGCTGAATATTGAACCGAAAGTTATTCCTATGCGCGGCGGCACAGACGGTGCGGCACTTTCCGCTAAAGGCCTGTTAACGCCTAACTTCTTCACCGGGGCCCATAACTTCCACTCTAAGTTCGAATTTTTACCGCTCACGGCATTTGAAGCTTCATATCATGTGGCATTAAAACTGTGCCTGCTAGCGGCTAAGTCATAAATGCTGCACAGGGGAAGATCTTTATTACCGCGGATGGGATAAAGCGAGGAGTAAAACAATGGGCGGTTAACCCGCCCATTCAGACTGATGACAAACC
>NZ_RPOH01000001.1 GCF_003818135.1 Buttiauxella warmboldiae | reverse complement strand
TTTATTTTCGCTTTTCATCTGGCTGACGGGCCGGTTGGTAAGCCGTTGTGCCGTGTCAGTGGAGGCGCAGTATAGGGATTTTCGGCGGGCTGACAACCCCTATTTGCAATTTTTATTTCAACCGTCGATTTTTTATTCAAAATCGCTGCGAACAGCCAGTTTTTCTAGCGTTGGAAAGCCATAACGCTGCAAAACGGGTGCTAATTGTGCAATCTCAGGCGTAAGCCCCATACAGAACGCGATATTCTCATCAGCAGAAAATGCCTTCGGAGATTCATGTTCTAAAAGCCATGCGGTACGCCGGGCAATCGCAGCCCCCGAATCTATCAGCCGGGTTCCCTCCGGCAGGACTTGCAGTAACTCTTCTTCTAATAGAGGGAAATGGGTGCAACCGAGCACCACCGTATCTGGTGGCTCCTTCATCCGCAGCCACGGGCGAAGAATTTTACGCAGCTCCTCAAGGTCAACAGGTTGCCCGTGTAATTTGGCTTCCGCCAGTTCCACCAGCTCTGCCGAACCGAGCATTTCGATTTTGCATTCCGCTGCAAAGCGGGCAACCAGTTCGTGAGTATAAGGACGACGTACCGTTCCGCGCGTTGCCAACAGGCCTACAATTCCATTAGCCGTCAGGCGAGCTGCTGGTTTGATAGCAGGAACCACGCCGACAACGGGAAAGGCAAATTTTTCACGCAGTGCAGGAAGTGACACGGTACTCGCCGTATTACAGGCGATGATGGCGAGCGCGAGCGGGTAGCGTTCCTGAACCGCAGTCACAATTTCTACCACGCGCTCGACGATAAACGCTTCGCTTTTCTCGCCATAGGGGAATGCTACGTTATCGAAAGCATAAATGTAGTGCAGGTCAGGCAGGAGTTGCCGGACTTCATCATACACAGAAAGCCCACCGACACCGGAGTCAAAAACCAGTACGGTGGGACGTGCATCAGAAGGTATAGCTGCCAGTGAGGTAGTATTCCCGTCCTGGGGTTTGATAGCCATAAACCGTCTCGTAATCTTTATCGAACAGGTTGGCGATTCTACCACGAACGGTCAGGTGTGAGGTTATTGGATATGAGGCTGCGATATCAACCAGACTATAACCCGGCATTCTGCGCTGAGTAGCAGCAAACTGATTGGTATTGTTGTTATAGCTCTTGCCAAAGTATTGATAAGCCACATCCATATCAAAACCAAGCATCTTCCAGTCGAGTTGGTATTTGTACTGTTGTTTAGATCGATGAGCTAAAACTTCATTATCTTGATCGCGACGCGGATCAAGATAACCGATAGTTATTTGATGGCTGAAAATCCCCGTATCAAAAGTACCAGTCCACTCAATACCTTTAATTGTCGCAGACTGGATGTTGTAGTAGGTCCCTTGCCAGGTGGCATAATCGTAGAAATACGTAATCAGGTTATCAATTTTATTTCGATAAGCTGACAGCTGCCAGTTAAGTGGGCCAGTTTGCCCCTCCAACCCAATTTCCCATTGCTGTGATGTTTCAGGATCAAGATCGGGGTTAGATATTATCTGCAAACGCTTTTGCCCATACATTTGACCTAATGTTGGTGCCTGGAATCCAGTGCCATAGGACATAGTCACCCGATAATCAGGAGCAAACTCCCATCCTGCACCTGTTTGCCAGGTCCCATTCCAACCAAACTGGTCGTTATCGTCACCGCGGACTGAAGCCTCAAGGGTTAGAGTTTCAATCTGCTGCTGAGCAGTCAGGTAATATCCTGTATTGTCGCGCTTATAGGCGTCAGAAATGACGGTATCGGATGACGTAAGCTTCTGCTGCTGCCAATCAATGCCAGCGCTAATGGTGCCCTGGCCAACAACAAAGCTATTTCCCCACTGCAGATTACGCTGGGTCATATCGTCCAGAGAAGTACCATCGTTATACAACCCCAACGTGCTGGCATAGTTGTAATCTTTATAACGCTGATAACTACCCATCAGTACCGAAGAGTAGATGCCATTGGTGAAGCTCAGACCCGTTTCATAGGTATGATTGTAAAGCTGACGCTTATCACCACCATTAATGTAACCCGCATCGTAGCCAGTGCTATTGCTGTAGCCATATCCCCGGGCAAAACCACTGAACCGATCGTTAAAAGTATGGTTCACACCAGCCCAAAAGGTTTTATTACGGAAACCATCACGGTCACTATCAACGTTATAGGTCGAGTTCGGACGAATATTAAACCCGTTCGTTTCTTCAAAAGCGCCAGCGATCGTCACAAGGGTATTATCACCAAGCTGCTGGCGGACACTTCCATCGTACTGCTGGAAATGATTTGAACCGATACCAGCCTGGACTTGTCCACCCGGGTTACTGTTTTGAGTGATGACATTAATTACGCCACCTATAGCATCCGCACCATACACCGCAGAACGTGGGCCGCGAATCAATTCAATACGCTGTACGAGTGATACAGGAATCTGGCTGAAATCGGCAGTTCCCGCGATTCCAGATTTAGCCAGAGGGATGCCATCGATCAAGACCAGTGTATGGCGTGATTCCGCACCACGAATGTAGATATCACTGTTTTGTCCAATACCACCGCTAACTGCAACATCAACCCCAGGCAAGCGGCGCATAACATCGGCCATCGATTTGGCCTGCCATTTATCAATATCTTCACGCGTTACAACAGATGTCGGAGCCAGAACGGTATTTACCGGTTGCTGGAAACGATTTGCCGTCACCACCAGGTTTTCTTCAGTATTGCTGTTCTGCGCCCAGCCAGAAAAAGCCGTTACGGACAACGCCGTAAACAGCGAAAGTTTTTTTAACTTCATTTATAAGCATCCGCTTTTAAATCAAGGATGCCGCAGACATAACCGATAGCACGCGATAGTTATGCAGATTGCGACGTATGCCGGCAGGTCTTCGGGCTTGGAGGTGTTTTACGGATGATGACTTCCCACTTAGCTAAGCAGTGTCTGCACATGGCGCTCATCCCACTCTTCCTTACCGCTGCGCGTCAGCCCCAGAATTACACTGGGTTCCCTTTTAACTTATAAAAAGGCCGGAAGCGCTATGCTACGATTTTGTTAATAAGCTTGTCTATAAGCATCAAAATGCAACAGCGCTGGACATCACGACTCTATTCCCTACAATCGCCGCGTAGTTTGACTTTATAAACAGGTATCCGCTGATGACCCCCGAACACCTCCCGACAGAACGTTACGACGCGCAACTGGCCGAAAAAGTCGCCCGCTTGCAAAGCATGATGGCCCCTTTTGCCGCTCCCGCGCCGGAAGTGTTCCGTTCGCCGGTCAGCCATTACCGGATGCGCGCCGAATTCCGCATCTGGCATGATGAAGACGACCTGTACCACATCATGTTTGACCAACAGACTAAACAACGTATTCGGGTGAATAGCTTCCCTGCGGCAAGCGAGCTTATCAACGCGTTAATGCCAGCAATGCTCGATGGGGTGCGTGATATCCCCGCTCTGCGCCATAAGTTGTTCCAGATGGATTATCTGACCACCATCAGCAACCAGGCGGTTGTTTCGCTGCTTTACCATCGCAAACTGGACGCAGAGTGGCAGCAGCATGCTGAAGCGCTGCGCGATAAGCTGCGCGCTCAGGGTTTCAACGTTCACTTAATTGGCCGCGCCACCAAAACCAAAATCGAGCTGGATCAGGATTTCATCGACGAGCGTTTGACCGTAGCGGGCAAAGAGATGATTTATCGCCAGGTGGAAAACAGTTTCACGCAACCCAACGCGGCGATGAATGTTCATATGCTGGAATGGGCGCTGGACGCGACTCAAGACTCAACCGGCGACTTGCTGGAACTGTACTGCGGCAACGGTAACTTCTCGCTGGCACTGGCGCGTAACTTCAATCGCGTACTGGCAACTGAAATCGCCAAGCCATCTGTTGCGGCTGCGCAGTACAACATTGCGGCGAATGAAATTGAAAACGTGCAGATTATTCGTATGGCGGCAGAGGATTTTACTCAGGCAATGAATGGCGTGCGTGAGTTTAATCGCCTGAAAGGTATCGACCTGAAAAGCTACCAGTGCGAAACCATTTTTGTCGATCCACCGCGCAGCGGGCTGGATGCCGACACCGTGAAAATGGTGCAGGCTTACCCGCGCATTCTCTATATTTCCTGTAATCCGCAGACGTTGTGCGAAAACCTGGAAACACTGAGCGAAACACATAACGTGTCGCGCCTGGCGCTTTTCGACCAGTTCCCGTATACGCACCATATGGAATGCGGCGTGTGGCTGACACGCAAATAGCAAAACGGACGCCTCGGCGTCCGTTGTTATTTATGGCGCAGGCGATTATTCCGTCACTTGCGTTTTGCGAGCGCGGATCTTAGCCCCAATCCAGAACAACAGCGCGACTGAAAGTACCGCTGGCAGGAAGTTAGAGCCAATCGCCGGGTATTCCGCCCGCACAACCGCGCTATACAACAACACGCCCAGGATAAAACAGGCCGCAGCAATACCTGGCAGACCAACCGGCATAGTGCGATTTTGGTAGCGTTGATGCAGGCAATAGACCGCCAGCACCAGCGTAATAATAGGGAAAATGGAAAACGGCACGACCGAGCTAAATAGCGCGGCAACCGTTCCGTTAATCGCAAGGCCTGCGATTAACGCCAACCCGAGCGTACCTCTGTCTTGTAACTGTTTCATGGCTCTTCCTTCACTCTTCAGAAACTTGAGCTAATGCCACTTTCTCCTGCTCCCGGCGATACCAGTAGTACGCACCTTTGGAGATCATGCGTAACTGCAGCACCAGGCGCTCTTCAAGCTGACGACGCTGATCGGCATCAACGTCCAGCGCTTCGGCACCAGCACTAAAAACAATCGTGACCATCGCTTCGGCCTGCGCTTCAGTAAAGCTGCGCGGCATACGATTTTCGAGTTCCAGATAGTCAGCAAGTTCCGCAATAAAATGCTGAATTTCACGCGCGACTGCGGCACGAAATGCGGCTGATGTTCCAGAACGCTCCCGCAGCAGCAGACGGAAGGCGTTGGGATTATTACCGATAAATTCCATAAACGTTGCGACAGAAGTGCGGATGACACTCCCGCCTTTGGCAATGCGTTGGCGGGCCTGGCGCATTAGCTGGCGTAACATCAGGCCGCTTTCATCAACCATCGTCAGACCGAGTTCATCAACATCACGAAAATGGCGATAAAACGATGTTGGCGCAATACCGGCCTCACGGGCAACCTCACGCAAACTCAGGCTGGCAAAACTCCGTTCAGCACTTAACTGACTAAACGCGGCTTCTACCAGAGAACGCCTGGTCCTCTCTTTTTGTTGCGCTCTTACACCCATCATATTGCTGAATCTCTTAAATCGACATCGCACTATACCAGAGAATAACTTAACCGGTTTTATACAGGCTTGTGAATGATTGTTTACGCGAGCTGCTTTGCGTTACCCGGCAAAAAGCACAAGGATAATTGGGTTATCCCGCCGTTGATGTTACCATTGTGTTGCTTTTATGTATAAGAACAGGTAAGCCTTACCATGCCACACACCTACGATTATGACGCAGTAGTAATTGGTTCCGGTCCTGGCGGCGAAGGCGCTGCAATGGGGCTGGTAAAACTTGGAGCACGGGTAGCCGTTGTCGAGCGCTACCATAACGTGGGTGGCGGTTGCACTCACTGGGGAACCATCCCCTCAAAGGCGCTGCGCCACGCGGTCAGCCGCATTATCGAATTTAACCAAAATCCTTTATACAGCGACCACACTCATCTACTCCGTTCTTCCTTCGCCGACATTCTCAATCATGCCGATAGCGTCATTAACCAACAAACTCGTATGCGCCAGAGCTTCTATGAGCGCAACCGCTGCGAGATGCTGCAGGGCGATGCACGTTTTGTCGATGCGCATACTATTTCGCTGGAATGTCACGATGGTTCGGTGGAGATGATTACCGCCGAGAAGTTCCTGATAGCCTGCGGCTCGCGCCCTTATCGCCCACCGGAAGTGGATTTCTCGCATCCACGCGTGTACGACAGCGATTCCATTCTCAACCTGCACCACGAACCGCGCCACGTTATTATTTATGGCGCAGGGGTGATTGGCTGCGAGTATGCGTCGATTTTCCGGGGCATGAACGTCAAGGTTGATTTGATTAACACCCGTGACCGCCTGCTGGCCTTTCTCGATCAGGAGATGTCTGATTCGCTCTCTTACCACTTCTGGAACAGCGGCGTGGTGATTCGCCATAACGAGGAGTTCGAGAAAATAGAAGGCGTTGAGGACGGTGTGATCGTCTCGCTTAAATCGGGCAAGAAAGTAAAAGCTGACTGCCTGCTTTATGCCAACGGGCGCACCGGGAACACCGATTCCTTATCGCTGGAAAATGTTGGACTGGAGGCGGATGGCCGTGGTCTGTTGAAGGTCAACAGCATGTACCAGACCGCGCAACCGCATATCTATGCCGTTGGCGATGTAATTGGGTATCCAAGTCTGGCTTCAGCGGCCTACGATCAGGGTCGAATCGCGGCGCAAGCGATGGTCAAAGGAGAGGCGACAGCGCATCTGATCGAAGATATCCCAACCGGTATCTATACCATTCCGGAAATCAGCTCGGTCGGGAAAACAGAACAGCAGTTAACCTCAATGAAAGTCCCATACGAAGTGGGCCGGGCGCAGTTTAAGCATCTCGCCCGCGCGCAAATTGTTGGAATGAACGTGGGGACGCTAAAAATTCTCTTCCATCGCGAGACGAAAGAGATTTTAGGTATTCACTGCTTTGGTGAGCGCGCGGCGGAGATTATTCACATCGGCCAGGCGATTATGGAGCAGAAAGGTGGCGGTAACACGATTGAGTACTTTGTTAATACCACCTTTAACTACCCGACGATGGCAGAAGCCTATCGGGTAGCGGCGCTAAACGGCCTAAACCGCCTGTTTTAACGCTGGCTTAAAGTGGCCATCCATATGGGTGCGGATGGCCTCTGCTAGCTGCTCATAGCGACCACGCAGCGGTGAACCCGGGCGATAAACCAGGCCGATAGTACGCCGCGGCTCTGGTTTATAACACGGCAGATACACCACACCGTCGCGACAACGCTCGTTCGGCACAGCCAGGGCAGGTAACAATGTGATACCGCTGCCGGCGGCAACCATGTTACGCAGCGTTTCAAGGCTGGTTGCACGGAAATGGGTATCCTCTTCCGCGCCCGCTTCAAAACAGAAACCCAGCGCCTGATCGCGCAGACAGTGTCCGTCTTCCAGCATCAGCAGTTTTTCACCCGCCAGATCCGACAACGGCACCCGATCGCGCTCCGCCCACGGGTGGTCCTGGTAAATTGCCAGCATCATTGGCTCATCGAACAATGGCACTTCAATAAACGCTTCGCTCTCTTTCACCAAAGCCAGAATCGCACAGTCGAGTTTTCCGCTATCCAGCTGCGCTAACAGCTGATGGGTTTGTGCCTCGTGCAGGTACATTTCTAGTTTGGGGAAAGCTTTATGCAGCATCGGGATAATCTGCGGTAGCAGATAAGGCCCAACGGTTGGGATCAAGCCAATATGCAGCGGCCCGGACATCGCTTCGCCCTGCTGACTGGCCATTTCTTTCAGAACCTTAACTTCTCGCAGCACCGTGCGAGCCTGATCCACCAGCAGCAAGCCCGCCTGCGTGAACAAGACCTTACGGCTGGTGCGCTCAAGCAGCATCACGCCAAGCTCATCTTCAAGCTTACGGATTTGGCCGCTTAACGTTGGCTGACTGACATGGCAGGCATCCGCTGCCCGGCGAAAGTGACGATGCTCAGCCAGCGCCACCAGGTATTCCAGATCGCGAATATTCATTCTCTATCCTCCGTCGCCACGATAGCCCATGGCGATAGAAATCATAGCAACCAACGATTATCCCTATCAACCATTGATATCCAATAATAGTGCTCAACAGCACAAACCATTCATTAAGTATGGTTTTGCTGGGAGGAGCCTGATCTCCGAACGAAGTACTGAAGCCAACGTGAACCATTTAGCGGACATTATGTCCGCTTTTTTTTCCGTTAAAAATACAAAAGCCCGGCATGGCGCCAGGCTTTGCCTGAGTTTTTAAAGTATCTAAACCAGGCGTTGTTTCGCGTCGGCAATCGCCTGAGCTACCTGTTGTGGCGAGACGCCGCCTTTAGCCGCAC
Source organism: Buttiauxella warmboldiae (assembly GCF_003818135.1). GTDB lineage: Bacteria > Pseudomonadota > Gammaproteobacteria > Enterobacterales > Enterobacteriaceae > Buttiauxella > Buttiauxella warmboldiae. The sequence continues at coordinate 69,941 of NZ_RPOH01000001.1, read as the reverse complement.
GCTTATCCAGACAAGATTGCAGAGAAAGAATAGCGTAAACATCATCACCAATAGTCACGCTGAATTTTTGCAGTTCGGCCAGTGACAAGGCTTCCAGCGCTTTGCCCTGCCGAATAGCCTCTACCACCGCCTCGCCGACAATATGATGCGCTTCACGGAACGGTACGCCTTTCGCGACCAGGTAATCAGCCAGCTCGGTCGCATTGGCATAGCCCTGCTCGGCCGCTTCTTTACAGCGCGGGCGCTTTACCTGAATGCCATCGAGCACCAGCACCGACATATGCAGGCAATCCAGCCAGGTATCGAGCGCATCGAACAGCCCTTCTTTGTCTTCCTGCATATCTTTGTTGTACGCCAGCGGCAACCCTTTCAGGGTCATCATCATGCCGGTCAACGCGCCCTGCACACGGCCACACTTGCCGCGGATAAGCTCCAGCGCATCCGGATTTTTCTTCTGCGGCATCAGGGAAGATCCGGAAGTCACGCGGTCAGAAAGCTCCACAAAGCCCGCTTCGCCGGTATTGAAGAAAATCAGGTCTTCGGCAAAACGTGAGAGGTGAACCATGCCGATCGACGCGTCGGAAAGCAGCTCCAGCACGTGGTCGCGGTCAGAGACGCTATCCAGGCTGTTGCGTGTCGCAGATGCAAAACCTAACCAGCCCGCAAGTTGCTCACGGTCAATTTCATAGGCAGTACCGGCCAGTGCGCCGCTGCCCAACGGGCTAACGTCGAGACGCTCAAGCGTGCTTTGCAAACGGCTTTCATCACGCGCCAGCATTTCAACATAAGCCAGACACCAGTGGGCAAAAGTCACCGGCTGCGCGCGTTGTAAGTGCGTGTAGCCAGGCATAACGGCGTCTTGATTGTTTTCTGCGGTGGCAACCAGCGCCTGTTGCAGCTGGCGCGTCGCCTCCAGCAGCTCGCTGATTTGCATTTTGCACCACAGTTTAAGGTCGGTGGCAACCTGGTCATTACGGCTACGGCCAGTGTGGAGTTTTTTACCCAGCGCACCGACTTTATCAATAAGCTTGCCTTCCACCCAGCTGTGAATATCTTCCGCATCGCTCTCTAGAATCGCCTGCGGGTTTGCCTGCACTTCTTCCAGCAGGAAGTTCAGCGCCTGCTCAAGCTCCTGCTGTTCAGCCACGCTCAGAACACCAACGGTAACCAGCGCTTTGGACCAGGCGACAGAACCCACAATGTCTTGTTCAGCCAGGCGGTAATCAAAACGCAATGAATCATTGAACGATTTGAAACGTTGGTCTGCTGCCTGAGTAAAACGTCCACCCCAAAGTGCCATACTGATGCTCCATTGAATTATCAACTTGTTCCCCTCATTCCAGCCCTCTCCTGGGAGAGGGTTAAGGTGAGGGTCATTATTTAAAAAATTACTTCTTCAATTCATTCAGTGCGCGAATACGTGATGACAGTGAGAACAGACGGATAAAGCCGCCCGCATGGCTGTGGTCATACACTTCATCTTCGCCAAACGTTGCAAACTCTTCGCTATACAGGCTGTTCGGAGATTTTTTCTGCTTCGCAGTAACGTGGCCTTTGTACAGCTCCAGCACGACTTCGCCGTTCACTTCTTCTGCCAGTGATTCCGCAGACGCCTGCAAAGATTTACGCAGCGGTGCGAACCAACGGCCATCGTAAACCACGTAAGACATTTCCAGGCCCAGTTGCTCACGCCATTTGAAGCTATCGCGGTCCAGAACCAACTGCTCAACACCACGCAGTGCAGCCATCATGATGGTGCCCCCTGGGGTTTCGTAGCAGCCGCGGGATTTAATCCCTACCAGACGGTTTTCGACGATATCGATACGGCCGATACCATGCTTAGAACCGATTTTGTTCAGCGTTTCCAGGCACTGGAACGGGCTCATGGTTTCGCCGTTTACGGCAACGACTTTGCCTTTTTTAACGGTCACGGTAACTTCTTCAGCCCGATCTGGCGCTTCTTTAGGATCGACAGTCCAGACCCAGCAATCTTTATTCGGGGCATTCCACGGGCTTTCCAGCACGCCGCCTTCGGTAGAGATGTGCCATGCGTTTTCGTCGCGGCTGTAGATTTTCTCAAGGGAAGCGGTCGTCGGGATGTCACGCTCTTTCAGGTAATCAAGCAGCGCTTCACGGGAACGCAAGTTCCACTCACGCCATGGCGCAACCACTTTCAAATGCGGAGCCAAAGCGGCCCATGCGGATTCGAAACGCACCTGGTCGTTGCCTTTACCGGTCGCGCCGTGGCACAGTGCATCTGCGCCCACTTTATTCGCCACATCGACCAGCGCTTTAGCAATAAGCGGACGCGCCATAGAAGTCCCCAGCAAGTAGGTGCCTTCGTACAGTGCGCCAGTCTGCAATACCGGGTAAACGTAATCGCTGATGAACTCTTCACGCGCATCCACGACGTAGCATTCAGTTGCGCCAGAGCGCAGGGCTTTTTGTTCCACGCCTTTCAGATCTTCGCGGTCCTGGCCGATATCCACCACACACGCGACCACTTCACAGCCACCGTAGTTTTCTTTCAGCCATGGAATGATGGCAGAAGTATCCAGGCCGCCAGAGTATGCGAGAACGATTTTTTTGATGCCGTGATTTTGCATTGTCTTATCCTTCAAAAACTTAATTTTAAACTAGGCCAGAATACGGGTGCCGATGGCGACGCCGTTAAATAAAGATGGGAGCTGTTCCGCATGACGCCAGGATGCGATATCCACCGGGCGACCCAGCGTGCGTGCTGCATCCAGCGCCGCGTTAACTTTCACTATCATGCCATCGGTAATAATGCCCTGAGCGATTAACTGCTCCGCTTTCGCCGCCGTCATTTCTGCAATACGTTGACCCTTGCCATCCAGAATGCCGCTCACGTCTGACAGCAGAATCAGATCTGCGCCAAGCGTTGCCGCCAGCGCCGTAGCCGCCTGGTCAGCATTCACGTTCATCAACTCGCCTTCAGCGGTCACGCCAATAGAGCTGACAATGGGCAGGAAACCAGAATCTAACAGCGTGGTAATCAGCTTAGCAGAGCCCGGTTTCGCCAGGCCCACATGGCCCAGCGCTTCGTCCAGTTTCGTCACGGTGACGCTGTCGCCATCGCCGAGGCAAAGACCGACACCATTGATGTCATGCTTTTTCGCCCATGCCAATAACGTTTTGTTCGCCGTACCCGCCAGCGCGCCGGTAATAATGTCAATCTGATCGGCAGGCGTTACGCGCAGGCCATCTTTCTTCGTCACGGGTAGAGAGAGCTTTTTCATGAGCTCATCGACCAGGCAGCCACCACCGTGAACAATCACCAGCGGACGCTGATGGGACTGGCGATAGTTCACCAGCGCGGTAAACAGACGCTCCAGCGCCTCTTCGCTATCCAGCAGTACGCCGCCTAATTTGATAATTAATGGATTCATCATGTCACCCGGCCGGTTAAATAAGAGACTGTGTTTCGGCAAAGCCAAAACGAATATTCAGGCACTGTACGGCCTGAGCCGCGGCGCCTTTAAGCAAATTATCTTCGGTTGCAACGACAATCAGGTGCTCGTCCTGCACCGCAAAACCGATATCGCAGAAGGGCAGGCCAACCACGTTTTTCAGTGCCGGCACGCCTTTGTCATACAGACGCACCAGAGGTTTGTGCTGGTATGCTGCATTAAAAGCATCGGCAACCTGCTGCTGCGTAACACCTTTATTCAGACGGCAGGTAATGGTCGCCAGAATGCCACGCGGGAAATTGCCCAGGTGAGGCGTGAAAATGACGGAAGTCCCGAGGTGAACCGCTATTTCTGGCTGATGGCGATGATTAAAAATGCCGTACGGTTGCAGGCTCACCTCGCAGAAGCTGTTGGAAATCGCAGCCTTACGCCCGGCACCGCTAACGCCGCTGGTCGCGTTAATCACCGGCCACTGGTTCAAATCCAGCAGTCCGGCATCAATCAGCGGTTTTAGCGCCAGCTGTGAGGCCGTGGGGTAGCAGCCAGGCACCGAAATTAAACGGGTTTCTTTCAGTTTCTCGCTCTGCCACTCTGCCAGGCCATAAACCGCCTGTTCCAGCAGCTCGGGATGTTGATGCGTAAAGCCGTAATAACGCGGATAAAACCCGGCATCGTTAACCCGGAATGCGCCGGAGAGATCGATAACCACGCAGCCTGCCGCCAGAAACTGCGGGGCCAGCTCATGACTCACTTCATGAGCCGTTGCGAGAAAGACCACATCCACGCCAGCAGTAAATTCGCGGATATCCGACATCGCCTGTAACGGCATGTCGACGAGACCTTTTAGCTGCGGATGCAAATCGGATATCAATTTTCCTGCGTCATTACTTTGCGCTGAAACCGTCAATGCGGTTATGTTCATATGAGGATGGCGATACAAATAGTTCACAAGCTCTGCGCCTGCATAACCGCTGGCACCAACAATCAGCGTATTCAACATCTCGGCGGTACACCTTCTTCGGTTGTGTCTGCTAAAGGTGCCAGCTGGTCAGCCATCACCCAACGTACGATTACGTGGTTAAATCCACTGGAACCTGGGGTTCCCTTACGGCAGTGAATATTGTATTTTTATTCAATATAACTGCATGATTATGTATACCAACCCGAGCTAAGGCCTGTCAACAGTGAAGATGAAATTACCTCCTTTTATCGAGATTTACCGCGCGTTGATCGCGACTCCATCCATCAGCGCCACCGACAGCGCGTTGGATCAGAGCAATGAGTCTTTAATCAATTTACTGGCCGGATGGTTTCGCGATCTGGGCTTCAATGTCGAAGTGCAGCCGGTGCCCGGTACGCGGAATAAATTCAATATGCTGGCGAGCATCGGGAATGGCGCTGGCGGGTTATTACTGGCGGGCCATACCGATACCGTGCCATTTGACGATGGCCGCTGGACGCGCGACCCGTTCACGCTGAGCGAGCACGAAAATAAGCTCTACGGCCTCGGCACCGCCGATATGAAAGGCTTTTTTGCCTTTATTCTTGATGCACTGCGCGATGTGGATGTCACCACGCTTAAAAAACCACTCTATATTCTGGCGACCGCCGATGAAGAGACAACCATGGCAGGCGCGCGTTACTTCTCCGAAACCACCCATATCCGCCCGGACTGCGCCATTATCGGTGAGCCGACCTCTTTACAGCCGGTACGCGCCCACAAAGGCCATATTTCCAATGCGATTCGCATTCTTGGGCAATCAGGGCATTCCAGCGATCCGGCTCGTGGCGTCAACGCCATCGAACTGATGCATGATGCTATCGGTCATATTATGGCGCTGAAAAATACCCTGAAAGAGCGTTATCACCACGATGCTTTCACCGTGCCTTATCCCACGCTCAATCTTGGTCATATTAGCGGCGGTGACGCCGCCAACCGTATTTGCGCCTGCTGTGAACTGCATATGGATATTCGCCCGCTGCCGGGCCTGACGCTAAACGATCTGAATGGTTTGCTTAACGAAGCGCTGGAACCCGTTAGCCAGAAATGGCCGGGCCGCCTGACGGTGTCGGAACTACACCCGCCGATTCCCGGTTACGAATGCGCCAGAGATCACCAGCTGGTGCAGGTGGTAGAGAAACTGTTGGGGGCGCAAACCGAAGTCGTGAACTACTGTACCGAAGCGCCATTTATTCAGACCCTCTGCCCGACGCTGGTGCTGGGGCCAGGCTCGATAAACCAGGCACACCAGCCCGATGAATATCTTGAAACCCGGTTTATCGAACCCACACGCAAACTCATCACCCAGGTGGTGCATCATTTTTGCTGGCATTAAAAATAACGATTCAGGGGGTTTTGCCCCCTTTTAAAGCTGCTTTTTAGCGGATCCTCATAAGAAACGCTTATCTACGAAGTTAGTAATAAAATTTCATGAATTAGCGCGATTTATTGGTTTGCTGAAACGATTTCGTAGCAATTGACGAAACCAGACTTACGTGGCTTTATAAAGACGGTGTTGAACCTTCACGGGTGAAATTAAATTACATATCAGATTGGATAGGGTGTCTGGGGTCATATGAACGAACAGTATTCCGCTTTGCGAAGTAATGTCAGTATGCTCGGCAAGTTGCTCGGGGATACCATCAAGGATGCGTTAGGTGAAAACATTCTTGACCGCGTAGAAACAATCCGCAAATTGTCTAAGTCCTCACGGGCTGGCAATGAAGCCAACCGCCAGGAGCTGCTAACCACGTTACAGAACCTGTCTAACGACGAACTACTTCCTGTAGCCCGTGCATTCAGCCAATTCCTGAACCTGGCCAACACCGCCGAGCAATATCACAGCATTTCCGCCAATGGCGAAGCTGCCAGCAATCCTGAAGTTATTGCTAAGACACTCCAAAAATTAAAAAATCAGCCCGATCTTAGCGAAGACGCCATTCGTCATGCTGTTGAATCTTTGTCACTGGAATTAGTGCTGACCGCACACCCAACCGAAATTACCCGTCGCACCCTGATCCACAAGCTGGTTGAAGTCAATAGCTGCCTGAAACAGCTCGACCACAGCGACATCGCCGATTACGAGCGCAACCAGATCATGCGCCGCCTGCGCCAGCTGGTAGCCCAGGCCTGGCATACCGATGAAATTCGTAAGCACCGCCCTTCCCCGGTAGATGAAGCAAAATGGGGTTTTGCGGTCGTCGAAAACAGCCTGTGGGAAGGCGTGCCAAACTACCTGCGTGAGCTGAATGAACAGCTTGAAGACAACCTGAATTACAAACTGCCGGTCGATTTTGTTCCGGTACGTTTCACTTCCTGGATGGGCGGCGACCGCGACGGCAACCCGAACGTTACCGCAGATATTACCCGTCACGTTCTGCTGCTAAGCCGCTGGAAAGCCACTGACCTGTTCCTGCGTGATATTCAGGTGCTGATCTCCGAACTCTCGATGGTGGAATGTACGCCAGAGCTCAGCGCGCTGGCAGGCCCGGATGCTGCGCAAGAGCCATACCGCTGCATTATGAAAGGGATTCGCCAGCAGTTACTGTCAACGCAAGCCTGGCTGGAAGCGCGCCTTAAAGGTCAACGCCTGCCAAAACCAGAAGGTCTACTGACGCAAAACGAACAGCTTTGGGACCCGCTTTATGCGTGTTACCAGTCGCTGCAAGCCTGTGGTATGGGCATTATCGCCAACGGCCAGTTGCTCGATACCCTGCGCCGCGTGAAAAGTTTTGGCGTGCCGCTGGTTCGTATCGATGTGCGCCAGGAAAGCACTCGTCACACCGAAGCACTGGGTGAAATGACGCGCTACCTGGGCATTGGCGATTACGAAAGCTGGTCTGAAGCAGACAAACAAGCCTTCCTGATCCGTGAACTGAATTCTAAGCGTCCACTTCTGCCGCGCCAGTGGGAGCCAAGCGACGATACCCGCGAAGTGCTGGAAACCTGCAAAGTGGTTGCCGAAGCGCCACGCGGTTCTATTGCCGCTTATGTTATCTCGATGGCAAAAACACCGTCTGACGTATTGGCCGTTCACTTACTGCTGAAAGAAGCGGGCTGTACTTTCGCGCTGCCTGTTGCTCCGCTGTTTGAAACCCTCGACGACCTGAACAACGCCGACGATGTCATGACCCAGTTGCTGAACATCGACTGGTATCGCGGCTTTATTCAGGGCAAGCAGATGGTCATGATTGGCTACTCTGACTCGGCAAAAGATGCAGGCGTAATGGCTGCCTCCTGGGCACAGTACCAGGCGCAGGATGCGTTGATCAAAACCTGTGAGAAAGCAGGGATCACTCTGACGCTGTTCCACGGACGCGGTGGTTCTATCGGCCGTGGCGGCGCACCAGCGCACGCTGCGCTGCTTTCTCAACCGCCGGGAAGCCTAAAGGGCGGCCTGCGCGTGACCGAACAGGGCGAGATGATTCGCTTTAAATACGGTTTGCCAGAAATCACCATCAGCAGCCTGTCGCTCTACACCAGCGCGATTCTGGAAGCCAACCTGCTGCCGCCGCCGGAGCCGAAGAAAGAGTGGAAACATATTATGGAGGAGCTGTCGGTTATCTCCTGCGATATGTACCGCGGCTATATCCGCGAAAACAAAGACTTCGTGCCTTATTTCCGTTCGGCAACACCAGAGCTGGAGTTGGGTAAATTGCCGTTGGGTTCGCGCCCGGCGAAACGTCGCCCCAATGGCGGTGTTGAATCTCTGCGCGCTATTCCATGGATCTTTGCCTGGACGCAAAACCGCCTGATGCTGCCGGCCTGGCTGGGCGCTGGCGCTGCGCTGCAAAAAGTGGTGGAAGACGGCAAACAGGACGAGCTGGAAACCATGTGCCGCGACTGGCCATTCTTCTCAACGCGCCTCGGCATGCTGGAAATGGTCTTTGCGAAAGCAGACCTGTGGCTTGCGGAATACTACGACCAGCGCCTGGTGAAGCCAGAGCTGTGGCCACTTGGCAAGCAGCTGCGCGACCAGCTGGAAGCCGATATCAAAGTGGTGCTGGATATCGCCAACGATTCACATCTGATGGCTGACCTGCCGTGGATTGCCGAGTCCATCCAGCTGCGTAATATCTACACCGACCCGCTGAACGTTCTGCAGGCAGAATTACTGCACCGTTCGCGCCAGTCAGAAGAGAAAGGTGAGGAGCCGGACGCGCAGGTAGAACAGGCGTTAATGGTGACTATCGCTGGTGTTGCTGCGGGTATGCGTAACACCGGCTAAGCCCAAAAACGAGCTTAGCAAAAGACCACCTCTTGCCATGAGGTGGTCTTTTATTTTTAGCGCTGAACAAACCTAGTTCAGGTCAAAACGATCCAGGTTCATCACTCTCACCCATGCCGCCACGAAATCTTTCACAAACTTCTCTTTGGCATCAGTACAGGCGTACACTTCCGCCAGCGCACGCAGAACCGAGTTAGAACCGAAGACCAGATCCGCGCGGGTCGCTAAATGTTTCACTTCGCCCGTCTCACGGTCCCGGCCTTCAAACAGCTCAGAAGAGGCATCGGTGGCTTTCCATTCGGTGCGCATATCCAGCAGATTGACAAAGAAATCATTGCTGAGGACGCCCAGACGATCGGTAAATACCCCCTGTTTACCCCCATCAAAATTCGCACCCAGGACGCGCAAACCACCCACCAGCACCGTTAGCTCCGGCGCGGTCAGCGTCAGCTGTTGCGCTTTATCAATCAACAGTGACTCAGTAGCCGCGGAATCCAGGCGGGCACGATAGTTACGGAAACCGTCCGCGACGGGCTCAAGCAGGTTGAACATCTCAATATCGGTCTGCTCCTGGCTGGCATCCACACGACCAGGAATAAACGGCACGCGCACGCTAATACCTGCCGCTTCTGCCGCCTGTTCAACACCCACAACCCCCGCCAGCACAATGATATCGGCCAGAGAAGCTTTAGCCGTCGCTTTCTGAATCGCCTCAAGGGTTGGCAGAACGCGAGCCGCAATGGCGTTGACATCCCAGCTCCGCTGCGGAGCGAGTGCCAGACGAGCGCCATTCGCCCCACCGCGTTTATCGCCGCCACGGAAAGTAGACGCCGCAGCCCAGGCCACAGAAACCAACTCGCCTACGGTCAGGCCGGAGCGAGCAATTTCCGCTTTCAGGCGATCGATATCCGCCGGGGTCGGGTTGAAAGTCGCTTGCGGCAGTGGGTCCTGCCAAATCAGCGCTTCTTTTGGCACTTCCGGGCCGATATAACGCGCAATTGGCCCCATATCACGGTGGGTCAGTTTGAACCACGCGCGGGCAAAGGCTTCATTAAAGGCCTGCGGATCGTTAAGGAAACGACGGGAAATTTTTTCAAATTCAGGATCAAAGCGCAGCGTCAGGTCGGTGACCAGCATCGTTGGCTTACGTTTTTTCGACGGGTCGAACGGATCGGGAATGATTTCCGGCGCATCGACAGCTTCAAACTGAATAGCTCCCGCAGGGCTGCGCGTTTGCACCCATTCGAATTTAAACAGATTCTCGAAGAAGTAGTTACTCCACTGGGTTGGAGTTTGTGACCAGACCACTTCCAGGCCGGAGGTAATCGCATCAGCACCTGCACCACTCCCGTGGCTGCTGGTCCAACCCAGGCCTTGAGATTCAATCGGGGCCGCTTCTGGATCGACTCCTACATGGGTCGCTTCTGCAGCACCGTGGGTTTTGCCTAACGTATGCCCACCGGCGATAAGCGCAACGGTTTCTTCGTCGTTCATTCCCATGTTGCCGAAGGTAGCGCGAATGGCCGCGGCGGCAGAAAGCGGCTCACCGCTGGCATTTGGCCCTTCAGGGTTAACGTAAATCAGCCCCATTTCGGTGGCGGCTAGGGGACGTTTAGCGAGCGCTTCCGGCTCTCGGTGCTCCAGCCAGGCTTTTTCGTTACCCCAGTTGACGTCGAGATCGGGCTCCCATACGTCTTCACGTCCGGCACCAAAACCAAAGGTACGGAAGCCGGAGTTTTCCAGCGCCACGTTCCCGGCCAGCACATAGAGATCGGCCCAGGAAATTTTTTGACCATACTTTTGTTTAACAGGCCACAGCAGGCGGCGAGCTTTATCAAGGCTCACATTATCCGGCCAGGAGTTAAGCGGGGCAAAGCGTTGCTGGCCACGACCTGCACCACCACGCCCGTCCGTCGCACGATAAGTCCCGGCACCGTGCCATGCCATACGAATAAATAGCCCGGCATAACTACCCCAGTCGGCAGGCCACCACGGCTGAGAATCGGTTAATAATGTTTTTAAATCGCCTTTCAGCGCGGAGTAATCAAGCTTGCTGAACTCTTTGCGGTAGTCAAAATCTTCGCCCAGAGGGTTTGAACGGCTGGAGTGTTGATTGAGAAGATCGACGCGGAGTTGTTTCGGCCACCAGTCACGACTGCTTGTTCCAGCGCCCGCGCTTTCATCATGGCTGCTCTGATGAAACGGACACTTTCCTGCGGACAACGTATTATGATCGTTTTCGTTTGTACTCATCTTCCTGCTCCCTTCGTGATTTTGATACCAGGATATACCGCTCTGCTGATAAGTTATAGATGATAAAAACTACAGATTTGATAGTTATTTCCGTTTGGTTAACGGGCACGATAGCAAAGGTTTATTAACGATAACGTCGACTGCAGCGTAAAGTTTAACAATAGCCATTAAAAATAAAGGGATAATTAATTGAGGCGTGGTGCTACTACGGGGAAGTCATGGCCCTGGCGGGCCATTATCGGAATCATACTGCCGGGCGAACACCCAGCGTGTGGCAAATCGCGTAGCTCATTTCAGCACGGTTTAGCGTGTAAAAATGGAAATCTTTAACGCCTTCACGGCTGAGGATTTTTACCATATCCATCGCGATATTAGCGCCGACCATTTTGCGGGTTTCAGCATCGTTATCCAGCCCTTCAAACATTTGCGCCATCCAGTGCGGCACACGCACGTTAGTCATGGTGGCAAATTTATGCGCCTGTTTATAGTTACTGACGGGCAAAATCCCCGGCACAATTTCAACGTCGATACCCGCAGCGGCGCAACGGTCGCGGAAGCGTAAATAGCTTTCCACGTCAAAGAAGAACTGAGTGATCGCGCGGTTTGCACCAGCATCAATTTTGCGCTTCAGATTGATCAGATCGGCCTGAGCGCTTTTGGCTTCCGGGTGGACTTCCGGATAAGCCGCGACGGAGATATCAAAATCACCGACCTCTTTGAGCAACGTCACCAGGTCCGAGGCATACATATCAGGCTTGCCGCCGCCTGGCGGTAAATCGCCGCGCAGAGCCACAATATGACGGATGCCGCTGTTCCAGTAATCCTGCGCTATAGTACGCAGCTCTTCGCGTGTTGCATCAATACAGGTCAGGTGCGGCGCAGCTTCAAGGCCGATGCGATCTTTAATCCCTTTGATGATGCTGTGGGTACGGTCGCGTTCGCCGGAGTTTGCACCGTAGGTTACCGAAACAAATTTCGGTTTCAGGCTGCTCAGGCGGTCAATTGAGCTCCACAGGGTCTGTTCCATTTCACTGGTGCGCGGCGGGAAAAATTCAAAGGAAACGTTAATTTGCCCGGCAACTTCGGCCAGACTCTGATTCAGTGCTTCCCGCTGGTTGGCGTGAAAAAAGCTCATACCCTTACCTCATCAATCGCATTTTATTATGAATGTTGTGTTTTATTGCTATCCAGACGTTTAGACGTCCAGATAGCAAGATGAAGGAAAAGCAGGGTGGCGTCAACTGAAAATTCAACACCAGAAATGAGGAATTCTCAATCAAATTGAATTTTATTCACGATGAGCAGAAGGGATTAAAAAAGACCAGCAAATGATGGCCTTAGTTTTCTCACAATCTCTACAGCAGCTGTGCCAGACGGTTAAGATCCGACTGAATCGCACCGGCGGTAACATCGCGTCCGGCACCGGGTCCACGAATCACCAGCGGGTTATCGCGATACCAACGGCTTTCGATGGCAAACACGTTGTCGCACGGCAGCAGTGAAGCGAGAGGATGCTCGGGGCGCACCGCTTCCACACCGACGCGCGCTTTACCGTTCGCGTCAAAACGCGCCACGTAACGCAGCACCAGCCCCATTTCCTGGGCCGCTTCAAAACGCTGAAGCATCTGCTCATTAAGCTCATCACTATTTTCAAAGAAATGATCGATTGAGCCAGTTTCGCTACCGTTTGTTACCAGTGATTCAACACGCACCTGATCGGGTTCGATGTCATAGCCCGCTTCACGAGCCAGAATCACCAGCTTGCGCATCACATCTTTACCGGAGAGATCGACGCGCGGATCGGGTTCCGTCAGCCCCTGCTGCCAGGCCTGGTCCACCAGATCGGTAAACGGTACGCTGCCGTCGAATTGCAGGAACAGCCAGGAAAGCGTACCGGAGAAAATACCGCTGATTGCCAGAATGGCATCGCCGCTTTCACGTAAGTCACGCACGGTATGGTTCACCGGCAAGCCCGCGCCTACGGTTGCGTTGTACAGCCAGTGGCGGCCCGTTTTGGTAAACGCGTTGCGAATTTCACGGTATTTCTGGCCGGAGCTGGCACCCGCGACTTTATTGGCGCTGATAACATGGAAACCGTGGCTGGCGAAATCAAGATATTGGTCGGCCAGCTGTTCGCTCGCCGTCACATCCAGCACCACTAAATCATCATACGGGTGCGCACGCATCCACTGGAATAATGCCTCTTCATCCTGCTCTACCGCTTCATCATTAAAGAAGGCGAGCGCACGGCTGGCATCCAGACCTTCATAACTCAGCAAGCTGCGGCGGCTATCCACCACGCCTGAAAGCACGAATTCAAACCCCGTGCGGGCAGAGAGGGTTTCTTGCTCGCGGGCAAACAGCTCCAGCCAGCGTGAGCCAATGTTCCCTTTACCGAACAACACCAGACCGATACGCTTTTCAGCACGGAACAGGGATTTGTGCAGGCCTTTAATCAGGTCCTCTGTCGGACCAAAGCGCAGCACGGCCACCAGGCTGATACCCTCTTCAGACTGCCAGATAAACTCAACAGGCTGATCTTTGAGCTGCTGCCAGAAACGGTGGCTATGCAACGGATTACGGCACACGCCAGCCCCCACCATTGCCACCAACGCCAAACCTTCACGCAGGCGTAGTTCGCCCGGCAGGCCTGCGGCCTGAAGCGTTTGCAGCGCGCTACCGGCAACTTCAGAGGTGTAGCACAGCTGGAGCAGGTTGCGGTCGGGATGCACGCCAATCGACAACGGGCGAATCTGTGCACGTTTTAACAGCGTATCCAGCTCTTTGTGAGCCAGCTTGAAATCCTGCTGTGGAGCAACCTGAAGTTCGATCAGGCAAACATCGTCGTGGCTGGTGACAATCCGTGCACCAGTGCCGGAAGCTAGCACTCGCTCGATACGAGTCGAGCCTTGTTCGGGTGAATAGCTACAGCGTAATTGCAGGTCGATATCGCTACCGGAAACCGGCTGCAGAGTACGGGCGTGCAGTACCGGTGCCGCAAGACGAGCCAGTTCACTCGCTTCGTCCAGGCGCAGCAGCGGCAGCAAACACGCATCTTTCACTTTACGCGGATCGGCGCTGTAAACCCCGGCAACGTCGCTCCAGATGGTCACGCGGGAAACCCCCGCCAGTGCGCCAATCTGCGTGGCGGAATAGTCAGAACCGTTACGGCCAAGCAGTACCGTTTCACCCGCATCGTTACGGCAGATAAAGCCGGTCACCACGAGGCGCTTATTCGGATGCTGCGCCATCAGCTCCTGCAGTAGCGGCCAGGATAAGCCTTCATTAACCTGCGGTTGCGCCGCGCGTTCCGCACGCATAAATTCACGCGCATCAAGCCAGGCTGCTGGATGACCTAATTGATTCAACACCGCAGACATCAGGCGTGCAGACCAAATTTCACCGTGGCCGACCACTTCGGCATACACCGCGTCAGTCATTTTGCCGTCAAGTAAACCCGCCAGACGCTCAAGATCGTGAATAAACTGGCCAATCAAAGTATCAGCAACATCAGGCGCCACCAGGCCGCTAATCAGCTCGCTTTGGTAACGGCGTAACGCCTGTTGAACCTGATGAGCAGAAAGGCGATCGCTTTGGCTCAGTTTTAACCAGTTAATCAACTGGTTAGTCGTGCTACCGGCGGCAGAAACCACCATCATGTCCCCAGGCTTAGAGTACTCGGCCATGATCCCCGCAACGCGCAGGTAACACTTCACATCTGCCAGGCTACTGCCGCCAAATTTATGCAGCTGACGACCCGACGCCCCTGCTGGTGCTGAAACACTCATGTTTACCCCTCTCTTGCCACCCGGAACGCATTTTCCAGGTCAGCAATTAAATCTTCGCTATCTTCAATGCCGGTCGAAATACGCAACAAGGTTTCAGAAATCCCCGCTGCAGCGCGAGCTTCTGGCGCCATGCCCGCGTGGGTCATCGTCGCCGCGTGTGAAATCAGACTTTCTACCCCACCCAGCGACTCCGCCAGCGTGAAGAGAGTCAGGCTACTCAGGAAACGACGCAGCGTTTGCTCGTCGCCGTTAAATTCAAAACTCAACATCGCGCCAAAACCTTTTTGCTGACGAGCCGCAATTTCATGGCCCTGGTTTTCTGGCAGCGAAGGATGATACAGCTTCTTCACCAGCGGTTGCGTTTGCAGGAAATCCACGATCGCCTGGGCGTTACGTTGTGCCACTTCCATTCGTGGTGAAAGAGTACGCAAGCCGCGCAGCAGCAGGTAGCTATCGAATGCGCTGCCGGTAACGCCAATATTATTGGCCCACCAGGCAAGCTCGGTAACGGTTTCGGCATCTTTCGCAATCACAACCCCTGCGACCACATCTGAGTGACCGTTCAGGTATTTAGTACAAGAGTGCAGAACCAAATCCGCACCCAGCGCCAGCGGATTTTGCAACGCCGGGCTCAGGAAGGTGTTATCCACCACGCTGATTGCCCCAGCCTGACGCGCCGCAGCGCAGATTTTCGCAATATCTACTACTCGTAACAAGGGATTACTTGGGCTTTCGACCAGCACGAGTTTTGGATGTTGGCTAAGCGCCGCGGTCAAAGCCACTTCATCGCCTTGATCGACAAACAAAACTCGATAAGCGCCGCGTTTTGCCAGGCTATCAAACAGACGATAGCTGCCGCCGTAACAGTCATGCGGAGCCACCAGCAGATCGCCAGGCTTCAGAAATACCGTTGTCACCAGGTGAATGGCCGACATGCCGGTATTCGTCAGCACCGCTCCCGCGCCCCCTTCCAGCTCGGCCAGCGCGCGCTGTACAACATCACGCGTAGGATTGCCACGGCGTGAATAGTCATGCGCGCGCGGTTCGTTGAATCCGGTGAAATTATAAGTACTGGAGAGGTGGATTGGCGGTACAACGCAGCCGTATTGCTCGTCATCGTTCAAACCGCTACGTACTGCGATAGTTGCCTGTTTGCGCGTCATGGCTCTCGAATCCTTGCTGGTCGAATAAAGGTCAGCCACCAGAGTAAACACTGCTGAGTTAGACGTCAATACATCTGGACATCTAAACTTCTTTGCGTATAGATTGAGCAAACGCGCAATAGCCGTTAAAATTATCCGCTTTAGGGTGTAAGCATCGCAGACCGCGATCTAATAAAGGCTGTACACTACGCCCAGATAATCGCTTCCGTCGCGCATCGTCCGACTGAAGCCTGTATACATTGATAAGAGGATTAAGTATCTCATGGCTGAATGGAGCGGCGAATATATCAGCCCTTACGCTGAGCACGGGAAGAAGAGTGAACAAGTAAAAAAAATTACGGTGTCCATTCCTCTGAAGGTGTTAAAAATCCTCACCGATGAGCGTACCCGTCGCCAGGTGAATAACCTGCGTCACGCAACCAATAGTGAACTGCTGTGCGAAGCATTCTTACATGCGTTTACTGGCCAACCGCTGCCAAACGATGCCGACCTGCGCAAAGAACGTAGCGATGAGATCCCTGAAGCGGCAAAAGTGATTATGCGCGAGATGGGGATCGATCCGGATACCTGGGAGTACTAACGGTTAACGCATGCTACAGATGCAAAAAAGGCGCCCGAAGGCGCCTTTCTCTTACCGTGCAGCGAATTACTTCTTCGCGCCTGGAACGCTGAAACGCTTGTTGAAGCGGTCAACGCGGCCACCGGTAGCAACATCACGCTGCTTGCCAGTGTAGAACGGGTGGCATTCGCCACATACGTCCAGGTTCAGATCATGACCCACGGTAGAGCGAATCTTGATAGAATTACCGCAAGAGCAGTTTGCAGTAACTTCTGCGTAGTTCGGGTGAATATTCTTTTTCATGGAAAACCTCTGTATAAGGCCGCGTCGCTCTTCCAGCCCTAACGCCAGACACCACGCGAAGTTGATAAATTAGGTTTTTTGATACCAAAAACTGCGCATCAAAGGCGGCGAATCATACAGAACCCCGCAGGTGGATGCAAACTGATCCGCATTTTTCGGAACACACAGTGTACACTATCTCGTCATTTTTATCAGCCTGGATGTTTTAATGCCTGTCGCCCACGTCGCTTTGCCGGTTCCTCTTGCCCGAACTTTTGACTACCTCATTCCTGCGGGAATGCAGGCAGCATCAGGCTGTCGCGTCAGGGTGCCGTTTGGTAAACGCCAGGCGGTTGGCATTGTGGTAGCGGTTAGCGAACACAGTGAATTGCCGCTCAACGAACTTAAACCTGTGGCAGAAGTGCTGGATAGCGAGTCATTGATTCCCGCAGCGCTGTGGCGCGTCCTGCTGTGGGCTGCTGAGTATTACCATCATCCACTGGGTGATGTGCTTTTTCATGCCCTGCCCGGTTTGCTGCGCGAGGGGAAACCCGCACATCACGCGCCTTTATGGTACTGGTTTGCCACGGAAGAGGGCAAAGCGATTGACCTCAATAGCCTCAAACGGGCGCCTAAGCAACAGCAGGCGCTGGCAGCGGTACGACAAAATATCGTCTGGCGTCATCAGGTTAGCGAACTGGAGATCGGTGAAGCGGCGTTACAGGCGCTACGCGCTAAAGGCTTATGCGACCTGAAAAGTGCCGCGCCTTCTACCACAGACTGGCGCGACAGCTATTCGGTGGAGGGAGAGCGTTTACGCCTGAATACCGAGCAGGCTACCGCCATCGGTGCGATTCACAGCTCAGCCGACAGTTTCGCCGTCTGGCTGCTGGCGGGGATTACCGGTTCCGGCAAAACAGAAGTTTATCTCAGCGTGCTGGAAAACGTGCTGGCGCAGGGTAAGCAGGCGCTGGTGCTGGTGCCTGAAATTGGCCTGACGCCGCAAACCATCGCCCGTTTCCGTGAGCGCTTTAACGCCCCCGTTGAGGTTTTACACTCCGGGCTTAACGACAGCGAGCGTCTTGCGGTGTGGCTAAAAGCCCGCAGCGGAGAGGCGGCGATTGTGATTGGCACTCGCTCATCGCTGTTTACCCCATTCTGCCGGCTTGGCGTGATCGTGATTGATGAAGAGCACGACAGCTCATATAAACAGCAAGAAGGCTGGCGCTACCACGCTCGCGATTTAGCGGTGTATCGCGCTCACGCAGAAGAAATTCCCGTTATTCTTGGCTCGGCAACGCCCGCACTCGAAACGCTGCATAACGTGCAGGTGGGGAAATATCGCCAGCTACGCCTGACAAAACGCGCCGGGAATGCGCGTCCTGCCACCCAGCAGGTGGTGGATTTAAAAGGTCAGTCGCTAAAATCAGGTCTGGCACCTTTGCTTATCAAAAAAATTGGCCAGCATCTGAAAGCCGATAATCAGGTGATCCTGTTTCTCAACCGCCGTGGCTTTGCCCCCGCCCTGCTATGCCATGAGTGCGGCTGGATAGCGGAGTGTCCGCGTTGCGACCACTACTACACCTATCATCAGGGCCAGCGCCATCTGCGCTGCCACCATTGCGACAGCCAGCGAGCTATCCCACAACAATGCCCGCACTGTGGCTCCACAAATCTGGTGCCGGTCGGCATGGGAACAGAGCAGCTTGAACATAGCCTGGTACCCGAATTTCCCGACGTGCCGATTTCGCGTATTGACCGCGATACCACCAGCCGCAAAGGCGCGCTTGAGCAGCAGCTGGCGGAAGTTCATCGCGGTGGCGCACGCATTCTGATCGGCACGCAGATGCTAGCCAAAGGGCATCACTTCCCGGATGTTACTCTGGTGGCGCTGCTGGATGTTGATGGCGCCCTCTTTTCCGCCGACTTCCGCGCCGCAGAACGTTTTGCCCAGCTCTATATTCAGGTTTCTGGCCGCGCCGGGCGCGCCGGGAAGCAGGGTGAAGTTCTGCTACAAACGCACCACCCCGAGCACCCTTTATTACAAACGCTGCTCAGCAAGGGCTATGACGAGTTCGCAAGCCAGGCGCTGACGGAACGCAAAACGGTCTTTTTACCGCCGTTTACCAGCCACATTATGTTTCGTGCCGAAGACCAGAATAATCATCAGGCTCCGCTGTTTTTGCAGCAGTTACGCAATTTGCTGGAGTCCAGCCCGTTAAGAGATGATCAACTGTGGATGATGGGACCGGTGCCTTGCCTGCAGCCCAAACGAGGCGGACGTTTCCGCTGGCAAATCCTGCTGCAACACCCATCGCGCGCGCGCCTGCAGCGGCTGGTTAGCCATTCATTGAAGCTGATCAATACCTTACCAGAGTCACGCAAAGTGAAGTGGACGCTGGATGTCGACCCGATCGACGGCTAGCACAAAACCCGGTGGTTATGCGAAGCAGATCGAAAAATTCAACAACCATCACATTTTTAATGAAATAACTGTAACCAGCGAACATCAATTTCTGCTAAGAATGTGGGTATGGTCGGACACCACGGACGTTGTCAGCGCCTGTGCCGTACACGCGAGGAGAGGAAGTTGAAGCCGAAGAAGCAGGTTGCCAATGCGACCATGAAAGATGTTGCCGCCCAGGCGAAAGTCTCAACGGCAACGGTGTCCAGGGCGTTAATGAACCCGGATAAAGTGTCGCAAAGCACGCGTAATCGAGTGGAACAAGCGGCAATAGCCGTAGGTTATCTCCCCCACTCCCTGGGGCGAAATTTAAAGCGCAATGAGTCACGCACCATTCTGGTTATTGTCCCGGATATCTGCGATCCCTTCTTTAGCGAGATCATTCGTGGTATCGAAGTGACCGCCGCAGAACAAGGCTACCTGGTGCTGATTGGCGATTGTGCTCACCAGAATCAGCAGGAAAAAACCTTTATTAATCTGATTATCACCAAGCAGATTGACGGTATGCTGCTGCTCGGTTCACGGTTGCCCTTTGATGCCAGTATTGAAGAACAACGCAATTTACCGCCAATGGTAATGGCGAACGAATTTGCACCGGAGCTGGAGTTGCCGACGGTTCATATTGATAACCTGACTGCCGCGTTTAACGCCGTTTATTATTTACAGCAGCTCGGCCACCAAAAAATTGCCTGCATCGCCGGTCCGGAAGAGATGCCGCTTTGCCACTATCGTTTGCAGGGATATGTCCAGGCGCTGCGCCGTGCAGGAACAATAGTCGATCCGCATTATATCGCACGCGGTAACTTTAGCTTTGAAGCCGGTGCCGCCGCCCTGGACCGACTAATGGCGCTGCCTAACCCCCCAACGGCCGTTTTCTGCCATAGCGACGTGATGGCGCTGGGCGCGCTGTCTCAGGCTAAACGTAAAGGCTTACGCGTGCCGCAGGATTTGTCGATCGTAGGCTTTGATGATATTGCTCTGTCACAGTTCTGTGACCCACCACTCACCACCGTAGCGCAACCCCGTTTCGATATAGGGCGAGAAGCTATGCTGTTGCTGTTAGAACAGCTTCACGGCCACATCGTGAGTAGTGGTTCACGTTTGCTGGATTGCGAACTTATTGAACGAGGCACCACCAGCGCACCAGGCAGTAGAAAATGACCCGCTTTAGGACACGGCATTCTGGTCAAAGGGATGCCCATTAAGTAACATGGCGGGCTGATTAAACGAAAAAAATATAGCGAATCGATAGTGGCACAACGAGATTATGTACGCCGCGGGCAATCGGCAGGTACGCGGCGTAAGAAAAGTAGCCCCCGCAACAAGCAGCGCAGCTTACCATCCGTCTCGCCGACAATGGTCGCTATTGCGGCCGCCGTTCTGGTGACCTTTATTGGCGCACTGTACTTTATTACCCATCATAAAAAAGATGAAAGCGAAACCCTGCCCGGTCATAAAGTCACGGGGAATGGTTTGCCGCCTAAACCAGAAGAGCGCTGGCGTTATATTAAAGAGCTGGAAAATCGCCAGACGGGCGTGCGTGCCCCAACCGAGCCTTCTGCCGGCGGTGAAGTGCAAAATAAAGATCAGCTCACCAGCGAACAGCGCCAGCTGCTCGAGCAGATGCAGGCGGACATGCGCCAGCAGCCTACACAGCTCAATGAAGTACCGTGGAACGAGCAGTCGCCGGAACAGCGTCAGAATACCTTGCAACGTCAGAAAATTATTCAGCAGCAAGTACAACAACAGCAGTTCACGGCCCAACAGGTTGCGCCGCAGCCACGCCCTGTGCAGCAGCCGCAGCGAACCACAACGACGACACAGCAGCCATACCAGGATTTGCTACAAACCCCGCCGCATAATACTCAGCAGCGTGCAGCACAGCCTGTGACACAACCGCGTGAACCGGCGAAGGCTGCGCCAATTACCCGCGAAGAAGTAGCAAAACAAGCTCCGCCTCCGCAGGACAAGCCGAAAGATGAGAAACGCTGGATGGTGCAGTGTGGTTCTTTCAAGGGCAGCGCACAGGCGGAAACGGTACGTGCGCAGCTGGCTTTCGAAGGCTTTGATTCGCGCATTACCACCAACAATGGCTGGAACCGCGTCGTCATTGGCCCCCTCAAAGGCAAAGATAATGCCGATGGCACCATCAACCGTCTGAAGATGGCGGGTCACGCGAACTGTATTCGTCTTGGCGCTGGGGGTTGAAACCCCCAAAATCCCCCCCATCTATAATTGCATTCAACCCCGATATTATGTCGGGGTACTTTATTTAGCTGATGCAATAAGGGGTCTGCTCGTGACAACAATAGTAAGTGTGCGCCGCAACGGCCATGTCGTAATCGGTGGCGATGGTCAGGCCACGCTTGGCAATACCGTAATGAAAGGCAACGTCAAAAAAGTGCGTCGTTTGTATAACGACAAAGTGATTGCCGGTTTTGCTGGCGGCACCGCAGACGCCTTTACCCTATTCGAACTGTTTGAACGCAAGCTGGAAATGCACCAGGGCCACCTGGTGAAAGCCGCGGTTGAACTGGCAAAAGACTGGCGTACCGATCGTATGCTGCGCAAGCTGGAAGCCCTGCTGGCGGTTGCCGATGAAAATGCCTCTCTGATCATCACCGGTAATGGGGATGTTATCCAACCGGAAGATGACCTGATTGCGATTGGTTCAGGTGGCCCGTACGCCCAGGCAGCGGCGCGTGCGTTGCTGGAAAACACCGAACTGGGTGCTCGCGATATCGTAGAGAAATCGCTGGGGATTGCCGGTGATATCTGCATCTACACCAACCATTTCCATACTATTGAAGAATTAGCGTCTAAGGCGTAAGGAATCCCCATGTCTGAAATGACCCCACGCGAAATTGTCAGCGAACTGAACAAACACATTATTGGCCAGGACAATGCCAAGCGTTCCGTGGCAATTGCGCTGCGTAACCGCTGGCGCCGTATGCAGCTTGATGAAGAGCTGCGTCATGAAGTGACGCCAAAAAACATTCTGATGATCGGCCCGACCGGCGTAGGTAAAACCGAAATCGCCCGTCGCCTGGCAAAACTGGCTAACGCGCCGTTCATTAAGGTTGAAGCGACCAAATTCACCGAAGTAGGTTATGTTGGTAAAGAAGTGGATTCTATCATCCGCGATCTGACCGATTCCGCGATGAAAATGGTGCGTTTGCAATCTATCGAAAAAAACCGCTATCGTGCCGAAGAGATGGCTGAAGAGCGCATTCTTGATGTTCTGCTGCCGCCGGCGAAAAACAACTGGGGCCAGCCTGAATCCCCACAGGAACCTTCTGCGGCTCGCCAGTCTTTCCGTAAAAAATTGCGTGAAGGCCAGCTAGACGATAAAGAAATTGAAATCGATCTGGCTGCGGCACCGATGGGCGTTGAAATCATGGCTCCTCCAGGCATGGAGGAGATGACCAGCCAGCTGCAGTCAATGTTCCAGAATCTGGGCGGCCAGAAGCAGAAAGCACGCAAGTTGAAAATCAAAGACGCGATGAAACTGCTGATTGAAGAAGAAGCCGCGAAACTGGTGAACCCGGAAGAGCTGAAGCAAGACGCGATTGACGCCGTTGAGCAACACGGCATCGTGTTTATCGATGAAATCGACAAAATCTGTAAGCGCGGCGGCAACAGTTCCGGCCCGGATGTATCGCGTGAAGGTGTTCAGCGTGACTTGCTGCCGCTGGTTGAAGGCTGCACCGTGTCTACTAAGCACGGCATGGTCAAAACCGACCACATCCTGTTTATCGCATCTGGCGCCTTCCAGGTAGCAAGCCCATCGGACCTGATCCCTGAATTACAGGGTCGTCTGCCCATTCGTGTGGAATTGCAGGCACTGACTGTTGAAGATTTCGAGCGCATTCTGACGGAGCCAAATGCCTCTATCACCGTGCAGTACAAAGCGCTGATGGCCACCGAAGGCGTGAATATCGACTTCACCGAAGATGGTATCCGCCGCATCGCTCAGGCTGCATGGCAGGTAAACGAATCCACCGAAAACATCGGCGCTCGTCGTCTGCACACCGTACTGGAGCGTCTGGTTGAAGACATCTCTTACGATGCCAGCGACCTGAGCGGCCAATCCATCCTGATTGATGGCGAATATGTCAGCAAACATCTGGATGAGTTGGTAGCAGATGAAGACTTGAGCCGTTTTATCCTATAATCGCGCTCAACGTATTTTCTTCATTGCAAAATGGAGGGCTTATGCCCTCCATTTTTTATACTTAACAGAGAGAACTATGAGCGAATCGCACTCTGTAAGCACAACTCAGGCCTGGCTTGAAAGCTTGCGTCCACGCACGTTACCCCTGGCTTTCGCCTCTATCGTCTGTGGCTCCGCGCTGGCTTTCTGGCAGGGAGTGTTTGATCCTGCCGTCGCGCTGCTGGCATTGCTGACCGCGGGGCTACTGCAAATCCTCTCCAATCTGGCAAATGACTACGGCGATGCGCTAAAAGGCAGCGATAAAGAAGACCGCATCGGGCCGTTGCGCGGGATGCAAAAAGGCGTTATCACTCAGGCGCAAATGAAAAAAGCGCTGATTATCACCGTGGTGCTAATTTGCCTTTCAGGCCTGGCGCTGGTTGCCGTCGCCTGCCGCACCCTGACTGATTTCCTCGGCTTCCTGGCACTGGGTTTGCTGGCAATCGTCGCAGCCATCACTTACACCGTTGGCTCTCGCCCCTATGGTTACATGGGGCTTGGCGATATTTCAGTACTGGCGTTTTTTGGCTGGCTGAGCGTGGCAGGCACCTGGTATTTGCAGGCGCATTCACTCGCACCGTTGGTTTTTTTGCCTGCCACCGCTTGCGGATTGTTGGCAACCGCCGTGCTGAATATCAACAACCTGCGCGATATCGACAGCGATCGTGAAAACGGTAAAAACACTCTGGCGGTGCGTTTAGGGCCGACGCTTGCCCGTCGCTATCACGCCTGCCTGCTGATGGGCGCGCTGGTATGTCTGGCGGTGTTTAGTCTGGTCTGGCTGCAAAGCCTGTGGGGCTGGCTCTTTGTTCTGGCAGCGCCGCTGCTGATTAAGCAGGCGCATTATGTCCTGCGCGAGACGGATCCAGTCGCTATGCGCCCCATGCTTGAACGCACGGTAAAAGCTGCATTGCTGACTAACCTGTTGTTTGCGGTAGGAGTAGTGCTTAGTACGTTGTCGTTTTAGCTGACAAATATCAATTAACAATTGATGATTTTGCCAACAGTTAACATTAAGCGATATACTGACAACTCCTGCAGCAACCGAATCTTAATCCTATGAAATATGATACTTCCGAGCTTTGCGACATCTACCAGGAAGATGTCAACGTCGTTGAACCGCTGTTTTCCAACTTTGGTGGGCGGTCGTCCTTTGGCGGGCAAATCATCACGGTGAAATGTTTCGAGGACAACGGATTGTTGTACGATCTGCTCGAACAAAACGGCCGTGGCCGGGTGATGGTGATTGATGGCGGTGGCTCTGTGCGCCGTGCTTTGATTGACGCAGAACTCGCCCGTCTGGCGACCCAAAACGAGTGGGAAGGCATTGTGGTGTACGGCGCCGTGCGCCAGGTTGATGATCTGGAAGAACTGGATATTGGTATTCAGGCGATAGCCGCCATTCCGGTGGGCTCCGCAGGTGTTGGCGTGGGTGAAAGTGACGTGCGCGTTAACTTTGGCGGTGTGACCTTCTTCTCCGGCGACCACCTGTATGCCGACAACACCGGTATTATCCTTTCCGAAGATCCCCTTGATATTGAATAACAAAATCGAATAACAAAACGGGCGCCCTTGGGCGCCCGTTCTTTTTCTAACTCAAATATTCTTATACTTCTTCCATTTTACCCAGCAGAGCGTGCAGACGGTCTTGCCACACGTGCTGCTGTTCTTTCAGAGAGGTGTTTTCGCGCACCAGCTCTTCATGATTGCTCTGCGACTGCTGAACCTGCTGAGACAGAGCGTTGTTGGTCTCTTTCAGCTCTTCGATTTCCATTTGCAGCAGGGTAATAGTATCAATCGCCTGCTGTACTTTTGCTTCCAGTTTCTCAAACACTTCAAATGACATTTCTGAACCTCTCCTGAATTGCAAGGCGTTGATGGATGTCTAAATCCCCGTCCCGGATATTCCCCGAAGACACCTTATGAATATATGCGCTCCACGCAGCGTGTCTCGATTGTAAGTAGCGTAAGTAGCTGTGTCCAGCGAGTTCAAGCGCTCTTTGCGTAACATAACGTTTTTCGGCATATCCCGAATGGCAAGGGGACGTAAAATCCAGATTTGTTAACAAATTGATTAATTACCTGAATGTTTACGTTGTCTTTACTGGGCGATCATGCACGCATGATCACGCGAAATCGCTCATTTTTATGACAAGACACGCAAATTTAACTTTCGATATTTCTCGTTTATGCTCGTTAACGATAAATTAACACCCTGCCTACATGGCACCTGCGCGGCAGGGATGCCCGAACAAATAATAATCATTAATTCTGCCTTCAGGACCCTATTATGAGTCAGACAGCTCCATCAACCTTAAAAGGTCAGTGCATCGCCGAGTTCATAGGTACCGCGTTGTTGATTTTCTTTGGTGTCGGATGCGTTGCCGCTTTGAAAGTGGCAGGCGTAAGCTTCGGACAGTGGGAAATTAGCATCATCTGGGGTTTGGGGGTGGCAATGGCTATCTACCTGACCGCAGGGGTTTCCGGCGCGCATCTTAATCCGGCGGTCACCCTCGCCTTGTGCCTGTTCGCCTGCTTCGACAAACGCAAAGTACTGCCGTTTATCGTGTCGCAGATTGCAGGTGCGTTCTGCGCCGCAGCTTTGGTGTATGGCCTGTATTACAATTTATTCCTCGACTACGAGCAGACGCATCATATGGTGCGCGGCAGCGTAGAAAGCCTCGATTTGGCGGGTATTTTCTCAACCTACCCTAATCCTCACATCAACCTGATACAGGCGTTTGCGGTAGAGATGGCGATCACCGCCATTTTAATGGCGGTGATCCTTGCGCTAACCGATGACGGCAACGGTATTCCTCGCGGCCCGTTAGCCCCGCTGCTGATTGGCTTGCTGATTGCGGTGATCGGCGCGTCAATGGGCCCGCTGACCGGATTTGCCATGAACCCGGCCCGCGACTTTGGCCCGAAAATTTTCGCCTGGCTTGCCGGCTGGGGCGAGGTAGCCTTTACCGGCGGCCGCGATATTCCTTACTTTCTGGTGCCGATATTTGGCCCAGTGACAGGCGCGGCGTTAGGCGCATTTGGTTACCGCAAGCTGATCGGCCGGCATTTACCTTGTGATGTTTGTGTTGAAGATGAATCCAACGCTTCCACACAACACAATGCTTCTTTGTAGACTGACTTCAGGACAACATTATGACTCACGAAAAAAAATATATCGTCGCACTTGATCAGGGCACTACCAGCTCACGCGCCGTCGTCCTGGATCACGATGCTAACGTCGTCAGCGTGTCACAGCGCGAATTCGAGCAAATCTACCCAAAAGCCGGATGGGTAGAGCATGACCCCATGGAAATATGGGCGACGCAAAGCTCCACGCTGGTTGAAGTGCTGGCGAAAGCTGACATCAACGCTGACCAAATCGCCGCCATTGGGATCACCAACCAGCGCGAAACGGCGATTGTCTGGGAAAAAGAGACCGGCAAACCGATTTATAACGCCATCGTCTGGCAGTGCCGTCGTACCGCAGAGATCTGTGAACAGCTAAAACGCGACGGCCTGGAAGAGTACATCAAATCCGCCACCGGCCTGGTGGTCGACCCCTACTTCTCCGGCACCAAAGTGAAATGGATCCTTGACCACGTCGAAGGTTCCCGTGAACGCGCTCGCCGCGGCGAACTGCTGTTTGGTACCGTCGATACCTGGCTTATCTGGAAAATGACGCAGGGGCGCGTGCACGTTACCGATTACACCAACGCCTCCCGTACCATGCTGTTTAACATTCACCAGCTTGACTGGGATGACCGCATGCTCGAAGCGCTGGATATTCCACGAGCCATGCTGCCAGAAGTGCGTAAATCCTCTGAAGTTTACGGCCAGACAAACATTGGCGGTAAAGGCGGTACGCGTATTCCTATCGCCGGGATCGCAGGCGACCAGCAGGCGGCGCTGTTTGGCCAGCTGTGCGTTAGCGAAGGAATGGCGAAAAACACCTACGGTACCGGCTGCTTTATGTTGATGAACACAGGTACGCAGGCGGTTAAATCTACACATGGCTTGCTGACGACCATTGCTTGCGGCCCGCGCGGTGAAGTGAATTACGCACTAGAAGGCGCGGTATTCATGGGTGGTGCGTCTATCCAGTGGCTACGCGATGAGATGAAACTTATCAGCGATGCAACAGACTCTGAATACTTCGCTACAAAAGTAAAAGACACCAACGGCGTGTACGTTGTTCCGGCCTTTACCGGGCTTGGCGCACCTTACTGGGACCCGTATGCGCGTGGCGCCATCTTCGGCCTGACTCGCGGCGTCAACGCCAACCACATTATTCGCGCCACGCTTGAGTCCATTGCTTACCAGACGCGTGACGTGCTGGAAGCGATGCAGGCAGATGCCGATATTCGTCTGCACGCGCTGCGGGTGGATGGGGGCGCGGTGGCAAACAACTTCCTGATGCAGTTCCAGGCAGATATTTTGGGGACGCGCGTAGAGCGTCCTGAAGTACGTGAAGTCACCGCGTTGGGCGCTGCTTATCTGGCGGGTCTGGCGGTGGGTTTCTGGCAAAATCTGGATGAAGTGAGCGAGAAAGCGGTTATCGAAAAAGAGTTCCGTCCGGGTATCGAAACCACCGAACGCAACTACCGTTACGCAGGCTGGAAAAAAGCCGTGAAACGCGCGCTGGCCTGGGAAGATCGCCAGGAAAGTTAAGCTCTACCGCTGGCCCTGAAAGGGGCCAGCGCTTCCCTCGTCCTGTCATGGTTTTCTCGCCCCTGGTCTGCCTGTGCTAAACTGCGTCGCAATTAGGCTTGCTAAATGAGTGTGCAATGAGACGAGAACTGGCGATTGAATTTTCCCGTGTAACCGAAGCCGCAGCGCTCGCGGGTTATAAATGGTTGGGCCGTGGCGATAAAAACACGGCCGATGGCGCAGCTGTTCACGCCATGCGTATCATGCTCAATCAGGTCAATATTGATGGCCAGATTGTGATCGGCGAAGGGGAAATAGACGAAGCCCCCATGCTCTACATAGGTGAAAAAGTCGGTACCGGCCAGGGCGACGCGGTAGATATCGCCGTGGACCCGATTGAAGGCACCCGCATGACGGCAATGGGCCAGGCCAACGCGCTGGCCGTGCTGGCCGTGGGTGACAAAGGCAGCTTCCTGAATGCTCCCGACATGTATATGGAAAAGCTGATTGTTGGCCCGGGCGCTAAAGGCATTATCGACCTCAATCTGCCGCTGGCTGAAAACCTCTATAACATCGCCGTAGCCCTCAACAAACCGCTTAGTGAACTCACCGTCACCATTCTGGCTAAACCCCGCCACGACGCCACTATTGCTGAGTTACAAAAACTCGGCGTGCGCGTGTTCGCCATTCCTGATGGTGATGTTGCTGCCTCAATTTTGACCTGCATGCCGGATAGTGAAGTCGATGTGATGTACGGCATCGGCGGTGCGCCAGAAGGCGTGATTTCTGCCGCTGTTATTCGCGCGTTAGATGGCGATATGCAAGGCCGCCTGCTGGCTCGTCACCATGTGAAGGGTGATAGCGAAGAAAATCGCCTTATCGGTGAAAAAGAATTAGACCGCTGTAAGGCAATGGGCATTGAAGCGGGCGTGGTATTAAAGCTTGATGATATGGCGCGTAACGACAACGTTATCTTCTCTGCAACCGGCATCACTAAAGGTGATTTGCTGGATGGGATTACGCGCAAAGGGAATATGGCAACCACGGAAACGCTGCTGATTCGCGGCAAATCGCGCACTATCCGCCGTATCCAGTCTATTCACTATCTCGACCGTAAAGACCCGGACGTACAGACGCATATTCTGTAAGGCAGCCGTTTGTCTGATTGAGCTTTCCAGCTTTAACCGGCTGGAAATCTCGCTCTTTTCTGGGGAAGATAGGGAAAAGTTATTGCAGGAGAACATCATGGCGCAATGGGTCAAAGGTAAAGTTGTCCGGCTTGAAAACTGGACCGACGCTCTGTTTAGTCTCACTGTTCATGCACCTGTCGCCCCTTTTACCGCCGGTCAGTTTACCAAGCTTGGAATGGAAATTGATGGCGAACGCGTGCAGCGTGCCTATTCCTACGTCAACGCGCCGAGCGATCCCGATCTTGAGTTTTATCTGGTCACCGTGCCTGAAGGCAAACTCAGCCCGCGTTTACGCGCGCTGCAACCCGGCGACGAGATTTCATTGGTCAGCGAAGCGGCAGGGTTCTTTGTGCTCGATGAAATTCCTGACTGCCAGACGCTATGGATGCTGGCGACAGGAACCGCATTAGGGCCGTATCTTTCAATTTTGCAGGAAGGTACTGGACTCGAGCGTTTTGAGAATATCGTTTTGCTGCATGCGGTACGTTACGCGCAGGACTTGAGTTATTTGCCATTAATGCAAAAACTCCAGCAGCAATACGAAGGAAAGCTACACATTCAGACGGTCGTCAGCCGTGAGTCTATTCCGGGTTCGCTAACCGGACGCGTGCCTGCATTGATCGAAAACGGTGAGCTGGAAGCGGCAGTCGGATTGCCGATGAACATTGAAACCAGCCATGTGATGCTATGCGGCAACCCGCAGATGGTACGTGATACTCAGCAGCTACTCAACGAGACCCGGCAGATGACCAAACACCTGCGCCGCCGGCCGGGCCATATCACCGCTGAACACTACTGGTAGCGTTAGCGGTATTTAACTTCGCTAGTGTCTTTGCCAAAACGGTTTTCACCCTGGGTGCCAACAAATGCCCCCAGGTCCATAATCACCATCACCAGAATCAAGGTTGGGATAAAACGCCCCAGCCCCCACTGCGCTAAAGTGCCGAAAGACTCCCAGTTACCGGCAAGCAGCAGCCAGGCAGGAATAAACAGCAGCGCCCACCAGCCTTTCTTATTTCTGTCATGCAGACGTTTCACCATCACCGCCGCCGTTGGAATCAACGAACCCGATAAAAAGAAACCGGCGGTGGAATAAGGCATAATTTCTGCGCCTGCAAGGGTGAAGAGCACAATCAGCGCGATTAACCAAACGCCGATCCAAATCCAGAAGTCACGGCGCCCTATACGGCCGTTAAAAGAGAACAGCCATTGCTGTATGGTCATGGTAAGGTCCATTTTATTGTTTAGCGCCGTAGTGTACCCTGGCTATGCCGGGTTTTGACAAGCCAACGGAATGCCGATTTAATCGGGAAGCAGAATTCACAGGAGAATTTGTCAATGAGACAGCTGTTTGCCGCTCTGGCTTTACTGATGCTACCCGCCGCGGTGGCCTGGGCCGATCCGCCTGCAGATTCTGCTTCAACACTTCAGGCCGCGCCATATCTACTGCCGGGCGCGCCGACGTTTGATATGAACATCACACAGTTTCGGGAAAAGTTCAGCGCTGAAAATCCTAAGTTACCGCTCAACGAATTCCGTGCCATTGGCGCTAAGCCCAGTGAAATAAACCTGATGCGCGCCGCCACTAAGATTAACGAAAATCTCTACGCATCCGCCGCACTTGAGCGCGGGACGCTGAAAATCAAGTCTATCCAGATAACCTGGTTGCCGATTCAGGGGCCGGAGCAAAAGGCCGCACGCGCTAAAGCAGCTGAATACATGGCGGCGCTGCTCCGCACCTTTACTCCGTCACTTTCAAAGCCGCAAAGCATGGCAAAACTGACCAAATTCCTCAGCGACGGGAAGAGCAAACGTTATTTCGCGCAAACCGATGGCGCCATGCGTTATGTGGTGGCAGACAACGGTGAAAAGGGGCTTACCTTCGCTGTTGAACCGATTAAGCTGGCGCTATCTGAAACCCTTAACAACGGCGAATAAATGACAAAAAGCAAAGCCTTTCGCCTGCTGAGTCTCTATACTGTTTCACAGACCATGCTGCTTCGAACGGCAGCGTTTCTTTTAGTAGTTTGACCTTGTGGAGAATGAAGATGCGACATCCTTTGGTGATGGGTAACTGGAAACTGAACGGCAGCAAGCACATGGTACACGAGCTGATTGCTGGCCTGCGTAAAGAACTGGCAGGCGTGGCAGGCTGTGGCGTGGCTATCGCTCCTCCAACAATGTATCTGGATCTGGCTAAACACGCCGCTTCTGGTAGCCACATCATTCTTGGTGCTCAGAACGTTGACCTGAACCTGTCTGGCGCATTTACTGGTGAAGTTTCTGCTGAAATGCTGAAAGATGTTGGTGCTAAATACATCATTATCGGTCATTCCGAGCGTCGTACTTACCACGCAGAGTCTGATGAACTGATCGCTAAGAAATTCGCCATTCTGAAAGAAGTTGGCCTGATCCCTGTGCTGTGCATTGGCGAAACCGAAGCAGAAAACGAAGCGGGCAAAACTGAAGAAGTTTGCGCACGTCAGATTGACGCGGTGTTGAAAACTCAGGGCGCGGCGGCATTCGAAGGCGCGGTAATCGCATACGAACCCGTATGGGCAATCGGTACTGGCAAATCAGCCACTCCTGCTCAGGCTCAGGCGGTTCACAAATTCATTCGTGACCACATTGCTAAAGCTGATGCGAAAGTGGCTGAGCAAGTGATCATCCAGTACGGCGGTTCCGTAAACGATAAAAACGCAGCAGAGCTGTTTGCTCAGCCGGATATCGACGGCGCGCTGGTTGGCGGTGCTTCCCTGAAAGCAGACGCATTTGCCGTTATCGTTAAAGCCGCAGCTGAAGCGAAAAACGCTTAACTATTTGCGCTTTAAAATGTTAAGGCTCTGCTCCGGCAGGGCCTTTATTCTTTCACTAATTCACAGTCGTGATCCTGAAGTTGTTCCGCAGAAGCCAGGTTCAAGCGCAGCAAATTCCGCTCCGTCGCCAACGCTATCCACTCCCCTTCAGCCAGCTTTGCCATCGCCAGGCTATAACGCCCCATATGTTCACGCGCTTGCGGAAGCTGGGTTGCCAGCATGATAAACGGGCTATGCTGAAAAAACTCCGCGGCGCTCACTTTCCTGGCGATGTACGGGTTTCCGGCCAGCGGTATCGGGAATTCTTGCCAGCGGTTGCTCAAGGTATTTGCATACTGATGCAACTGCCCACGCACATCTGCGCGCAAACATGAAATATGGATATGCAGCTGGTTCTGGGTGCGCCCCGTCGCGGAATTGATGGTCAGCGAAATCATATCGTCAGGAACTTGAGAGCCATGGCGAACACTCATCACCTTACGTTGCTGCCACGCCAGCCAGAAGAAATTTGCGGTATCCGGCTGCAAAAGTTCAGGGCTTTCCATCCCCTTTATTTTTGCGGTAGGCATCAGCAGATATTGAAGCGGGCCATGAATATCTTTCAGCAACACATACCCCGTGCGTAAATCCACTTTGGCGCAAGGCTCCGGGATTTGGTTGTCGCGTTGATGAGGAACACATTGCTGGCTGACGATACGCCAAAGCGCATCGGGGTGATGCAGATATTGCCGCAGACTAAACCAACCCACCACGGCAACAAGCAATACGAGGATTAAAACAACTACCGGGCGTCGTAACCGCAATGGAAACCTCGGGAACCATAAGAGGGTTTTCAGCGTAACGCAAATTGCGGGATCCCAAAAGTAAAACGGCCCCTGTCGGAGCCGTCGCTGGATTTAACGCTGACTAATCTGGTCGAAGGTTCCGCCATTTGAGAAGTGCTCTTTCTGCGCTTTGCTCCAGCCGCCAAACTCTTCATCAATGGTGAACAATTTAAGTTTCGGGAAGGTATTTTCATACTTCTTCGCAACCTCGGCATCGCGTGGCCGATAGTAATTCTTCGCTGCAATTTCCTGGCCTTCTGGCGAGTAAAGGTATTTCAGATACGCCGCCGCCACTTCCTGAGTCCCTTTCTTGTTGACCACTTTATCAACCACCGAAACGGTAGGCTCCGCCAGAATGGATTCACTCGGGGTGATGATTTCAAACTTATCTTTGCCCAGTTCGTTCGCTGCCAGCAGCGCTTCGTTTTCCCATGCAATCAGTACGTCACCGATATTCCGTTCAACGAAGGTGTTGGTTGAACCACGCGCGCCGGAGTCCAGCACTTCAACATTCTTATACAGCGCCTTGACAAAATCCTGCGCTTTGGCTTGATCGTTATTGTTGTGATGCAGGGCATAGCCCCACGCTGCCAGATAGTTCCAGCGTGCGCCGCCCGAGCTTTTCGGGTTTGGCGTGATAACCGAAACGCCCGGTTTAATCAGGTCATTCCAGTCATGAATTTGTTTTGGGTTGCCTTTACGCACCAGGAAAACGATGGTCGATGTGTAAGGTGCGGAGTTATCCGGCAGCCGTTTAATCCAGTTTTTGTCGATACGACCACGTTCGGCAATCGCATCCACATCGTAGGCCAGCGCCAGCGTTACAACATCGGCTTCAATACCGTTTATCACTGACGTTGCTTGTTTGCCAGAACCACCGTGCGACTGGCGAATAACCACGTTATCGCCGGTTTGCTGTTTCCAGCGTGCGCTGAATGCCTTGTTGTACTCGTCATAAAGTTCGCGAGTGGGATCGTATGAAACGTTAAGTAACTGAATATCTTTCGCCAGTACGCTGGTTGACGCCAGCAGTAATGTCAGCCCAACTCCCCACTTATTCATCGTGCACTCTCTTTCATCAGGTTTGATGAAAGCAGCGTGCCAGAAATTTAACCGTGCATTAAAGAATAAAAAAAGATTTGCTATAACTATTGAGCATATAACAGACGGCAAAAAGCCGGGTTTCCCCGGCTTCAGATTTCACCATGGGTGAATTAATACAGTTTCTTAGCGCAGTCCAGCCAGTCACCTTTGAACGGACGCTTCATGTTTTCGATAGCGTCGATGATGTCATGGTGAACCAGTTTCTCATTCTGAATACCGACACAGCGGCCGCCGTGGCCTTGCTGCAGCAGTTCGATAGAATAAGCGCCCATACGGGAAGCCAGAATGCGATCGTAAGCAACCGGGGAACCGCCGCGCTGGATGTGACCCAGAACGGTCGCACGGGTTTCGCGCTTGGTTTCTGCTTCGATATATTGCGCCAGTTCGTCGATGTCACAGATGTGCTCGGTAATCGCCACGATTGCGTGCTTTTTACCTTTAGCGATACCCGCTTTGATTTCTTCAACCAGATCTTCGCGATTAAACTCAACTTCTGGCAAAACAACGAATTCGCAACCACCGGCAATGGATGCCGCTAAGGTCAGATCGCCACAGTAGCGGCCCATCACTTCCACGATAGAAATGCGCTGGTGGGAAGAAGAGGTGTCACGCAGACGGTCGATAGCTTCCACGACGGTTTCCAGAGCGGTGAAGAAACCGATGGTGTAATCAGTACCCTTGATGTCGTTATCAATGGTGCCCGGCAGGCCGATGCATGGGAAGCCCATTTCGGTCAGGCGCATCGCGCCCATATAGGAACCGTCACCACCGATAACCACCAGCGCATCAATACCGCGTTTTTTTAAATTCTCGATAGCCACTTCACGGATTTTCTCATCACGAAACTCCGGGAAACGAGCGGAACCCAGGAAAGTACCACCGCGGTTAATCATATCGGACACGCTATAGCGATCCAGATTCACCATGCGATCTTCGTACAAGCCGAGATAGCCATCATAAATGCCTACCACTTCCAGACCTTCCGACAATGCTGCACGCACCACACCGCGAATCGCAGCGTTCATACCCGGCGCATCACCACCACTCGTCAACACACCAATTTTTTTGATCATGACTACCTCTGAACTTTTGAATGCAAATTAATCCTGTTGCCGGAAACGGCCTGCGGCATGCCGAGGCGTCGACTCTGCTACAAATAGTATAACAACCGCTTCTTGCTGAATTGATTCAGGTCAGGCCCTGTGCCGGTATATTAACCACAAAATAACGGTTCAGCCCGCCTTTACAACGAAAATTAAAGCTCAAAATGGCCTTGCTGCTGCGCCGGAACCACCGAGCAGGGGTCCTGGTGAATAATCACATCTGACCCGGGAAAACGGCGCAAGAGAGCCTGTTCCACCTGTTCGGCAATAATATGTGCCTGAACCAGCGGCAAATTGTCTTCCATTTCGATATGTACTTGAATAAAGCGGGTCGGCCCTGACTGCCGCGTGCGTAAATCATGCCCCCCTTTAACACCGGGCCATGCATTGATGATATCCACAATGGCCTGGCGTTCATCATCGGGTAATGCACGATCTAACAATGACTGCACAGCCCCATAACCCATGCGCAGCGCGTTATATAGAATATAGACGCCAATCCCCAAGGCAAATATCGAATCCGCACGGTGCCAGCCATACCAGGAGAGCGCCAGCGCCACAAGAATGGCACCGTTCATCATAACATCAGACTGATAATGAAGCATATCGGCCCGAATGGCCTGGCTTTGGGTCTTTCTCACCACCCAGCGCTGGAAAGTCACCAGGATTAGCGTGCTGAATAATGCAATCACCGTGACCACTACGCCAACTAAAGGTTGTTTCATTTGTGACGGTTCAGCTAAATGTTGGATCCCCGTCAAAAAAAGAAACAGCGCAGAACCCGAAATAAACATACTTTGCGCCAGTGCCGCCAGCGATTCAGCTTTCCCATGGCCAAAAGTATGTTTTTCATCTGCGGGCTGCAGCGAGTAGCGCACGACAAGCAGGTTTGTCAGCGACGCGGCGATGTCCACCAGCGAATCCACCAGTGCCGCCAGAATACTGACCGAACCGGTATACCACCAGGCGAAAATTTTGATCAAAAGTAACAGCGATGCCATCACCGTGGCAGCAATGGCCGCACGGCTGACCAGCTTCCCATATTGTTGATTCATAGGGGCTCCAGCAAATGATTGCTGGCTAGTATAGCGGATTAGTCTGCACCTTCAGGCAAAAAAAACCCGCCTTGGTAGGCGGGGAAGACAGGGATGGTGTCTATGGCAAGGAAAACAGGGTTTGTTACTGGTTACTACGCTTACTGCTACTACTCAGTGCCTGCAACGAAGACATCTGTTGCAGATCCGCCAGTTCACGAAATTGATTCATGCGCTGTTGGTGTTTGTCATGCAAAACGGCCTGCTGTTCAGGGCTTAACAAGCGGTACATTTGGTTGCGGACTTTCGCCATTTCAACCTGGCGAGCCACCTGCTCTTGCACCATTTTTTCAGCCTGGGCACGCACTGCCGTTTCATCAAAATTCTCTGCGGTGACCAGATTATGCATGGTCTCCATTTCGCTTACGTTCACGGGTGGGCTATCATGCCGTGCCCGTTGCATAAGATCGCGCATTTGTTGGCGCTGTTGTTCGGTCAGGTTTATCCCGTCGAACATCTGGCTCTGAAGGCTATTACGCTTCACTAAACCTTCACCACTCTGGTACCAGTTATCGCTAGCCGGTAACGCTTTGGCCTGGCTGGCCATGGTTATCAGAGTCAATGTAGAGGCCATGACGGCAGCGGTAACATTGCGCATCACTTGCTCCTGAAATCATCTGTGCTGCGATTCAACGAGATTCAGTCTACGATTCCCGCTGCAAACTAGCGTCAGGGGGTGTAAAACAACGTAAAGTCATAGATTAGCGCGCCTTGATGACGTAATTTCTGCCTCGGAGGTAACTTAATAATGAATAAAATTCTGCTAGTTGATGATGACCGGGAGTTGACTTCCCTGTTAAAGGAACTGCTCGACATGGAAGGTTTTAACGTAATTGTTGCCCACGATGGCGAACAAGCGTTAGAGCTTCTTGATGACACCATTGACCTTTTACTGCTCGACGTGATGATGCCAAAGAAAAATGGCATTGATACTTTGAAAGAGCTACGCCAGTCACACCAGACGCCAGTGATTATGCTTACCGCCCGAGGAAGCGAGCTGGATCGCGTGCTCGGACTTGAACTGGGCGCAGATGACTAT
Organism: Buttiauxella warmboldiae; assembly: GCF_003818135.1. GTDB lineage: Bacteria > Pseudomonadota > Gammaproteobacteria > Enterobacterales > Enterobacteriaceae > Buttiauxella > Buttiauxella warmboldiae. The sequence continues at coordinate 32,740 of NZ_RPOH01000001.1, read as the reverse complement.
CTGCCTAAACCCTTTAACGATCGTGAACTGGTAGCCCGTATACGCGCTATTTTGCGCCGTTCACACTGGAGTGAGCAGCAGCAAAACAGTGACAGCGGCTCACCGACTGTCGAAGTGGATGGTTTAAGCCTCAATCCTGGTCGCCAGGAAGCCAGCTTTGACGGGCAAGCGCTGGATTTGACCGGTACCGAGTTCACCCTGCTCTATTTGCTGGCACAGCATCTGGGTCAGGTAGTTTCACGCGAACATTTAAGCCAGGAAGTTCTGGGTAAACGCCTGACGCCTTTCGATCGCGCAATCGACATGCATATTTCCAACCTGCGTCGTAAGCTGCCGGATCGCAAAGATGGCCATCCGTGGTTTAAAACCTTGCGTGGCCGCGGCTACCTGATGGTGTCTGCTTCATGATAAGTAGCCTTACCGCGCGTATTTTTGCCATCTTCTGGTTAACGCTGGCGTTAGTGCTGATGTTAGTGCTGATGCTGCCTAAGCTGGATTCGCGTCAAATGACCGAGCTGATGGAGAATGAGCAACGTCAAGGCACTATGATTGAACAGCATGTCGAAGCGGAACTTGAAAACGATCCCCCCAATGACCTGATGTGGTGGCGTCGCCTGTTCCGGGCCATTGATAAATGGGCTCCTCCGGGCCAGCGTTTGTTACTCGTGACCAGCGAAGGGCGAGTGATTGGCGCCCAGCGTAATGAAATGCAGATCATTCGTAACTTTATCGGCCAGTCTGATAACGCCGATCGTCCGCAAAAGAAAAAATATGGCCGTGTCGAATTGGTAGGCCCCTTCGCTGTGCGTGATGGCGAAGATAACTACCAGCTCTACCTGATTCGCCCCGCCAGCAATTCCCAATCTGATTTTATCAACCTGCTGTTTGACAGGCCTTTACTGTTACTGATTGTCACCATGCTGGTCAGTTCACCGCTGCTGTTATGGCTGGCGTGGAGTCTGGCAAAACCGGCGCGTAAGTTAAAAAATGCTGCCGATGAAGTGGCGCAGGGAAATTTGCGTCAGCATCCAGAACTCGAATCCGGTCCGCAAGAATTTCTCGCCGCCGGTGCCAGTTTTAACCAGATGATTACGGCGCTGGAAAGAATGATGACCAGCCAGCAAAGGCTGCTGTCGGATATTTCCCACGAGCTGCGTACCCCACTGACCCGTCTGCAATTAGGCACGGCCCTGCTGCGCCGTAAAACGGGTGAAAGCAAAGAGCTGGAGCGCATCGAAACCGAAGCGCAACGCCTGGACGGCATGATTAACGACCTGCTGGTGATGTCGCGCAATCAGCAAAAAAATGCGCTGGCAAGCGAGACCATGAAAGCCAATCAAATCTGGTCCGAAGTGCTGGATAACGCGGCCTTTGAAGCCGAACAGATGGGTAAATCGCTGGAAGTCACCTACCCGCCGGGTCCGTGGTTGATGTACGGCAACCCTAACTCGCTGGAAAGCGCTCTGGAAAATATTGTCCGCAACGCGCTACGTTACTCGCACACCAAAATCGCCGTTAATTTCTCCGTTGATAACCAGGGGATTACTATCACGGTTGATGATGACGGCCCAGGCGTAAGCCCGGAAGATCGCGAGCAAATATTCCGTCCTTTCTATCGCACAGACGAAGCGCGCGATCGCGAATCTGGCGGTACGGGCCTGGGGCTGGCGATTGTAGAAACCGCCGTTCAGCAGCATCGCGGCTGGGTGAAAGCAGACGACAGTCCGTTAGGTGGGCTACGGTTGATTCTTTGGCTACCGCTCTATCACCGTTAATTTTTCATCGTAAAGAACAGGTCCTTCGGGGCCTGTTTTCCTTCCAGCGATAACTTGTTATTCTGCGCGCCTTGTCTTATGGGGGCCGTATGCTGAATATCGTGTTGTTTGAACCTGAAATCCCACCGAATACCGGGAATATCATCCGTCTTTGCGCCAATACCGGCTTCCGGTTGCACATTATCGAGCCAACCGGCTTTGGCTGGGATGACAAGCGTCTACGCCGCGCAGGGCTGGATTATCATGAGTTCGCCGCCGTTAATCGCCATCAAAACTACCACGCATTTCTGGCAGCAGAAAACCCGCAGCGCCTGTTTGCTTTAACGACTAAAGGTACGCCAGCGCACAGCGCGGTGAGTTATCAGGACGGAGATTATCTGGTGTTTGGCCCGGAAACACGAGGCCTGCCGGCAACCATTCTGGATGCGCTACCTGCCGAGCAAAAAATCCGTATTCCAATGATGCCGGACAGCCGCAGTATGAATTTGTCAAACGCGGTATCGGTGGTGGTGTATGAAGCCTGGCGCCAGCTTGGGTATCCCGGCGCCGTGTTGAGAAGCTAAATTCCGTCGCCATACTCGAAGCCGTTGTTGGCTCCATTAAAATGCTGATCCATGTCGATGGCAGGCATATCGCTTTCAGGCTTACCCACAATCCGCGCAGGAACGCCAGCCGCCGTAGTATGAGGCGGCACCGGCTGTAACACCACAGAGCCTGCGCCGATCTTCGCCCCACGCCCGATTTCAATGTTGCCGAGAATTTTTGCCCCGGCCCCAATCATCACGCCTTCGCGAATTTTCGGGTGGCGGTCGCCGCTGGTTTTACCGGTCCCTCCCAGCGTTACCGACTGCAAAATCGATACGTCATTTTCCACGATGGCCGTTTCACCGATCACAATGCCGGTAGCGTGATCGAGCATGATCCCACAGCCAATTTTCGCCGCCGGGTGGATATCGACCTGGAATGACACAGAAACCTGATTTTGCAGGAAAATCGCTAACGCGCGGCGGCCCTCTTTCCACAGCCAGTGGCCGATACGGTAGGACTGCAACGCATGAAAGCCTTTCAGGTACAGCAGCGGAGTAGAATATTTATCGACGGCCGGGTCACGGGTACGCACCGCCTGAATATCACAGGCCGCCGAGGCAATCATTTGTGGCTCTGCCGCATAGGCCTCTTCAACCACTTCACGAATCGCGATAGCGGGCATAATCGGGGAGGCGAGCTTGTTGGCGAGCATATAGCTCAGCGCACTGCCTAAATTTTCATGCTTGAGGAGAGTTGCGTGATAAAAACTGGCCAACATCGGCTCACAATCGGCAAGCGCCCGCGCTTCGGCTTTAATGTTGTTCCACACCAGATCCAGTTCTTCAGACGACATTGCTCTCTCCAGACAGAAAAACAGCGCCCGGCACCAGGTACCGGAACGCTTCAGTTATGGCGGTTGTGTTGTTCCGTCAAGTCGTAGCTATTTGAGATTAGCCACCGCTCCGTTCATCCTTGCGTGTTCGACCCAGCAACGTTAATGCTGCCTCGCGAGCGTTTTTTCCGCAATACAATACCTGATAAATTTCCTCAGTTATTGGCATTTCGACGCCGACACGCGCCGCCAGCTCCCGCACTTCTTTGGTGTTGCGATAACCTTCAACCACCTGGCCGATTTTCTGCTGTGCCGAATCCACGTCCGCACCCTGCCCCAGCGCCATGCCAAAGCGACGGTTACGTGATTGGTTATCGGTACAGGTCAGTACCAGATCGCCCAACCCGGCCATTCCCATAAAGGTTTCCGGGTCGGCACCTAAAGCGCTACCAAGGCGTGTCATTTCCGCAAGGCCACGAGTGATCAACGCGGTACGGGCGTTAGCGCCAAAGCCAATGCCGTCGGACATCCCCGCACCAATCGCAATCACGTTCTTCACCGCGCCGCCCAGCTGCACGCCGATGAAATCCGGGTTGCTGTAGACACGGAAGCTTTTACCGCAGTGCAGCAGCTGCTGGAGATCCTGAGCGAAGGTTTCGTCGGTTGCCGCAAGAGCAATGGCCGTCGGCAAACCCGCAGCCAGCTCTTTGGCAAACGTCGGGCCGGAAATTACCGCCAGAGGAATGTCATCCCCTAACGCTTCACGCGCCACATCCTGCAGCAAACGCCCGGTTTCGGCTTCCAGGCCTTTCGTCGCCCACACGATTCGCGCATCTTTGCGCATCAGCGGTTTAATCTGGCGCAGTACTTCACCAAAGACATGGCTTGGCACCACAACCAGAATATTGCGGCTGGCAGCCAGCGCTTTCGCTAAATCGCTTTCAAGCTGGAGAGTGTCGGGAAAAGGAACGTCAGGAAGAAATGCCGCATTGCAGCGATCGGCCTGTAACGTAGCAAGGTGTTTAGGGTCATGGCCCCACAGCACAACGTGGTGACCATTACGCGCCAGGGTGATGGCAAGAGCGGTGCCGTACGAACCGGCACCGATCACAGTCATTGAAGCATTAAGGCTGTTCATCAGGCATCCTGATGGTTTTCAGCACCTTCACCTTCGCCAGATTGCTGCTGCAGATAGCTCATGAACAGCGCATCGAAGTTAACCGGCGCAAGGTTCAGCTGCGGGAAGGTCCCACGAGAAACCAGGCTTGTGATTGCTTCACGTGCATAAGGGAACAGAATGTTCGGGCAGTATGCCCCCAGGCAATGCGCCAGCTGCGGACCTTCGATCCCACCGATGGAGAAGATACCCGCCTGCTGAACTTCACACAGGAATGCCGTGTCTTCGCCCAGTGTTGCAGTTACCGTGACACGCAACACCACTTCATAAACATCGTCTGCCAGCTGGCTGGAAGCGGTATCAAGATCCAGCTTCACTTCTGGCTGCCAGTCTTTCTGGAATACGTGCGGCGCGTTTGGCGCTTCGAAAGAGATGTCCTTGGTGTAGACACGCTGAATCTGGAAAGCCATTTCTGTGTTGTTTTGTTCTGACATGGTTAAGCCCTTAAAAAATTAATACGTCCTTAAACGGCAGTAAGCGACAAAGGAACTGCACTAGCGCAACAGGGGGTCAAGTCCACCACGAGCATCAAGCGCATACAAGTCATCGCAACCGCCAATGTGCTGTGCGTCAATAAAAATCTGCGGCACCGTGGTGCGGCCACTGCGTTTAATCATCTCTTCACGTTTAACAGCATCACCGTCAATCGCTAACTCCTGAAACGTCACACCTTTGCTTTGCAGCAGGTCTTTTGCGCGATGGCAAAACGGACAGGTTGCTTTGGTGTAGATTTCAATATTCGCCATGGTCTTCCCCAGTGTGCGTCTGATTTATTTACCGCGAACCAGCGGCAGGTTTTCCCCGCTCCAGCCAGCGATACCTTCTTTGAGCAAGGTCACTTTTTCAAAGCCAGCTTTCGTCAGCAATGCCGCGGATTCCTGAGAAGAAATACCGTTGCCGCAAACCACAATAACCGGCTGTGCTTTATGTTTTTCCAGCTCACCAAAGTTGCCACTTTTAATGTCAGCAGGCAAAACATTCAATGAGTTAGCAATATGCCCCTTGCGGTAGTCATCACGCGAGCGCACGTCTACTACAACGGCATCTTCTTTGTTGATAAGGCGTGTCGCTTCACCACGGGTGATGACTTTAACTTTAGAGGTTAAACTTTTAAAGGTCATGAAAAGTACGGCGGCCAGCAAGGCAACCCACGCCAGACTAAGTATGGGATGGCGGCCAACGAATTGCATAATTTCTTGCATGGGGGGGTGTAGCTCCCGACTAAGTAAGATGAAAAACCAGGTGAGGAGTATACATTTGCGTTGTGGCAAATACAGCCAGTCTGCAACAGGTAATGTAGATTCTGCGGGCTGTTACGAAAAAAATTACCGTAACGACGTAAAACCGATCACAATCCAACCTCTTTCTTTGATCTTCTGCGGCTATTTACCCCATGGCCTGTAGTAAAATTACGCAAATTTCGTCTTTGACTTAGAGGTTGTCGCAATGTCAGTTACTAAAAAACCTATGGTTCTGGTGATTCTGGATGGCTATGGCCACCGCGAAGAGCAGCAGGATAACGCTATCCTGAATGCTAAAACCCCGGTTATGGATAGCCTGTGGGCGCAGCGTCCACACACGTTGATCAACGCATCCGGCCTGGAAGTTGGTCTGCCAGACGGCCAAATGGGTAACTCTGAAGTTGGTCACGTAAACCTTGGCGCTGGCCGCATTGTTTACCAGGACCTGACTCGTCTGGATGTTGAAATTAAAGAGCGTACTTTCTTCGCTAACCCAACCCTGACCGCCGCCGTAGATAAAGCCGTTGCGGCTGGCAAAGCGGTACATATCATGGGCCTGGCATCAGCCGGTGGCGTTCACAGCCATGAAGAACATATTCTGGCAATGATTGAGCTGGCCGCTGAACGAGGTGCTGAAGCTATCTACCTGCACGCATTCCTGGATGGCCGCGATACGCCGCCACGCAGCGCAGAATCTTCTTTGAAGAAATTCGCTGACAAATTTGCCGCGCTGGGTAAAGGCCGCGTGGCTTCCCTGATTGGCCGTTACTACGCTATGGACCGCGATAACCGTTGGGATCGCGTTGAACTGGCTTACGACCTGCTGACTCTGGCTCAGGGTGAATTCCAGGCAGATACTGCTGTTGCAGGTCTGGAAGCGGCATACGCACGCGATGAAAACGATGAATTCGTTAAACCAACTGTGATTCGCGCAGAAGGCGAAGCTGATGCGGCGATGAACGATGGCGACGCGCTGATCTTTATGAACTTCCGCGCCGACCGCGCTCGTCAAATTACCCGCACTTTTGTTAACGCTGACTTCGACGGTTTTGCCCGTAAGAAAGTGGTTAACTTCGGTGATTTCGTGATGCTGACTGAATACGCGGCGGACATTAAAGCCGCTTGCGCTTACCCACCGGCTTCTCTGACCAACACCTTTGGCGAGTGGATGGCGAAGCACGATAAAACTCAGCTGCGTATCTCCGAAACTGAAAAATATGCTCACGTCACCTTCTTCTATAACGGTGGCGTTGAAGAGCCATTTGCTGGCGAAGACCGCATTCTGATTAACTCCCCGAAAGTGGCAACTTACGACCTGCAGCCAGAAATGAGTTCCGCAGAACTGACCGAAAAACTGCTGGCGGCGATTAACAGCGGCAAGTACGACACCATTATTTGTAACTATCCAAATGGCGACATGGTCGGTCATACCGGTGTTTACGAAGCGGCTATTGCGGCAATCGAAGCGCTGGACCAGTGTATTGCTCAGGTTGTTACTGCGGTTGAAAAGGTCGGAGGCCAATTGCTTATCACCGCTGACCACGGCAACGCAGAGCAGATGGCTGACCCGGCAACTGGCCAGGCGCATACCGCGCACACCAGCCTGCCAGTTCCGTTGATTTATATCGGCGACCGTAGCGTAAAAGCGGTAGAAGGCGGCAAGCTTTCTGATATCGCTCCAACTATGTTGGACCTGATGGGTATGGAAATCCCGCAAGAGATGACTGGCAAGCCGCTGTTCATCGTGGAATAATCCCTCCCCATGAGGGGAAAGGCGATTTTTTCAATTACATGGGCCGTCAGGCCTATGATTTACGCCAGCGTGCTAAGCGCTGGCGTATTGCTATGCCCCACGATCGGCCATGCCGACGATCGCGCTCAGTTGAAGTCTATCCAGCAGGATATCGCCACCAAAGAGCGTGCGGTACGTCAGCAACAGCAGCAGCGTTCGGCACTGCTCGCCCAGCTCCAGGCGCAAGAAAAAGCCATTGCCGAAGCCAGCCGCAAGCTGCGCGAGACGCAAAATACACTTGCTGAACTCAACCGCCAAATCGACGCCATGAATGCTTCGCTTGAGAAACTGCAAAGACAGCAGGCTTCACAGGAACGTAACCTGGCCGCTCAGCTTGATGCATCATTTCGTCAGGGCCAGCACACCGGTATTCAGCTGATTTTAAGCGGCGAAGAAAGCCTGCGTGGGCAACGCCTGCAGGCATATTTTGGTTATCTGAACGCGGCGCGTCAGGAAACGATCGCCAACCTCAGGCAAACTAAAGCTGAAGTAGCCGAGCAAAAAGAGAGCCTGGAAGCAAAGCAAACTGAGCAACAGACGCTTCTCTACGAACAACAGGCCCAGCAAACCAGGCTGGAAAGCGCGCGTAACGAGCGCAGGAAAACACTCGCCACTCTCGAATCCTCTTTGCAGCAAGATCAGCAAAAGCTGAGCGAAATGCGTCAAAACCAGGCCCGCCTCCAGGGACAAATTGCCCGCGCCGAAGCGGCGGCGAAAGCACGTGCCGAAAAAGAAGCGCGTGAAGCTGAGCAGGTCCGAAATCGCCAGAAAGAAGCCACCAGCAAAGGCAAGACCTATAAACCAACGGAAAACGAACGCTCGCTGATGTCGCGTACTGGTGGCCTGGGGTCACCGCGCGGACAAGCGTTCTGGCCGGTTCGTGGTTCAATCCTGCATCGTTATGGCGAGCAGCTCCAGGGTGAGCTACGTTGGAAAGGGATTGTTATCGCCGCAGGTGAAGGCACTGAAGTTAAAGCCATTGCTGATGGACGCGTGATCCTTGCCGACTGGCTACAGGGCTACGGCCTGGTGGTGGTGGTGGAGCATGGCAAAGGTGATATGAGTTTGTACGGTTACAACCAAAGCGCTTTGGTAAATGTGGGTACACAGGTTCGCGCCGGCCAGGCGATTGCGCTGGTGGGCAACAGTGGGGGCCAGGGCCGCCCGTCACTCTATTTCGAAATTCGTCGCCAGGGCCAGGCCGTCAATCCACAACCGTGGTTGGGAAGATAAGTTTTGCTTCAAATCCGTCGTGTGTTTTTCTCTTTGGTCAGCACACTCCTGCTGGCATCTCCCGTTTTTGCCGGAAAACTGGCCATTGTGATAGATGACTTCGGTTATCGTCCCGCACAAGAAAACCTGATTATCGCCCTGCCGGCTAACATTTCCGTAGCTGTTTTACCCAACGCTCCCCACGCGCGCGCCATGGCAACCAAAGCACATAATGCCGGGCATGAAGTGCTTATCCATTTACCGATGGCACCGCTCAGCAAACAGCCGCTGGAAAAAGATACCCTGCGCCCGGAGATGAGCAGTGGTGAAATTGAACGCATTATCCGCGAAGCGGTAAATGATGTTCCCTATGCCGTGGGCCTCAATAACCACATGGGTAGTGCGATGACATCCAGCCTGTTTGGCATGCAGAAGGTTATGCAGGCGCTGGGGCAATATAATCTTTATTTTCTCGATAGCATGACAATCGGCAACAGCCAGTCGATGCGCGCGGCAGCCGGTACCAGCGTCAAAGTGATTAAGCGCAAAGTTTTCCTCGACGATACGCAAAACGAAGCCGATATCCGCTTACAGTTTAATCGGGCAGTCGACCTGGCGCGCCGAAATGGCTCGGCCATTGCCATCGGACATCCCCATCCAACAACGGTGCGAGTGCTACAACAGATGGTATATAACCTGCCTGCGGATATTACTCTGGTGCGCCCGAGCAGCTTGCTCAACGAACCACAGATTGACACTTCAAGACCGCAACCTGTCGTGCCTGGCAAATCCGTAGAGCAACCACGTAACCCATTCAAAGGCGTAAGCCTCTGCAAGCCGAAGCACCCTTTGCAACCGGTCTACGCAACCACGTTCTTTACGGTATTAAGTGACAGCATCGGCCAGAGCCAGCTGTTGAAATATATGCAGCACCAGTGGCAGGGCTGGAATTCAACGCCCCGGAAAAGCTGATAAAACGCCAGCTACGCCTGGCATTTTAACGTAGCCTTAGCCACAGTCGGAGCAAAAACCAGGCTTCATGAATTCCGCAGATCCCTTTTGCCAGATCGGTGAAGTGAATATTTTCATGGAATGCTTTTCGTACTGCCGGTCGATCTTTAATCTTTTTGCGGTAGAGGCCTGAAAAGTGTCCGGTTTCCCTTAACGCATGGATATACAGTGGGCGACTCACAGCTGCATATTTTGGTAAACGCGCGTAGTGGATTAATTTCTTGATAATATCAATATAACTGTAAGCACGAGGGTCATAATAACGGTCGTGATTGGTAACAGAAGAGGTATTTTTTAAATAGTAATAATCTGCTTCTGGCGAAAAATAAAACCGCCCGTTAGCCAAAGCCAATTCCGTACACCACAAAATATCTTCATGACTAATATCCTTATGAAACTTAACCTTATTTTCTTTAATATATTCCGAATTTATCATTTGCAACCAAACATAATGCGGCCATTCTCGTATGCTGACAGCGTGTTTAATCCATTCAAAACCAGAAATAGTACGATTATAGATCTGATGTTTATGAACTTCGGCTCCAGTAAGATTATCCCCGGGGCCCCCACACCATCCATTACACACCAGAACATCACAATTATGTTGTTCTGCTCTGGTGTAGCGGTTAACAATCATATCTGGCGAAATAATATCATCGGCGTCTAAGAGAATTAGCCATTTTCCACGGCATACGGCGAGTCCAGTATTGCGCGCAGCCGAAACACCACCATTGGCCTGTTCAATAACAACCAACCTTTCATCCTGAATTGAATTAAGTATCGCGCGCGTGTTGTCCGTTGAACCATCATTAATAACAATAAGTTCTAACTTCACACGCGTTTCCGCAAGAACGCATTCAACAAGATGACGAATGTTTTCTTCACCATTATAAACCGGAATAATAACGCTCACTGCTATCTGCGGATGGCTCATTTTCAACCTTTTAGCGAACACAAAGAATCAATACAATACTAAAAAAGTAAGAAAAAAAAGGCCCAAAAGCAGAATTTGGGCCCTTTTTATTAATCCCAGCTTAAAATAACTTTGCCGGACTGCCCGGAACGCATGGCATCAAACCCTTGCTGGAAATCATCGATAGCAAAACGGTGAGTGATAATCGGTGACAGATCCAGGCCAGACTGAATCAGCGCCGCCATTTTGTACCAGGTTTCGAACATTTCACGCCCGTAAATCCCTTTGATGAACAAGCCCTTGAAGATGACTTTGGTCCAGTCGATAGACATATCTGACGGCGGAATACCCAGCATCGCAATACGACCACCGTGGTTCATGGTATCAAGCATGGTACGGAATGCTGGCGGTGCGCCCGACATTTCCAGGCCTACATCAAAACCTTCGGTCATGCCCAGATCTTTCATCACATCCGTCAGGTTTTCCTGGCTAACATTAACCGCACGGGTAACACCCATTTTACGTGCCAGCTCAAGGCGGTATTCATTCACATCGGTGATCACGACATTACGCGCGCCGACATGTTTCGCCACGGCTGCCGCCATAATACCAATTGGACCAGCACCTGAAACCAGAACATCTTCACCGACCAGGTCAAACGACAGTGCGGTATGCACAGCATTGCCAAACGGGTCGAAGATAGAAGCCAGGTCATCTGAGATATTGTCAGGGATTTTGAAAGCATTAAACGCAGGCAACACTAAATACTCTGCGAAACAGCCCGGACGGTTAACACCAACGCCAGTCGTATTGCGGCACAAATGAGTGCGGCCCGCACGGCAGTTACGGCAATGACCACAGGTAATATGACCTTCACCGGAGACGCGATCGCCAATTTTAAAACCTTTGACTTCCTGGCCGATACCGACAACTTCACCGACATACTCGTGACCAACGACCATCGGCACCGGGATAGTCTTCTGTGACCATTCGTCCCAGTTATAAATGTGCACATCGGTGCCGCAGATCGCGGTTTTACGGATTTTGATCAGCAGATCGTTATGACCCATTTCAGGCGTGGGTGCATCCGTCATCCAGATGCCTTCTTCTGCTTTCAGTTTCGCTAATGCTTTCATGACCGCTCCCTCAGGCGATAACGCCCAACTGTTTACCGATACGCGTAAATGCGTCAACCGCACGTTCAATTTGCTCAGCCGTGTGAGCCGCAGACATCTGCGTACGAATGCGCGCCTGCCCTTTTGGTACTACCGGGAAGAAGAACCCAGTGACATAAATGCCTTCTTTTTGCAGTTCACGCGCAAAGTTCTGTGCCACAACCGCTTCACCTAACATCACAGGGATGATGGCGTGATCTGCACCCGCCAGGGTAAAGCCAGCGGCGGACATTTTCTCGCGGAACAAACTCGCGTTAGCCCACAGACGAGCACGAATATCAGCGCCGGTTTCCAGCATTTCCAGAACTTTGATCGATGCAGAAACGATAGCCGGAGCCAGAGAGTTAGAGAACAGATACGGGCGCGAGCGCTGGCGCAGCCACTCAATCACTTCTTTACGACCAGCGGTGTAGCCGCCGGAAGCACCACCAAGCGCTTTGCCTAACGTACCGGTAATGATGTCGACACGATCCATCACAGCGCAATATTCATGCGTACCGCGACCATTCTCACCCACGAAACCTACCGCATGAGAATCATCAACCATCACCAGTGCGTCATACTTATCAGCCAGATCGCAAACGCCATTCAGGTTGGCAATCACGCCATCCATTGAGAACACGCCATCGGTGGCGATCATGATATGACGAGCGCCGGCGGCACGCGCCTCTTTCAGGCGAGCTTCGAGCTCCTGCATATCGTTATTTGCGTAGCGATAGCGCTGTGCTTTACACAGGCGTACGCCATCGATAATGGAGGCGTGATTCAGGGCATCGGAGATAATCGCATCTTCCGGGCCAAGCAGCGTTTCGAACAGGCCGCCGTTGGCATCAAAGCAGGAAGAATAAAGAATGGCGTCTTCCATACCAAGGAAGCCTGCCAGTTTGCCTTCCAGCTCTTTATGACTGTCCTGGGTACCACAGATGAAACGCACGGAAGCCATCCCAAAACCGTGTTTGTCCATGCCCTGTTTTGCAGCATTGATAAGCTCAGGGTGGTTTGCAAGACCGAGGTAGTTATTGGCGCAGAAGTTAATGACATGGCTGCCGTCAGCGACGGTAATATCTGCCTGCTGAGCAGAAGTAATAATACGTTCTTCTTTAAACAACCCTTCCGCGCGAGCGGTTTCAAGTTGGGCTGTTAACTGTTGGTAAAAATCTCCGCGCATTGCGATTCTCCAGGCATGGCTAATTTCGGCACATATTACCCAAACCATGGCCTGGAGACGAGATGACGCTTCAATGAAATTGAAATTTGCAGCATAAATCACGAGACAGAGAAACTTCCTCTGATTAGGCGGGTCCACGAATGTAATGGTATGATAAGAGCCATTAGCGCGTGAGGTATCGTGCCTTACGGCCCTCTTTTTTAAGGTTTTCGCTTATGATTATTGTCACCGGCGGTGCTGGCTTTATTGGCAGCAACATCATTAAATCCCTGAATGATATCGGCCTTACGGATATCCTGGTGGTGGATAACCTGAAGGATGGCACCAAGTTCGCCAACCTCGTGGATTTGAACATTGCCGACTACATGGATAAAGAAGACTTCTTAATCCAGATTATGGCGGGGGAAGAGTTCGGCGATATTGAAGCCATCTTCCATGAAGGCGCCTGTTCCTCCACTACCGAGTGGGACGGCAAGTACATGATGGATAATAACTATCAGTACTCCAAAGAAGTGCTGCATTACTGCCTGGAACATGAAATTCCGTTCCTGTATGCCTCTTCCGCTGCGACCTACGGCGGCCGCAATAGCGACTTCATCGAGTCTCGCGAATACGAGCAGCCGCTAAACGTTTACGGCTACTCCAAATTCCTGTTCGACGAATATGTACGCCAGATCCTGCCTGAAGCTAACTCCCAGATTACCGGTTTCCGTTACTTCAACGTCTACGGGCCACGCGAAGGCCACAAAGGCAGCATGGCGAGCGTTGCGTTCCATCTGAACACCCAGTTGAACAACGGCGAAAATCCAAAACTGTTTGCAGGCAGCGATAGCTTTAAGCGCGACTTCATTTACGTGGGTGATGTTGCAGCGGTTAACCTGTGGTTCTGGCAGAACGGTGTCTCCGGTATTTATAACTGCGGTACCGGTCGTGCGGAATCCTTCCAGGCCGTTGCTGACGCAGCCCTGGCATTCCATAAAAAAGGCAGCATTGAGTACATTCCGTTCCCGGAAAAGCTCAAAGGCCGCTATCAGGCATTTACTCAGGCCGATTTGACCAACCTGCGTGCTGCGGGCTACGACAAGCCATTTAAAACTGTCGCCGAAGGCGTGACAGAATATATGGCCTGGCTGAACCGTGACGCATAAGCAGGTAGCCTGACGCATGAAAATACTGGTGATTGGCCCGTCATGGGTGGGCGACATGATGATGTCGCAAAGTCTCTATCGCACGCTCAAGGCGCGCTATCCCCAGGCAATCATTGATGTGATGGCCCCGGCCTGGTGCCGTCCATTGCTGTCACGTATGCCGGAAGTTAACGAGGCGCTGGCCATGCCTCTTGGGCATGGAGCCCTGGAGATTGGCGAGCGCCGCCGTCTTGGGCACGCTTTGCGCGAGCAGCGTTACGATCGGGCCTACGTGCTGCCAAACTCATTTAAATCGGCGCTGGTTCCTTTCTTTGCCACTATCCCACAGCGTACCGGCTGGCGCGGCGAAATGCGCTACGGATTACTCAACGATGTGCGCGTTCTGGATAAGCAGGCCTGGCCATTAATGGTTGAACGTTATATCGCTTTGGCCTATGAAAAAGGTGCAATGCACTCGGCAAAAGACCTCCCACAACCGTTACTGTGGCCTCAGCTACAGGTTAACGAAGGGGAAAAGGTTCAGGCGTGTAGCGCCTTTAGTCTTAATGCACAGCGCCCGATAATTGGTTTTTGCCCTGGCGCTGAATTCGGCCCGGCTAAACGCTGGCCGCATTATCACTACGCAACCCTTGCCGCTAAGCTCATTGATGAAGGCTACCAGGTTGTGTTGTTTGGCTCAGCGAAAGACAAAGAAGCCGGGAACGATATTGTCGCAGCATTAACCACCCAGCAGCAGGCTCATTGCCGCAACCTGGCGGGTGATACTGAACTTGAGCAAGCCGTGATTTTACTTGCTGCATGCCAGGCTGTAGTGAGCAATGATTCAGGTTTGATGCACATTGCCGCCGCGTTAAATCGCCCACTGGTTGCGCTGTATGGCCCAAGCAGCCCGGACTTTACCCCGCCGCTTTCCCACAAAGCACGAGTTATTCGCTTGATCAGCGGCTACCATAAAGTGCGCAAAGGGGATGGGGCGGAAGGCTATCACCAAAGCCTGATTGATATTACGCCCGAGCGCGTTATGGATGAGCTGAGCGCTCTGCTGCTGGCTGAGAAGGAAGCGTCATGCGGGTATTGATCGTTAAAACATCATCAATGGGTGATGTCCTGCATACCTTGCCCGCGCTAACGGATGCAATGCAGGCTATTCCTGGTATCCGCTTTGACTGGGTAGTGGAAGAAGGTTTTGCGCAAATTCCATCCTGGCACCCGGCTGTTGATAAAGTGCTTCCCGTTGCGATTCGCCGCTGGCGTAAAAGCTGGTTTTCAGCACCGGTAAAAGCCGAGCGCAAAGCGTTTTATCAGGCATTAAGAGCTGAAAATTACGATCTCATTATTGATGCGCAGGGCCTTATTAAAAGTGCTGCATTAGTGACGCGAAAAGCTTGCGGAATTAAGCATGGTATGGACTGGAGCAGCGCTCGTGAGCCACTAGCCAGCTTGTTCTACAACTGTCGGCATTCCATCGCAAAGCAGCAACATGCGGTGGAGCGTACGCGGGAGTTATTTGCTAAAAGTTTGGGATACAAAAAACCTGTTCAGCAAGGAGACTATTCCATTGCCAGCCACTTCCTCCCCGTACAGGCTTCCTGCGACAGCACACCGTATGTAGTATTCCTTCATGCTACTACGCGCGATGATAAACATTGGCCTGAAACTCACTGGCGTGAACTTATTGGGCTAATGCAACATACTGGATTACGGGTACGTCTCCCTTGGGGGGCTGAGCATGAAAAACAGCGCGCACAACGTTTAGCTCATGGACTTGAGTATGTTGAAGTTCTACCGCGGATGAGTCTGGAAAATATTGCAAACCAATTAGCCAGTGCTGCCTATATTATCTCAGTCGATACTGGCTTAAGCCACCTATCAGCAGCATTAAACAAATCAAATATTACCCTTTACGGCCCAACAGATCCTGGCTTGATTGGCGGCTACGGAAAAAATCAACATATTCTTCTTTCACCCTCTGGCATGATGAAAGATATTGAACCTACTCGCGTGGCATCGTTTATTGCCGGAGACTTTTAATGCGCAAGATTCATATAATCAACCTGGAGAAAATGGGTGGGGTTGAACGATTATTTCTACAGTACATCCATCACATAACAGCATCTGAAGATGAAATTTTCTGCATCAGTAACCAAATAGGTCCTGAAATAGCGTGTAATCTTATCAATAAAAAGGTGACTTTCGTTAATCGAATGTTAAACAATTTACCAGTAAAATACCCTTCATTTTTGCGCAAATACGCCTTGCAAAGTAAAGTATGGCTGGCAAAAGCGGATGCTATTATTGTCTGGGATTTGGTTCCTGGTTTTGTTGGTAAACCCTCGAGGGGTGATGTGATTTATTACGATCACGGATGCTCATGGCGCTATCCTCATAACGTGAAAACGCTTGACTTTTTTTCTCTTCTAAATGGCTGTATCTCTGCCTCACATGCTTCACGCCGAGTGATGGAACTACGATTTGATCTGAAGTGCCCAATGCAAACAGTGATCAATCGTATCCTGCCCCCGCAAAATATCTTTTACGGTCAAAAAACCCTGAACTCACCTTTACGCCTTGGCGTTGCAGCTAGACTTGTAGGATTAAAAGGTATTAGCGTGGCGTTACTGACGCTACAAACGCTCACTAAACGTGGCATCGACGCAGTGCTGGATATTGCAGGAAAAGGGCCCGATGAAGAAAAATTTCGAGATTTGGCACAACGTTTGAATATTACAGATCGCGTTAATTTTCTCGGATTTCAGGCCGACTTAAGCGGTTTTTTCAACCGTATACATATTTATCTAAGCACCCCGGTAACGGAGCCCTTTGGGCTTTCATGTATGGAAGCATTGTTCTACGGAATACCTGTTGTGTTCCCATACATTGATGGCCAACCTGAAGTTGTTAAAGACGGCGTCTGCGGAGTCGGTGTCCTACCGAATGTAACGCCAGAGGAACATCAGGCGTTAACGAATGTTGATATCAACTTTCCGTATAAAATATATTCTCCGCAACAAAATAAACTTGTTCCACCAATGCTGATGTCGCATGAAGCAACAGCGGATGCTGTGCAAAAAATAGCTAACAATGAGAGTGAATATCTGCGTTATCGAAGTAATGCATTTGAATATGTCTCTACTCATTTTGATTACAAAGATTTCGTACAAGAGTTCAATAATAAAATTTCAGGTATCGTCGATGCTTAATTTAAAGCAATTAGATAAAGGTAAAACTTTCAACCAACTGCTGTTTATTGCTCTTTTTTGCATGTTGGGCTCACAATATTACTTGGTTTTTGACTCAGTCCATGCACGAAAAATTTTCTACGCAATGGGATATTTAACTATTATTTTGGCGATAGTGTTCCACAGCCAATTTTTACGTCCTTTTCGCAATAAATCACTAACCTTTTCCATTCTCTTCCTGGCATTAAGTTTTATTGTCTGGGCAATGTTTTTCAAACAAGAAAGCCCCTTTCATGATGTATATAACGGTTATGGAACCTCTGGGCGTATCTTACTCATGTTTGGTATCCTGACCTTCATCTACTCCAATGCTAAACCTCACAGCAAGCCATTTTTACTAGATTTGGTGTTTATCATTGGTGGTCTCGCTGCAAACTTATATGCTATCTATCAATATAACCAGTTACATCTCGCAAGAATTGAACTCAGTTTTGACCGTGCGACTATGGCAGCCTATGTTCTTACGGTCCTTGATATTTTGATGCTCCATGCTGTTCTTAACCACCATGGCTGGAAAAGATACGCATTATTTGTACTGGCAATTTGCTTCAGTTTTAGTGCAATTGTTTTTTCCGGAACCCGCGCAGCTATTATCAGCTATCCTGTTCTATGTCTCGTCCTGTCCTTTACCCATAGAGAAGTCAACAAAACCCATTTGATAAAGCTGATAGGATGTTTTATCGCTCTCTGTATTGCCATTGGATTTATTTTTAAACAACCCCTACAACAAAGAATCAATGCTCTCATTTATGATATATCTGTATTTCAGGCTCAAAACAGTAAGACCTCTGTTGGTGCACGCTTTGCCATGGTAGATGCAGGTTTCCAGGCGGGTTTACAGGCACCCCTAGGACAGTCCGCAGAGCGCCGAGGTAGTGAAATACAAGAAATAACGAAAAAGAATGTTGCCCTGACTGGTGCTGACACTTTCTTAAATGTTCATATGCATAATGAACTGATAGATAACTTTTCTCTCAGAGGCGTTGTCGGCGTTATTGCTGTATTGATGCTATATGCATCCCTCATTTGGTGCTCATGGAAAAATCGCAACCCAGCTTTGTTTGTGATCACCTTAAGCATGATGATCTATGGACTAAGTGATGTAATATTTTTCAGCCGGGAGGGGACGTTGACCTATGTAATTTCAATTCTGACAGCGATGACTTTCCTAAATATTCAAAGCTTGCCATCGAGTCCACTTACTGGAAATGATCGGCGCTAGTTTTTACGCTACAGCATATGAAACTGGCGGTGACATTTACTCGTCATCGTCAGAATATGGATCTTAATATGAACATAAATAAAATTATTATCATTGGTTATGAACTGAGTGGCTTAGGGGGAATGGAGACTGTATGTCAAAAACTAGTCAACCTCCTACGGACCCAAAAATCAAATATTGATATTTCATTTGTATTTATTAAAGAAGGAAACAATCCAGTCAATGATGACTGGCTCAAAAACGATCGTAGGCAACGTATTATCTCATCAGTAAAAAACACAAAAATACGTCGACTCTGTTTCGCTAACTCACTGCGTAAAATTATCCGGAAAGAAAGACCAGACCTTATTCTGGCACTCGATACCCTTTCCTGCTTCATCAGCAATGTTGCAAGAAAATGTACATCACATAAACCGGTTATTTACTCCTGGCTACATTTTTCAACCCATAACCTATACAAAGCTAAATATGTTCTGTACGCGGATTATCATCTTTCTATCAGCACGGAGATAAGCCAACAATTGAATAAAATGGGTGTCAGGAACGACCGTATTGCAACTATTTTTAATCCGGTATCCCGCGTTGCAGGCGTCATACCTAGACCGCAAACCGGATGCAGCTTTCTGTACGTCGGCCGAGTAATCGCCGATGGACAGAAAAATATGCGGGGGCTGTTTGAAGCCCTGGCGCAGGTGCAAGGTGAGTGGCAGTTGGAAATTGTCGGTAGCGGACAAGATAACTCTCAATTACAAGAGCTAGCACTACGGCTTGGTATCGCCAATAACATTCACTGGCATGGTTGGCAAACCCAGCCATGGCAGTTTATTCGCGAGCATTTTCGCAGTGTGACTTGCCTGGTCATGACATCCCACTTTGAGGGTTTTGGCATGGTACTGGCAGAAGCCAGTGCAAATGGAGTTTACGCAGTGAGTTCTGACTGCAAAACCGGCCCGGCTGATATTATCAAGAAAGGTATCAACGGTAATTTGTACCCCCTGGATAAACCCGAACAGCTGGTTTCATTGCTTCAGGATATCGTCGATGGAAAATCTCTTCCGCCAGGAGAAGAGATTCAACACGCTATCGAAGATTTTTATGAAGATAATTATATATTACAAGTTATTAGTGCGTTGCTATTCGCGGAAAACCAAATTAGACATTGAAAGATGTGGTGACTTTTTCCTGGTAATACTCGGCAAGTGTCATCCCACGCACGCGAGGTTGTAGCCATGCGAATAGCTCTTCCAGTTCACAATATAGCTGTTCGATATCTTTGTCTGTCTTAAACGTCGGGCTTCCGCCCGGCATATATTCCGACGAGTGAAGCATGTATTCCACGTAATCACTCCCGCTAGACAAAACTTGCTCAACCACACGCTGCATAGAGGTAATGTTTCCACCCATTGGGCGTAGCCAATGCACTGATGGAGAACGAGATTTACCTCTGAGTTTATCGTAACCCTGTTTTATTTTGTTCATTAGTGCCGAATGCTTGTACTGAATACTCATCGGAACTTGAAGCAACGGTGAGTTGCCCTCACGACCGATGTCATTAATGTCCATAAAGTAAGCATGGGTCGGAAAATCTCGATAATTGGTACCTCCCTTACCGGCAGGTACACCCTTTGCACCACGCCAGTCTACTCTAGGCGTGACGGAACAATCGACCAGGTAGCCTTCTTCAAGAAGTAATGCGGCATAACGTTCATCAAACGCCCAACGACCAGCACGATGGCTGACCATTTTCTTCTGGAAAGTATCTTCCAACAATTGCGTCATAAAACTGACTTTCTCTTTCATAACCTTATCCGGGTATTCAATCAGATACGGCTTATGCAGCCAGTCGTCATCTGTCAGCGTAGAAAGTGGCGGACTGTTCCATGCATGTAAATGCATGCCGACTTCTGCAGTATTTCTCGCAATTACATCTCTGGCAAATTCAATGTAAAAAGGATCAACAACCATCTCATAATTGGTCAGATAAACCGGCTTGAATCCATATTTCTCACATAACGCCTGAAATCGTGGGAGATAACGCGCATTTTCCGTCGTAATACAGTCGTGCTTTTGCCAAAGATTATCGCCTTCAGTGTCGATAGTTATGAGAAATGCTGGCTTTGCCATCAGAAATTACCTCAACCTTTTTACATCATGCCATGTTAGAGCAAGACAACTCTTCTCTCAATCCATCCGATCCCCTAAAATCAGGAGCTAAAACTCCGGCGATGAGCTAAGTATGACCTTTAACGAACCTTCTTTAGCACAGATAAAGCCCTCCCGAATTCTGGTTATTAAATTACGCCATCATGGTGATATGCTATTGATAACCCCTCTAATAACGGAGCTAAAACAACGCTACCCCGAGGCCCGTATTGATGTGCTCCTGTATGAAGAAACCCGGGAAATACTCGCGGCTAATCCGGAGATTCATCAAATTTATGGCATCGATCGTCGTTGGAAAAAACAGGGGGCGAGGTATCACCTGGGTCAAGAATGGAAACTGCTATATCGTTTACAACAGCAGCGTTACGATCTTGTGGTGAATCTGGCCGATCAATGGCGCAGTGCAATCGTAACGATATTAACCGGTGCATCTACACGTATTGGTTTTGCTTTCCCCAAAAGAAAACACCCATTCTGGCGACTCTGCCATACATATCTCGTTTCTACCCTGGATCATTCGACGAAGCATACTGT
This sequence comes from Buttiauxella warmboldiae, assembly GCF_003818135.1. Lineage (GTDB taxonomy): Bacteria > Pseudomonadota > Gammaproteobacteria > Enterobacterales > Enterobacteriaceae > Buttiauxella > Buttiauxella warmboldiae. Next base: position 11,610 of record NZ_RPOH01000001.1, on the reverse strand, counting down.
TGAACAAAATCTTTCTGCATTAACACCTCTGGGCATTCATGCCTATGGTACGCCCACGACCATGAACTATACCGAAGCAGATTGGAGCCAATGCCAGAGCCTGATTCCCGAAAAAATACAAAAAAAATACGTTGTGGTTCAGCCAACTTCACGCTGGTTTTTTAAATGTTGGCGTGAAGAGAAAATGAGCGAAGTTATCGATGCTCTGTCAGGGATGGGATTACATGTGATCCTTACATCTGGCCCAGATACCAAAGAATGCGAGATGGTAGATACTATTATCTCCGGCTGTTCAACCCCTGATATTACATCTCTGGCAGGCAAACTTACTCTCCCGCAGCTCGCGGCGCTTATCGATCATGCTCGCCTTTTCATCGGCGTGGATTCCGTTCCAATGCACATATCAGCGGCACTTCAGACACCACTAATAGCCTTATTTGGACCATCGAAGCTAGTGTTCTGGCATCCTTGGCAAGCACAAGGTGAGGTTATCTGGGCTGGTGACTTTGGTCCACTTCCCGCCCCTGATGACATTGATACTAATACCAATGAACGTTATCTGGATTTGATCCCTACCGATACGGTCATCGATGCTGCCAGAAGGTTACTTGCATGAAAAAATACCGCTTAGCACTGGTAAGACAAAAATACCGTCCCGATGGAGGGGCTGAGCGCTTCGTGTCTCGAGCATTAGAGGCACTGGACGCACATGACCTCGAACTCAATGTTATTACTCGCCAATGGCAAGGCCCAGTTAAACCTGAATGGAATATTCATATTTGCGACCCTCTAAAATGGGGAAGAATTAGCCGCGAGCACGGTTTTGCGCGGGCAGCAAGAATGCTTTGGCAAGAACAGAAATTCGATTTGGTCCAAAGCCACGAACGCATTGCTGGTTGCGACATATATCGCGCGGGAGACGGTGTTCACAGCTGTTGGCTCGAACAGCGCCGCCGTATTCTACCGAGCTGGAAAGGAAAGATGCTGTCGAGCGATCGCTACCATCGCTACGTCATGAACGCCGAAAAGGAGATGTACAACTCACCAGAGCTTAAGGCCGTGATTTGTAATGCCGAAATGGTAAAAAAGGAGATAATCGAAACTTTCGGCGTACCCACAAAAAAAATCACGGTGATATATAATGCGGTGGATAACCAACGATTTTTCCCACCAACAGCCGCACAATTGTTCACTCTACGACAAAAGTGGCAGATACCACCAGAGGCAAGCTGTTTTGTGTTTGTCGGATCGGGGTTTGAACGCAAAGGACTGGCTGCTGCTATCAAGGCAATAGCACCAACGAACCGGCATCTCATCGTTGTAGGAAAAGATAAAGATCAGAAGAGCTATCAGGCCCTGGCTCGAACGTTATACTGCGAAGATCGTATCCATTTCTTCGGTATGCAGCAGGAAACGCTGCCTTTCTATCAAATGGCCGATGGGTTATTATTGCCAACGATCTACGATCCCTTCCCAAATGTTATTCTTGAAGCAATGGCCTGTGGCCTTCCCGTCATTACTTCTACACGCTGCGGTGGTGCAGAGTTCATCACTAATGGCCAAAACGGATATGTCTGTGACTCTCTTGATATCTCTGCGCTACAACAGGCAATAATGGCTCTGCCCGCAAGAGCACTGGGCTCTTCTGAAGGACTGCATGCCCGAGAACGCATTATGCCCTTTACATCAGCAACCCTTTCGACGCAGCTCATTTCCCTTTACCAACAGATCATGGGGTAAAAATGAAAATCCTTTTTATTATTGATGGGTTACCCGGTGGAGGTGCGGAAAAGGTAGTGTTAACACTTGCCGAGAATTTTATTCGCGAAGGCGATAGCGTATCACTCTTTTCCTTACGTGATGTTTGCCACTACCCATTGCCTGACGGGTTGGATTATCAGGTTATCAAAGACCAGTGTCGTGCTCCCTGGCGCAAACTGACTGAACTTTCGCGTCGCGCGGCGCAACTTGATAGGGCGGTAAATGAAGCAGAAAAAAGTGCCCCATTCGATTTAGTATTATCAAATTTGCACAAAACAGATCGTATTGTGGCACGAAGTAAAACAATGAAGCACCGTAACCTTTGGTTCTGTCTGCATGGCGTTTTTTCTTCGTCTTATCTAGGGCATCGCACAGGTTTCAGCCGCTGGCTAAAACAACAAAAAATTAAACGCATTTATCAACAGCGAAACATTGTTACTGTTTCAGATGCAGTTGGTCGAGATCTGGTTAATGAATTTACCGTTCAACCAGCCCAGCTAAGAACCATTTATAATCCTTTTGATTTCTCCGCGATCCTTCAAAACGCGCAAGCCCCCTGCGATATGGCGGGCCAAGATTATATTATTCACGTTGGGCGCTTTCATCCCAGTAAACGCCACGACCGTCTTATTAAGGCCTACGCAGACAGTGATATTCAAGCACCCCTTGTGCTGCTAGGGCAAGGTAAACCTGAACAAGAAAACAGACTTCGATCGCTTGCAGCAGAGCTAAACATAGGTGACCGAGTCATTTTCAAAGGGTTTCAGGCAAACCCCTGGGCCTGGATAAAAAATGCTCGTCTGTTGGTTGTGAGTTCAGATAGCGAAGGATTTGGCAACGTATTAGTCGAAGCATTGTTACTAGGTACCCCTGTTGTCAGCACTTGCTGCCCCGGTGGTCCGGCCGAAATTATGACAGGCCCGCTGGCTCGGGGGCTGTGTAACCTAAATAGTCATGCCCTGGCTCAGGCCATGCAAAGCATTTATGATAACCCACCAGAGATAACGCAAGGCTCACTCCAGCGCTTCAGCGTACAAGAAATCTGTGCGCAATATCGCCAATTATATAAAAATAATCCAATAAATTGATTGACTTACATATACTGTATGAAAATACCTCCCATTAAGGGTTGTCACTACAATGTATAACTGCGAGATCCATTTTTTCGACTGTGATCTCTGTTCTTTGATATGGCGTAATACACAGGCTCCTCTGCTACGTTGCCTGATAGACCAGGTTACACGTAGACTTGGTATTTATTACCCTTAGGCTATCATTCATTGCATTACGACTAACTAATTGCGGATCAGTATGAGTAAACTAACAAAACAAGTCATTGCAGGTATTTTTCTTCATTTGTGGAAGCTGACTGGCTATCGTGTCCAAAAAATCACTCAATTTGCTGATAGTGATAATTTAAAAAATATCGCGATATTTTCCACCACCGCACTTGGTGATTTTTTAATCAATACTCCAGCCATACGAGCAATCAAAATGCGTTGGCCTGAAGCAAAAATTATTCTGGTTATGAATCAACGTAATAAATTGCTGGCGGAAGATAGTGAGATATTCAATGAGGTTTTATACTGGAATGGTAAAGCGAATGGTGTTGTGAGCCTTGTCAAAATACTTCGTAAACACTGTATTGATGCAACCTTTCTCCTACATTCACGTTCACCATACGATATTGTTACCGCATCAATGGCACGTTCACCAATAATCCTAAAAGATGTTTACTATAATGATTATCTTGGACGTGATCGTTTTTATTTGGACAACTTTCTTTCTGCACATTACGACAATCGAATTAAAGGAAATCTACATTTGATTCGCCAAAAAACAGAGCTTCTTGAGTCGGTGGGAATAAAAACACCCTCCCTTGAGATGTTTATTCCTATCCCGTTTACGGTAGAGAAAACGCAGCAGTGTATTATCGGTATTCATGCAGGCGCTTCATCTCAAGAACGCTGTTGGCCTGCTCAAAATTTCACGCAGTTAATCCAGCACATCATGGCAAAATACCCTGCTATTGAGATTCGCTTAATCGGTGGGCCAGGAGAACAAGATCTAAATAAAAAAATCATTGATGGGCTGGAAGGGGATTTTCATCAGGTTACAAATTTAGCAGGGAAAACTAATCTTAAGCAATTAGTTGAAAACGTTGCTTCATTTGCCTGCCTGGTTGTCGGAGATACAGGGCCTTATCATGTGGCAATAGCTACCAGAACTCCAGTTATTGGTTTATTAGCAACTCAAATGCACGTAGACGGTGTAAACCCTCTGCAGGATCAAGAAAAACACTTTATTATCAAAGCAAAAGATGAAGAAAAAGGCATTGTAACAATCCCAATAAATGATGTTTTTGTCGCCATTGAATGCTGCATTGCCACAATGCCATCATTCAACAAAATGATGGGCAACTGAGATTTCCTGAATATCACCAAAACAATAGCTTTACGCCTCCTGAATGCTTAGAATTTGCCCGCCGCTAATGAAAATACGGAAAATTCGCTTGGAATCGTTGTATACCGCTCTGTTCTACCTTATTCAGCCGTTTGTATGGCTGCGACTGTTACTCCGTAGCCGCAAAGCTCCTGCGTACCGTAAACGCTGGGCGGAACGCTACGGCTATTGCCGTGGAAAAGTGGAGCCCGGAGGTATTCTTCTGCATTCAGTTTCCGTAGGCGAGACGCTGGCGGCCATTCCGTTAGTTCGCGCCCTGCGCCATCGCTACCCAACCATTCCGATTACCGTCACCACCATGACGCCAACAGGATCGGAACGCGCTGAATCGGCTTTTGGGCAAAACGTGCATCACGTCTATTTGCCCTACGATCTCCCTTGCGCCATGAAACGCTTCTTTAATACCGTGCGCCCTAAACTGGTTATCGTGATGGAAACCGAATTGTGGCCCAATATGATCAACGAGTTATATCAACGTAAAATCCCGTTGGTGATTGCTAACGCTCGCCTTTCAGCCCGCTCGGCAAAAGGCTATAAGAAGCTGGGTCGTTTTACCCAGCGCTTGCTGAGTAAAATCACGCTGATTGCTGCACAAAATGAAGAAGACGGCAGCCGTTTCATCGAACTGGGTCTGAAACGCTCGCAATTGACGGTTACCGGCAGCCTGAAATTTGATATCTCCGTGACTCCAGAACTCGCTGCCCGTGCAATAACACTGCGCCGTCAGTGGGCGCCGCATCGCAAAGTGTGGATTGCCACCAGCACTCACGACGGCGAAGAGAGCATTATTCTGGATGCTCACCGCCAGCTGCTGGCCACATTCCCTGATTTACTGTTAATTCTGGTCCCACGCCATCCTGAGCGCTTTAAAGACGCACGGGATATGGCTCGGAAAGGTGGTTTCAGTTACATCATGCGCAGCAGTGGCGAAAAGCCCTCCAGCAGTACCCAGGTCGTAATTGGCGATACTATGGGCGAGCTGATGATGTTATACGGCATTGCCGACCTCGCCTTTGTGGGCGGCAGCCTGGTGGAACGTGGGGGCCATAATCCACTGGAGCCTTCCGCGCACGCTATTCCCGTTTTAATGGGGCCACACACCTTCAACTTCAAAGACATATGCGCCAGATTACAGAATGCAGATGGGCTGATTACCGTTACGGATGCCGGCTCGCTGGTTAACGAGATAACAACCCTGCTAACCGATGAAGATTATCGCCTGTACTATGGCCGTCATGCCGTAGAAGTGCTGCATCAGAATCAGGGCGCACTACAACGCTTGCTACAATTACTGCAACCGTACCTTCCGCAGCGGAGTCATTAATGGCCAACCGTTTGTCCGTCGTGATGATCGCTAAAAATGCAGCAGACGTATTGCCAGAATGCCTGGCGTCAGTCTCATGGGCAGATGAGGTGGTGTTGCTGGATTCCGGAAGTACCGATTCTACCGTCGAGATAGCCCTTCAGGCAGGTGCGAAAGTTTTCATTAATGAAGACTGGCAGGGTTTTGGCAAACAACGTCAGCTCGCACAGAGCTACGCCAGCCACGATTATATTTTGATGATCGATACCGATGAGCGCGTCACACCAGAGCTGGCAAGCATGCTTAAATCGGTGTTAGAAAACCCTCAGGCTGATGCTGTTTACAGTATCGCGCGTCGCAACCTGTTCCTTGGCCGTTTTATGCGCCATAGCGGCTGGTATCCGGATCGTGTGACTCGCCTCTATGCCCGCTCGCGCTATCGCTATAATGACAATCAGGTTCATGAATCTCTCGATGCCGCAGGGGCAAGAGTGATCCCGCTTCAGGGGGATCTACTTCATTTAACCTGTCGCGACTTCGCAAGCTTCCAGCGCAAACAGTTAAATTATGCGACAGCCTGGGCGCAAGAACGCCACCAGCGTGGCAAGCGAGTCTCTATGGCGGGCATTTTCGGTCATACGGTTGGCGCATTTTGTAAAACGCTGCTATTACGTGCCGGTTTTCTTGATGGGAAACAGGGCTGGCTGCTGGCTGTGGTCAACGCACAGTATACGTTTAACAAGTACGCTGAACTTTGGGCACTGAATCAAGGCTATACGGAAACCAAACCTTTATGACCACCCGAGCAATCTATCCAGGAACTTTCGATCCTATGACTAACGGTCATCTGGACATCGTGACGCGCGCAGCGATGATGTTCGACACCCTGATTCTGGCGATTGCAAATAGCCCGCATAAAAAAACCCTGTTCACGCTGGAAGAGAGGGTGCAGCTCGCACAAGCTGTGACAGCTCATTTGCCTAATATTGAGGTGGTTGGATTCAGCGATTTGATGGCGAATTTTGCCAACGCTCAACAGGCTAACGTTCTGGTCAGGGGCTTACGCACCGCGGCAGATTTTGAGTATGAGATGCAGCTGGCCCATATGAACCGCCACTTAATGCCGGAGCTGGAAAGCGTGTTCCTGATGCCGTCGAAAGAGTGGTCTTTTGTCTCTTCGTCGCTGGTGAAAGAAGTTGCCCGCCATCATGGCGATGTGGCGCACTTCCTGCCTGAACCGGTATGCAAAGCCTTACTGGATAAGCTCAAGCAGGAAGCGGAACAATAAAACTCAATGCTGGCAATGGCGGCAGTAAAACGTGCTGCGTTGCCCATGCTTGCTGATAACAACTGGCGCACCACAAACCCGGCAAGGCTCGCCTGCCCGTCCATAAACCTGAAGCTCCTGAGCAAAATACCCCGGTTTACCATCTGATTGCAGAAAGTCCTTCAGCGTTGTGCCGCCTTGCTCAATGGATCGTAGCAGAACCGCTTTGATGGTTTTAACCAGCAATTCACACTCCGTTTGCGAGAGTGACTGAGCGGAGCGATCGGGATGAATACCGGCCGCAAATAGCGATTCGCTGGCATAAATATTACCGACGCCCACCACCAGCTTGTTATCCATCAGCCAGGGCTTAATCGCGGTTTTCTTTTTCGCGGATTTTTCACGCAAATAATCAGCCGAAAACGCCTCGCTCAAAGGCTCCGGACCAAGATGTGCCAGCACATTGCTGCCTGCCAGCTCTTTTGCCCACAGCCAGGCACCAAAGCGACGCGGATCGGTGTAACGCAATACTTTACCGTTGCTCATCACCAAATCAACGTGGTCGTGTTTTTCCGCCGGATAATCTTCAGGAAGAATGCGCAGGCTACCGGACATACCGAGGTGGATGATAATCCAGCCATCGGGAAGTTCGAGCAGCAGATATTTAGCGCGGCGCTGCACGCTTAAAACGGGTTTATCACTCAGAGCATGGATTTCATCAGAGACAGGCCAGCGCAACCGGCCGTTGCGCACAACAGCATGCAGGATAGTTTCGCCGACCAGATGCGGCTCAATACCACGACGGCTGGTTTCTACTTCAGGTAACTCAGGCATCTCTCCTCCCACTCCCGGCCTAAAACAAAAAAACCCCGCCTAAGCGAGGTTTTTCATCAAAGTCACTAAAATTATTTAATTTTAGCTTCTTTGTACAGTACGTGTTGACGGACAACTGGATCGAACTTTTTCAGTTCCAGTTTTTCCGGCTTAGTACGCTTGTTCTTCGTAGTGGTATAGAAGTGACCAGTACCAGCAGAAGAAACCAGCTTGATCTTCTCGCGAACACCTTTAGCCATGACTTAATTCCTCTTAGTACTTCTCGCCACGGGTACGCATATCGGCCAGGACCGTTTCGATACCCTTCTTATCAATTACACGCATACCTTTAGCAGATACACGCAGTGTGACAAAACGCTTCTCGCTCTCAACCCAAAAACGGTGAGAGTGCAGGTTCGGCAGGAAACGGCGTTTGGTCGCGTTCATTGCGTGGGAACGGTTATTACCGGTCACCGGACGCTTGCCAGTAACTTGGCAGACTCGGGACATGTCTATTCTCCAAAAATCAAATTAGCTCGAGCTTCGTATAGGGTTATGGCGCCTCGTCAGGCCGCAAGCCTGGTCCCTGGCGGTTCAATGTGAACCACAGTGCCAGGCGCATAATGCCAAAACCCGAGATTCTCAAAGGTGGCGTAGTATACGCTGCATAACGCATGTGCTCAAGTCCCGAACAGACAAAGATCCCTAAGGATCGCGCAATTCGGTCTAAATCCACCCACGTTCGGCAAAAGAAACGTACTCTCCACGGCCAATAACAAGGTGATCGAGCACGCGGATATCCATAAACAGGCAAGCTTTTACGATGCGCTCGGTAATCACGCGATCGGCTTTGCTCGGTTCGGCTCGACCAGACGGGTGATTATGCGCGAGTATTAACGCCGCTGCATTGGATTTCATCGCTTCACGCACAATTTCTCTTGGATGCACCTCTACATGGTTCAATGTTCCCGAAAACATCGGGCAATGTTTAATCACCCGGTGCTGGTTATCGAGAAAAATCACCATAAAGATCTCGCGTTCTACGGTCGTCAGCTGGCTGTGAATAAATTCCCTGACGGCATCAGGCCCCATGAGAGCCAGCTCTTCAACGCCACGCGAATAGTAGTAACGCCTTGCCAGCTCAGCAATAGCGTTCAACTGCGAGTATTTTGCGTCGCCAATCCCCTTCACATTTTTAAACTGCGAGTAGTCAGCCGACAGCAGCCGGCTTAATGAACCAAACTGTTGCAGCAGGCTTTGTGCAAACACTAATACATTCATATTCTGGCCACCGGTACGTAAAAAAATCGCCAGTAATTCCACATCCGATAATGAGCTGGCGCCAAATTTCAGCAGCTTTTCGCGCGGCATACTCGCTCGATTGAACTCAATCCTCTTCTTCATCAGAACCTCCTTGCGCTTCGTCATCATTCATTGTGCACAACCCGGCAAGCGCAAACGACAGGCAGATATTGAGCCTGCGGCAGGCCTCGCAAACGACAAAAAGTCGATCACGAATGAGTGTGGTAAAATAGCCAGATAACTGTGACTTCTGGTGGAAAATCATGATGGGGCTTGCTGGCAAAAAAATTGTTCTGGGCGTGAGCGGCGGTATCGCTGCCTATAAAACACCAGAACTGGTGCGCCGTCTGCGAGAACGCGGGGCTGAGGTTCGGGTAGCCATGACGGAGGCCGCCAAAGCCTTTATTACGCCGCTGAGTTTACAAGCCGTGTCAGGTTACCCAGTGTCAGACAGCTTGTTAGATCCCGCAGCAGAAGCGGCGATGGGGCATATCGAATTAGGGAAATGGGCCGATTTAGTTATCCTGGCTCCTGCTACCGCCGATTTAATCGCCCGTATTACCACCGGGATGGCGAACGACCTGGTAAGCACCATTTGTCTGGCCACGCCGTCCCCGGTTGCTGTCGTACCTGCCATGAACCAGCAGATGTATCGGGCAACGGCAACCCAACATAATCTTGACGTTCTCGGCGCACGCGGCTTATTGATCTGGGGTCCGGACAGCGGCAGTCAGGCCTGTGGTGATGTTGGCCCTGGCCGTATGCTTGATCCCCTGACGATTGTGGAGAGGACCGCGCAACATTTTACTGTCATTAAAGATCTGCAACATCTTAATGTCATGATTACCGCAGGCCCTACGCGCGAACGCTTGGATCCGGTTCGTTACATCACTAACGATAGCTCGGGGAAAATGGGTTATGCGATTGCGGCGGCGGCGGCGGCACGCGGGGCAAACGTAACGTTAATTTCTGGCCCTGTTTCGTTGCCAGCTCCTGCGGGGGTTAAACGTATTGATGTCACTACGGCTCTGGAAATGGAGGCGGCGGTTCAGCAACATGTCCAGCAGCAGCACATTTTCATTGGCTGCGCGGCGGTGGCAGACTATCGAGCCGCTACGGTAGCTGAGGAAAAAATCAAAAAACAAGGCGATGAAATCACTATAAAAATGATAAAAAACCCCGATATTGTCGCCGGGGTCGCCGCGCGGTTAACTCATCGTCCTTACGTTGTTGGGTTTGCCGCCGAAACAAATAATGTGGAAGAATACGCCCGTAAAAAACGTATCAGTAAAAATCTCGATCTGATTTGTGCGAACGATGTCTCACAAACGGGCCAGGGGTTTAACAGCGACAACAATGCACTGCACCTTTTCTGGCAGGAAGGAGATAAAGTCTTACCGCTTGAGCGTAAAGAACTCCTTGGCCATCTTTTACTGAATGAGATAGTGACCCGTTATGATGAAAAAAATCGACGTTAAGATTCTGGACCCCCGCGTTGGCCAACAGTTCCCGCTGCCGACTTATGCAACTTCCGGCTCGGCGGGTCTTGACCTGCGTGCCTGTCTGGATGAGGCCATAGAGCTTGCACCTGGTGTCACCAAGCTGATACCAACCGGACTGGCTATACATATCGCCGATCCCTCTCTGGCAGCGGTTATTCTGCCTCGTTCAGGACTTGGCCATAAGCATGGCGTAGTGTTAGGTAACCTCGTTGGTCTGATAGACTCCGATTACCAGGGTCAGTTAATGGTTTCCGTGTGGAACCGCGGACAAGATTGCTTCACTATCGAACCCGGCGAACGCATTGCCCAAATGGTATTTGTCCCCGTGGTGCAGGCCGAATTCAATCTGGTGGAAGATTTCGATTCAAGCGACCGTGGCGAAGGTGGCTTCGGTCATTCAGGGCGCCAGTAACTTCATTTCTTAGACGTAACCCCGCAGCGTAAAAAATGTGAACAAACCGCAAACGTTAAGTTTGCGAGCGCTGCGTGGCTACTTGCCTGACAAGTGCTTTATTTCAGGGGTATTTTAGAACATGGCAGAAAAACAAACCGCGAAACGGAATCGTCGCGAGGAAATACTTCAGTCTCTGGCCCAAATGCTTGAATCCAGTGATGGAAGCCAACGCATCACCACCGCCAAGCTCGCGGCGACGGTTGGCGTTTCCGAAGCTGCGCTGTATCGACACTTTCCCAGCAAAACGAAAATGTTCGACAGCCTTATCGAATTTATTGAAGACAGCCTGATTACCCGCATCAATCTCATTTTGAAAGATGAGAAAGATACACACGCCCGTTTACGCCTGATTGTTCTGTTGATTCTGGGTTTTGGTGAGCGCAATCCAGGCCTCACCCGCATTCTCACCGGTCACGCGTTGATGTTTGAACAAGATCGCCTGCAGGATCGCATCAATCAGCTCTTTGAACGTATCGAAGTGCAGTTGCGACAGGTTATGCGCGAAAAGAAGATGCGTGAAGGCGAAGGGTTCAGTACCGATGAGTCATTACTGGCAAGCCAGCTTCTGGCCTTCTGTGAGGGGACGTTATCGCGCTTTGTGCGCAGTGAGTTCCGCTATCTACCTACCGGCGATTTTGACACCCGCTGGCCGCTGGTTGCCTCCCAGCTGCGTTAATCGAAAAGGGTCTGGGATTGCTGACAAAGAAGGAAAAGCGTGGTTTTTCCTTCTTTGTGGCGCATTGAT